>NZ_CAJYGK010000067.1 GCF_913773725.1 uncultured Aquabacterium sp. | reverse complement strand
GGCAGTTGCTCGACATCGTGCCCAACCACATGGGCGTGCTCGAAGCGGACAACCGGTGGTGGCTCGACGTGCTCGAGTGCGGTCCGGCCTCGGTGCATGCCCGCACTTTCGACATCGAGTGGCATCCGCCCGAGCCTGAACTGCGGGGCCGCGTGCTGCTGCCGGTGCTGGGGGACCACTATGGCCGCGTGCTGGAGGCGGGTGAACTGAAACTGGCGTTCGACCCTGACAGCGGCGAATTCGCGGTTCACTATCATGCGCACCGTTTCCCGATCGACCCTCGAGACTATCCCGCCATCCTGGGTGCGGCTGCCCCCGTGCCGGGCGACGACAGCGCGCGCATCCTGCTTGCCGTGCAGTCCCTGCTCGATGCATTGGGGCAGCTACCTGACCGCAACACCGCCGACGAAGGCGACCGTGCGCGCCGCCAGCGCGACAAGGTCTTGCTGAAGCAGCAGCTCGCCGAACTGCATCGCTCGCACGAGTGGATCCGGTTGTGGGTGCACGGTGCGGTCCTGCAGCTCAATGGACAACCAGGCAACGCAAGCTCGCTGGACGGACTCGATGCGCTCCTGCGCCGCCAGGCCTATCGCCTCGCCTTCTGGCGGGTGGCCGGCGACGATGTGAACTACCGACGCTTCTTCGACGTGAGCACGCTGGCCGCGGTGCGGATGGAGGACGAGTCCGTCTTCGAACTGACCCATCAGACGGTGATGCAATGGGTGGACGAAGGCCTGGTGCAGGGGCTGCGGATCGACCACCCCGATGGCCTGAGCGATCCTCAGGCCTACTTCGTGCAGCTGCAGTCGCGACATGTCGCCATGCAGGTGGCCCGGGATGTGCAGCCGCGTGCCCTTTACATCGCCGTGGAAAAGATCCTGGCCGAACACGAACGCATCCCGCCAGACTGGCCGGTTCACGGCGGCACGGGTTACCGCTTCGCCAATCTGGTCAACGGCCTGTTCATCGATGCCAGCCAGGAGGCGGAGATGAATGCCGCCTATGCCGGTTTTGTCCGGCAGATCCCCGACTTCGACCGCATCCTGCAGGACGCGAAGCGCCTCATCATGTCCACCTCGCTCGCCAGCGACCTCCAGATCCTGACAGAGGCCTTGCACCGCGTGGCAACGATGGACCGGCGCACCTGCGACTTCACCCGCAAACGCCTGCGCGAGGCGCTCACCGAGGTCGCAGTGGGTCATCCGGTCTACCGCACTTACATCGGGGAGCAAGGCGTCAGCACCGTGGACGAACGTCACGTGAACTGGGCCTGCGCCGAGGCAAGGCGCCACAGCCCGGCGTCCGAGGTCAGCGCCATCGACTTCATTCAGGACGTGCTGCTGCACGCCGCCGAGGAGGACAACGAGGCCCGCCGCAAGGCGATGTATGCCTTCATCCGTCGCTGGCAGCAGTTCACGGCCCCGGTGATGGCCAAGGCGATGGAAGACACCGCGTTCTACCGGTATCACCGCCTACTCTCGCTCAACGAGGTGGGGGGAGACCCTCGGCGCTACGGCGTGTCGGTCGCGGCCTTCCACGCGGCCAACCTGATGCGCTTGCGTCATACGCCGCACGCCATGGTCGCCACCTCCACCCACGACAGCAAGCGGTCAGAAGACGTGCGAGCCCGGCTGAGTGTGCTCTCGGAGATGCCGCAGGCCTGGGCCGCGGCCCTCACGCGATGGCAGGCGCTCAACAAGCCACTGACCGAACGCATGGACATCGTGGTCGAGCCGGAAGACGAGTACCTGTTTTACCAAACCCTCGTCGGCATCTGGCCGCTGACCCAGCCCGACCAGTCCGAACTCGAGGCCTTGCGCGAGCGCATCCAGAGCTACATGCTCAAGGCCGTTCGCGAAGCCAAGCTCCACACCAGCTGGATCAACCCGGATCTTGCCTATGAAGCCCACCTGGCGCGGTTCATCGAGCGCTTGCTGAGCACGCTCGATCCCAACCCCTTCCTGACGGACCTGCAGTCTTTCATCGAGCCCGTGGCCCGCCAGGGCGTGGCCAACGGCCTCAACCAGGTGCTGCTCAAGTTCACGGTTCCCGGCGTGCCCGATCTTTACCAGGGCTGTGAGTGCTGGCAGTTCAACCTGGTCGACCCGGACAACCGCCGCCCCGTGGACTTCGCAGCCATGGCACACCTGCTCTCGAGCGTGCAGGCCGCCTACGTACACGGCGCCCTGGAGGAGCATGTCGCCCTGCAGTGGCTGCGTCACCCGGCCGACAGCCACATCAAGATGGCGGCCACCTGGCGGCTGCTTTCCCTGCGACAGCGGCATCCGCGGCTGTTCGAACTCGGCGACTATCGCCCCCTGGCCGCGGAGGGCCCCGGTGCCGACGCGCTCGTCGCCTTCATGCGTCACCTCCCGGGCGACGGAGTCTGCGTGGTACTTTCGTCTCGCATGGGACTGAGGACCGGGGGCTCGCCATGGGCTGATGGCGACACGCTGCGTTGGCCGGTCCTGGCAGAACAGGCCTCGCATGACGCCGACCCGACCTGGTACGACGTGCTGACGGGGCGGGAACTGCCTGTCATGCGCTCACTGGAAAGCGACGCTTCTTGCTGGCAGCTTCGCATCGCCGATGCCCTGGCCTGGTGGCCTCTGGCGGTGGTGGTGCCATCCTGGGTGCAGGCGACCCTGAAGGCTCATGAGGCCGGGGCATGAGTTCGCCCCCGAATGCCGGCCTCGGCAGCCTACTGGCCCCGCTGGCCTTTCTTGGCGAAGCGTTGTTGGCCATCGCGCACGGACTGCCGCGCCGCTGGCGCTTTCGCAAGGCCGATTTCGCACGGGTGCTCGCGGACAGCAGCGCCCGCGCCCTGCCCATCGTCCTGGTAGTGAACCTGCTGGTAGGCGCCATCCTGGCGTTTGTCGGAGCGGTGCAACTCGTCAAGTTCGGTGCGGGCATCTTCGTGGCGGACCTCGTCGCGATCGCCGTGGCGCGCGAAATGGGCGCTGTCATCACCGCCGTGGTCATGTGTGGGCGCACTGGGGCGGCCTTTGCCTCGGAGCTGGCCACCATGCACGCCAACGAAGAGATCGACGCGCTGCAAGTGCTCGGCTTGCCTGCCATGGACCACTTGGTGGTGCCGCGCGTACTGGCTCTGTTGGTGATGATGCCGCTGTTGTACGCCTACGGCTGTGCCGCCGGCTTCCTGGGCGGCTTTCTGGTCGGCTGGGGCATGCTGCAGCTGGCGCCCCAAGCCTATCTGGACCGCAGCCTCATGGTGCTGCAGGGCACGCACTTGGCACTGGGCTTCAGCAAGGCCGTGGTGTTCGGGCTGCTGGTGGCGCTGGCAGGCTGCTTTCACGGTCTGAACGCACCGCGCCATGCCGCGGGGGTGGGCATGGCAGCAACCCGTGCCGTGGTCACCGGCATCGTCGGGGTCATTGCGCTGGATGCCGTGTTCGCCGTCTGCGCCAACGCGCTCGGGGTTTGAGCATGGGTGCCCCGCTGGTTCAAGTCGAGGACCTGTGCATGCGCTTTGGCGAGCGGCTGATCCAGTCGCACGTGAGCTTCGACGTCGCGCCCGGTGTGATCTTCGCCATCATGGGGGGCAGTGGCTGCGGCAAGAGCACCTTGCTGCGCCACATGATCGGGCTGCTGGAGCCCGCCGCGGGCCACATCGCCTACGACGGGTGCGACTACTGGCAGGCCGACGAGCAGGAACGCACCCGCATCCGCAAGCAATTCGGGGTGCTGTTCCAGAGCGCCGCCCTGTGGTCGTCCATGAGCGTGCTCGACAACGTGCTGCTCCCGCTGGAGCAACTCACCGAGTTGAGCGCCAGCGAACGCGAGGACCGCGCCCGGGAGGCGTTGGGGTGGGTCGGTCTGGCCGATGCGGCCGCGGTGCAGCCCGCCCAGCTCAGCGGCGGCATGCGCAAGCGGGCCGGGTTGGCGCGCGCGATCGTCACGCAGCCGCGGCTGCTGTTCCTTGATGAGCCCTCGGCCGGTCTGGACCCCGTGAGTTCGCGGCGACTGGACGACCTGATCCTCATGCTGCGAGAGCGCACGGGCGCGGCGGTGCTGCTGGTGAGCCACGAACTCCCCAGCCTGATGGCCATCGCTGACGACGGCATCTTCCTGGACGCAGAGCGCAAGCAACCACTGGCGCGAGGCAGTCCGCGTGCGTTGCTGGACACCCCGTCGCTGCCCGCGCCGGTGCGCGCCTTCCTGACCCGCGAGGAGGCGGGCATTGCATGAAACGGCACGCTTTGCTCACAGGCGTCTTTGTCACAGGCGCGGTCGCACTCCTGATCGTGGCGGTGCTCATGCTCGGCAGCGGCGGGCTGTTCGGGCGCACCCTGCGCGCCGTCGTGTACTTCGAAGGCAGCGTGCGCGGGCTGTACGTGGGCGCGCCGGTGACCTTCCGGGGCGTGAAGGTGGGCGAAGTCGACGACATCGACATCGATGTCGAGCCCGATACCCTGGCCACCCGCATCCCGGTCAGCCTCACGCTTCGAGCGGGCAGCATTCGCATGGGCGGGCCCGAAGGCCAGCGGCTCAACAACATCCCGGATCTGGTTCAGCGTGGCCTGCGCGCCCGTCTCGTCCTGCAGAGTGTCGTCACCGGCCAGACGGGGATCGACCTCGACCTCAAGCCCGGTACACCTGCACGCCTGCTGTCCCGGGGACGCAGTCGGATACCGGAGATTCCCGCTGCGCGCGACCGCCTGGACGCGTTGCTCGAGCAGCTGACCACCTTGCCGCTCAACGACTTGCTGGGGGACGTGCGCACCACCATCCGCAGCCTCAACCAGGCCCTGCAGGCCACACAGGCGCATGTGGGCCAGGCCAGCGCGCAACTGGTCCGCACTGCCCGCCAGGCCGAAGAGACCCTCGCCGTCGGGGCCAACGCCCTGCAAGCGGTCCAGCAGCAGACGCGCAGCACGTTGGCCGCAGTCGAAGCCTTGTCCAGGCAAAGCGAGCAAGTGGTCAGGGAGACAGCCCCCGAGCTTCAAGGCAGCCTGCGCAGCACCCGAGAGGCAGCCGACGCGGCCCGCACCGCGCTCGGGCAGGTCGCAGACATCACGGCGCCCGGTGCGCCGGTGCGTGCCGATCTGGAAGGCGCCGTACGCGACCTGGCCCTGGCATCGAGAAACCTGCGCGCCCTGTCCGAGCGTCTTGAACGCCGACCCAATGCCCTCCTGTTTGGTGGAGAAACGGAACGATGATGCCTCCCCCCGCCCCGGTACGCCGCGCCGCTCTGGTGATCGGCCTGTGTGGCCTGCTGGCCACCAGCTGCCGCACAGCCCCTGATCCGGTGATGCTGACCCTGCCCCTGCCCCTGCCCGCTGCGGCAGGCACGCCGGAGCCCCTCTCGCCCGGCATGACGGCTCCCCCGGTGTTGCAAATCCGTCGGGTGGCGCTGCCGGAGCACCTGCTGGATCGGCATGTGCGCTACCGGCTGGGCGCCGGCACCGTTGTGAATTGGACTGACGCCACGTGGGCCGATCGCCTTGATGTCTCGATCACGGAACACCTGGCCATGCGCCTGCGGGCGGCCTTGCCCGGCTGGACTGTGTGCGTGCGGCACTGTCCTCTTCAGCCGCAGACCTTGACCCTGCGGGTCGAATTCGCCCCGTTCGACCTTCTTCAGCCACAGGGTGAACTCGTGGCAGATGTGCAATGGTGGCTGGACCGCTCCGCGCTGTCCGGCGTCTTGACGCACGCCGGACAGCTGAAGCACCGCGAACCGGTCAGCCCGCCGACGGCGGCCACGCAGGCCGTGGCCATCGGCAGGCTGCTGGACCTGCTGGCGGCCCAGATTGCGTCCCTCAGCAGGTCTCGCCTGCTCTCAGAACACGAACAACGCCAGCAGGATGATGATGGGCAGCGGAACGCCCAGAAGCCACAAGAGGATGGCAGCCATGATGTCGTCCTTTCGATCAAGAGGTGATGGGTCTGCTCAGGCCAACGGGGTGCCGCCCAACGCGGCCGCGTCACGGTGCCGCCCCCCGAACGTGGCCATCCAGGCGGCCACGAATGCGCCAGCGAGCAATGCCACGAACATCCACAAGGCGGTGTACGCGCTCGCCCGGCGTGCGTCGTCGGCGTGCTGACGAGCGGTGTTCTGCGCTTCGGTCAGCGCTTGCCTCGCCTTGGTCAACTGACCTCGCACGCGCCGCTCGGCTGCATCGGGGGGAAGGCCTGTCCGGGCAAAGACCAGCTGAGCCAGAAACCGCACGTCCTCGTCCGGCATGGCGCCTGTGCGCAAGGCGTTCACCCATACGCGCAGGGCTTGAGCCCGCTCCTGTTCTCGCATCGCCTCCGTCGGGGCAGGTGCCCGTTCTGGCGCGGGTGCAACCGCCGCCCCATCCGGAGAAGCCGCCGGAGCCAGCGGATCGGCTCGCAGCAGCGTGTCCACCCAGTACCCGGCCATGTCGGATTCCCCCGCCGAGCTGCTCAGCGCATTCGACGCCCCGCTCGCCACCGCCCCTGCGGTGCGCGTTGCAGCGCCCAGGACATTGCCCACGGCCGATCCCATCACGCCGACCATCACCAGTGTCGCCACACTCCACGCCACCAATCCCTGGGCCGTATCGCGGAAAAACACCTCCGAGCTACGCACCCGGGCCCAGCGGCCCCGCAGCCGTCCCGCCAGGTAGCCGCCCAGACCCGACGACATCACCTGCGTGAACGTCACCCATACGATGGCGGAAACGGCCAGCGTGCCGCCTTCTACCCCTTCGTAGCGCCATGGCGAGACGCTGGAAAGCCCCAACCCCACCCCCAGCACGAGCAGGATGAAGGACAAGGCCGTCGCGGCCACCGCACCAGCGAGGGCTCCGCCCCACGCAAGGCCGGAGGTCGACTCGGTGATCAGGGGAGGCTCAGGGACGGTGCGATTCAACGTGGGGGGCTCAGCCACATGGGCAGTCGGGCTCATGGTGTCTCCGATGGTCGAGTTGAGAAAACGGTAAGGGGTGCTCAGTGCGTCGTGGACGAACCGCCCTCACCGCCACTTGAAGCCTGCTGCTGGCTCGAAGAGCCACCGCCAGCCCCTGCGCTGGCCTGCGACTGGCCGGAGCGATCGGGTGAGGCCGGCTCCGAGATCGCGCCCAGGGTCTTGCCGGCCTCGCCCTCCGAACTCTTCACCGCAAGGTCACCCAGCGACAGCATTCCCACCAGATGCTTGTCGCGGTCCACCACCGGCACGCGGCGAATCTGCGCGTCCGCCATCTGGCTCTGTACCTCGTCGACCGACTGGTCCTCGAAGCAACAGACGGTGTCTTCGGTCATCACGTCCGCAACCTTGGTCTGCTCGATCGCGCAGGCCTGGGCCACCGCCCGGATCACGATGTCGCGGTCCGTCAGCATGCCGACGAGCCGGTCGCCATCGCACACCGGCAAGGCGCCGATGTCCAGTTCGTCCATGGCCTGTGCGGCGGCCACCAGGGTGTCGTGCGGCGCGATCGAACGCACGCCCCGGGTCATGGCTTGAGATACCTGTGTCATGTCCGTCTCCTTCAGAGTGAACGGGTCAATGGAGGCCTGACACCGGCAAGCCTCGTACCGACCCTCCATCGTGGGTTCAGGGGGCATGGGGCTTGCAGCCTGAGCTAGGGATGGTCTGCAAAACCGCCGCATGCAGCCCTGAATGTGAGACAGTGACAGCATGAAGCAGATGAGCCTGAGCACCACTGGATTTGAACGCAAGACCAAGAGAACGCGCAAGCGCGAGTTCCTC
>NZ_CAJYGK010000066.1 GCF_913773725.1 uncultured Aquabacterium sp. | reverse complement strand
ATCAGGGTCTTGTCCAGGAAGGCCTGCTCGGAGGCGTCCAGGCCCAGCACGGCTTCCGAGATTTCGGTGTTGATGTGCTCGACGGCCTTCAGCACGCCCTTGCCCAGGTAGCGGCTCTTGTCGCCATCACGCAGCTCGATCGCCTCGCGCGAACCGGTCGATGCACCCGACGGCACGGCGGCACGGCCCATGACGCCGCTTTCCAGCAGCACGTCGCATTCGACGGTGGGGTTGCCTCGGCTGTCGATGATCTCGCGGCCGATGATGTCAACGATGGCGCTCATCTGGGTATCCTCAAGAAAAATGAAAGTGTTGGTGATGTGATGGCCAGGCGCAGCCAAACCCGTTGAGGTTAACCGACCTGGGATGGCCCGGCCTGGAGGCGGTGACCCCCATCCGGGCGGGCCCTTCCCGCTCGAAGGACCGGATCAGGCCGAGAAGTCGGCTTCGAGGAAGCCGTTCTTCTTGGTGATGCGGTCAAGCTCGACCAGGGTCTCCAGCAGGGCCTTCATGTGCTTGAGCGGCACGGCATTCGGGCCGTCGCTCAGGGCGCAGGATGGATCGGGGTGCGTTTCCATGAACAGGCCGGCAATGCCGACCGCCACGGCGGCACGCGACAGCACGGGCACGAACTCGCGCTGGCCGCCCGAGCTGGTGCCCTGCCCGCCCGGCAGCTGCACGCTGTGGGTGGCATCGAACACGACCGGGGCGCCGGTGTCACGCATGATGGCCAGCGAACGCATGTCCGAGACCAGGTTGTTGTAGCCGAAGCTCACGCCGCGTTCGCAGGCCATGAAGTTGTCGTCGTTCAGGCCTTTTTCGCGCGCGGCGGCACGGGCCTTGTCGATGACGTTCTTCATGTCGCCAGGGGCCAGGAACTGGCCCTTCTTGATGTTCACCGGCTTGCCGCACTGGGCGACGGCGCGGATGAAATCGGTCTGGCGGCACAGGAAGGCCGGCGTCTGCAGCACGTCGACCACCGAGGCCACCGTGGGGATCTCGGCTTCGGTATGCACGTCGGTCAGGATGGGCACGTTCAGCGTGCTGCGCACCTTGGCCAGGATTTCCAGGCCCTTGTCCATGCCCGGGCCCCGGAAGGACGAACCGGACGAGCGGTTGGCCTTGTCGTAGCTCGACTTGAAGATGAACGGGATGCCCAGCGCCGAGGTGATTTCCTTCAGCGTGCCGGCGGTGTCCATCTGCAGCTGCTCGGACTCGACCACGCAGGGGCCGGCGATCAGGAAGAAAGGATGTTGGAGGCCGACGTCAAAGCCGCAGAGTTTCATGGTGAGGTCCTCGGGCCCGGATCAGGCCTTCTTGACGGCGGCCTGGTGGTCCAGCGCAGCCTTGACGTAGCTCTTGAACAGCGGATGGCCGTCCCAGGGCGTCGATTTGAACTCGGGGTGGAACTGCACGCCCACGTACCACGGGTGCACCGATTGCGGCAGCTCGACCATTTCAGTGAGCTTCTCGCGCTGGGTGATGGCCGAGATCACGAGACCGGCTTCACGCAGGCGGTCGAGGTAACGCTCGTTGGCCTCGTAGCGGTGACGGTGGCGCTCGGTCACGACCGGACCGTAGATCTGATGCGCCAGCGTGCCAGGCATCACGTCCGAGCTCTGGGCGCCCAGGCGCATCGTGCCGCCGAGGTCGGAGTTGGCATCGCGCTTCTGCACGGTGCCGTCGGCGTCCAGCCATTCGTCGATCAGGGCGATCACCGGGTGCGGCGTGTTCGGCTCGAATTCGGTGGAGTTGGCATCGGTCAGGCCGGCCTTGTGGCGGGCGTATTCGATGGTGGCCACCTGCATGCCCAGGCAGATGCCCAGGTAGGGAATGCCGTGCTCACGGGCGTACTGGGCCGCGATGATCTTGCCTTCCACGCCGCGCTTGCCGAAGCCACCCGGCACCAGGATGGCGTCGTACTGCTCCAGCGCGCTGGCCGTTTCGGGCGTCAGCGTTTCGGAATCGACATACTCGATGTTGACGCGGGCGTGGTTGTGGATGCCGGCGTGGCGCAGCGCTTCGTTGAGCGACTTGTACGAATCCGACAGCTCGGTGTACTTGCCGCACATCGCGATGGTGACGGTGTGCTTGGGGTTCTCGACCTCGTTGACCAGGTTGTCCCAGCGCGACAGGTCGGCCGGCTTGGTCTGCAACTGCAGCTTGGCGCAGATCAGGTCGTCCAGGTGCTGTTCGTGCAGCATGCGCGGCACCTTGTAGATGGTGTCGGCGTCCCACACCGAGATCACACCGGACTCGGGCACATTGGTAAACAGCGAGATCTTGCTGCGCTCGTCTTCTGGGATGGCCCGGTCGGCGCGGCACAGCAGTGCGTCGGGCTGGATGCCGATCTCGCGCAGCTTCTGCACGGTGTGCTGCGTGGGCTTGGTCTTGAGCTCGCCGGCGGCCGCAATGAAGGGCACGTAGGTGAGGTGCACGAAGGCCGTGTTCGACGGGCCCGAGCGCAGGCTCATCTGACGGGCCGCCTCCATGAAGGGCAGCGACTCGATGTCACCCACGGTGCCGCCGATTTCCACGATGGCCACGTCGACCGCTTCGGGCGTGCCGACACCGGCGCCACGGCGCACGAATTCCTGGATCTCGTTGGTGATGTGGGGGATGACCTGCACGGTCTTGCCCAGGTAGTCACCACGGCGTTCCTTCTCGAGGACGGACTTGTAGATCTGGCCGGTCGTGAAGTTGTTGGCCTTCTTCATCCGCGTGGTGATGAAGCGCTCGTAGTGGCCCAGATCGAGGTCGGTTTCGGCGCCGTCGTCGGTGACGAACACCTCACCGTGCTGCATCGGCGACATCGTGCCCGGGTCGACGTTGATGTACGGATCGAGCTTGATGAGGGTGACTTTGAGGCCGCGCGATTCG
>NZ_CAJYGK010000065.1 GCF_913773725.1 uncultured Aquabacterium sp. | reverse complement strand
GCCGAAGTCGCCCTGCGCCGCGGCCAGACCGCCATCGCGCTGGACGCCCTGCGCAAGGCGCATGAACTCGACAAGTCGGCCCTGTCGCTCACCCGCCTGATGCGCGTTCATGCGCAGCAGGGCAATGCCAAGCTGGCCGCCGAGCTGGGCGACGCGTGGCTGCGCAAGAGCCCGTCGGACAGTGTCGTGCGCAAGGCCATGGCCGAGATGCAGGTGCGCTCGCAGGACTATGCCGGCGCCCGTAAGCAGTACGAAGCCATCCTGAAGACCGAGCCGAACAACACGGGCGCGCTAAACGACCTGGCCAATGTGCTCATCGAACTGAAGGATCGCGGCGCCGTCGAAATCGCCGAGCGCGCCCTGAAGGCCGACCCACGCGACCCGGGGCTGCTGGACACCGCCGGCTGGGCCAATCACCACGGCGGCAAGCCGGACCGCGCACTGCAACTGCTGCGCGATGCGCGCCTGCGTGCGCCCGACAACCCGGACATCCGCTACCACCTGGCCGTCGTCCTCGCCCAGGCCGGCCGCAAGGCCGAGGCCCGCGAGGAACTGCTCACGGCCCTGCGCGGCGACGCGGCGTTCCCGTCCGCCGGGGAGGCCAAGCGGCTGCTCGCCACCCTCAACTGAGGGGAGTGACTGGCCGGCGGGCGCGTCGGCCATCCTTACAATTTCATTCACATTGACGAGGGGTAGCTTCCAAGTCCTTGAAATGCCTGGATTTTTCATGTTGGCATGAGCTTTGCGAAGAGCTTGCCGCATGGCCCCGCCCAGGGCCCCTCAAAGGAAGAACAATGAAATTTCTGAACATCCGCGCAAGTCTGATGGCTGTTGGTGCCTGTGCTGCCCTGCTGAGCACCAGCGCGCATGCGGTGTGGACTTTCAACACGGGCGGCACTCAGGCGGCAGGCTCCGTCTCGGGCGACCCTACCGTGACCCTGAGCGGGTTCTCGGTGGCAAACAGCTCTGGTGTGGTCAGCGGCTCCTGGACTGGCACGACCGCGAACGCGAGCGGCAACGGCGCTGGCGGTCTGGCCTATTTCGACGGCGGCGTCGGGATGTACACCTCCGGTGAAACGACGGCGCCGGACCATGCCCTTGACAACAAGGTCAGGACCGAAGCGGTGCTGCTGAGCTTCGGCGGCGTCTCGACCGCGATCACGAGCGTCGGGCTCGGCTGGGTGTCGAACGGAACGACGAGCAATTGCGCCTCGGGTTGCAATGGCACCACCGGCGTTTCGGTGGACGTCTCCCTTTTCCGCTGGACCGGTGGCAGCGCGCCTGTTCTGTCGGGCACTGCCGCAACCCTGGGCGGCAGCTGGGAACTCGTCGGCAACTACGGCATGGGCTACGACAAGGTCAACCCCTATAACGCCGTCAACTCAGGCGGCAAGACCTCCAGCTGGTGGCTCATTTCGGCCTACAACTCCGGGTTCACGCAGTCCGGCGGCCGGGAAAACGTCAACTCCCAGCTGTCCAACGGCAACGACTTCTTCAAGCTGTACGCCGTGGCCGGCACCAAGTGCGCATCCAACCTGGTCAACGGTTCCTGCGCAACCAACAACAACGGTGGCAAGGTGCCCGAGCCGGCGACGCTCGCCCTGACCAGCGTCGCCCTGATCGGTGTGGCCGGCCTGCGCCGCCGCCGCGCCAAGACGGCCGCCTGAAGATCGGCACGCGTCAACAACGAAAGGCACTCCTCGGAGTGCCTTTCGCGCTTTTGGGCGGCCGCTTGTCAGGGCTGTCCCAAGCCGGACAGCGCAGATGCGAACGACCGTGCTAAAAACTTCGGCATTCCCATCACGACGCAGCGAGACATGGACCTCAACTTCACCGAGGCGGAACAGGCGTTCCGCACCGAGGTGCGCGACTGGGTGCGCGCCAATCTGCCGGCCGACATCGCCCAGAAGGTGCGCCATGCGCAGCGCCTGAGCAAGGACGACATGCAGCGCTGGGCCAAGATCCTTGGCGCCAAGGGCTGGCATGGCTGGGCCTGGCCCAAGCAGTTTGGCGGCCCGGGCTGGAATGCCGTGCAGCGCCACCTGTTCGAGGAGGAATGCGCCCTCGCCTGCGCGCCGCGCATCGTGCCCTTCGGCCCGGTGATGGTGGCGCCGGTCATCATGGCCTTTGGCACGCCGGAGCAGCAGCAGCGCTTCCTGCCCGGCATCATGAGCGGCGAGGTCTGGTGGAGCCAGGGCTACAGCGAGCCGGGCTCGGGCTCCGACCTTGCCTCCCTGAAATGCCGCGCCGAGCGCCAAGGCGACAAATACATCGTCAACGGCCAGAAGACCTGGACGACCCTCGGCCAGTACGGCGACTGGATCTTCTGCCTGGTGCGCACCTCCAACGAAGGCAAGCCCCAGACCGGCATCAGCTTCCTGCTGATCGACATGAAGTCGCCCGGCGTCACGGTCAAGCCCATCATCATGCTCGACGGCGAGCACGAGGTGAATGAGGTCTGGTTCGACAACGTCGAAGTGCCGGTCGAGAACCTCATCGGCGAAGAGAACAAGGGCTGGACCTACGCCAAGCACCTGCTCTCGCACGAGCGCACCAACATCGCCGACGTGAACCGCGCCAAGCGCGAGCTGGAGCGCCTCAAGCGCATCGCCA
>NZ_CAJYGK010000064.1 GCF_913773725.1 uncultured Aquabacterium sp. | reverse complement strand
GTTGCGTGCGCTTCGGCCAGGAAGTGGCCGGCGTGATGGAACTGGGCATGCAGCACCGCGGCGAGCACTCCGAGATCGCGACCTTTGTCGGCCGCTCGATCGATTCGGAACTGTCGGGCAACATGATTGACATCTGCCCCGTGGGCGCGATCACCAGCAAGCCCTTCCGCTACAGCGCCCGCACGTGGGAACTGTCGCGCCGCAAGAGCGTGTCGCCCCATGATTCCACCGGTGCCAACCTGATCGTTCAGGTCAAGAACGGCAAGGTGATGCGCGTCGTGCCGCTCGAGAACGAAGACGTCAACGAGTGCTGGATCGCTGACCGCGATCGCTTCAGCTACGAAGCGCTGAACACCGACGCCCGCCTGGTCAACCCGATGATCAAGCAGGGCGGTCAGTGGCGCGAGGTGGACTGGACCACGGCGCTGGAGTACGTCGCCAATGGCCTCAAGGGCATCAAGGCCGAGCACGGCGCAGCCGCCATCGGCGCGCTGGCGACCGAGCACAGCACGGTCGAAGAGCTGTTCCTGCTGGGCCAGCTGGTGCGTGGGCTGGGCAGCGACAACATCGACACCCGTCTGCGTCACGCCGACTTCACCGCGGGTGCCGGCGTGCGCTGGCTGGGCCTGCCGATCGCCGAATTGGACAAGCTGGACCGCGCGCTCGTGGTCGGCTCCTTCCTGCGCAAGGATCATCCGCTGTTTGCCTCGCGTCTGCGCCAGGCTGCCCGTCGTGGCGCCCAGGTCTCGGCCATCGGGGGTGCCCAGGATGACTGGGCCATCTCGCTGGCCCAGCGCGTGACCGTCGCGCCCAGCGCCTGGGTTCAGGCCCTGGCCGATGTCGCCGCGGCGATCGCCGCACAGAACGGAGTCGCCGCACCGTGCAACGGTACGGCCACCGAGGCAGCCAAGGCCATCGCCGCATCGCTGCTGTCGGGTCAGAACAAGGCCGTGTTGCTGGGCAACGCCGCTGCGCAGCACCCGCAGGCTTCTTCGCTGCAGGCCCTGGCCCAGTGGATTGCCGAGCAAACCGGCGCGAAGTTCGGCTTCCTGGGCGAGTCGGCCAACACGGTCGGCGCCCAACTGGTGGGCGCTCAGCCGCAGCAAGGCGGCCTGAACGCCGGCCAGATGCTGGCCGGCCCGGGCCTGAAGGCCTTCGTGCTGCTGGGTGTCGAGCCCGAGTTCGATTCGGCCAACCCGACCGCCGCGGCCTCCGCCATCCTGGGCGCCGAGATGGTCGTGGCCATGTCGCCGTTCAAGACGGCCGCCACCGAGTACGCCGACGTGATCCTGCCGATCTCGCCGTTCTCCGAGACGTCGGGTACCTTCGTGAACGCCGAAGGCCGCGTGCAGAGCTTCCACGGCGTGGTCAAGCCGCTGGGCGAAACCCGTCCGGCCTGGAAGGTCCTGCGCGTGCTCGGCACGATGCTGGGGCTGGAAGGTTTCGGCTTCGAGACCTCGGAAGAGGTCAAGGCCCGTGCCCTGGGCGATCTGGCTTCGGTGCCTGCCAAGCTGAACAACGCCACCTCGGCCCAAATCGTGCTCGCTGGCGGCACCGGCGCGCTCGAGCGCCTGGCCGACCTGCCGATCTACAGCGCCGATGCGCTGGTGCGCCGCGCACCGTCGCTGCAGGCCACGGCCGATGCCGCGGCGCCGGTGGCGAGCCTGCCGCAGGCCCTGTGGGCCGAACTGGGTCTGGCCGACGGTGCTCAGGTCAAGGTGTCGCAAGAGGGCGGTGCTGCCGTGCTGCCCGCGGTGCTGGATGCGAGCCTGCCGGCGAACGTCGTGCGCGTGCCCGCCGGGACGCAAGCCACGTCGACCCTCGGGGCCTCGTTCGGCGCCATCCGCGTCGAGAAAGCCTGAAGGGTAGGGGAGACACTCAATGATTGACACCCTGTACAACGCTGGCGCGGCCAGCCTGGGCGGCGCCTGGCCTGTGGTCTGGTCGCTGATCAAGATCGTCGCTCTGCTGCTGCCGCTGCTGGGCTGCGTGGCCTACCTCACGCTGTGGGAACGCAAGGCCATCGGTTGGTCGCAGATCCGTCCCGGTCCGAACCGCACGGGTCCTGGTGGCCTGCTGCAGCCCATTGCCGACGCGGTCAAGCTGATCTTCAAGGAGATCATCCTGCCTTCGGCGGCCAACAAGAGCCTGTTCCTGCTGGGCCCCATCATGACCATCATGCCTGCGCTGGCAGCATGGGCGGTCGTGCCGTTCGGTCCGGAAGTGGCATTGGCCAACGTCAATGCCGGTCTGCTGTTCCTGATGGCGATCACCTCGCTCGAAGTCTACGGCGTCATCATCGCTGGCTGGGCATCGAACTCGAAGTACGCCTTCCTCGGTGCGATCCGCGCATCGGCCCAGATGGTTTCGTACGAAATCGCGATGGGCTTCTGTCTGGTGATCGTGCTGATGACCGCCGGTTCGCTCAACATGACGGACATCGTGCTGAGCCAAGGCAAGGGCCAGTTCGCCGACATGGGCGTGAGCTTCCTGTCCTGGAACTGGCTGCCGCTGCTGCCCATCACCGTCATCTACTTCATCTCGGGTCTGGCTGAAACCAACCGTCACCCGTTCGACGTCGTGGAAGGTGAGTCGGAGATCGTGGCCGGCCACATGATCGAGTACTCGGGCATGGCGTTCGCGATGTTCTTCCTGGCCGAGTACGCCAACATGATCCTGGTGTCCACCCTGGCCGCGATCATGTTCTTCGGCGGCTGGCTGCCCCCGATCGACGCCCTGAGCTTCATTCCGGGCTGGATCTGGCTGGGTCTCAAGGCCTTCATCATCGTCACCCTGTTCCTGTGGGTGCGCGCATCGTTCCCCCGCTTCCGTTACGACCAGATCATGCGTCTGGGCTGGAAGATCTTCATCCCGCTGACCCTGGTCTGGCTGGTGGTGGTCGGGGTCTGGATGATGTCGCCGTGGAACATCTGGAAATAAGGAAGGCCCATCATGTCGACCTCCTTCAAGGAATTCGTCTCCAGCTTCTTCCTCATTGAACTGTTCAAGGGGATGGCCCTCACCGGCCGTCACTTCCTGAAGCCGTCGATCACGGTGCAGTTCCCTGAAGAGAAGACCCCGCTGTCCCCCCGTTTCCGTGGCCTGCACGCACTGCGCCGCTATGAGAACGGCGAAGAGCGCTGCATTGCCTGCAAGCTGTGCGAGGCCGTCTGCCCCGCCATGGCCATCACGATCGAGTCGGACGTGCGCGACGACGGCACCCGCCGTACCACGCGCTACGACATCGACCTGACCAAGTGCATCTTCTGCGGCTTCTGCGAAGAAAGCTGCCCGGTGGATTCGATCGTGGAGACCCACATCCTCGAGTACCACGGCGAGAAGCGCGGTGACCTCTACTTCACCAAGGACATGCTCCTGGCGGTGGGTGATCGCTACGAAAAGGACATTGCAGCCAACAAGGAGGCGGACGCGAAATACCGCTGACCCACCATGGACACCTTCAGCCTACTTTTCTATCTGTTCGCCCTGGTGCTGGTGTACGCGGGCTTCCGCGTGATCACCGCGCGCAGCCCCGTCACGGCCGCGCTGCACCTGGTTCTGGCCTTCTTCAGCGCTTCCTGCGTGTGGATGCTGCTGCAGGCCGAATTCCTCTCCATTGCGCTCGTGCTCGTGTACGTCGGTGCGGTGATGGTTCTGTTCCTGTTCGTGGTGATGATGCTCGACATCAACATCGACGCGCTGCGGCAGGGTTTCTGGAAGCACTTCCCGGCAGCCGGCGTCATCGGTGCGCTGATCGCCGTGGAAATGGCCTTCGTGCTGACCCGTGGCTTCGATCTGCCGCAGGCCCGTCCGTTCCCGGCCGAGGTCGCGCAGGTGCCGAACACCAAGGCACTGGGCATCGAGCTCTACACCAATTACCTGTTCCCGGTGCAGATCGCCGCAGTGATCCTGCTGGTGGCCATTGTGGCGGCCATCGCGCTGACCCTGCGTCGTCGCAAGGATTCCCGCTATCAGAACCCGTCCGAGCAGGTGCGTGTCAAGAAGGCCGACCGTCTGAGCATCGTGAAGGTGGCTCCGCACGTCGAAGTGCCTGCAGCTGACGCGGCCAAGGACAACGGAGGCCAGGCATGACCACGTCCATCACCCTCGGGCACTTCCTGTCGCTCGGCGCCATCCTGTTCGCCATGTCGGTGATCGGGATCTTCCTGAACCGCAAGAACCTGATCGTGCTGCTGATGGCCATCGAGCTGATGCTCCTGGCAGTCAACATGAACTTCGTCGCGTTCTCCCATTACCTGGGGAACATGGACGGCCAGGTCTTCGTCTTCTTCATCCTGACCGTGGCGGCTGCTGAATCGGCCATCGGTCTGGCCATTCTGGTGGTGCTGTTCCGCAACCGTCAGTCGATCAATGTCGACGAGCTCGACACGCTCAAGGGCTGATCGGGAGAGACACAACAATGACAACAGAACTTTCTCTCAACTCGCTGCTGGCGGTGCCCCTGGCGCCGCTGGTCGGCTCGATCGCTGCCGGCCTGTTCGGCAAGGCGATCGGGCGGCGCGGCGCCCACCTGCTGACCATCCTCGGGGTGCTGATTGCGTTCATCATCTCGGCGATGACGTTGAAGGCCGTGGCCGTGGATGGCGCCACCTTCAACCAGACCGTCTATGAATGGATGACGCTGGGCTCGCTGAAGATGGAAGTCGGCTTCATGGTCGACGGCCTCACGGCGATGATGATGTGTGTCGTGACCTTCGTGTCGCTGATGGTGCACATCTACACCATCGGCTACATGGAAGAAGATCCGGGCTACCAGCGCTTCTTCTCGTACATCTCGCTGTTCACCTTCTCGATGTTGATGCTCGTCATGAGCAACAACCTGCTGCAGCTGTTCTTCGGCTGGGAAGCGGTGGGCCTGGTGTCGTATCTGCTGATCGGCTTCTGGTTCAAGAAGCCCACGGCCATTTTTGCCAACATGAAAGCCTTCCTGGTCAACCGTGTGGGCGACTTCGGCTTCATCCTCGGCATCGGCCTGCTGCTGGCCTACACAGGCACGCTGAACTACACCGAGCTGTTCGCCAAGGCGGGTGACCTGACCACGCTGACGCTGCCCAAGACCGATTGGGCGCTGATCACCGTGATCTGCGTGTGCCTGTTCATCGGCGCCATGGGTAAGTCCGCGCAGTTCCCGCTGCACGTGTGGCTGCCTGACTCGATGGAAGGCCCGACCCCGATCTCGGCCCTGATCCACGCGGCCACCATGGTGACCGCCGGCATCTTCATGGTGTCGCGCATGTCGCCGTTGTTCGAGCTGTCGGACGCGGCCCTGAACTTCATTCTGGTGATCGGCTCGATCACGGCGCTGTTCATGGGCTTCCTGGGCATCATCCAGAACGACATCAAGCGTGTGGTGGCGTACTCCACGCTGTCGCAGCTGGGTTACATGACGGTGGCCTTGGGTGTGTCGGCCTACAACGTGGCCGTCTTCCACCTGATGACGCACGCCTTCTTCAAGGCGCTGCTGTTCCTCGGCGCGGGCTCGGTCATCATCGGCATGCACCACGACCAGGACATCCGCAACATGGGCGGCCTGTGGAAGCGCATGCCCATCACCTGGATCACATCGCTGCTGGGCAACCTGGCCCTGATCGGCACCCCGTTCTTTGCCGGTTTCTACTCGAAGGACTCGATCATCGAGGCCGTGCACGCCAGCCACCTGCCGGCCGCCGGTTTCGCAACCTTCGCCGTGACGGCGGGTGTGTTCATCACCGCGTTCTACAGTTTCCGGATGTACTTCCTGGTCTTCCACGGCAAGGAAAACTTCCACCACAAGCCGTTCCCGGGTGAGCACGACCACCACGACGACGACCACGGCCACGCCCATGAGCCGCACGAGTCGCCGTGGGTGGTGACGGCGCCGCTGCTGCTGCTGGCCATTCCGTCGGTGGTGATCGGCTTCCTGTGCATCGAGCCCATGCTGTTCGGCGACTTCTTCAAGGGCGCCATCTTCGTGAACCACGAGGTTCACCACGCGATGAGCGAGTTGAAGGAGGAGTTCCACGGTGCCACTGCCATGGCGTTGCATGGCTTCACCACGCTGCCGTTCTTCCTGGCGCTGGGTGGTGTCGTCACGGCCTTCGTGTTCTACCTTGTGGCCCCGCAGATCCCGGCCATGTTCGCCAAGGTGCTGCGTCCGCTGATCGTGATTGGCGAGAACAAGTACTACATGGACTGGATCAACGAGAACGTCTTCGCAGCGGGCGCACGCCTCATCGGTCGTGTCTTCTGGAAGGTGGGGGATGTGGCGCTGATCGACGGCCTGGCCGTCAACGGTTCGGCCAAGCTGGTCGGGCTGATCGGTTCGCTGGTCCGCCTGTTCCAGACCGGTTACCTCTATCACTACGCGCTGGTCATGATCCTCGGGGTGTTCGCCCTGATGACCTGGTTCGTGTTCATGCAGCCCTGAGCGCGAGGACCAGCCCATGCAAACAATGTCCAACATCCTTTCTCTGGCCATCTGGGTTCCGGTGGTCTTCGGGATCCTGCTGCTGGCCATCGGCCGCCAGGAGAACGCTGGTGTCACCCGGTGGGTGGCCCTGATCGGCGCACTGGCCGGCTTCCTGGTCACGATCCCGTTGATGACCGGGTTCGACAACTCGACCGCTGCAATGCAGTTCGTCGAGAAGGCTGCCTGGATTGAGCGCTTCAATGTGCTCTATCACCTGGGCGTCGATGGCATCTCGATGTGGTTCGTGCCCCTGACCGCCTTCATCACGATCATCGTGGTGTTGGCAGGGTGGGAGGTCATCGAAGACCGCCCGCACCAGTACTACGGTGCCTTCCTGATCCTGTCAGGTCTGATGGTCGGCGTGTTCTCCGCGCTCGACGGCATGCTGTTCTACGTGTTCTTCGAAGCCACCCTGATCCCGATGTACATCATCATCGGCGTGTGGGGCGGTCCGCGTCGCGTGTATGCAGCCTTCAAGTTCTTTCTGTACACGCTGGCTGGCTCGCTGCTGATGCTGATTGCGCTGGTCTTCCTGTACTACAAGTCCGGTGGCTCGTTCAGCATCCTCGACTGGCACAAGCTGCCGCTGGGCGCCACGCCGCAGACGCTGCTGTTCGTGGCCTTCTTCGCGGCGTTCGCCGTGAAAGTGCCGATGTTCCCGGTCCACACCTGGCTGCCCGACGTGCACGTCGAGGCACCCACCGGGGGGTCGGCCGTGCTGGCCGCGATCATGCTGAAGCTGGGGTGCTACGGTTTCCTGCGCTTCATGCTGCCCATCGTCCCGGATGCCTCGCACGAGTACGCGCCGGTCGTGATCACCCTGTCGTTGATCGGCGTGATCTACATCGGTCTGGTGGCCATGGTCCAGCAGGACATGAAGAAGCTGGTGGCGTATTCGTCCATCGCCCACATGGGTTTCGTGACCCTGGGTTTCTTCATCTTCAATGAACTGGGTATCTCCGGCGGTCTGGTGCAGATGATCTCGCACGGTTTCGTGTCGGGCGCGATGTTCCTGTGCATCGGCGTGCTGTACGACCGCGTGCATTCGCGTGAGATCTCGTCCTATGGCGGCGTGGTCAACACGATGCCGAAGTTCGCGGCCTTCGCGCTGCTGTTCTCGATGGCCAACTGCGGCCTGCCGGGAACCGCCGGTTTCGTCGGCGAGTGGATGGTGATCCTGGGCGCCGTGCAATACGACTTCCTGATCGGTCTGCTGGCCGCCACCGCGCTGATCTTCGGTGCTGCCTACACGCTGTGGATGTACAAGCGCGTCTACTTCGGTGACGTGACCAACGACCACGTGCGTGAACTGACCGACATCAATGCCCGTGAATTCCTGATCCTGGCCGTCCTGGCCGCCGCCGTGCTGTGGATGGGCATTCAGCCCAAGCCCTTCACCGACGTGATGCACGTGTCCGTGACGGAGCTGCTCAAGCACGTGGCTCAAAGCAAGCTGAACTGAGGCCCGAACCAACATGACTGACCTCAACTGGATCGCGGTGACCCCCGAGATCGTCCTGCTGGCCATGGCCTGCCTGGTCGCGCTCGTGGACCTGTTCGTCACCTGCCCCCAACGCAAGCCGACCTACTACCTGACGATGCTGTCGCTGGCCGGCGTGGCCGGCCTGCACCTGCAGGCGCTGGACTCGGGTGCCTCCGTCTATGCCATGCAGCAGATGGTGGTGACCGATGCCATGGGTCACCTGTTGTCGCTGTGTGCCACGCTGGCCGTGATGGGCTCGCTGGTTTACGCGCAGACGTATGCGGCCTCCCGCGAGATGCTGAAGGGTGAACTGTTCTCGCTGAGCATGTTCGCGCTGCTGGGCATCTCGATCATGATCATCGGCAACAACTTCCTGGCCATCTACCTGGGCCTGGAGCTGATGTCGCTGTCGCTGTATGCGCTTGTGGCCCTGCGCCGCGACCACGCCCAGTCGACCGAAGCCGCCATGAAGTACTTCGTGCTGGGTGCGCTGGCCTCGGGCTTCCTGCTCTATGGCCTGTCGATGATGTACGGCGCCACCGGCTCGCTGGACATCGGCGAGGTCTACAAGGCCACGCTGGCCGGGACGGCCAACAAGCAGGTGCTGGTGTTCGGTGTGGTGTTCATCGTCGCCGGCCTGGCTTTCAAGCTGGGTGTGGTGCCCTTCCACATGTGGGTGCCTGACGTGTACCAGGGTGCCCCGACGGCCATCACGCTGATGGTGGCCGGCGCGCCGAAGTTGGCGGCGTTCGCCATCACCATCCGCCTGCTGGTGGAAGGCCTGATCAACCTGGCGACCGACTGGCAACAGATGCTGCTGATCCTGGCTGTGGCTTCGATGACCATCGGCAACCTGGCTGCGATTGCACAGACCAACCTGAAGCGGATGCTGGCCTATTCCGGTATCGCACAGTTGGGTTTCATGCTGCTGGGCTTCGTGCCCACGGTGGTGGCCGGCAACACGGTGTCGGCCGGCAACGGCTATGGCTCGTCGCTGTTCTACGTGCTGACCTACGTGCTGACCACGCTGGGGACTTTCGGGCTGATCATGATCCTTTCGCGTCCGGGCTTCGAGTCGGAGCAGGTGTCGGATCTGGCCGGGCTGAACAAGCGAAGCCCGGTGCTGGCCGGTGCCATGGCGGTGTTCATGTTCTCGCTGGCCGGCATTCCGCCGACGGTGGGCTTCTACGCCAAGCTGGCCGTGCTGCAGGCGCTCGTCACCACCAATTCGCCGCTGCTGCTGCAGATTTCGATCGTGGCCGTGCTGCTGTCGCTGATCGGCGCCTTCTACTACCTGCGTGTCGTGAAGGTGATGTACTTCGATGAGCCGACCGACGCCACGCCGGTGGCCGAGGGTGGTGCCGCCCGTGCGCTGCTGTCGGTGAACGCGCTGGCCGTGCTGGTGCTCGGCATCCTGCCGGGCGGCCTGATGGCCCTGTGCGCCCGCGCCATCACCCAGTCTCTGGCAGGTTGATGCACATTCATGAAGTGCACTGACAAGGAGCGTGCCGCATGACGGGCCTGGTGCCCGTCTGGGCGGTGACCGTGGTGCTGTTGGCCGCCCTTGTGGCGGCCAATTTGCCTTTCGTGAACGAGCGGCTGTTTCTGGTCGGGCCTCGGCGCCCGGTCAAGGCCGTGGCGTGGCGTTTGCTTGAGCTGCTGGTTTACGCGCTGCTGGTGGCCTTGCTGGGCCGGGCGATCGAGTCGCACCTGGGGCAACCCAGTCCGATCCGGTGGGAGTTTGTCGCCGTGTGGCTGTGCGTGTTCCTGACGCTGGCCTTTCCCGGCTTCGTCTGGCGCTACCTCCGGCGCCACTGACCTGCCTGGTCGTGGAGCCTGATGGGGGCCAGCGGCTTTCCAATGGATCTCGACATGACGACACATTCCGCCCCTGCCGACGCCCTGGTTGACGCCGATGACCGCCATCTCCGGGAGGAGCGCATCGCGTCCGACGAGGTCTACAAGGGCCACTTCCTGTCGATGCGACGCGACCGGGTCCGCTTGCCGGATGGTCGTGAGGCGGCTCGCGAGTATGTGGTCCATCCCGGTGCGGTGATGATCGTGCCCATCCTGCCGGACGGCCGTCTGGTGGTGGAGCGACAGTATCGCTACCCGGTGTCCCGCACGATGATCGAGTTTCCGGCTGGCAAGCTGGATCCAGGTGAGGGCGGTCTGGTGTGCGCGCAGCGCGAGCTGTTCGAAGAGACCGGCTACCGCGCCACCCGCTGGGCCAAGGCCGGGGTGATGCATCCCGTGATCGGCTACGCCAACGAGTTCATCGAGGTGTGGTTTGCCGACGGACTGGTGGCCGGCGAGCGTCAGCTCGATGAGGGCGAGTTCCTGGATGTGTTCGAGGCGACCCAGGCTCAGCTGGAAGGCTGGATGCGGGATGGCCGGCTCACAGACGCCAAGACCATCGTGGGCATGATGTGGCTGGCGCAGTGGCGATCGGGGGCGTGTACCCTGACTTGGACCGAAGTGCCGGCCAGCCCGGTCTGACGCGGCTGGGGGCGTTTCGAGGAGCAGTTCGATGCTGGTGGTGGATCTGTGCTGCACGCAGGGGCATGTGTTCGAGGGCTGGTTCGGCTCGGCCGATGACCTCGCTCGTCAGCAAGCCGAACGTCTGGTGCAGTGCCCTGTGTGCGGCGATGCCGAGGTGCGGCGTCTGCCTTCTGCATCCCATATCCAGACCCGTTCGGCCGCACCCGCGGCGGAGACCCCGGGGACGGCATCTCGGGGCGGCATGACCGATGGCCCGAGCGAGGCCGATCGGGCGTCAGGCAGCGGCGAGGGCGATGCGGCCCGCGCCCAGGCCTTGCTGGCCCACGTGCAGCGGGTCTGGATGGAGGCGGCGCGCCACATCGTCGCCAACACCGAAGATGTCGGCGAGCGGTTTGCCGACGAGGCCCGCGCCATCCACCACGGTGACGCGCCAGAGCGCGGCATCCGGGGACAGGCGACGCCCGAACAGCGCGCCGAATTGCGGGAAGAGGGCATCGAGGTGATGTCGATGCCCTTGCCCGACGCGGTGAAGAAGCCGGTGCACTGACACCGGCTGTCACATCACAGTGCGCCGTTGTCCCACGGGCCGGTGATGGCGAAGGTCACGCCGGGCGAGCCATAGGCATTGGCGAACAGCCATTCGTTGTGGAAGGTGGCGCCAGCCCATTCGTTGCCGCGGGCGTCGTTGCTGAACGTGCGGCCGGAAGGACGCGTGACCGGGCCCACGGCACCACCGGCGCGGAAGTCCATGTTGGTGGCGCAGAACGGGAAGATCGTGCCGTCCAGCGTGAGACCGCGCAGTTGCTGCGGGCTGGCATTGCCGTCTTCGCACAGGATGAGGCTGCCGCGCGGGCTCCAGGCGATGTTGTCGGGGCTGTCGACACCGTCGATGCCGTCGCTCAGCGACACGAACAGCAGCGTGAAGGTTTCCTTGCGCGGGTCATACGCGAAGATCTGGCCGTTGCCAGCCGAGCCACCGCTGGTCGAGCACACGTAGATGACGCCGTTGCCGTACCAGATGCCTTCGCCCCGAGCGATGCTCGACGCACCCTGCATCAGGCCCTGCGCGCGGACGCCGCCGTAGGTGGTGCCGGTGACAAAGGGCTTGTCCGGGTTCTCGATGTCGACCCACTCGACGTCCCAGGTGGTGCCAAGCGTGTTGACCAGCGCGGTGTTGAAGTAGTTGTAGGACGTGCCGCTGAGCGTGATGCTGGCGTTGGTGGCCGTCTT
>NZ_CAJYGK010000063.1 GCF_913773725.1 uncultured Aquabacterium sp. | reverse complement strand
GCTGCATGGCCGGATCAAGCTGGCGAGGAAGGGGAAGCGGCAGGTCGTCGTCGTCATCGAGCAGCGCCAGGTCGGTGCCTGCGGGCTGTGGTTCGGGGCTGTATTCCGCGACTTCGGATAGCTCCGGCTGGCGACGCGGGCCGCCGTCATCGGCGGTGCCTGCGTCATCGCTGGACAGGCCCGTAGCCGGGGCCGTTGGCACGGCTGGGATCGCCAGGCCGCTCCAGTCGTCAGGGCGCGCAGGCGGCGCGTCGGCGTATTGCCCGGCCGCGAGCGCGGGCGGCGGCAATACACGGCTCTTGAAATTCGCGTCGGCGTAGTAGCGGAGCTTGTTCGCCTTGATCGGCGCCACGCTGGACACCATCACCACGGCCTCATCGGTTGGAAGCTGCATCACCTCGCCCGGTGTCAGCAGCGGCCGTGCGGTTTCCTGCCGCGACACCATCAGGTGCCCAAGCCACGGCGCAAGCCGGTGGCCCGCGTAGTTGCGCTGCGCGCGCAGTTCGGTGGCGGTGCCCAGCGTTTCGGAGATCCGTTTGGCCGTGCGTTCGTCGTTGGTGGCGAACGTCACGCGGACGTGGCAGTTGTCGAGGATGGAATGGTTCTGCCCATACGCCTTGTCGATCTGGTTGAGCGACTGCGCGATGAGGAAGCTGCGGATGCCGTAGCCCGCCATGAAGGCAAGCGCCGTCTCGAAGAAATCGAGCCGGCCCAGCGCCGGGAACTCGTCGAGCATCAGCAGCAGCTTGTGTCGGCGCTCGATGCCGTCGCTCCCGTCGAGCGATTCAGTGAGCCGCCGGCCGATCTGGTTGAGGATCAGGCGAATGAGCGGTTTGGTGCGCGAAATGTCCGACGGCGGCACCACCAGATACAGCGAGACGGGGTGCTCGGATGCGATCAGGTCGGCGATGCGCCAGTCGCAGCGCGAGGTGACTTCGGCCACCGTGGGGTCGCGGTACAGGCCGAGGAACGACATGGCGGTGCTCAACACGCCCGAACGCTCGTTGTCAGACTTGTTGAGCACTTCGCGGGCGGCGGATGCGACAACCGGGTGCGGTGCGCCGCCCAGGTGCTTCGTCGTCATCATCCGGTGCAAGGTCAGCTCGAACGGGCTGGCCGGGTCAGACAGGAAATTGGCGACGCCGCGCAGCGTCTTGTCTTCGCCCGCATAGAGCACATGCAAGATGGCCCCGACCAACAGCGCGTGCGAGGTCTTTTCCCAATGGTTGCGCTTCTCCAACGCCCCTTCGGGATCGACCAGAATGTCGGCAATGTTCTGTACGTCGCGCACTTCATGCGCGCCGCGCCGGACTTCCAGCAGCGGGTTGTAGGCTGCCGACTTCGCATCAGTCGGGTTGAACAGCAGGCAATGCGAGAAGCGCGAGCGCCAGCCTGCGGTGATCTGCCAGTTCTCGCCTTTGATGTCGTGGATGACGGCGGACGCGGGCCAGGACAGCAGCGTGGGAACGACCAGGCCCACACCTTTGCCCGAGCGCGTAGGCGCGAAGGTCAAGACGTGTTCCGGGCCTTCGTGGCGCAGGTACTCGTTGCGGTACTTGCCGAGGAAGACGCCCGCCGGTTGCGTCAGCCCGGCTTTGCGAATGTCATCCGCTTCGGCCCAGCGCGCTGAACCGTAGGTCGTGACCAGCTTGGCCTGGCGCGAGCGCCACACCGACATGGCGATGGCCACCACCACGGCCAGCAAGCCGCTGCCGCCGGCAATGGACCCGCCGATGTCGAAGACCTGCGGCGCGTAGGCGTCGAAGAAGAACCACCACTCGAACAGCCGCCAGGGGTGATAGACCGGCGTGCCGAAGAAGTCGAACCAGGGCGAGCCAAGGCGTAGTTGATAGCCCAGGGCGGCGGCTGTCCATTGTGTGGCACCCCACACGCCGGCGATCACGATGCCTAAGACGGCGGCGATCTGCCCGAACAGCACGCCCTGACCTTGCATAGACTGGCCTCCGATTTCCCCTGCTCTGATTCCTCGTCCACTTGCGGCACGGGGACGTGCCGCATAGCGCGAGGATCAGTGCCGGGTCGGTGCCGGTCAAAGACCGTTTTCGGCATCGAAATGCCGAAAAAAGCGATGTTTCAGTCTTCAGGAAACGCGAGAAAAGCGCCGCGAATACAGGCGTATCGTGGCGTGTCACGCAAAAAATCGAAGTTTGGCGGGCAAAATGCCGCGTTTAGAATTTGGGCGGCTTCTCCTGGGGCGTATAGGGCACCTTACCGTCGCCATAAAAACGCTTGCGAGTGGCTTCGGCCACCCTGCGGCATAGCTCGTCACCCAGCGCGGCACGGTCGGTGATGCACTGCCGGCGCAGTTCTTTCAACCGTTGGGGCTCAGAGGCCAATTCTTCAACGGTTGGAATGTCCTTCTGCTTCGGGGCCTCGGATGGGCCGCAGGCCGACAGCAGCACGGCCAGCAGGAGCGGAGTCGTCTTTGTCATGGCTTGGGTTCCTCCGGGGGTCAGGGTCGATATTCGGCGCGGGACGGTTAGCCTCAGGGGATTCGATCGCCTGTACGCGCTCGATGAAATGGGTCAGCGCGTCTGAAGGCTCGCCCTCCAGGCGCAGCAAATATGTCGTCAGCATCGGCGAGCGGCCCGCCAGCGGTCGTGCGACAACGCCCTGTTCGCGGCTGGCCGCTATATGCGCATAGCCCGTCAACCCGAGCCCGAAACCAGCGGAAACAAGCGCCATCATCAAATCGCAGGACGCCACCCGCTCCACTACCAACGGTTCCATGTCCACGCGGCGTAGCACTCGCTCCACTTGTCGCGCGTGACCTTCGCAAGCCTGCGGGTCGCAGAGGACGAGGGGGTAGCGCAGCACTTCTTCCAACGGAATGCGCTTGTGGGCCAATAAAGTATGTCGTGCCGGTACGGCCACCATCATGGGATCGTTCCATACGGCCAAAGCGGCAATGCCTTCCCCGACTTCATCTGACCGGGCAAAACCCACGTCGTACAAGTCGTCATGAAGTCCTTTGATTTGTTGGGACAGCGGGACTTCAAAGAATCGCAAATCGACTTCGGGTTCTTCTTGGCGGCAGAGTGCAAGCAGTGCTGGCAGCCGCGACGGTGTAATGCCGTCGGAAAGGGCGATACGCAGTTGGCTATGGAAGCCGTTGGCGGCAGCCTTCACACTGTCGCGGGCCTGCTGTATGGCAAGGAAAACACGGGGCACGTGATCCAAGAACAGCTTGCCGGCCCGAGTCAGTCGAGTGCTGCGACTGGTGCGGACAAAAAGCTGCTCTCCTAACTCTTCTTCCAGTTCCTTGATGGCGCGCGATAGCGGCGACTGTTCAATATGCAGCTTCTCGGCGGCACGGGCAAAGTGGAGTTCTTCGGCCACCGCCAGGAAGCAACGCAGATGTCGAAGTTCCATGTGGATTCCCCCTCCTTTGCCCGGCGGTCAGATGCCGCTACCGTTCGACAGAGCTGCCTGGTTCTCGGGAGCTGCCTTCCACCGACCACCCAGGGATTTGAAAAGGTCCGTCAGAGAAGACTGCCGCTGTGTGCTGACCTCGATCAGTGAAATCTGATTGGCAAAGTCATTGCGCTGGGCATCGAGGTAGCGCAGGTGATCGTCCACGCCGGCCCGGTACCTGGCCTGGGACAGCACCAGCGCCTGCTGGCTGCTCTGCGCGAGTTCTCTCAGTGCCTGTTCTTCGCGCCGCAGCGTGTCGGCCGCCACCAGGGCATCCGAGGTTTCCTTGAAAGCCGTTTGGATGGCCTTTTCGTAGCCTGCTATCGCGGAGTCCTTCCTGACCGTCGCCAGTTCGAGGTTGGCCTGATTTCGCCCGGTATTGAAGATGGGCAGGGTAATCTGTGGAGTGAAGGACCAGGACCGCTGGCCGCCCTCGAACAACCCCGACAGTTCGGCGCTGGAACTGCCAAAGAGGCCTGTCAGGGAAACGCTGGGGAAGAAGGCCGCCCGAGCCGCGCCGATGCTGGCATTGCGAGAGCGCAGCAGATGTTCGGCGGCCTGAATTTCCGGCCGGTTCGTGAGCAGATCCGACGGTGCGCCAGCGGCTATGCCCTGGACCAGAAGCGTACGCGTGGCTGGCTCCTGGGGCAGATGGCTGCCTGTGTCGGCGACGCCGACCAGAAGCCCCAGCGCATTGGACGCCTGACGCACTTCACGGTCCGTGCGTTCGAGCTGCGCCTTGGCCTGTTGCACCAGTCCCACGGCCTCCTGGTAGTCTAGGGCCGTGGCGGTGCCGGCCTGCCGGCGCTGCGCAATCAGCTGGAGCGCCGCTTCCCGGGAGTGCAGCGTCTGCGCCGTCAGAACGTGACGGCGCTGGGCGCCGTCGCGGCTGACGTAAGCCTGGATCACCTCTGCGATCAGGCTGATCCGGGCAGCGCGTGCGTTTTCCTCGGTCGCCAGATATTCCTCCAGCGCGGCTTGCGACAGGCTGCGCACCCGGCCGAACAGATCAAGCTCGAAAGCCGTCATTCCCACGCCTGCCTGCCAACTGGCCTGCACTTCCGACTGGCCCGAGTAGGTCAGGTCGGCCGGCACCCGCTGGCGCGTACCGCTGCCTTGGACGCCCACGCTGGGCAGGCGGTCGGCGCGCTGGACCCGGTATTGCGCGCGAGCGGCCTCGACATTGAGCAGGCTCTGGCGCAGGTCCCGGTTGTTGTCGAGCGCCAGTTCGATCAGCCGGCGCAGATGGTCGTCGGTGACGAACGCATTCCAGTCCAGTTCCGCCGCTGCGGCCTGCGTATTCACCGGGGCCGTCCCCGCGCCTTGCCAGTGGTTCGGGATCGGTGCGGGCGGGCGCTCGTAGGTCGGCGCGAGCGTGCAGCCCGCCAGTGCTAGGGTCAACAGGGCGGCCGTCGTGGATCGGGCCACCAGAGATTTACGCTGCTTCATGCCTCGCCTCCTTCGAGCGATTGCTGGCGAGGTGCTGTTCCTTCGCTGGCCTCCTTGCGGCGGCGGAACAACGACAGGACCCGGACGAAAAACACGGGGACGAAAACCACACCGAGCGTTGCCATCACCATGCCGCCGATCACCGCGATGCCGATCGCATGCTGGCTGGCTGCACCGGCCCCGGTCGCCAAGGCCAGCGGCACGACGCCGAGCGTGAAGGCCAGCGAGGTCATCAAGATGGGCCGGAATCGCAGACGCGCCGCTTCGATGGCCGCTTCGGCCAGCGATCGACCCTGTTCGTGCAGGCTCTTGGCGAACTCCACGATCAGGATGGCGTTCTTCGCGGCCAGGCCGATGATCGTCACCAGCCCGACCTTGAAGTACACGTCATTGGACATACCCAGGGCCGTCACCGCCAGCACCGATCCCAGGGCGCCGATCGGCACGATCAGCATCACCGAAGCGGGAATGGCCCAGCTCTCATAGAGCGCCACGAGCAGCAGGAACACCACCAGGATCGCGAGCGTGAACAGCATTGGTGCCTGCGCGCCGGCGGCCTTTTCCTGATAGGACAGGCCACTCCATTCGTAGCCGATGCCGCTTGGCAATTCCTTCATGATGCGTTCGAGTTCGACCATGGCCTGGCCGGTGCTGTGGCCCGGGGCGGCATCGCCGGAAATCTTGAAGGCGGGGTATCCGTTGTAGCGCGAGACTTGCACGGGCGCGATTTCCCAGGCGGCGCTGGCGAAGGCGCTCAGGGGCACCTGGCCGCCCTTGGCGTTGGGCACGTAGAGCTGGAGAACGCTTTCGGGCGTCATGCGCTTGGCACCATCGGCCTGTACCACCACGCGCTGCATGCGTCCGGTGTTGGCGAAATCGTTGACCGTGGCCGATCCATACGCGCTGGAGATGGCAGTGTTGATCGAATCGAAGCCGACCCCCAGCGCCAGCGCCTTCTCGCGGTCGATGTTCAGCCGCAACTGCGGCCCATCTTCCAGCCCCTCCATGACGGCGTAGGCGAGAACCGGGGAACTGTTGGCCTGCTCCAGCAGTTGGTTGCGCGCCGCGACCAGGGCGTCACGGCCCAGGCCGCCGCGATCTTGCAGGCGCAGCACGAAGCCGCTGGCGTTGCCCAGGCCCTCCACCGGGGGCGGGTTCACGGCCATCACCGTGCCATCGCCATAGCTCCCGAAATGGGCATTGAAGGCATTGACTTCATCGGAAGCCGATTCGCCTTTGCCGCGCTCGGACCAGTCATTGAGCGTCGGAAAGCCCAGCGCGGCGTTCTGCCCGGCTCCTGAGAAGCTGTAGCCCATGATCATGAGGCTGTTGTTCGTCGGCTTGCGATCGAGCAGGTACTTGTCGATCTCTTTGACCGTCGCGGACGTGCGTGCATGACTCGCGCCTGGCGGGAGCTGCACGTCCACGATGTAGTAGCCCTGATCCTCGACCGGCACGAACGCTTCGGGCAGACGGGTGTAGGTGAACGCGAGCACGGCCACCAGCAGCCCGTAGAGAACCATGGTGCGGCCGCTGCGGCGCACCAGTTGCGAGTTCAGCAGCGTGAAGCGCTGGGTCAGGCGCTCGAAGGAACGGTTGAACCAGCCGAAGAAGCCTTTTTTCTCGGCATGGTGTCCCTTGGGGATCGGCTTGAGCAGCGTCGCGCACAAGGCCGGCGTGAAGGTCAGTGCCAGGAAGCCGGAGAAAAGGATCGACACCGCCAGCGACAGCGAGAACTGCTTGTAGATGACGCCGACGGAGCCGCTCATGAAGGCGAGGGGGAAGAACACGGCGGCCAGGACCAGCGTGATGCCCACGATGGCCCCCGATACCTGGCCCATGGCCTTGATGGTGGCCTCGCGTGGAGACAGACCTTCCTCGGCCATGAGCCGCTCGACGTTTTCGACCACCACGATGGCGTCGTCCACCAGGATGCCGATGGCCAGCACCATGCCGAACATGGTCATCATGTTGACCGAGAAGCCCAGGACGTGCATCACCGCCAGCGTGCCCGCCAGACACACCGGCACCACGATGGTCGGCACCAGCGTGTAGCGGAAGTTCTGCAAGAACAGGAACATCACCAGGAACACCAGCACCACGGCCTCGATCAGCGTGTGGACGACCTTGTTGATGGCGACGTCCACGAAACGCGAGGTGTCGTAGGGAACCGTGTATTCGATGTCGTCGGGGAATCCCGCCGAGAGTTCCGCCAGGCGGGCCTTGACGGCTTCGGCCGTCTGCAAGGCGTTGGCCCCTGGGCTGAGCTGGACGGCCGCGGCCACCGCCTGCTTGCCGCTGTTGAGGGCGTCGAAGTTGTATTCCTGCAATCCGACCTCGATGCGCGCCACGTCCGAGAGCTTGACGGTCGCGCCTTCGCCGTCGGCGCGCAGAACGATGCGGCCGAATTCCTCCGGGCTGGAGAGCATGCCCTTGACCGCGATGGTCGCGCTCAGTTCCTGGTCGGCGTTGCCGGGACGCGCGCCGAAGCTGCCGGCCGGAACCTGCACGTTCTGAGCGGTGATGGCGGCATTCACATCGGCCACGGACAGGCCGTAGCCCAGCAGTTTCTGTGGATCGACCCACACCCGCATCGCCGCTTCGGTACCGAAATACATCACCTTGCCCACGCCGGGGACGCGACGGATCTCGTTGTTGATGTTGCGCGCGGCGTAATCGGACAGGCGCACCGCATCCTTGCCGGCATCGTCGCCCTTGTACTTCAGGGCGTAGATCATCAGAAAGTTGGAGGTCGCCTGTTCGACCTGGATGCCCTGCGTCAGCACCGACCGGGGCAGACGCGCTTCCGCTTTCTTCAGCCGGTTCTGCACATCGACCTGCGCCATGTTCGGATCGACGCCGGGGGCGAAGGTGACGGTGAGTTCGGCGATACCGGTGGAGCTGTTCGACGAGTCGTAGTACAGCAGCCCCTTGGCGCCGTTGAGTTCTTCCTCGATCACGCTGGTGACGGAATCCACCACCGTCGAGGCCGAGGCGCCGGGATAGGTGGCCCAGATCGAAATCTGGGGCGGAGCGACGTTGGGGTACTGGGCCACCGGCAGCGACGGGATGGCCAACAGCCCGGCCAGGGTGATGAAGATCGCAATCACCCAGGCAAAGTTGGGTCGGTTAATAAAAAATCTTGACATGGTCTGTTCTCAGTGGCCGGCGCGCGGGGTCAGTTGCGCGCACCGGCGGCCTCTGCGGATGGCGCGGCGGCCTGGTCGGTTTTCACGGTCACTTTCGCGCCGGCCTGGAGCGCGCCGGGCGCGCTGACGATCACCCGTTCGCCGGGCTGAAGGCCGCCCACGATCTGCCATTGCGAGCCGCGCATCGCGCCGGTTTGGACCGTGCGGGTTTGCACGGTGTCCTGGGCATCGGCCACGAGAACGTATGCCTTGCCGTCCGTGTTGCGTTTGACCGCGCGCTGCGGCACGAGAATGGCCTGGGGATCGACGCCCTGGTCGATATGGACCCTGACGTACATGCCGGGCAGCAGCAGGCCGTCGGTGTTGGCGAACCTGCCGCGAAGCGAAACCTGCCCGGTGTCGCGATCCACCGTCACGTCGGAGAACAGGAGCTGGCCGGTGCGCTGGTCCCCGCTGCCTTCCACCGTGATGGAGATCGGCAGGCTGCTCGCCTCGGCCTGTTTGAGCTTTCCATCGGCCAGCGACTTGCGCAGGCGCACCAGATCGTTGACCGGCTGTTTGAAATCGGCATAGATCGGGTCCAGTTGCTGGATGGTCGCCAGCGGGGTCGCTTCGTTCTGTCCTACCAGCGCGCCTTCCGTGACCAATGCCCTGCCGATGCGCCCGGAGATGGGGGCGCGCACCGTGGCGTAGTCCAGATTCAACTGAGCCGTCTCCACCTCCGCTGCGGCCGACTGGCGTGAGGCTTCGGCGCCGCGCAGCGTGGCCTGTGCGGCATCGAAATCCTGGCGGCTGACCGCTTCGATCTGCACCAGCGGTTCATAGCGGCGCACGACCGAGCGCGCTTCGACCAGCGCCGCTTCGGCTTTGGCCAAGTCCCCGCGCGCCCGCGACAAGGCCGCCTTGAACGGTGCCGGGTCGATCTGGAACAGCACGTCTCCAGCCTTGACGTTCGCGCCTTCCTCGAAGGTGCGACGCAGCACGATGCCGGCCACCCGCGCGCGGACTTCCGCCACCCGCACCGGCTCGATCCGTCCGGGCAGCTCGGCCGTGAGCGTGAAGGGCTGTGGTTGGGCCGCGACGGCTTCCACCGGCACGGGGGCCTGGGCGTTCGCATCCCCCTGTTTATCCCCGCAGCCGCTGACCAGCAGCACGACGGCGACCAGCGCAGACAGGGAGCGCCAGCGTGTTTGCAGATGCTTCGGCATCGTTGGAACCTTCCAGTAGTCTTAACAAGACCCACATGGTACTGATTAATCCCTATTGGGTCAACATTGACCCAATAGGGCCGATTCCGTACAATCATGCCGTGAGTGACAGCAGGCGCAGAATGGGATACTTCAGCTCCAAATGCGAAAATCAGGGCCCCCATGGAGCAAAGGAGAGCCGATATGACAACTAACTGGAATGAGACCGGAAATGACAGGCTCTTGGCATCGCTGGCGCTCGCGCTTGTCGATCAGCCGAGGGCATCCCTTCAAGAACTTGCCAAAGCCGTCGGCATAGGCAAATCCACGCTTCATCGTTTTTGCAGCACGCGGGACGAACTGGTTGAGCGGATGGCGCAGCACGGCGCGTATCGCCTTATCGAAGCGGCAAAAGCAGCCAAATTGGATCAGGACTCGCCGCTGGAAGCGTTCAAGCGGTTGAACACGACCCACTTTGAGCAGCGCGAACTCGCGGCGTTCCTCCTTTACCACTGGAAGGCCGCCGAGGCGCACGACCCCGAGCGACAGTGGGAGTCGTCATTGGATGCGTTTTTCCTGCGAGGACAACAGCAGGGCGTCTTTCGCATCGACATTGGCGCTCATTCATTGACCGAGGCATGGGCCTCCTTGATGATTGGCCTTATCGAAGCGGAGCGGCATGGCCGAATTGCCCGTTTGGACTTGCCTGCCCTTGTAGAGACATTGTTTCTTCATGGAGCGTTTGTTCCCCCGCCGTCCTCTGCCGTGGCGGCATCACACCAGACGACGGCCTAAATGGGCGCAGTCATTTTTTTCACTACTGGAGAATTGAAATGAGTTGGTTGTATCTGATAAGTGCCGGGCTTTTTGAGATCGGCTGGCCCGTGGGCCTCAAGATGGCGCAGAATCCGGGAACGCGGCTGACGGGCATTGCCGTGGCGGTCATGTTCATGGGCATCAGCGGAGTCCTGCTGTGGCTGGCGCAGAAGAATATCCCCATCGGCACTGCCTATGCCGTCTGGACCAGCATCGGGGCGGTCGGCACCTTTGCCGTAGGCATTCTGTTCTACGGCGATGCAACCTCGCTTGCACGCTACCTCGGCGTCGCGCTGATCATCGCCGGCGTGGTGACGCTCAAGCTCGCTTCCCACTAAGGTTGCGCCTTATTTTGCCCATCGAAACCTCCGCTCTCGCTGCACTGGCGGAGCCACGCTGTTCATCTACTGCTGTCACATCCTCTTCCACGAGGACTCAGATCACGGACAGAGATCTCGATGGGCGAGCGTTTATCAGGCGGGGGGTAATGAATCCGCCGTAACTGCGAAGGTAATTCACGAACTCGGCACTGCGTCCCTGGCTCATGAAGTGCTCGACAGGCAACGGCAACGTGGGCGCCCGGTAATCTGCGTCCGCGAGGACGTTCTTGGCAAACGCATAGTCTGCGATTGCGGCATGTCCGATGTAGACGAAGTCGGCTCCGGCGACAAGCCGATGCTGTGCATCCCGGGCGCCCCCTATCCCGCCGGAGAGTCCAAGCCGAATATTGCCGCGTGGAATCTCAGTGAACAGCTCACCGAGAAGGCGACCGGCCCGTAGTGCGCGGGGGCGCACTGCAACTCGCAAAATACTATCTGTCACCAAAACCGTCGGACCATAATTGTCCGATGACGACGCTTGCCATGGATGCAGCCCGGTCACCCAAGGAGGGCGCATTCCGTGCGGCTTATGTCGATGGGCTTGAGCACCTTGTGGAACTGATCGCGGGAAAGCCGAGTTCGGAGCGCCGCCTCACACTCTTGGCGGCGATCGTCGGCGCTTCGGTCTTGCGAAAGGCGACGGGCGAGTGTGCGCTAATGGAGGAAATTGAAGCTGCGGTTCTGGAATTCGGCCGAACTGTTGACTGAATCGTTTCCCGCCAAGTCTGCGTGGACTTGTCTATAGCCTTTCTGATCGGTGCAATGCATATTTTGAGCGCAACGGCGTTCTAAACTCGGCCCTTAGCTGAGCAACCACCGTAAATGGCATCGGCACTGCCTATGCCGTCTGGACCAGCATCGGCGTGGTCGGCACCTCGCTTGCGCGCTACCTTGGCGTTGCGTTGATGGCTGCGCTCGCGCAGCCATTTTCTTGACTTCTCAGGTCTGCTATACCGAAACGAAGAAAGTGCGTCCGGCATGATCCTGCGGCATCGGTATGCTGCGCTAGCATGTTTCAGGTGATCTGGAATTCCATCTACTCGTGCAAGCCGACGTCGCCCGTTATGACCATGCCAGTCAGGAAGATCGCGCACAGGAATGCGAGAGCGCATATCACGCCAAGCAGCTTGGCATCCCTTGGATTGTCGTTCTTGATTTCCACGACGGTGAGATACAGGAAGATGACCGAGAACAGCCAAGGAATTGCCAGGAACTGGAGTATTGTCATTACCAACTCATTCAAAAACGCGGGTGGCGTTCACCGTTCGTCGAACGCCGGCGAATTCTTGACCGTCTTCAGATTCTCATGAATGATGCGAGAGAATCTTCGATGGGTCCAATAATTGATCCCCCAGTTGAGCATCACGACGAACCGGTTTCCGAACCCGATCAGGAAGAATATGTGGATCGTCAGCCAGAAAAGCCAGGCGATGTATCCAGACAATCTGAACTTGCCGACGTCGACGACGGCTGCCATGCGGCCGATGATGGCGAGGCTGCCTTTGTCGTGATAGTCAAAGACGGGTTCCTGCCGTCCCGCGAGCCGCGCCTTCAGCAACTCCGCGACGTAGGCGCCCATCTGTTTGGCCGCGGGCGCCACGCCCGGCACGGGCCGCCCGTTGACTTCGATGCTGGCCAGGTCGCCGGCCACGAAGATATTTCCGTGGCCCGGT
>NZ_CAJYGK010000062.1 GCF_913773725.1 uncultured Aquabacterium sp. | reverse complement strand
CCGGCTTGTCGTCCGGCAGGTTCACCCGCTGCATGCCGGGGTTCAGGCGCTGCCAGGCCTCGTCGTAGGCGCGCTGATAGGCAAGCAGCTTCTCGACGCGGCGCGCCTCGACTTGCACCTGCAGTTCTGCGTAGCGGCGCCGTTCCTCGTCGGTGCGCGCTTCGATGCCCAGGGCCGACAGCGGGTCCAGGTTGGGCGAGTAGATGCCCAGCGGCCCGTCCATCAGTTCGCGGTAGCGCGTCCATTCCTGCGGTTGCAGGCCCCAGTCGCTCGCCACCCGGTCGTCCAGGATGCGGGCGGCCAGCGGGCGCCCCTGGCTTTGCGCATTGCGGGCGGGGGCCGTGGCGGGCTGCTGCGCCCAGGCGGGCCACTGGGTGGACGCCAGCAGGAGAACGGAAAGGATGATCGACGGCTTCATGCGATCTGCTCCGGTCAGGGAATCGCCACGCGACGGGTCTGGTCGCCGGCCTGGAACACCGCGGTGTTGCCCTCGACGGCCTGCAAGCGCCACGGGCCGACCGCATCACCCGGCAGCAGCACCTGAAGCTGGTCGGGCGCGAAGCCCCCGCTGCTGGGTGCGACGGACACACTGCGGTGGCCGGCGCGCAGTTCTGCGTCGATGACGCGAAACGGCAGCGGCGGCGGTTCCAGCCTGGCGGCGGGTTTGTTCGGGGTGCGCGGTTGGGTGGGTGCTGCGGCGCGTGCGGTGGCCTGACGCACCTTGATCTGCTCGACCTCGGCACGCAGCACCTGAAGGTCGTCGGCAGCGGCATAGGCGCTCAGCGATTTCTCGACCTGGGCCGCGCGTGCTTCCAGGATTTGGCGGGTGTCTTTGAGGTCTGCCGCCGTGGCGATGGCCGGACGCTGCTGGATGGCCTCGATGGTCTCGGCCAGGCCTGTCGCCTGCGCTTCGAGGCGTTGCAGGCGGGTATCGAGGCGCTCCTGGTCGGCCTGGTCGTTCATGGCCTGGTAGCCCAGGGCCACGAGAACACTGAGGCCAAACAGCCAGAGCCACATCAGGCTCTGCACCACCACGGCGGCCGTTGAACGATGGGCGGGCTGCGGGGCGTTCATGGCTGGCCTCCCGATGCCGCGGGCGTCAGCGGGAACGTCTGCGCCGCCTCGGTGGCGGGCGGCGCGGGTACGTTGTCGGCGGTCATGCTGTCGCCGGGCCGCTCGAAGCAGATTTTCCGCGCGCGGTCATCCGCGTGCAGTTCCCAGGCCGGACCAGCCAGCGTGAGCAGCGCATCGCGCAGGGTCATGGGGCCGAGGTGCAGGTGCGCCGCCGGCAGCGGCAGTGCGTACAGCTCGATCACTGTGTGCGCCGTCTGGCACAAGCCGTAACCGCTGCGCTTGAGGACATGCCGCAGCCCGTCGCCGACCGTGGCGCGGGCATCCTCGGGCATTGACACGTCGATGGTCTGCAACAGCAGGTCGCGCTGCGCTGCTGTCGGTGCCAGTTCCACGAGGGTGTAGCGGCCGTAGCGCACGACGGGGATGTACTCGGGTGCTTCGGGTACGGGCGCGGCCGAGACTTCCTCGATGATGTCGCGCGCGACGGGCGCGCTCGTCGTCGCGCAGCCGCCAGCCAGCACCGACCAAAGCAGGCCGAGAATTCCCGCCAGCAGGCGGCGTTCGGGATGGTGAAACCAGGGTGGTGAGGGGCACATGGCGCGTCGTCCTGAAACATCGAGCCCTCACCATCGCCGCTCGGGCCATGAGCGGCAGCAAACAATGCGAACCAGGCAGCGTCCGATTTCCCAGCAGCCTCCCTCCAAAGAAAAAGGCCCCCGAAGGGGCCAGTGAAAACGCATCGGGCTTCGCCCGATCAATCCCGAGCCAGCTTCAGGCCGGGATCGACCTGTGCCAGTTGGGTGTGCGACCAGCAGCGCACGAACTGCCCGTTCTCGCCGAGCGGCCGGTTTGCCACCGCCGCCGAATACTCTTCGGTGTCGCTGGTGTCGTAGCAGATGACCTTGATCTCGCCGCTGTCGCAGCGGATGGAGTGGATCTGGCCGTCGGTCATATCGACCACGACGACCTGCGGGACAAGGCCCAGTTCGCGGGCGGCCGACAGGATGGGGCCGTATTCGGCAGCGTCAAAGCAGATGAACGGCCCTTCGTACCGGGCGTCTTCGGTCAAGTCCTTGGCCTTGTTGTAGTGGATACCCAGGTTGTATTCCTCCTGGGTGATCCTGACCTTGAAGACCGGCACGTCGGGGCTGCCGGAGGCACCGATGCAGGCGACCGCGACTTGCATCTCGATCTCGCTGCCGTCGGCAGGTTCGGTCGAGGGGATGACGGCTTGGCCCGTGGGGGCGTCGTCGTCCATGCCCATGCGCTCGCGCATCTCGTCGGCGAATGCCTCGGGGGCCATCAGGCCATAGCGCGCCAAGCGCAAGGGAATGTCCTCGGCACCGAGGTTGCCGTCCTCGATGCGCTGCTGCATGAAGGCGGCGATCTCGGCTTCGAGCGTTTCGCGGTCGGCCGTCGAAGGCACCTCGGACACATCGATCGACCAGGTGTCCACTTCCGCGGCGGTCTCGCCGGTCAGCAGTCCCTCGCCGATGGCGAGTTCGCACATGCGTTGCAGCCGTGCCAGTAATTCCGGCGCGGCCTCGCCGTTGAGCAGATAGGTCACGTCCAGCGTCAGGCGCGCATTGACGGTTTCGGGCATGGCTTGGGTAGTAGCGTTCATGGAAATCTCCTTGGGGTTAAAAATGCGCAGCCACGTCCACGGAGACCGTGGGCGTGGCTGCAAGGTGGGAACAACGGAAAGCCGGCGGCGCGAGGCCGGCGTTGGCGTGGAGATCAGGCGGCGACCAGTTGCCGGGCCAGTGCGACCTCGACGGAATCACCGTCCTGATTGAGCACATCCAGCCCGGATTCAGGCACGTCGCCCGAGGTGGACTGCGAGACCATGATCTTCTTGGCCATCAGCTCCAGGCAGGTCATCTGCGAGGAACCTGCGTAGCCCAGGTAGATCACGCGCACGTGCAGCTTCTGCCCGATGCGCCAGGAGCGGCGTGCCGCTTGCTGCAGCGAGTACACGTTGTAGCCCGACTGCATGAACACGATCGTCGGGAACTCCAACAGGTCCAGCCCCGTCTTGACCAGCTCGGGATTGGTGATGAGCACGTCGATACCACGGTCCAGTTGCTCGGCGATCCAGTCCTCGCGGCGGCTGGCGTCCACGCTCGCGCGCAGCACCGCCACCTTGAAGCCTTCCTGCTCCAGCAGCACCTTCAGGCGTGACGTGGTGTCGCGCGTGCCGGTATAGACCGTGTAGGCCAGGACCTTGCGGCCCTGCGCCTTCTCCTCTTTGCAGATGTCGATCAGCTCACGCTCTTTCGGCATCACCTCGAACTCGTTGAACTGAGCCGGTGTGAACGCCAAAGTGGCGCGCGTGCGCGGATGTGTCACGGTCTCCGACCGGAAACAGCAATCCGGCCAGGCCAGCAGCACGTTGAGCACCACCCCCAGCAAGGTCGTATCGCGTCGCGCCAGAGCCTGTTTCAGCTCCGCGGTCAGCCGACCCGCCAGATCGCGGTAGGCCGCGGCTTGCGCCGTGTCCATTGCGACTTCGCGGAACTCCTCGTCATACGGCGGCAGGACGTTGCCGCCGATGTCCTTGAGCTTGAGGAAGATGGTGAACGGCAGGATGCAGCGCAGCACACCCTTGGGGCCGAAGCCCGGGGCCTTGACTGTGCGCACCGATACCTTGGTGCCCTTGGCCGTCTTGTGCGCCGTGCCGGTGCTCTCGGAATAGATGTCCTTCAGGACACCGTGATCGCGCATGAACGCCATCGCGGCCGAGGTCATGCTGCCGCTCGTGGTCGGGCGGTAGCCGTCTTCGATCATCCGCCCGGGCAGTGCCCGGAACAGTAGGTGGAACAGGTCGTCCCCGTAGCCGCCCATCAGCGTGCCGGTCAGCAGCAAGGTCTTGCGAGCCTTCGCCGCCAGCACCCCCATGGCCTGGCCCTGGGCGCTGCCGCCGTTCTTGTACTCGTGCGCCTCGTCGGCAATGAGCAGGTCGAACGTGCCTTGAGGAAGATAGCGTTTTACAAACTCGGAGGGTTGGTAGCCCCCTTCGCCGAAGCCGAACTCCATGTTGGCCATCGCGCGTTCCATGCGCGTGGCCTGACGGTCGGAAAACACCAGTTCGCCGTTGCCGTCCATGAGATTGATGAACTCGTGGATGTTGTCGCCCAGCATCGACGCCAGGAACCCGTCGCCGAACTTCTGCATCAGCTTCTGCGCGGTGACTTCCCCGATGGTCGGGATGCGCTTCAGGGCTTTCAGCACAGCCGAGGACTGGTCGCTGCCGGACAGGCTGCGCGGGCGGATCAGCGTCCACAGGGGCGCGGCACAGTGGCCGCACTTCCGGCGGTATTCCTCGGCTTCCAGCGCGACCGGATTGACCGGCTCGCCGTCGAGGTCGGTGATGACCGTGCCACAGTCCGGGCACGCCGCCACGTCGCCGTGGCGGGTACGCCGTTGGGTGAAGACAGGCTTCCAGTGGAAGCCCATCCGCATCCGCACGCGGCCCAGGACGAAAAACTCCTGGCCCGTGGCCTGCACGCCCAACTGCTCGCGCAGCTTGATGAGCTTGACGAGCGTATCCGGCCCGTTGAGTACCCACACCTTGGCACCGGCCACCGTCTCCTGGATCTCGCGCCGCCACTTGTAAACCAGGTGGGGCGGCGACAGCACCAGAGTGCGGCGATAGCCTTCGGCGTTGAGCACGGCGGCCGTGGCAATGCCGACGGTCGTCTTGCCGCAGCCCATCTCGCCATTGACGATCGCAGCACGTTCGCCACGGTCGATCAGCAGCTCGGCGGCGGCGTGGACGACTTCGGCCTGGGCTGGGAACAGCTTGCGCTTGAGGCTGGCGACCACCAGTTGCCGGTGCGCCTGCGGTTGGCCGGTATAGACCGGCGGATTAGCGCTGTTGAGGGCGTCGAGTAGTTCGTCGCCGAACTCGCCGACAAAATCCTGAAGGCTCAGGGTCAGAGGGGAAGATTCCGCATCGAGCAGTTCGCC
>NZ_CAJYGK010000061.1 GCF_913773725.1 uncultured Aquabacterium sp. | reverse complement strand
GCAAGGCCTGACCGCCTGCGTGAACCAGCAGCGGCGCGGCAATTTGCGCGGCGGCGTCCTGCACCGACACGTCTCCGGCATCGAAGCCGGGCAGGCGGTGCACGGGCACCCCGTGCGGCAGAGCAATGGGCGAAGGTGCCCCGGGTTGTGCCGGCGGCGGCGTGCTGTCGGCCGGCAGCAGTCCGGCGTCAACCAGGCGTGCATGGTAGGTCGCGACGCTGCCGTGACGGGTGTTGACGCGCAGGGTCATGGGCGGCTGTTCCTGGTTGGCCATCAGGATGGCCTGCCAGTGCTCGGGCCAGTCCTTCTTGAGCCGCTTGATCCACCAGGCGGGGTGGTTGAAGCGGGCCACCGGGTCGGCCTCGACGGCGTTCAGCAGCTCGGCCTGTTCGCGCAGAAAGCGCCGCAGCACGGCGTTGACCAGACCGCTGGCCGGCCGCGCCCGGCGCTTGGCGGCTTCCACCGCCTGGTCGACCAGGGTGTGGCCGGCGTACTCGGTGCCGCTGGCCAGGGCCAGGGCGGACAGCAGCAGGGCGTCCACCCAGGGCGCCGGGGCCTTGGGCACCAGGGCCTTGCGCAGGGCTTGCGCCAGTCCCAGGCGGCGCAGCACGGCGAAAGACAGCGCCTGCACGCCCGGGCGTTCGGCGGCCGGACGCTCGGCCAGCACGTCGGTCAGCGAGCGCCCCTCGCGCACGGCGGCCACGGCCTCGGCACAGCCGGTCAGCAACTGCCACAGGGGCAGGCTGCCGCCTGAGGGCGGTGCAGCCGGAGCGGGAGAGGCGGACGGACGGGGGCGGGACGGCGGAGGCGTTTGGCGCATGGCGCGCAGTCTATGCGCTGCCGCGGCCTGTCCTCGGTCAGACGCCCAGGAAATGGCGACGGTAACGGGCCGGCAGATCGGCAATGCGCATCAGCATCGGCAGGTCGGCCGTATGGAAATCGGGGTCCCAGGCCGGGGCGCCCAGGATCTTGGCGCCCACGCGCAGGTAGCCCTTGATCAGCGCCGGCGGCTCGACCTGCAGGTGGCGATCCAGTTCCTCGACCGGCAGCGGCAGGCGCGGGCGCACCTGCACGTCGATCGGGGCGAGGTGGGTGTGACGCAGTTGCTCCCAGAGGCTGGCTGCGACATGGCCGCCATCGCGCATGCTGATGCTGGCGCAGCCCACCATGGTGTCCAGCTCGTTGCGCACCATGAACTCGGCCAGGGCCCCCCACAGCGCCATGATCGCGCCACCATGTCGGTGATCCGGGTGTACGCACGATCTGCCCAGCTCCACCATGCGGCTGCGCATCGGGCGCAGGCGGGTCAGGTCGAACTCGGTCTCGCTGTAGAGGCCGCCGACGCGACGGGCCGCGTCCGGCGTGAGCACGCGGTAGGTGCCGATGACTTCGCCGGGCTCGCCGTCGTTCCCCAGCAGGCGCACCAGCAGGTGCTCGCAATAGGGGTCGAACAGGTCGATGTCGTGGCCTGGGGGGCTGCCGGCCGGCACGTTCAGGCGCGCGCCCATTTCCTCGGCAAAGACGCGGTACCTCAGTCGTTGAGCGGCCCGAACATCCTCTTCAGAGCGCGCCCAAACGACCGCCAGGCCGGCGCGCGCGGCGGCATCGGGCTCACCGGATGCGGAGCGCGGATGAAGTGACCTCCGGGCGGCACGGGTCTCGGCCGACAGGCGGGTGGACAGGTCGGCCATCGGCAGCGTGGGCAGAGGCAGGTCACGCATGGTCATCTCCGGGGTCTTCGTGGACATGAGCCGTGACTGTGATCCGATGGGGTGACGCTGACATGAACCTGGCGTGACAGTTGCATGACGCCCCACGTATGCCGGCCAGAGTGGCACGGCATGGGTGTCAACCCTGAGCTTTGCCCCCGGGGTACGGGGGCGCCCGCTGTTACGATCAAACCATGAGCATCCAGATCTTCGGCCTGCCGGTGTCACGCGGTGTGGCCATCGGCCGTGCCGTGCTGGTGGCGTCCAGTCGCGTGGACGTGCCGCACGTCTTCATCGACCCCAGCCTGATCGAATCGGAGGTGGGGCGGCTGCTGGCTGCGCGTGATGCAGTGACGACCGAGTTCGAGGCGCTCAAGCGCGATCTGCCGGCCGATGCGCCGGCCGAGCTGGCGGCGCTGCTGGACGTGCACCTGATGCTGGTGCAGGACGAGGCCCTGGTGGGGGCGTCGGCCGACTGGATCCGCGAGCGCCACTACAACGCCGAATGGGCGGTGTCGGCCCAGCTCGAGGTCCTGGCGCGCCAGTTCGACGAGATGGACGACCCGTACATCCGCGAGCGCAAGGCCGATCTGGAGCAGGTGGTGGAGCGGCTGCTGCGCAGCCTGAGCAAGGGCAAACCGTCGGCGGTACCCGATGGCGGGGAGCACCGCGACTTCGGTGGCGACGAACCGCTGGTGCTGGTGGCCAGCGACATTGCGCCGGCCGACATGCTGAATTTCAAGCGCAGCGTGTTCAAGGGCTTCGTGACGGACGTGGGCGGCAAGACCTCGCACACGGCCATCGTGGCCCGCAGCATGGACATCCCCGCCGTCGTGGGCGCTCGCCAGGCGAGCCACCTGATCCGTTCGGACGACTGCATCATCATCGACGGCGATGCCGGCCTGGTCATCGTCGACCCCTCGCCCATCGTGCTGGAGGAATACCGCTTCCGCCAGCGCCAGAGTGAGCTGGAGCGCGGGCGCCTGGCCCGGCTGCGCCACACCCCGGCCGTGACGCTGGACGGCGAGCGCGTGGAGCTGCTGGCCAACATCGAGATGCCGGAAGACGCGCCGGCGGCGCTGGAGGCCGGTGCCGTAGGCGTGGGCCTGTTCCGCTCCGAGTTCCTGTTCATGAACCGCGGCGGCAACCTGCCCGACGAAGAAGAGCAGTACGACGCCTACCGCCGTGCGGTGGAGTCGATGAAGGGCCTGCCGGTCACGATCCGAACGGTGGACATCGGGGCCGACAAGCCGCTGGATGGCCTGTCCGCTGCCGAGCTGCGGCACGAGTCGGTGCTGAACCCGGCGCTGGGCCTGCGGGCGATCCGCTGGAGCCTGTCCGAGCCGAGCATGTTCCGGCGTCAGCTGCGTGCCCTGTTCCGTGCGGCCACCCACGGGCCTGTCAAGATCCTGATCCCGATGCTGGCCAGCCAGCGCGAAATCTCGCAGACCCTGGAGCACATCGCGCACGCGAAGCGGCAGCTGGCGGACGCGGGCAAGCCCTGCGGCGAAGTCGAGCTCGGCGCGATGATCGAGGTGCCGGCGGCGGCGCTGACCCTGCCGCTGTTCCTCAAGCACTTCGACTTCCTGTCCATCGGCACGAACGACCTGATTCAGTACACCCTGGCCATCGACCGGGCCGATGAGGCGGTGGCCCATCTCTACGACGCTTGGCATCCGGCCGTGCTGCAACTGGTGGCCAGCACCATCGCCCGGGCGCGGGCCGCAGGCAAGGGCGTGAGTGTGTGTGGCGAAATGGCGGGCGACCCGGCCTTCACCGAGCTGCTGCTGTCCATGGGCCTGCGCAGCTTCTCGATGCACCCCACGCAGGTGGCCTCGGTCAAGCAGCGCGTGCTGCGGGCCGACACGCGCCGCCTGGCCCCCTTGCTGGACGAGGTGCTGTACAGCGAGGACCCGGAAGCCACCTGTGCCGAGCTGCTGGCCCAGCAAGGCGGTGTGGTGTCGCCCGTGGCCCGGCGGGCCTGACGTTCCGCCTGCCCCGCTGACGCGCCCGACTCAGCGCTGGCCCAGCGTTTCCCAGCGTTCCAGCAAGGTCATCAACAGTTCGTCGATTTCTTCGACACGGGCGTGCATGGCCGCCACGTTCGCACCTTCCTTGCGGTAGATGTCCGGGTCGGCCAGTTGCTTGTTGAGCTCGGCCTGCTCGGTTTCCAGCGCCTCGATGCGGCCGGGCAGTTCGTCCAGCTCGCGCTGTTCCTTGTAGCTCAGCTTGCGCTTGGGCTGGGCCACGACGGGGGCGGCCGGGGTGGACGCGGGCGCGGTGTCGGCCGCCACGGCCACGGGCGTGCGGGTGTCGGCCCCGGCTGCCTGTTTGCTGGCGCTGGCAATGGCCGCGGCGCCTGGCTTGTTGGCCGCCAGGGCGCGGGCCCGGCGTGACTGGATCAGCCAGTCTTCCACGCCGCCTTCGTACTCGCGCCAGTGGCCTTCGCCTTCGGCCACCAGCGTCGAGGTGACCACGTTGTCGAGGAAGCGCCGGTCGTGGCTGACCAGGAAGACCGTGCCGGGGAAGTCGCCGAGCAGCTCTTCTAGCAGGTCGAGGGTTTCGATGTCGAGGTCGTTGGTGGGCTCGTCGAGCACCAGCACGTTGGCTGGCTTGGCGAAGAGGCGCGCCAGCAGCAGCCGGTTGCGCTCGCCGCCGCTGAGCGTGCGCACGGGCGAGTTGGCACGGGCCGGGGCAAACAGGAAGTCCTGCAGATAGCCCATGACGTGCTTGCGGCTGCCATTGAGCTCGATCCATTCGCTGCCCGGGCTGATGAAATCGGCCAGCGTGGCGTCCAGATCAAGGTGGTCCCGCATCTGGTCGAAATAGGCCACCTGGAGGTTCGAGCCCAGCCGCACGGTGCCGCTGTCGGGCTGCAGTTCGCCCAGGATGAGCTTGAGCAAGGTCGTCTTGCCCGCACCGTTGGGGCCGACCAGGCCGACCTTGTCGCCCCGCATGATGGTGCCGGTGAAGCCCTGCACCACGGTGCGCCCGCCAAAGGCCTTGCTGACGTTGTCGAGCTCGGCGACGATCTTGCCGCTGCGGTCGGCCTGCGAAACCTCGAGCTTGGCCTTGCCGACCACATCACGGCGCACGGCTCGCTGTTCGCGCAGCTCATGCAGCCGCTTGACGCGGGCCACCGAGCGCGTGCGCCGGGCTTCGACGCCCTTGCGGATCCACACCTCTTCCTGAGCCAGCAGCTTGTCGAAGCGGGCATTGGCCAGCGCCTCGTCCGCCAGTTCGCGCTCCTTCAGTGCCTGGTAGGCCGCGAAGTTGCCGGGGTAGCTGCGCAGGATGCCGCGGTCCAGCTCGACGATGCGGGTGCAGGTGGCGTCCAGAAAGGCCCGGTCGTGGCTGATCATGATGATGCTGCCCTTGAAGGCGACCAGCAGCTCTTCCAGCCAGGTGATGGCGTCCAGGTCCAGGTGGTTGGTCGGCTCGTCGAGCAGCAGCACGTGCGGGCTGGCGACGAGGGCGCGGGCCAGGGCCACGCGCTTTTTTGTGCCCCCTGACAGCCCGGCGATCGGCAACTCGGGCGACAGCCGCAGGCGCTGCAGGCTTTCTTCCACCCGCTGCTCCCAGTTCCAGCCGTTGCGGGACTCGATCTGGGTCATCAGGGCATCCAGGTCCTCGCCATCGGCATGGGCTTCGAACCGCGCGCGCAGCGCCTTGACTTCTTCGAGGCCTTCGCTGACGGTCGAGAACACCGTGGCGCCCTCGGCAAAGCTCGGCTCCTGGGGCACGTAGGCCACCTCGATGCCGCTTTGCACCTGCAGTTGCCCGTCGTCGGGCCGCTCCAGCCCGGCCAGAATCTTCAGCAGCGAGGACTTGCCGGTGCCGTTGCGGCCGATCAGGCCGACGCGCTCGCCCGCCTCCAGCGAAAACGAGGCGTGGTCAAGCAGGGCGACGTGGCCGAAGGCGAGTTGCGCCTGGCTCAGGGTGAGAACGGCCATGGTGGGGCAGCAGGATGCGGATGCGGAAACCCCGCATTGTCGCCCCAAGCGGGGGGCAGACGGTCGGGGCACCCCGCGAGACAATGACGGGATGGTTGGCTTGATGGCGCGGGGCACGGTCCCTTTCCGCATTGGTGCGGGCATGAAGGTGGGACGGCTCGTGGCGATGGCGGGCCTGCTGCTCGCGGTGGTGTGGGTGTGCTGCGTGGTGCCGGCCCGCGCAGCGACCGACGCTCTCGGCGTGCACGTCGTGCCCCTGCGGGGCGAGGTGCTGCATACGCTGGACCAGGCCTGCGTGCTGGTGGCCGGTGTCCATGGCGAGCAGCCCCCCAGCCAGGACGCGCCATGGCTGCACACCCAGTTGCCCCATCGCTGGCAGGACACGCATCCCGGTCACGTGGGATCGATGTGGTATCGATTCCGGGTGTCACTGGACGGTGCGCCCCAGTCGACCTGGGCCGTCTACCTGCCCCGCGTGTCCATGAATGGCCAGGTCTGGATCAACGGCGTGGCGCTGCCATTCTCCGGCTCCATGACCGAGCCCGTGACCCGCAACTGGTACGTACCGCTGCTGTTTACCGTGCCGTCCACGCTGTGGCGCGACGGCTTCAACGTGATCGACGTGCGGGTGGCCAGCGGGCATGCCGCGCGTGAAGGGCTAGCGCCCATCTCCATCGGGCCGCTGGAACAGGTCTCGGAGCCCTACCGGCTGCGCCGCTGGGTTCAGGTCGACCTCATGAACTTCATCCACACGGCCCTGATCACCTGCGGCCTGGTGATGGTGCTGGCCTGGTGGCGCGACCGCAGCCTGGGGGCCATCGGTTACATGGGCCTGGCGGCATTGCTGTGGGGTGTTGCCACCCTGCTGATGATTCGCCCCGAGCCGATGACCGCGGCCGCCTTCTGGGAAGGGCTGCGCAGCACGCTCACGCAGTGGTACCAGCTGGCGCTGTGCGCCTTCTTCTTTCGCTTTGCGGAATGCCCGGCGCGGCAGGTGGCCCGGGTCTTCGGCGTGCTGATGGCGCTGGTGCCGATCTACCATGCCACGCTGGCCGATTTCGATCGCACGGCCGAGGTCTACATCGGCATCTACGGCATCGCCTTGATCGGCATGGCGCTGGCCATTCGGCATGTGGTGCGCGCGCGCCGGCCGGACGGCTGGTGGCTGGTGCTGGGGTGTGCGGTGCTCGTGCCTTCGGCGTTTCACGACCTGCTGGTCGTCAACGGGCGTTTGCCGTTCGACTCGGTCTACCTGATCGGTGTGTTCGGGCCGGTGCTGATCTTCTGCAGCTTCGTGATCCTGGCTGGCGATCAGGCCCGTGCGCGGGTGGCGCTGCATGACCTCAATCGCACGCTGGCCACACGGGTGGCCGAGCGCGAGGCCGCGCTGCGCGAGAGCTTTGCTCGCCTGTCGGCGCTGGAGACGGCCCAGGCGGCCAGCGCTGAGCGCGCCCGCATTCTGAAGGACATGCACGATGGCGTGGGGGCCCACCTTACCTCCGCGCTGCGCCAGCTGCAGGCGCCGGGCACCCAGCCTCCGGACATCCACCTGGTGACGCAGACCCTGCGCGACTCGCTCGCACAGCTCAAGCTGACGATCGACGCCATGTCCCTGCCGGCCGGCGATGTGGCCGGGCTGCTGGCAAGCTGGCGTTACCGCTTGGCTCCGCGACTGGAGGCCGCCGGCATCACCCTGCATTGGGATGTCGCGCCCTTGCCGCTGTGGCCGGCGGGCAGTCCCCCGGTGCTGCGACAGTTGCAGTACATCCTGTACGAGGCCCTGTCCAACGTGCTGCAGCATGCGCACGCCACACAGCTCCACCTGTCCGCCCGGGTCGCGGGCGAGGCCATCGAGGTCGTTCTGGCCGACAACGGCGTGGGCTGGGATCCGGGTGCAGCGCCGCGAGGGCAGGGCGTGGTCGGCATGCTGGCGCGGGCCAGCCAGGTCGGGGTGGCACTGCACTTCGACACCCCGCGCACGGGCGGGCTGGCGGTTCGGCTGGTGTTGCCGCTGACGGGTTTATCCTCGGCACCATGAACAGCGCGCGCCCCTGGACCGTGGTGCTGGTGGAAGACAACCAGCAGACCCGGCACTTTCTGGAACAGTCCATCGAGGCCCATCCCGGGTTGCGACTCGGTGCGTCGTTCGGCACGCTCGCACCTGCCTCCGCCTGGTTCGAACAGCAAGGGGCCGACCTGTTGCTGGTCGACCTCGGCCTGCCCGATGGCAGCGGCCTGACCCTGATGCGCCAGGTGCACCAGCGCTGGCCGGCCTGCGACATGCTGGTGGTCTCGATGTTCGGTGACGAGGACAACGTGGTCGCCAGCATTGAAGCGGGCGCCGTCGGCTACGTCCACAAGGACGATGACGCGGCCGACATCGCCGACACCCTGCTGGCCGTCAAGCAGGGCGCCTCGCCGATTTCGCCGATGATTGCGCGGCATCTGCTCAAGCGGCTGCGGCCTCTGCCCGACCTGGGGCGTGTGCTGGCCCCGACGGAGCAGACCGCGCTGGCGGTCATGACCCCATTCGCCGAGCAGGCCGACACCGACCCGGCCCGCCTGCCCGTGAGCCTCAGCCGCCGCGAGCAGGAGGTGCTCGAGTTCATCGCCCGCGGCTATTCGTATGCCGAGATCGCGCGCGAGCAGGGCATCACCGTGCACTCGGTGCAGACCTACATCAAGAAGCTGTACGCCAAGCTGGCCGTGCATTCACGCAGCGAAGCGGTGTACGAGGCCAGCCGCCTGGGCCTGCTCGACGTGCTCGGCATGCGGCCCAAGGGCTGACCCACCGGCGGCGGCGATCAGGCGGATGCGAGGCGCGCCTCCAGCGCGTCGATGAAGCGCGCGGCCACATCCCATCCCGTCTGCTGCGTGATCTCCTGGAAGCAGGTGGGGCTGGTGACGTTGATCTCGGTGAGGCGGTCCCCGATGATGTCCAGCCCGACCAGCAACAGGCCCCGTGCCGCCAGGATCGGGCCCAGATGGCGCGCGATGGCCAGGTCGGCCTCGCTCAGGGGTTGAGCCACGCCCTTGCCTCCGGCAGCCAGGTTGCCGCGCACCTCGCCGCCTTGCGGAATGCGGGCCAGCGCATAAGGCACCGGCTCGCCATCGATGACCAGCACCCGCTTGTCGCCCTCGCTGATGGCCGGCAGGAACTTCTGCACCATGATGGTCTGGGTGCCGTTGCGCGTCAGCGTCTCGGCCACGCTGCCCAGGTTCAGGCCATCGTCCTTCACGCGGAAGATGCCCATGCCGCCCATGCCATCGAGCGGCTTGAGGATCACGTCGCGGTGCTGCGCATGGAAGGCGCGCACGGTCTCGATGTCACGCGTGACCAGCGTGGGCGCGATGAACTGCGGGTAGGCCATGATGGCCAGCTTTTCCGGGTGTTCGCGCAGGGCCTGTGGGCTGTTGAACACACGGGCGCCCTCGCGCTCGGCCTGGCTCAGCAGGTGCGTGGCGTGCAGGTACTCGGCGTCGAAGGGCGGGTCCTTGCGCATCAGCACGGCATCGGCATCGGCCAGTGCCATCACCGCCAGTTCCTGCACGGTGTACCAGTCGTCGGCGTCGCCGGTCAGCGTGATGCGGGCCGCCTCGGTCTGCACGCGGCCGTCGCGCTGCCAGACGATCTGGTGCGGCTCGCAGGCCCACAGCTCGTGACCGCGTGCGGCCGCCTCGCGCATCATCGCGAAGGTGCTGTCCTTGTAGGTCTTGAAGGTGTCGAGCGGATCGACGACGAAAAGCAGCTTCATGGGGAGTCAGCCTGTTCGGTGCGATGGCGGAAGTGTTCCACGAACAGCGTCAGCGCGCCGGCGACCAGGCCCCAGAAGGCCGAGCCGATCCCCAGCAGCGTCACGCCGGACAGCGTTACGAGGAAGGTGATGATGGCCGCTTCGCGGTAGCGCACGTCGTGCAGCGAGGCCGCCAGCCCGTTGGCGATCGTGCCCAGCAGCGCCAGGCCGGCCACCGAGATGACCATGGCCTCGGGAAAGGCGGCCAGCAGCCCGGCCACTGCGCCGCCCAGCAGCGCCATCAGGATGTAGAACACGCCCGCGTACACGGCCGCCATGTAGCGGCGGTCCGCTTCAGGATGGGCGTGTGGGCTCAGCACGATGGCCGCCGTGATGGCCGCCAGGTTGAAGGTGTAGCCACCGAAGGGCGCGAACACCAGCGTCAGGATGCCGGACCAGCTCATCAGCGACGACACCGGTGCCGGGTAACCGGCCACGCGGATGGCCGAGATGCCAGGCACGGCCTGCGAGGCCATGGTGACGATGAACAGCGGCAAGCCCATGCCGATGACCGCATGCCACGAGAACGCCGGCATCACGAACTCCGGGGTGGCCAGCGCCAGGCTGAGTTGGGAGGTGTCGAGCTGGCCGCGCAGACCGGTGACCACCATGCCCATCCCGAGCACGCCCAGCACGGCATAGCGTGGGATCCAGCGCTTGCCCAGCAGGTAGGCTAGCAGCATGGTGATGACCAGCAGCGGCTGGGTCGACGCGGCGGAAAACGACTGCAGCGCAAAGCGCGCCAGGATGCCCGCCAGCAGCGCCGAGGCCAGGGCCACCGGGATGCGGTCCATGATGCGCTCGAACAGCCGCGTCACGCCGCACAGCCACATCAGCAGCCCGCACACCAGAAAGGCGCCCGTGGCCTCGGCCAGGCTCACACCCGTGGCGGCGGTGGCGATCACGGCTGCACCGGGTGTGGACCAGGTCACCAGCACGGGCGCCCGCAACCACAGCGACAGCCCGATGCTGCCCACGCCCATGCCCATGCCGAGCGCCAGCACCCATGAGCTCAGCTGCTCCGGTGTCGCCCCCAGCATGCGGGCGGCGTGGAACACCAGCGCAATCGTGCTGGTGAAGGCCACCAGCGTGGCCACGAAGCCCGCCGAGACGGAGGACAGCGCGGTGTCGCGCGCCATGCGCGAGAGCGAGGGCAACACGCTCAGAGCTCGACCTTGGAGCCCAGCTCCACCACGCGGTTGGCCGGCAGGCTCAGGAAGTCCGCTGCACCCGATGCGTTGCGGTGCATGCTGGCAAACAACTTCTCACGCCATGGCGCCATGCCGCCGCCGATGGTGGGGATCACGATGTCGCGCGACAGGAAGTAGCTGGTCTCCATGTCGTCGATGTGGATGCCGTGCTGGCGCACGAGCTTGAGCGCGTCCGGCACGTCGGGCTCGTTCTTGAAACCGAAGTGCAGCATGATCTGCCAGCAGCTGTTGCCCAGCGATTCGACCTCGACGCGCTTGTTGAAGCCGATCCACGGCACCTCGTGCGATTTCACCGTCACGAAAAGATTCTGCTTGTGCAGCACCTTGTTGTGCTTGAGGTTGTGCAGCAGGGCGTTCGGTGTGGTGCCCGCATCCGCGTTCAGGAACACGGCCGTGCCTTCCACGCGCTGGGGCGGGCTGGAGAACACCGCTTCCAGGAAGGGCTTGAGGTCGATCGAATCCGAGCGCAGGCGCTCGCTCAGCAGGTGGCGTCCATCGCGCCACGTCATCATCAGGCTGAACATGACGATGCCGATCAGCAGCGGGAACCAGCCGCCGTCGACCACCTTGATCACGTTGGCGCTGAAGAACATCAGGTCGATCACGAAGAACACGCCGGTCGCTCCGATGCACAGGGCGATGGGCAGCTTCCACGCAAAGCGGATCACGAAGAAGGTCATGACCGTCGTGATAAGCATGTCGATGGTGACGGTGATGCCGTAGGCCGAGGCGAGCTTGCTGCTGGAGCCGAAGAAGATCACGGCCAGCACGATGCATCCGTACAGCGTCCAGTTGACGAAGGGGATGTAGATCTGCCCGGTCTCGTTGACGGAGGTGTGCAGGATGCGCAGACGCGGCAGGTAGCCCAGCTGGATCACCTGCTTGGTGACCGAGAAGGCGGCCGAGATCAGCGCCTGCGACGCGATCACCGTGGCGCACGTCGCCAGCGCGACCAGCGGGTACAGGGCCCATTGGGGCGCCATCTCGTAGAAGGGATTGCCCACGTTCTCGGGGTGGGCGAGCAGCATGGCCCCTTGGCCGAAGTAGTTGAGCACCAGGGCCGGCATCACCAGGCTGAACCAGGCCAGGCGGATGGGCTTCTTGCCGAAATGCCCCATGTCGGCATACAGCGCCTCGGCCCCTGTGGCACACAGGATCACCGAGCCGAGCGCGATGAAGGCCATGCCCGGCTGGTTGATGATGAACATCAGTGCGTGGTGCGGGCTGAGCGCGACCAGCACCGCGGGGTTGCGCACGATGTGCCCGATCCCCAGCACAGCCAGCACGATGAACCACAGCGCCGTGACCGGCCCGAAGAACTTGCCGATGCCGCCCGTGCCGTGCTTCTGCACCATGAACAGCCCGGTCAGAACCACCAGTGTCACTGGCACCACGAAGCGCTCGAGCGCGGGCGCTGCCACCTCCATCCCCTCGACGGCAGACAGCACCGAGATGGCCGGGGTGATCACGCCGTCACCGAAGAAGATGGCCGTGCCGAAGATGCCGATGGCCAGGAGCTTGTTGCGCAATGCCGGCCGGTGCGCGACTGCGGTGGAGGCCAGCGCGAGCATGGCGATCAGGCCGCCTTCGCCGTTGTTGTCGGCCCGCAGGATCAGCGTGACGTACTTGAGCGAGACGATGACCGTCAGCGTCCAGAACATCATCGACAGGATGCCGTAGATGTTCTCGGGGCTCAGCGGGACGTGGCCGTGTGCGAAGACCTCTTTGAGGGCGTACAGCGGGCTGGTGCCGATGTCGCCATAAACGATGCCGATGGCACCGAGGGTGAGGGCGGCGAGCTGTTTGCCGCCGAGGGCGGCGCTGGAGCTGTGTTGCACGTGAGGAGGTTCGCGTTTCGACAGCCGACCATTTTGCCTTTGTTCGGCCTCGTCGCGAACAGTTCCGTGCGGCCCTCGTTCAGGCGTAGATTTCTGCGTTCGGATCAGTGGCTTCCAGCTCGTAGCTGGCCGCCAGCATGGCCAACCGCGCGATCACCCCGTACATGTAGAACCGATTGGGGGCGCTGGCACCCGGTTTGGCCCCTGGGCGGGGAAGGTGGGCCGGCTCGGCAAAAGCCAGCGGCACGAAGCTGGAACCCGGCGCATTGAGGTTTTCGTCCACGCCGCGTTCGGCGTGGACGCGGTAGAAACCGCCCACCACATACCGGTCGATCATGTAGACCACCGGCTCGGCCACGGCATCGTTGATGCGTTCGTAGGTCGGCACGCCTTCTTGGATGATGACCCGGCTGACTTCCTGGCCGTCCTTGACCACCGACATCTTGTTGCGCGTGCGACGGTTGAGGTCGGCCATGTCCTTGGCGTCCCGCACGGTCATGATCCCCATGCCATAGGTGCCGTTGTCGGCCTTGACGATGACGAAGGGCTTCTCGTTGATCCCGTATTCCTTGTACTTGCGGCGCACCTTGTTCAGCATGCCTTCCACCTGCGTCTGCAGGGCATCCAACCCTTCGCCGGACTGGAAGTCCACGCCTTCGCACACGGCGTACATGGGGTTGATGAGCCACGGGTCCATGCCCAGCAGCTTGGCAAACTTCTTGGCCACTTCCTCGTAGGCCTCGAAATGCTGGCTCTTGCGGCGCACGGCCCAGCCGGCATGCAGCGGCGGCAGCAGGTACTGCTCGTGCAGGTTCTCCAGCACGGGCGGGATGCCGGCCGACAGATCGTTGTTCACCAGAATGGTGCACGGGTCGAAGTGCTTGAGACCCAGTCGGCGCTTGGTGCGCACCAGGGGCTCGAGCGTCAGCGTGCTGCCATCCGGGAGGCTCAGTTCAGTCGGCTCGGTGACGCTTTCATCCAGGGTGCCCAGGCGGACGTTCAGGCCGGCTGCGCCGAAGATCTGCATCAGGCGCGCCACATTGGCCAGATAGAAGGTGTTGCGCGTGTGCTTCTCGGGGATCAGCAGCAGGTTCTTGGCTTCGGGGCAGATCTTCTCGATGGCCGCCATGGCCGCCTGCACCGCCAGCGGGAGCATTTCCGGCGTGAGATTGTTGAAACCGCCCGGGTACAGGTTGGTGTCGACCGGGGCCAGCTTGAAGCCGGCGTTGCGCAGGTCCACCGAGGTGTAGAAGGGCGGCGTGTGCTCCATCCATTCCAGACGGAACCAGCGCTCGATGGCCGGCATGGACTCCAGCATGCGTTGCTCGAGTTCGTTGATGGGGCCGGTCAGGGCGGTGATCAGGTGCGGAACCATGGTGGGAGCAGGCGGCGGTCGGTGGACACCGGGTCATTCTAGGAACATCCGCATGTGGGGGCGCATCGGAAGAAAAAAAGGGGCTGCCCGAAGGCAGCCCCTTGTCAGAGGATTGCGCCGTGGGGCCGCAGCCCCGACGGATCACTTGTGGTAGGCGGTTTCGCCATGCGAGGTGATGTCCAGGCCTTCGCGCTCTTCCTCTTCCGGCACGCGCAGACCGATGACCACGTCGACGATCTTGTAGGCAACCAGCGAGACCACACCCGACCACACGATGGTGATCAGCACGCCCTTGAGCTGGATCCAGACCTGGCTGGCGATCGAGTACGCGTCGGCCGTGACCATCGAGCCGGTGACCCAGTCGGCCACCATCGACGGACCGCCAAGGTTCGGCGAGTTGAACACGCCGGTCAGCAAGGCGCCCAGGATGCCACCCACACCGTGCACGCCGAACACGTCCAGCGAATCGTCGGCGCCCAGGATCTTCTTCAGACCGGTCACGCCCCACAGGCAGACGAAGCCGGCGATCAGGCCGATGATCAGCGCACCGCCGATGCCGACGTTGCCGGCAGCCGGGGTGATGGCCACCAAGCCGGCGACGGCGCCCGAAGCGGCACCCAGCATCGAGGCCTTGCCCTTGAGCAGGCCTTCACCCAGGCACCAGGCCAGCACGGCGGCTGCGGTGGCTGCGAAGGTGTTGACGAAGGCCAGGGCGGCGAAGCCGTTGGCTTCCAGGGCGGAGCCGGCGTTGAAGCCGAACCAGCCCACCCACAGCAGCGAGGCACCGACCATGGTCAGCGTCAGCGAGTGCGGAGTGAAGGCTTCCTTGCCGTAGCCGATGCGCTTACCGACCATGTAGGAACCGACCAGACCGGCCACAGCAGCGTTGATGTGCACCACGGTGCCGCCGGCGAAGTCCAGTGCGCCGTGCTGCCAGATCAGGCCGGCCTTGGCGTTCATCTGTTCGACCACGTCAGCCGACGTGTAGGCGTCCGGGCCCATCCAGAACCAGACCATGTGGGCCATGGGGGCGTAGCTGAAGGTGAACCACAGCACCATGAACAGCAGCACGGCTGAGAACTTGATGCGTTCGGCGAAGGCACCGACGATCAGGGCACAGGTGATGCCGGCGAACGTGGCCTGGAAGGCGGCAAACACGATTTCCGGGATCACGACGCCCTTGCTGAAGGTGGCGGCATTGGCGAACGTGCCTGCGGCGTTGTCCCAGATGCCCTTCATCATCAGGCGATCCAGGCCGCCGATGTAGGCGTTGCCCTCGGTGAACGCCAGGCTGTAGCCGTAGATGAACCACAGCACGACGATCAGCGAGAACGTCACCATCACCTGCATCAGCACGGACAGCATGTTCTTGCTGCGCACCAGACCACCGTAGAACAGGGCCAGGCCCGGCACGGTCATCAGGATCACCAGCAGCGTGGACACCATCATCCAGGTGGTGTCACCCTTGTTGGGCGTGGGCTCGGCAGCGGCGGCCTCGGCAGGGGCCGAAGCGGCTTCGGCTGCCATCGGGGCGGCGTCAGCAGCGGGAGCCGGTGCAGCGGTCGCCTCGGCGGCGACGGGGGCGGACGCAGCGGCGTCCTGAGCGTGCGACACGCCCAGCAGGCCGAAGGCGGCGAGCCCCAGTGCGATGGACGCAATGAGCTTTCTCATGAAATGCCTCTCAGATACTCGGATGGAGGATTTGGCCGGGCCGCAGCCCCGAGGGGGCGGCCGGGGAAGGAGAACAAGCGGGACAGGCCCCGGAGATCAGAGTGCGTCCTTGCCGGTTTCGCCGGTGCGGATGCGGATGACCTGCTCCAGATCGGTGACGAAGATCTTGCCGTCACCGATCTTGCCGGTGCGGGCCGACGATTCGATCGCCTCGATGACCCGATCCAGAATGGACTCGTCGACGGCGGCTTCGATCTTCACCTTGGGCAGGAAGTCGACCACGTACTCTGCACCGCGGTACAGCTCGGTGTGGCCCTTCTGGCGGCCGAAGCCTTTGACTTCGGTCACGGTGATGCCCTGCACGCCGATGGCTGACAGGGCCTCACGCACTTCATCAAGCTTGAATGGCTTGACGATGGCGGTCACCATTTTCATGGTTGGTTCTCCGGTGGGTTGGCTGAAAAGATGCCTTCATCTCTGCATGATCTGTGCCAGTGCGCCAAAACGGGGAGCCGCCGGGCAGGCGGGAAAGCGGCCGCACCGCTTTGGCAGCAAGAACGGAAGCGGCTGTGCCTTTTCGCACCACATCCATGCGGCTTCTGTCATGTGAAGGCCGGATGACGTCAGTCTGCACCTTCATGGTGCGTATCGCGATGGGGTTCACCCCCCAGGGGGACAGCCAAGCGGCGTGGCGATGACGACAATCCCACGCCATCGCTTTCGACATCCCGGCCCTTTCATGTCTCTTGCCCTGGTTCGTAGCCGCGCCCTGGATGGCCTGCGTGCGCCTGAAGTCACCGTCGAGGTGCATCTGGCCAATGGCCTGCCCGCCTTTACCCTGGTCGGGCTCGCGGACACCGAAGTGAAGGAGGCGCGCGAACGGGTGCGTGCCGCGCTGGCGAACTGCGGGCTGGAGTTCCCGTTCAACAAGCGCATCACCGTGAACCTCGCACCCGCCGATCTGCCTAAGGAGTCCGGGCGTTTCGACCTGCCCATCGCGGTGGGCATCCTGACGGCGATGGGCCAGCTGGACGCCGAGACGGTGGCAGGGTTCGAGTTTGCTGGGGAGCTGTCCCTGGGCGGCGAGTTGCGGGCTGTGCGGGGCGCCCTCCCGATGGCATTGGCGCTGAACCGGGATGCGTCCGCCACGGCGCGGGCGCTGCTGCTGCCCCTCGAGAGCGCCCGTGAGGCTGCCCTGGTCGAGGGAGTGCCGCTGTACGGAGCCGCCCACCTGATGGATGTCGTCCAGGCCTTGCGGGCCGAGCAGCGGGATGCCGCGGGCCTTGTGCGCATGACGTCGCCTGTGTCGCCCACGTCGAGGTGGGACCCGGGCATGCCCGATCTCCGTGAGGTCAAGGGCCAGAGTGCGGCCAAGCGGGCGCTGGAGGTGGCAGCGGCCGGCCAGCACTCTGCACTCATGGTCGGTCCGCCGGGCACCGGCAAGTCCATGCTGGCCCAGCGCTTTGCCGGCCTGCTGCCGCCCTTGGCACAGGATGAAGCCCTGGAGTCGGCGGCCGTGCTCAGCCTGGCGGGCCACTTCGATCCGGCGCGCTGGATGCAGCGGGTCATGCGCAGCCCGCATCACAGCGCTTCGGCGGTGGCCATGGTGGGCGGCGGATCACCGCCCCGTCCTGGCGAAATTTCGCTGGCTCATCACGGTCTGCTGTTCCTGGATGAACTGCCCGAGTTTCCCCGCGCCGCGTTGGAGGCCTTGCGCGAGCCGCTCGAAACGGGGCACATCACCATCTCGCGGGCGGCGCGTCGACATGACTTCCCGGCCCGCTTCCAGTTGCTCGCGGCGATGAACCCTTGCCCCTGCGGGCATTTCGGCAATCCGCTCAAGGCCTGCCGCTGCACGCCCGAGCAGGTGGCTCGCTACCAGGCCCGTCTTAGCGGTCCGCTGCTCGACCGCATCGATGTACAGGTGGATGTGCCCATGGTGGCCCCCGAGGTGCTGGCTCGAAGCCCGGATGGCGAGGGTACCCGCGAGGTGGCGGCCCGTGTGGCGGACGCCCGGGCCCGGCAGATCGCCCGCCAAGGCATGCTCAATGCCCAACTGGAGGGGGCCGCGTTGACCCAGCATGTCAGGCCTCAGCAGGATGCGATGGCATTCCTGCAGGCGGCCTGCGGTCGGCTGGGATGGTCCGGGCGGGCGTTCCACCGGGTGTTGAGACTTGCGCGCACCATCGCGGATCTGGCCGGGGAGGCCGACATCCTTACGCCGCACGTGGCCGAGGCCATCCAGTACCGCCGCGTGCTACAGGTGGCCGGCTGATCCGCGTCACGGTCCGTTTCGGGCCTTGGGGCTAGACTGGCGTCCTTGTTCTGCTGAACTGGAGCCCGTTCATGCGTCGCGTCGCAACTGAAGTCCTGTCTTTCCGTGCCCTGGTGCTGGGCGTGTGCCTGGCCTTGCCGGGCGTGGCGGCCGTGGCAGCCGACAAGGCCGTGCCCCCTGCGCCGAACGCCGAGGCCTCTGCCGGTGTGGTGAACGTGCAGGATGCCTGGATCCGGGCCACCGTCAAGGGCCAGACGGCCACGGGCGGCTTCATGACCTTGCGCAGCAGTCAGCCGCTGACGCTCATCGGGTTCAGCGTGCCGGGCGTGCCGGCGGCCGAGCTGCACGAGATGAAGATGGAGGGGGACGTGATGCGGATGCGCGCGATCAAGTCGCTGCCTCTGCCGACCGGTCAGGTAGTGACCCTGCGCCCCGGCGGACATCACCTCATGCTCATGGGCCTGAAGACGCCCCTGAGTGCAGGCAGCACCGTGCAGCTCGAACTGAAACTGCGGGCCGAAGACGGCCGGGTGTTGACCCAGACGGTTGCCGTGCCGGTCCAGGGAGGGGCGCCGGGCGGTTCAGGTGGCATGCCCATGCAGGGTCACGAACACCCGGGCCACGGCCACCATCACTGATCTTCCAGGCGACGGGGCGGGTAGGTGTCCCAGCCCTGACAGCCGGGGCATTGCCAGAAATAGTGCTGGCTTTCGAACCCGCAGGCGGCGCAACGGTAGCGCTGCAGCGGCCTGGCAGCCGTGTTCAAGGCCTTCTGAAGGCCTTCGATTTCACTCTCGTCCAGCGGGACATGGCTGGTCAGCCTCTCCCGGATCAACCCTTGCGCGGCCGAGAGCGACGGCTGGGTACGCAGGTGCTCGATCAGGCGCTGCCGGCGCAGGCGCTCTTCAGGCTGCAGCAGGTTCACGGCATTCAGCACCTCGACCGAAGGCGCCTGGGCATACAGCCCTTCCAGTTTGACCAGGGCCGATGCCGACTCGCCGCAGGCTTGCGCTGCCTGAGCGTACTCCATGGCCACCAGCGCGAACCCCAGGGGCTGAAGGGCCATCAGTTCGTCCCATGCGCGCAACGCGTCCACGTGCTGCCCCTGGCGCAGCAGGCGCTGACCCTGGATCACCAGCGGGCGCGCGGCCTGCGGAGCGGCCTCGCGGGCACGCGCCAAAGCCTGCTCGGCTTCGTCGGGGCGTCCCCGGGCGTCGGCCTCTTGCGCCAGTTCGCACCAATGGTGGGCCATGCGCTGAGAGAACGAGCCGGTGCCTGCCGCTTCCAGTTGGCGCGCGACGTCGATGGCAGGATGCCAGTTGCGCGACCGCTCGTGCAGGGACAGCAGCGCCAGTCGTGCGTCGGTGGTGAAGGCCGTGCCCTCGAGTGCCTTGAACGCGTCTTCGGCTCGGTCGAACAGGCCGGCCTTCATGAAGTCCTGTGCCAGGGCGTGCTGCGCGCGCTCCCGCTCGTCCCGCGTGATGTCGGCCCGCGCCAGCAGGTGCTGGTGCACGCGGATCGCGCGCTCGTACTCACCCCGACGCCGGAACAGGTTGCCCAGGGCGAAGTGCAGGTCGGACGTGTCGGGGTCGTGCTGCACGGCCTCGATGAAGGCGTCGATGGCCTTGTCCTGCTGTTCATTGAGCAGCAGGTTCAGGCCCTTGAAATAGGCCTGCGGCGAGGCGCGGTCCTCGCGCTTGAGCTGCCGCAGGTCCAGTCGGGAAGCCATCCAGCCTGCCAGGAAGGCGGCGGGCAGGGCCAGCAGCAGCCAGTAGAAGTCGAATTCCATGCGTCAGAGGCCCTTGGGGGGCAGACGGTTGAGGATGGCGCGCGTGCGGCGCCCTCGGCGATGCGGTCAGCGTGCCGGTTTGCGGGGGGCGGGCATGTCGGGCGGGAACGGCAGCTCGGCCGGCAAGGTGGCCGGACCGGCAGCGCTCGCATCGCCCGTGGGCAGCCCTTTGCCCGCCTGAACGGGCGCCTGCGGCTCCGGCTGCAGGTGGGCGCGCTGCCGGGCGTCGCGGCGGTGACGCCACCAGCTCGGCACCATGGCCAGCACCCCGGCCACGCAGCCCAGCACGAACACGGCCAGCACGACGAACACCATGGGTGCTTCCCACTGGTAGCCCATGAACCACTTGAGTTGAACGACGTGCTGGTTGTTCAGCGCGAACGCGAACAGGATGAAGAACAGCAGGGCGCGAAACAACCAGTTCAGGGTGCGCAGCATGGGCAGATCAGCTCCGGGGTGTATCGGTGGACGGGGTGTCGGCCACGGCGGCCGCACCATGAGTATCCACCCCTTCGCGGAGTGCCTTGCCCGGTTTGAAGTGCGGCACGAGCTTTTCGGGGATCAGGACCTGTTCTCCCGAACGGGGGTTGCGGCCCATGCGCGGCGGGCGGCGGTTGATCGAAAAGCTGCCGAAGCCGCGGATCTCGATGCGGTGGCCACGCGCCAGTGCGTCGGACATGGCGTCCAGGATGGTCTTGACGGCGAATTCGGCGTCACGCTGCGTGAGCTGGCCAAAACGCTCGGCCAGTCGGGCCACGAGATCGGATCGGGTCATGTCGGGACGTCTTCAGTCGTCGGCTGGATTCGGGGCCAGCTCGACAGCCTGGGTTGGAGGCTGTGATGAGCGTCAGCTCGAGGCGGGTGACCCACCGAGCCACGCTCATCACAACCCCCGCTGCCGGGCCCCGTCGGGCCCGGGCAGGCGGGTGTCGTGTTCAGAACGTCAACCGAGCGATCAGTTGTTGTTCTGGTCCAGCTTGGCCTTCAGCAGGGCGCCCAGGCTGGTGGTGCCGGAGCCTTCCTTGCTGGTGTCGGCACGCAGCGACTGCAGGGCTTCCTGCTGTTCTGCATTGTCCTTGGCCTTGACCGACAGCTGGATGTTGCGGGTCTTGCGATCGATGTTGATGATGATCGCGGTGACTTCGTCGCCTTCCTTCAGCACGTTGCGGGCGTCTTCGACGCGGTCACGGCTGATTTCCGAAGCGCGCAGGTAACCGACGATGTCGTCGGCCAGCTGGATTTCAGCGCCCTTGGCATCCACGGTCTTGACGGTGCCGGTGACGGTGGCGCCACGGTCGTTCAGGGTCGTGAAGTTGGTGAACGGGTCAGAGTCCAGCTGCTTGATGCCCAGCGAGATGCGCTCGCGCTCGACGTCGATGGCCAGCACGATGGCTTCGACTTCCTGGCCCTTCTTGTAGTTGCGGACAGCCGATTCGCCCGGCTCGTTCCACGACAGGTCGGACAGGTGCACCAGACCATCGATGCCAGCGGCCAGGCCGACGAACACGCCGAAGTCGGTGATCGACTTGACGGGGCCCTTGACCTTGTCGCCACGGTTGAAGTTCTGAGCGAAGTCGTCCCAGGGGTTCGGCTTGCACTGCTTCATGCCCAGCGAGATGCGACGCTTGTCTTCGTCGATCTCCAGGACCATGACTTCCACTTCGTCGCCCAGGTTGACGATCTTGTTGGGAGCCACGTTCTTGTTGGTCCAGTCCATTTCGGACACGTGCACCAGGCCTTCGATGCCCGGTTCGATCTCGACGAACGCACCGTAGTCAGCGATGTTGGTGACCTTGCCGAACAGGCGGGTGCCGGCGGGGTAACGGCGCGACACGCCAACCCACGGATCGTCGCCCATCTGCTTCAGACCCAGCGAAACGCGGTTCTTCTCGGCGTCGAACTTCAGGACCTTGGCGGTCAGTTCCTGGCCAACCGTCACCACTTCGGACGGGTGACGGACACGGCGCCATGCCATGTCGGTGATGTGCAGCAGGCCGTCGATGCCGCCCAGGTCCACGAAGGCACCGTATTCGGTGATGTTCTTGACCACGCCGTGGACGATCGCGCCTTCGCGCAGCGTTTCCATCAGCTTGGCGCGCTCTTCGCCCATCGAGGCTTCCACCACAGCGCGACGCGACAGCACGACGTTGTTGCGCTTGCGGTCGAGCTTGATGACCTTGAACTCCATGGTCTTGCCCTCGAACGGCGACATGTCCTTGACAGGACGCGTGTCGAGCAGCGAGCCGGGCAGGAAGGCGCGGATGCCGTTGACCAGAACGGTCAGGCCGCCCTTGACCTTGCCGTTGACGGTGCCGGTCACGAAGTCGCCCGATTCCAGAGCGGTTTCCAGCGACAGCCACGAAGCCAGACGCTTGGCCTTGTCGCGCGACAGGATGGTGTCGCCGTAGCCGTTTTCGATGGCGTCCACGGCCACCGAGACGAAGTCACCCACTTGGACTTCGACTTCGCCCTGGTCGTTGCGGAACTCGTCGATGGGCACATAGGCCTCGGACTTCAGGCCGGCGTTGACGACCACGAAGTTGTGTTCGACGGCCACCACCTCGGCGGTGATGACTTCGCCCTGGCGCATGTTGGCGCGCTGCAGCGACTCTTCAAAAAGGGCGGCAAAAGATTCAGACATGGAATTTCCTGTGCTGGGGTGAGCCAGCGGAAACGTTCAAGCCGACAGGAACGACGAGAACGGGTTGGGTTGAAGAACATGGCACCCGGGCCGGCTTTGCGCCGACCCCTGCTTGCGCGAAGCGCCTGCCTGGCAGCAGACGCTGGGAACCACAGCCTTGTGACGACCTTGCGTGGGCGCCGTCCGGTTCAGGACTTGACGATCACGTGAGGCCAGCCCTCGACCCACCAACCCAGCACGGTGTCCACCGATTCGTCGATGGTCAGCGCCGAGTTGTCGAGGCTTCGGGCGTCTGCAGCCGGCTTCAGGGGCGCCACCGCGCGGGTTCGATCCCGCAGGTCGCGCGCCTCCAAATCGGCGCAAATCTCTTTGAGGTTAGCAGAAAAGCCTTTGGAGATCAATTGCTTATGCCGGCGCTCGGCGCGCTGCGCCACCGATGCCGTCAGGAATACCTTGAGCGCGGCGTCCGGGAACACCACGGTGCCCATGTCGCGGCCATCGGCCACGAGGCCGGGCAGGGCGCGGAAATCCTTCTGCAGGTCGAGCAGCGCCTGGCGCACGCCCGGGTTGGCCGAGATGCGCGAGGCGGCCTGACCGATGTCCTCGCGGCGCAGTTCCGCGCCGACATCGCGGCCACCCAGCCACACGTGCTCGCCGTCGAAGTGCAGCGGGATGCTGTGGCCCACCTTGCGGGCCAGCGCCTCGACCTGGCGTCCGTCGTCCAGGTCCACGCCCGCTTCGGTGGCCAGCAGGGCTGCGATGCGGTAGAGCGAGCCGGAATCCAGGAAGCGGTAGCCCAGGCGGCTCGCCAGCGTGCTGGCCAGCGTGCCCTTGCCCGAGGCCGTGGGCCCGTCGATGGTGATGACCGGGATCAGGTCGGCGCGGGTGCGGGCGACCTGAAACAGCGCCTCGAAGTAGTCCGGGAAGGTCTTGGCCACACAGCGCGGGTCTTCGATGCGGACCGACACCGGGGCGTTGGGCGTGGCGGTGGGCGCCAGCGCGTTGAACGCCGCCAGCGAGAAGCACATCGCCATGCGGTGGTCGTCGTAGGTGTGGATGCTGGCGTGCTCCCAGCAGGCCTTGGCCGGCGGCGTGACCTCGATGAAGTCCTGGCCTTCCACCACCGTGGCGCCCAGCTTGCGCAGTTCGGTCGCCATCGCGGCGATCCGGTCGGTTTCCTTCACGCGCCAGCTGGCGATGTTGGTCAGCCGCGTGGTGCCCTTGGCGTACAGCGCCATCACGGCCAGCGTCATGGCCGCGTCGGGAATGTGGTTGCAGTCCAGCTCGATGGCGTTCAGCGGCCAGGCGCCGCGGCGCACTTCCAACCAGTTGGGGCCGGAGCTGACCTGGGCGCCCATGGCCTCGGCTGCCTCGATGAAGCGGATGTCGCCCTGGATGGAGGCGGCGCCCACGCCCTCGATGCGCACGGGCTGCTCGGTGGCGGCCAGCGCGCCGAGCGCGATGAAATACGAGGCGGAGGACGCATCGGCCTCCACGTGGATCTCACCCGGCGAGCGGTAGTGGCTGCCCTGCGGAATGGTGAAGCGCGACCAGCCCTCGCGTCGCACCGCGATGCCGAAGCGTTCCAGCAGGTTGAGCGTGATCTCGATGTAGGGCTTGGAAATCAGCTCGCCGACCACCTCAATGACCAGATCCTGCTGCTGCGAGACCAGGGGCAGCGCCAGCAGCAGCGCCGTCAGGAACTGGCTGGAGACATCGCCGCGCACCTTGATCGGCTCGGCAAGGTAGAGCTGGCCGCCGGCCAGGCGCAGCGGCGGGTAGCCTTCGTTGCCCAGGCATTCGATGTGGCAGCCCAGCGGACGCAGCGCGTCGATCAGGTCGCCGATGGGGCGCTCGTGCATGCGGGGGATGCCGCTGAGCTCGAACACACCGCCCTGCGTCGCCGACAGCAGGGCGAGTGCGGCGGTCAGCGGCCGCATGGCGGTGCCGGCATTGCCCAGGAACAGCTGGGCGTTCAGCACCGACAGTTGCCCCGCCAGGCCGGTGATGGACACCGTGTCACCGTCCTGCTCGACCGTGCAGCCCAGCGTGCGCAGCGCTTCGAGCATGACGCGGGTGTCGTCGGAGGCCAGCAGGTCGTGCACCACGGTGGTCCCGGCGCTCAGGCCGGCCAGCAACAGGACGCGGTTGGAGATGCTCTTGGAGCCCGGCAGGCGGATGGTGCCGCCGGCAGACAGCAGGGGCGGCAGGTCGAGGAAGGCGGTGGTGTACATGCGAAAGACGGCGGCCGAACGCGAAGGCGCTCAGCGGGAAACAGGGGGCTTGGGGCCCAGGTGCCACTGGCTGCGGGCGTCCGAGGCCGACTGGATCAGCTCCTGCAGGGCGGGGCCATTCCAGTCGCGCATCTGGCGCTCCATCTGCTCGAGCGCGTGGCGAAACGCCTCGGATTGTTTCAGGATCTCTTCCCGGTTGGACAGGAGGATGTCCCGCCACACGGTGGGGTCACTGGCGGCAATGCGGCTGAAGTCACGGAAGCCCGGGCCGGCCAGGGACAGGTACTCCTGCCCGGCCGGTTGCTCGGCCATGGCATTCATGTAGGCGAAGGCCAGCAAGTGGGGCAGGTGGCTGACCGCCGCGAACGCGGCATCGTGGTGCTCGGGGGTCATCTTGAGCACCTGGCAGCCGACTGCGGACCAGGCGTCGGTGGCCTGCTGCACCAGCACGGGGTTGGTCTGAGGCAGCGGGGTCAGGATCGCTTTGCGTCCTTGATACAAGGCCGCATCGGCGTGTTCGATGCCGGCCACTTCGCGCCCGGCAATGGGGTGGGCCGGCACAAACCCCGGCAGCCGCTCCTTCAGCACGCGGCGGGCGGCGTCGACCACGTCGCGCTTGGTCGAACCCACGTCCATCATCAGCACGTTGGGATCGACCAGGTGCCGGATGGCCTTGAACGTGGCCTCGGTGGCCGCCACCGGGACGGCAATCAGCACGATGTCCGAGCCGGAAACGGCCAGCAGGGCGGACTCTGCAGCCACGTCGATCACGCCCAATCGGCGTGCTTTCTCGACGGTCGAGGGCGACTTGCTGTAGCCGACGACGCGCTTGACGAGGCCGGCTTTCTTCAGGGCCAGGGCAAAGGAGCCGCCCATCAGGCCGCAGCCGATCAGGCCGAGTTGGTTGAACATGTCAGTGAGGGTCGACGGGGAAGGTGCCCAGCACCTTCACGAAACTGCACAGCTGGCGCAGTTCCTCCATGGCGGCCGCAACATGCGGCTCGTCCAGGTGACCGGCCAGATCGATGAAGAACACATATTCCCACTGGCCGGAGCGGGCCGGACGGGATTCGAAGCGGGTCATGGAGACGCCATGTCGCTTGAGCGGCGCCAGCAGGTCGTGCACCGCCCCGGGCTTGTTGTCCACCGACACGATCAGGCTGGTGCAGTCGTGGCCGGTCGGGCGCGAGGGGGCATGGCTCTCCGGGCGGGTCAGCACCACGAACAGCGTGCGGTTGTGGGCCTCGTCCTGCACGGCGCGCTGCACCACGTGCAGCCCGAACTGCGAGGCGGCCCGCTCGCTGGCCAGCGCCGCCAGAGACGGGTCCGTCGATGCGAGTCGCGCGCCTTCGGCATTGCTGGCCACCGGGCGCCGCTCGGCGTGAGGCAGGTGCTGGTTCAGCCAGTTCTGGCACTGCGCCAGCGCCTGTGGGTGGGCGCACACGGCGGTGATGCCTTCGCGGTCCGGCGTCAGGCGCAGCAGGTTGTGCGTGACGAGCAGACTGGTCTCGCCGGCGATCACCAGCGGCGACTGCAGCAGCAGGTCCAGCGAGCGGGCCACGACGCCTTCGGTCGAGTTCTCGACGGGGGCCACGCCGAAGTCGGCCGAGCCCGACAGCGTCGCGCGGAAGACCTCGTCGATGTTGGCGCACACGATGGGCTCGATCGACGAGCCGAAGTACTGCAGCGCAGCCTGTTCGCTGAAGGTGCCGACCGGGCCCAGAAAGGCCACGCGCACCTTGTTTTCCAGCGCACGGCAGGCCGACATGATCTCGCGCCAGATCGGGCCGATGCTCTCGGGCAGGATGGGGCCTGGGTTGCGCTGGCGCAGCCCGTCGATCACCTGCAGTTCGCGGTCGGGACGGAACACAGGCGAGCCGTCCAGCTTCTTGACTTCGCCCACCGCCTGGGCCAGCCGGGCGCGTGCATTGAGCAGGCTCAGCAGCTCGCCGTCCAGGGCGTCGATGCGCACGCGCAGGTCGGCCAGTTGCTCGTCGACCGGGCGGTCGTCAGGCTGGTAGTGGGCGTCGGTCGGCTCAACCATGGGTCTTCGCGAAGTGGGTCATGTAGTCCACCAGGGCCTGCACGCCGGCCAGCGGCATGGCGTTGTAGATCGAGGCCCGCATGCCACCCACGCTCTTGTGGCCCTTGAGCTGCAGCAGCCCCGCTTCCTTGGCGCCGGCCAGGAAGGCATCGTTGAGCGCCTCGTTGTGCAGGAAGAAGGGGATGTTCATGCGCGAGCGGCAGTCGCGCGCCACCTTGTTGACGTAGAAGCCGGAGGCGTCGATGTAGTCGTACAGGAGCGTGGCCTTGGCCACATTGCGCGCCTCGATGGCCGCCAGACCGACCAGATCGCCGGCCGGTGTCGATTCACGCTGGCGCTTGATCCACTGGAAGACCAGGCCGGCGATGTACCAAGCGTACGTCGGCGGCGTGTTGAACATCGACTCGTTGTTCGCCACGGTCTGGTAGTCGAATGCCGACGGGGTGATGGGCAGGGCGCGACCCAGCAGGTCGTCGCGGATGATCACCAGGGTCAGGCCGGATGGGCCGATGTTTTTCTGGGCGCCGCCATAGGCCACGGCCACACGCGACCAGTCGAGCGGGCGCGAGGCGAGGTGCGACGAGCAGTCGATCACCAGCGGGGCGTCCGAGCCGAGCGCCTTCAGGTCGGGCAACGCGTGCATCTCCACGCCGTGGATCGTCTCGTTGCTGCACACATGGACATAGGCCGCGTCCTTGGACAGCTGCCAGCTGCCGTACGCCGGCAGGGTCGTGTGCGTGTCGCCTTCGTTCGTGGCGGCGATGTGGACGTCGCAGTACTTGCGCGCTTCCTTGGCCGACTTCTGCGACCACGAGCCCGTGATCACGTAGTCGGTGCGCCCGCCGCGCGACAGGTTCATCGGCAGGAGGGCGTTCTCGGCCAGCGCACCGCCCTGCATGAACAGGATCTTGTAGTTCGCTGGCACGGACAGGATCTCGCGCAGGTCGGCCTCGGCCTGCTGTGCGATCGAGATGAATTCCTTGCCGCGGTGGCTCATCTCCATGACGCCCATGCCCGAACCGTGCCAGTCCAGCATCTCGCTGGCGGCTTGCTGGAGAACGTCTTCGGGCAGCGTGGCCGGGCCAGCCGAGAAATTGAAGGGGCGCGTCATGAGGCTATCCGATGGGAACAAACCCGGCGCGGGGCCGGGTCGGGGGTCACTTCTTGGCCGGGGCCGGCTTGGTGGCCGAGGCCGGCTGCTGGGCCGGCTGGCCGCCGCCGCTGAGCTTGCCGCCTGTGGCGGTGTCCAGAATCTTGCGGATGTTCTGCTGGGCTGCCTGCAGTTTCGGGTCGACCTGCGGGCGGGCTTCCTGCACCACCTTCTCGACCAGCGCGTTGCTCATTTCGGGCAGCAGGCCCTGGTACTTCTTCAGCACGGGCGAATCCAGCATGGTGACCAGCTGCTTGAGCTCGTCTTCCGTGAAGCGCTCTTCGAACATCGGGCCGATCACGCTCTGGCTTAGCTTGATCGTCGTGTTGCGCAGCACGGGCATGGCGGTGTCGAGGTACTTGCGGATCTCGGCATCGATCTGCTTGGCGGTGGCTTCACGCTTGTCTTCCGGGACGGCCTGGGCCAGCACCGGTTGCGCCGCTGCAGCCAGCTGGCGGGCGGGGTTTTCAGCCAGGCCGCGGGCCGTGCCTTCCAGGGCCGATTGCTGGATGGTCAGCAGCTTCTGCACCAGCTCCTTCTTGCTTTCGGCGTGGGCGGCCAGGCTGGTGGCCATCAGGGCAGAGGCGATGGCCGTGGCCCATACCGTGTTCGTCAGCTTCATGTTCGGTCCTTGGTGTCCGTAGGAGAAGGAGAACCCCGTCAGCGCAACGGGGTGCGGTTTGCTTGGTGTCGTGCGATCACAGATCGGTTCCGGCGCCGTCGTCGCCGGCTTCACCGGCGTCCGCATCGGCGTCGGCGTTCGCATCGTTCTCGACGATGCGCTGCAGGCCGATCAGCTTGGCACCTTCATCCAGCGCGATCAGGGTCACCCCTTGGGTGGCGCGGCCCAGTTCGCGGATCTCGCTGACGCGGGTGCGCACCAGCACGCCCTTGTCGGTGATCAGCATGATCTCGTCTTCCGTGCGCACCAGGGTGGCCGCGACCACCTTGCCGTTGCGCTCGGACTGCTGGATGGCGATCATGCCCTTGGTGCCGCGGCCATGGCGGGTGTATTCGACGATGCTGGTGCGCTTGCCGTAACCGTTCTCGGTGGCGGTCAGCACGCTTTGCGTTTCGTCTTCGGCCACGAGCATGGCGATGACCGACTGGCCTTCCTCCAGCATCATGCCGCGCACGCCGCGGGCGCTGCGGCCCATGGGGCGCACGTCTTCTTCGTCGAAGCGCACGGCCTTGCCGCCGTCACTGAACAGCATCACATCGTGCTTGCCGTCGGTGAGGGCCGCGCCCACCAGGTAGTCGCCCTCGTCCAGGCCCACGGCGATGATGCCGGCCTTGCGCGGGTTGCTGAAGTCGGTCAGCGGCGTCTTCTTCACCGTGCCCAGGCGGGTGGCCATGAACACGTAGTGATCTTCGGGGAAGCTGCGGAACTCGCCGGTCAGCGGCAGCACCACGTTGATCTTCTCGTCCTTCTCCAGCGGGAACATGTTGACCATGGGCTTGCCACGCGAGTTGCGCGAGCCCTGCGGCACTTCCCAGACCTTGAGCCAATACACGCGGCCGCGGTTGCTGAAGCACAGGATGTAGTCGTGCGTGTTGGCGATGAAGAGCTGGTCGATCCAGTCGTCTTCCTTCGTCGCGGTGGCCTGCTTGCCGCGGCCTCCGCGCTTCTGCGCACGGTACTCGCTGAGCGGCTGGCTCTTGATGTAGCCGGTGTGGCTGAGCGTGACCACCATGTCGGTGGGCGTGATCAGGTCTTCGGTGCCCAGCTCCTGCGCGTTGTGCTCGATCGTGGAGCGGCGGGCGCCGAGCTTGGTCTGACCGAATTCGGTGCGGATGGCCGTGAGCTCGTCGCCGATGATGCTGGAGACGCGCTCGGGCTTGGCGAGGATGTCCAGCAGATCGGCGATCTGGGCCATGACATCCTTGTACTCGCCGATGATCTTGTCCTGCTCCAGGCCGGTCAGGCGCTGCAGGCGCATCTGCAGGATCTCGCCCGCCTGGTCTTCGCTCAGGCGGTACAAGCCATCGGGCTGCATGCCATAGCTGGGTGACAGGCTCTCCGGGCGGTACTGCCGGGCGTCGCCTTCGACGCGGGACAGCATCTCGCGCACCAGCGACGAATCCCAGCTCTTGCTCATCAGGGCCTGCTTGGCCACGGGCGGCGTCGGCGAGGTCTTGATGGTCTCGATGAACTCGTCGATGTTGGCCAGCGCCACCGCCAGGCCTTCGAGCACGTGGCCGCGCTCGCGCGCCTTGCGCAGTTCGTACACCGTGCGGCGGGTCACCACCTCGCGGCGGTGCTCCAGGAAGACGGTGACCAGGTCCTTGAGGTTGCACAGCTTGGGCTGACCGTCGATCAGCGCCACCATGTTGATGCCGAAGGTGTCCTGCAGCTGCGTTTGCTTGTACAGGTTGTTGAGCACCACCTCGGGCACTTCGCCGCGCTTGAGCTCGATCACCACCCGCATGCCGGACTTGTCGGACTCGTCCTGGATGTGGCTGATGCCTTCGATCTTCTTGTCGTTGACCAGCTCGGCGATGCGCTCGAGCAGGTTCTTCTTGTTCACCTGGTAGGGGATCTCGTCGACGATGATCGCCTGGCGGTCGCCCTTGCCGATGTCTTCGAAGTGGCAGCGCGCGCGCATGACCACGCGGCCGCGACCGGTGCGGTAGCCCTCGCGCACGCCGCTGAGGCCATAGATGATGCCGGCGGTGGGGAAGTCCGGTGCCGGGATGATCTCCATGAGTTCATCGACCGAGCACTCGGGGTTCTTCAACGCGTGCAGGCAGGCGTCGACGACCTCGTTGAGGTTGTGCGGTGGGATGTTGGTGGCCATGCCCACCGCGATGCCGGCCGAGCCGTTGACCAGCAGGTTGGGCAGGCGGGTGGGCAGCACCAGCGGCTCTTTTTCCGAGCCATCGTAGTTGGGGCCGAAATCGACGGTTTCCTTGTCGATGTCGGCCAGCATCTCGTGGGCGATCTTGGCCAGGCGGATTTCCGTGTACCGCATGGCCGCGGCGTTGTCGCCGTCGATGGAGCCGAAGTTGCCCTGGCCGTCGACCAGCATGTGGCGCAGCGAGAAGTCCTGCGCCATCCGGACGATGGTGTCGTACACCGCCGAGTCGCCGTGCGGGTGGTACTTGCCGATCACGTCGCCGACGATACGGGCGGACTTCTTGTAAGGGCGGTTCCAGTCGTTGTTGAGCTCGTGCATCGCGAACAGGACGCGACGGTGCACGGGCTTGAGGCCATCACGGGCATCGGGCAGGGCGCGACCCACGATCACGCTCATCGCGTAATCGAGGTACGAGCGCCGCATCTCCTCTTCGAGGCTGATGGGCAGGGTTTCCTTGGCGAATGGCGTCATGCGGACTCGATCGGGGGAGAAGGGACGGGCCTGGCGTAAGGTGCCGGCCCGGCACGGGCTTCCATGGCCCCGCCACCCCGTGTGTCAGAGGAGGACAGGGCAAACAAGCCATTGTAATTGGCCTGGGTTGTCGCCCTCGCGCAACAAGTAAGCGCCGGCCTTCGTGCAGCATGGCCGCTCCATTGAGCGCCAAGACCTCTATGGCACAATGGTTCGCGTCAGACCCCTCCAAGGGTTAACCCCTTTTCTGGTTAGCTTTTTGGCTAATTGCCCAGGCAGGGCGCTTCGCAGTCCAATGCTGCGTCTTACACGTGAGGATTCAGAATGAACAAACTCAATAAAGTTGCCGCGCTGTTTGCCACCGTTGCACTGGCTGGTGGTGCCATTGCCCAGACCCAGTCCACCGTCGACAACTGGCGTGGCACGGATGGCACCGTCTGGAAGAACGGCACCAACGAATACTGCTGGCGTGACAACTTCTGGACCCCGCAGACGGGCGTTCAGGGTTGCGACGGCGTGCCTGCTCCGGCCCCGGCTCCCGCTCCGGCCCCGGCTCCTGCCCCCGCTGCCGCTCCGGCTCCTGCACCCGCTCCGGCTCCCGCTCCTGTGGTCGCAGCCCCTGCCACCGAGAAGGTCAGCTTCGCTGCCGACGCCTTCTTCGACTTCGACAAGGCTGTGCTGAAGCCCGAAGGCAAGGCCAAGCTGGACGACCTGGCTGACAAGGTCAAGGACCTGAACCTGGAAGTCATCATCGCCGTGGGTCACACCGACTCGGTGGGTTCGGACGCTTACAACCAGAAGCTGTCGATCCGTCGTTCGGAAGCCGTCAAGACCTATCTGACCGGCAAGGGCATCGACGCTGCTCGCGTCTACACCGAAGGCAAGGGCGAGAAGCAGCCCGTCGCCGACAACAAGACCGCCGAAGGCCGCGCCAAGAACCGCCGCGTGGAAATCGAAGTGGTCGGCACCCGCAACAAGTGATCGATGGCGTCAGGCCGGTTATCTGGCCTGACACCGCGACGACAAAACCCCGCCTTGGCGGGGTTTTGTTTTTGGTGCGCCGCGTGGCCTCGGATCAGGCGAGCGACACCGCTTTGCCGCTGAGGCGCTTGGCCAGCTGCGTGGCCATGCGGTTGACCGTGCCGTAGATCGAGAGCTGCGGGTTGGCGCCGATGCTGGTCGGAAAGAGTGAGCCGTCGTGCACGGAGAGGTTCTGGACCTGCCAGTGCACCCCATCAGGGCGTACGACGCCCAGCCGCTCATTGCCGCCCATCCGGCATCCCCCCATCACGTGGGCGCTGCCGCCCCCGACCAGGTAGGGCTTCATGTCGAAGCCGAGGATCGCCTGGCGAGCCTGCGCCCAGCTCTCATAGTGTTGCCCCTGTTCGTGCAGCGGCAGCACCTTGCGGGCGCCGGCGGCGAACTGCACCTCCGCCATGCTCAGCAGGGCCTGGCGGAAGCCTTCCAGTACGTAGTCGTTCAACGGGTAGTGCAGCAAAGGTGAGCCGTCGAGGTTCAGGTACACCGTGCCACCCTGCGATTCCGGGTGGAAGCCGTCTCGCAGCAGCGCCAGCATCATCTGGGTGTGAGGATACTGTGCGAAGCGCTCGGCCAGGTCTTTGCCGTGGCCGCCCAGCAGGATGGAGGTCAGGCCCGGGTGCATGGGCGTGGCTTCGAGCTTGTAGCCGATGGGCCCGTCGAGTGGTACGTCGTGAACGAAATGGTCCGAGTAGATCGACTGCGGGGCGCCGGCCCAGCCTTCGATCTTGTGGTCGAACACGGCCGACGAGAAGGCCACCGGATGCAGAAAGGTCCGCGTGCCGAGCAGACCATGGGGGTCGGGGGCCTTGGAGCGCTTGAGCAGCGCCGGTGAGTTGATCGCGCCGCCCGCCACCACGTAATGCCGGGCTGTGACCCGCATGAGCCGGTCGGACACTTTCTGTCCGTTGATGCGAATGGGGGCGCACAGCAGGGCCTTGACCTCGCCGTTCTCGATCTCGAAAGCCTCTGCCCGCGTCTGATGGAACAGCCGCGCACCTCCCTCGAGTGCAACGGGCAGCGTGGTCACCAGCATCGACTGCTTGGCATTGGTCGGGCAGCCCATGCCGCACGAGCCGAGGTTCCAGCAGCCCTTGACATTGCGGGGGATGACGTCGGCCTGGATGCCGAGCTTGCGTGCGCCCGTGCGCAGCACCTCGTTGTTCGCGTTCGCCGGTACTTCCCAGCGCGCCATGTTCAGCCGGGCCTCGGCCTGGGCGAACCACGGCGCCATCGCGGCCTCGGTGAAGTCCTTGAGCTCGAACTCGCGCTGCCAGTACGCCAGGGTCTGAGCTGGCGTTCGGAAGGAGCTGGTCCAGTTGATGACTGTGGTGCCGCCCACGCAGCGGCCCTGCAGGATGGTCAGGGCGCCATCGGCGGTGCGGCGGCCGGCGCCGTCCTGGTAGAGCGCGGCATAGGCCTCGGATTCGCGCTGGTTGAAGTCGCTGCTGGTGCGCAGCGGGCCTTCTTCGATGAGCACCACATCGAGGCCCGCCTTGACCAGCAGTTCAGCCGTGACGCCGGCGCCGGCGCCGCTGCCCACGATGGCGACATCACACTCGACGCGATCGGGCAGGCCGGCTTCGCCATGGATCGCTTTCCAGCCTCGCGCAAGGCCTTCGCGGAAGGGGTCTGGGAGTTTGCTCATAGTTCGGTGGGGCCGGGGTAGCCGGTCAGGGTCCAGTGCTCGCGGTTGGCAAAGAATGTCATGCAGGTGACAGAGCGCACGACCTGGTAGGTGAGCCGGTTGCTGGGGAGGGGGTGAAGCCGCATGTTGTCAAATGCGGCGTCGAGCTGCTCCGGCGTGGCATGGTCCCAGTCGGTATCCAGACCGGTCAGCATGCGGCGCGTGAGCCCGTTGGCCAGCAGGCCCACGATGCTGTTGACCTGGACCTGCAGGACCTGGGGAAGGTTGTTGAGAAAGGGCTCGATGCCATCGACATGGCGTTGCAGCGCGGCCTCGCGCTGGTCAGGGTCCGAGGGCAGCATCGGCCCGACAAAGCCGATGGCCAGCGCTCGGAATACCGCGCGGCCGTGAGGCGTCAGGCGGCCCTCGCGCATGCCGCGATGCCAGTAGACGACACCCCCGAGGGTGGCGCCCACGGCGCCAATGGCCAGGGCGGTCTTCAGGAACCAGCGGCGACGAGGGGTCAGCGGGTGGTCTATCGCACGGTCAACCATGATCTGCAGGGCGTCCGAATGAGGGTCAAACGGGAAACGCTTATAGTCACATTGATGCTATTGTGCCTTTCCGTGTGATGTGTGTCTGTCCCGGTTAACACGGGTGACCCCCACATGAATGTCCAATACGCTGTCAACCAGGGGCTGGTATCTGACTGGTACTAGGGATTACCCCTGGCTGCACATGTTGCAGAATGCATGCAGGATTGTCGTGTGGTGCACCCCCGGGTGGGACCATGCGTGAATGACTGACCGAAGAGACGAGGATGACCCGATGACGACGAGCTCCAAGCCCTGGCTGGCCCATTACGAACCCGGCGTGCCGGCCGAGATCAACCCCGCGGAATACGATTCGCTGGTGGACCTGCTCGACCAGTCTTTCAAGCAGTTCGCCCGGCGCGACATGGCGGCCTTCATGGGGGCGCATTACACCTACGAACAGGTGGACGACATGTCGCGCGCCATGGCGGCGTGGCTGCAATCGCTGGGCCTGGCCAAAGGCGCTCGCGTGGCCCTGATGATGCCCAACGTGCCGCAGTACGTGGTGGCGATCGCGGCGGTGCTGCGCGCCGGCTACGTCGTGGTCAACGTGAATCCGCTGTACACGCCGCGTGAGCTCGAGCATCAGCTGAAGGATTCCGGCGCGGAAGCCATCGTGATCCTGGAGAACTTCGCGACGACGCTGCAGGAAGTCGTCAAGCGCACCCCGATCAAGCACATCGTCGTGGCCTCGATGGGAGACATGCTGCCTGGGCTGAAGGGGCCGCTGGTGAACTTCGTGGTCCGCCACGTCAAGAAGATGGTGCCCGCCTACAGCCTGCCCAACAGCGGCGGCATCAAGGTTGTGTCGTTCAAGCAGGCGCTGGCGCAGGGCCGTTCGGCCAAGTACACCCGTCCGGCGCTCAAGCCCGACGACATCGCCTTCCTGCAGTACACCGGCGGCACGACCGGTGTCTCGAAGGGGGCGACGCTGATTCATCGCAACATCGTGGCCAACATCCTGCAGTGCGAAGCCTGGTTCAAGCCCGAGCTGGGCAAGCTGGGCAACGAGCCGCTGGTGGCCGTGTGTGCGCTGCCGCTGTACCACATCTTCGCCCTGACGGCCTGCTACATGATGGGCGCGCGCATGGGCAGCATGAACATCCTGATCGCCAACCCGCGCGACATCCCGGGTTTCGTGAAGACGCTGAAGAACTACCGCGTCAACCAGTTCCCGGCGGTCAATACGCTGTACAACGCGCTGGCCAACGACCCCGAGTTCGCCAAGCTCGACTTCTCGGGCCTGAAGGTGTCCAACGGCGGTGGCATGGCCGTGCAGCAGGCCACGGCCGAGAAGTGGCAGAAGCTCACCGGCTGCCCCATCGTGGAAGGCTATGGCTTGTCGGAGACCTCGCCCGTGGCCACCGTGAACCGCCTGGACAACAAGGGCTTCAATGGCGCGATCGGCTTGCCCATCCCGTCGACCGATGTCGCCATCCTGGATGACGACGGCAACCACCTGCCCATCGGCGGCATCGGCGAGATCGCGATCCGCGGCCCGCAGGTGATGGCCGGCTACTGGAACCGTCCGGATGAGACCGCCAAAGTCATGACGGCCGACGGCTTCTTCCGCACCGGAGACATCGGTGTGATGGACGAGACCGGCCTGGTGAAGATCGTGGACCGCAAGAAGGACATGATCCTGGTGTCGGGCTTCAACGTGTACCCCAACGAAGTGGAGCAGGTGGTGAACCTGCACCCCGGCGTGCTGGAGTGCGCGGCCGTGGGCGTGCCGGACAGCAAGTCGGGCGAGGCGGTGAAGCTGTTCGTGGTCCGCAAGGACACCACGCTGACGGAAGAGCAGCTCAAGGCCTACTGCCACGAGCAGCTGACCGGCTACAAGTGCCCGAAGCACATCGAGTTCCGCACCGATCTGCCCAAGACCAACGTGGGCAAGATCCTGCGCCGCGAACTGCGCGACGAGAAGAAGGCCGCCTGAGTGGGCGAGGCCGGCGGGGATCTGCCCGCCGGTGGCTTTCACACCCGATGCGTTGCCGTCACGAGGCCGCTGTCCTTCCGGGCAGCGGCCTTTCTTCTTTTCAAGGGCAGGGCTTGCTCAGGATCGACGCGGAATCCATCCTCACCAAGGCCTCGGGACGGCCGCTGGGCGACGTCATTCCGCGTCAGTCCTTCAGGAACAGGGCCTGCAGGTCGCTGAGGAAGTCGAATCCCTTGTCGGTGGGCCAGGCGCGTGCCAGATCGCGCTGAAGCAGGCCCTTGGCCTCGGCCTGGTCCAGCGCGGCCTGGATGCTGGCCAGCGTGAGGCCGGTGCGCTCGGTGAAGCGCACGAGCTCGAAGCCGTCCTTCAGGCGCAGGGCGTTCATCATGAACTCGAAGGGGCGGTCGGTCAGGGAGACTGGGGTCTCGTTGGAGCAGGCTTGCCCCTGTTGCGCCTTGTCCATGTAGGTGGCGGGCTCGCGCCAGCGTACCTGCCGCACGATGCGGTCCGGAAAGCTGATCTTGCTGTGCGCGCCCGCGCCGATGCCGAGGTAGTCGCCGTACTGCCAGTAGTTGAGGTTGTGCCAGCAGCGGTGTCCGGGCCGGGCATACGCGGACACTTCATAGCGTTGCAGGCCGGCAGCGGCCGTGCGGGCCACGACGGCGTCAAGCATGTCGAAGGCGGTGTCGTCGTCGGGCAGGTCGGGCGGCGGGCGGGTGCCGAACACCGTGTTGGGCTCCATCGTCAGGTGGTAGAGCGACAGGTGCGGCGGCTGCAAGGCCAGGGCCTGATCCAGATCGGCATGCAGCTCGGTCAGGGTCTGGCCGGGCAGGGCGTACATCAGGTCGATGTTGAAGGTGTCGAAGCAGGCGCGGGCTTCGTCGATGGCCGCCAGCGCCTGATCACGGCTGTGCACACGGCCCAGCGCCTTGAGCTTGGCGTCGTCAAAGCTCTGCACACCGATGGACAGCCGGGTCACGCCAGCGGCCCGGAAGGCGCGGAAGCGGTCCTTCTCGAACGTGCCGGGATTGGCCTCGAGCGTGATTTCGGCGTCGGCATCGAGTGGCAGGCGGGCGCGGATGTCGGCCAGCAGCCGATCGATGCCGGCGGGGCTGAACAGGCTGGGCGTGCCCCCGCCGATGAAGATGGAGTGCACACGACGCCCCCAGATCTGCGGCAGGGCGCTTTCCAGGTCCGCGCACAGGGCGTTGAGGTAACGGGCTTCCGTGTCGGCTGGCAGGGCGGACGGGCTGCCGTCCGGTTGCCGGACCTCGTGGCTGTTGAAATCGCAGTACGGGCACTTACGCAGACACCAGGGCAGGTGCACGTAGAGCGACAGCGGGGGCAGGGCCGCGAGGGTGCCGGGGCGTTGCAGCGTGATCATGAGAGGGTGCGCAAGGGCGTGGGCGAGGTCAGGGGGCCAGCCAGGGCCAAAGGGCTGGCGAACCGGCTCCTGCCGCGTCGTTGGCCAGACCCCAGCGCGCCCGCATCATCGCCAGCAGCGTCCTGCAGGCCGCGGCGCGGTGGCTGATGCCGTTCTTGGTCTCCGGGTCGAGCTGGGCGGCGCTCAGGCCGTGCGAGGGGATCCACAGCAGCGGGTCATAGCCGAAGCCGTGCTCGCCTTGCGGGGCCTGTAGCAACTCGCCTGACCAGTGGCCCTCGGCGATCAGGGGCTCGGGGTCGTCGGCATGGCGCACGGCCACCAGCAGACAGGTGAAGTGGGCGCGGCGCTGCGCGGGCGCGGGCAGGTGGGCCATCTGCGCCAGGAGCCACGCATTGTTGGCCGGGTCGATCACGTCCCGTCCTGCGCCTTCCGGCACGCGTCCCGCATCGACCGCGTAGCGTGCCGAGCGCACACCGGGTGCCCCGCCCAGGGCGTCGACGCACAGGCCGGAGTCGTCCGCCAGGGCCGGGCCGTTGCCCTCGCGGGCGGCGTGCCGGGCCTTGGCCAGCGCGTTTTCGACAAAGGTGACGTGGGGCTCTTCGGCCTCGGAAATGCCGAGAGACCCCTGCGTCACCAGGTCGACGCCCAGCGGCGCGATGAGGGCCTGCAGCTCGCGCAGTTTCTTGGCGTTGTTGGAAGCAAGAATCAGTTGTCGTGACATGGCGGCCTCATGCGGGCGGGACGGGTGGGCTTCAGGCCAGCGGCTGGGCCAGGGCGGACGCCTGGGCGGCGATCAGCTCGCGGATGCCCTTGTCGGCCAGGGCCAGCAGCTGGTCCATCTCGGCGCGGGTGAAGGCCACGCCTTCGGCGGTGCCCTGGACCTCGACAAAGTGGCCGGCGCCGGTCATCACGACGTTCATGTCGGTGTCACAGGCCGAGTCTTCGACGTACTCCAGGTCCAGCAGCGGCGTGCCTTCGACGATGCCGACGCTGATGGCGGCCACGGGCTGCCGCACGGGGTTGTCGGCGATCTTGCCGGAAGCCAGCAGGCCGTTGACTGCGTCCATCAGGGCCACGTAGGCGCCGGTGATGGCGGCGGTGCGGGTGCCGCCATCGGCCTGGATGACGTCGCAGTCGAGCACGATGGAGCGCTCGCCGAGCTTGGCCAGGTCGACCACGGCGCGCAGGCTGCGGCCGATCAGGCGCTGGATCTCCTGGGTGCGGCCGCTCTGCTTGCCGCGGGCGGCTTCGCGGTCGCTGCGGGTGTGGGTGGAGCGGGGCAGCATGCCGTATTCGGCGGTGACCCAGCCTTCACCGCTGCCGCGCTTGTGCGGCGGCACCTTCTCTTCGACCGAGGCGGTGCACAGCACCTTGGTGTCACCGAAACAGATGAGCACCGAGCCTTCGGCGTGGCGGGTGTAGCCGCGGGTGATGGTGAGCGGGCGCAGCGAATCGGCAGCGCGGCCGTGCGGGCGTTGGAAGGCCATGGTGGCTCCTGTCAGGAAAGGGGTCAGGTGAAAAAACAAAGAGGGCACGCGCGCGATGCCGTGCCCTCGGGAATGGCGTCGGGCCGCCGTCAGGTCTTGCGCGCAGCGGCGGCGGATCGGCGTATGGCTTCGTTGATCTCGCGGATGGAGCGCTCGATCTCGGCTTCGTCCAGGTCGTCGGCGTCGGCGATGTTACCCGGCCCGCCGGCATTGCCCACGCTGGCCTGGATGGTGGAGGCGAACACCTCTTCGCCCAGGGTGTCGGTCGAGACGCCGGCCGGGTCTTCGTGCCCGGCGGATTCCCACTCCATGGCGATGACGGTGACGTTGTCGCACTTGGGCCCGCCGTTGCGCAGTGCCTCTTCGACGAGTTCGGGCACGGCGTCGGCAATGGCGTGGGTGGCCAGGTGCTGGGTGATGACCTCGTCATCGACCGTGCCCCACAGTCCGTCGGAGCACAGCAGCACCCGGTCGCCCTTCTGGAGCAGCAGCGGGCCGGCCGTGTCGACCACCGGCTTGCCGGGGCTGCCCAGGCACGTGAACAGCACGTTGCGGTTGTAGCGCTCGTTGATGGGCACCACGGTCGACAGTGTCTGTTGCAGCTCGGAGTAGGAGTGGTCGCGTGTGCGGGCGATCAGCTTGTCGCCGCGGACGAAGTAGAGGCGTGAATCGCCGCAGTGCGCCCAGTAGGCCGCATTGCCCTGCAGGATGCAGGCGACCAGCGTGGTGCGGGGGGTGTCGATCAGGCCCTTCTCGCTGGCGTAGCGCAGCAACTGGTGGTGGCCTGCCATGATGGCGTCCTGCAGGAACCGGATGGGCTCGGACAGGGTCGGCCGGGCATCGCGCTGGAACAGGGCCGCCATGGTCTGCAGGGCCAGCTGCGAGGCCATTTCGCCCTCCGGGTGCCCGCCCATGCCATCGGCCAGCGCGAACAGACCGGCGTCCCGCGTGTAGCAGTAGCCCATGCGGTCTTCGTTCTTTTCGCGGCCGCCCTTGCGACTGATCTGGTAGACGGAGAACCTCATGCTTTGGTACCGGTCTTGAGGTTTTCAAGCTGCAGCTTCACGCGTTCGGCGAACGTGAGCTTCGAGTAGCGGCGCTCGGTTTCGCGGGCGAGCTCCTTCTGCAGGGCGAACACGCTTTGCGGGCGGGCGAGGGGGTCCAGCGACATGCACCACTCGGTCACCTCCAGCAGGTTGTCGGAATAGACGTTGCGCAGGCGCGAGAGCGACAGGCCCAGACGGTCTTTTTCAAGGCGCTGCGGCGCATCGTTCGGGGGGTAGCCCTGCATGCAGGCATAGATGCACGCGCCGATGGCATAGATGTCGGTCCACGGCCCCAGCGAGCCGTCGCGGCGGTACATCTCTGGCGCGGCAAAGCCGGGGGTGTACATCGGGCGGATGAAGTTGCCTTCCTTGGACAGCACCTCGCGCGCGGCACCGAAGTCCAGGAGCACGGCCTTGTTGTCGTTCGTGACGAAGACGTTGGCGGGCTTGATGTCGAGGTGCAGCATCTTGTGCTGGTGCACGATGCGCAAGCCGCGGAGGATTTCGTCGAACAGGCTGCGGATGGTCGATTCGCGGAAGACCTTGTCGCGCTTGAGGTCTCGTGCTGTGACGATGAAGTCCTGAAGGGTGTCGCCCTGCAGGTAGTTCATCACCATGTAGACGGTTTCGTTCTCGCGGAAGAAGTTGAGCACCGAGACCACACTGGGGTGTGCGATCTGAGCCAGCGAACGACCTTCTTCGAAGAAGCTCTTGAGCCCCAGCCGATACAGGGGCTGTTTGTCCGGCTTGACGCGCGGGATCAGCTCGCCGGGAGAGCGCTCGGCGAGCGAGGCGGGCAGGTATTCCTTGAGGGCGACCAGGCGTTTTTCGGGGTCTTCGGCCAGGTAAACCACGCCGAAGCCGCCGGCCGCAAGCTTCTTGACCACCTGGTAGCCCCCCACGACGGTGCCCGAGGGCAACGGGGCGGGTTTGGGCTTTGACATAATCGAGTTTTGTCCGGTGTCAAGTAACCATGTCAGTCTACAGTATGACCGGCTTCGCCAGTGCGGTGGCATCCCTGCCCGACCAATCGGGTGAGCACGGCGAGGATTCCGACACGCCAGGGGCGTCGCGCAAGGGCGTCAGCGGCTCTGTCGGGGCCGAACTGCGTTCGGTCAACAGCCGCTTTCTCGACCTGAGCTTCAAGCTGGCGGACGAGTTCCGGGCCCTCGAGCCGGCGCTGCGCGACCTGGTGACCGCCTCGTTCAAGCGCGGCAAGATGGAGTTGCGTCTGCAGCCTCAGCGTGCCGCGGATGCCGGATGGCCCCAGCCCCAGCCCGACCAACTGCACACACTGGCCCGACTTGAGGGCACGGTGCAGAACTGGTTGCCCAAGGCGGCCCCTCTGAGCGTCAATGAGGTGCTGAACTGGTGCCGTGCAGCGGCACCCGCAGCCCGCCTGGAAGAGGTCGCCATGGAGGCGGCCCGTCAGTGCATCGAGGCCATGAAAGAAGCCCGTGAGCGCGAAGGCGCCCGCCTGGTGGCCGTGCTGCAGGACAAGCTCAAGGGGCTGAAGGCGCTGGCCTCGCAGGCCGAGCCGCTGGTGCCGCAGGCGGTGCAGCGCCAGCAGGAGCGCTTTGTGCAGAAGTACCAGGACGCGCTGCAGGCCGTGGGAGGCGCCGTGACGCCCGAAGCCGCACAGGAGCGCGCCCTGAGCGAGGCCGCAGCCTACGCCCTGCGCATCGACGTGGACGAAGAACTGCAGCGCCTGAAGGCCCACCTCGACGAGATCGGGCGGCTGCTGAAGAAGGGCGGCGAGGTCGGCAAGCGCCTGGACTTCCTGATCCAGGAGCTGCACCGCGAGGCCAACACGCTGGGATCGAAGGCCGCTGCCCTGGAGCTGACACAGATTTCCGTTGAAATGAAGGTCCTGATCGAGCAGATGCGCGAACAGGTTCAGAACCTCGAATGAGTGGCCGATAACGTGACGCAACCCCTTTCTTACGCGCCCGTCAGCGACATGGACTATCCCGGCAACCTCTTCGTGGTCTCGGCCCCCAGTGGCACGGGCAAGTCGAGCCTGGTGAAGGCCTTGCTCGAACTCGATTCGCGCCTGCAGGTCAGCGTGTCGCACACCACCCGCAAGCCGCGCGGCCAGGAACAGCACGGGCGCGAGTACTGGTTTGTCTCGAAGGACGAGTTCGACGCCATGGTGGCCCGCGGCGACTTCTTCGAGCACGCCGAGGTGCACGGCAACTGCTACGGCACGTCGCGCAAGGCGATCGAGGAGCGCATCCAGCACGGCGAGGACGTGGTGCTGGAGATCGACTGGCAGGGGGCACTGCAGATCAAGCAGATTTTCCCGACCGCGATCCTGATCTTCATCCTGCCGCCCAGTTACGAAGAGCTGCTGCAGCGCCTGAACCGCCGCGGCGAGGACCCGCAGGACGTGATCGACCTGCGCATGGCCAACGCGCGCATCGAGGTGGCCCAGGCGCAGCACTTCGATTTCGTGGTGGTCAATGCCCTGTTCGAGTCGGCTTTGTTCGATCTGAAAGCCATTGTTCACGCGCAGCGGTTAAAATACGCGGCTCAGCGCCGAAACAAGTCCGCTGTGTTTCGCGCCCTCGATCTGGTCTGAGCCCGGCCTCGTCCTGGACACACCTTGAACACGAACTGGGCAACCAGTTCATCCTTCGGAGAGCCTCATGGCCCGCATCACCGTCGAAGACTGCCTGCAAAAGATCCCCAACCGCTTCCAGCTGGTGCTGGCCGCGACCTACCGCGCCCGCATGCTGAGCCAGGGTCACACCCCGAAGATCGAGACCCGCAACAAGCCCAGCGTGACCGCCCTGCGCGAGATCGCCGCCGGCCAGGTCGGCGTGGAGATGCTGCGCAAGGTGCCGACCTGATCCGGGTCGGTCTGCCGATCTCGAGCGCTCACGCCGCCCGCTGATCCACCGAGGCCCGCCTAGGCGGGCCTTTGTCGTTGGCGTTGCGCACGTTTGCCGTTGCTTTCCGAGAGTCCGATGTCCCCAGGGGACTTGCTCTCGCGCTACATTCAGGACATGACCCTGGCCACTGATGCTGCGGCGGCTTCGTTCGCCGCGCTGACCCACAAGCTCGACTACCTGGACGAGGCCGACATCCGCCGCGTCCGCGAGGCCTACCGCTTTGCCGACGAGGCCCACCTCGGGCAGTTCCGTGCCAGCGGCGAGCCCTACATCACGCACCCGATCGCCGTGGCCGGGTTGTGCGCCGAGTGGAAGCTGGATGCGCAGGCCATCATGGCCGCGCTGATGCACGACGCGATGGAGGATTGCGGCGTCACCAAGGTGGAGTTGATCGAGCGCTTCGGCGTCCCGACGGCCGAACTGGTCGATGGCCTGACGAAGCTGGACAAACTCCAGTTCTCGACGAAGGAAGAGTCGCAGGCCGAGTCCTTCCGGAAGATGCTGCTGGCCATGGCGCGCGACGTGCGCGTCATCCTCATCAAGCTGGCCGACCGGCTGCACAACATGCGGACGATGGCCGCGATGGCGGCGCACAAGCGCGCCCGCATCGCCCGGGAAACGCTCGAAATCTACGTGCCCATCGCGCACCGGCTGGGCCTGAACCAGACCTACCGCGAGCTGCAGGAGCTGTCCTTTCAGTACATCAACCCATGGCGTTACGGGGTGCTGGCCAAGGCGGTCAAGAAGACGCGCGGGAACCGGCGTGACCTGGTCGAGCGCATCCGCAAGGAGGTGCAGGACGCCTTCCACGCGGCCGACATGGACGTGGAGGTCTATGGCCGCGAGAAGACGGTCTATTCGATCTATCACAAGATGGTCGAAAAGAACCTGACCTTCGCGCAGGTCAGCGACATCTTCGGCTTCCGCATCGTCACGCACGAACTGCTGGACTGCTACACCGCGCTGGGCGTGCTGCACCAGCTCTACAAGCCGCTGCCGGGGCGGTTCAAGGACTACATCGCCATCTCGAAGGCCAACGGCTACCAGTCGCTGCACACCACGCTGGTGAATCCGGTGGGCACGGCCGTGGAGTTCCAGATCCGTTCGCAGGCCATGCACGCGGTGGCTGAGAAGGGCATCGCGGCGCACTGGATGTACAAGGAGAACGAGCAGCCGGGCGAGGTCTCGCCGCAGCAGGGGGCGGTCTGGCTGCAGTCGCTGATCGACATCCAGCATGAGACGCGCGATTCGGCCGAGTTCCTCGAGCACCTGAAGATCGACCTGTTCCCGGAGTCGGTGTACGTGCTGACGCCGAAGTCGCGCATCGTGGCGCTGCCCAAGGGCGCGACGCCGGTCGACTTCGCCTACGCCATTCACTCGGGCGTGGGCGACCGCTGCGTGTCGGCCAAGGTCAACGGCGAGCCGGTGCCGCTGCGTTCGCAACTGCACAGCGGCGATGTGGTGGAGATCATCACCGCGCCGAGTGCCCGACCCAACCCGGGTTGGCTGAACTTCGTGCGCACGGGCCGGGCGCGCTCCAAGATCCGCAGCTACCTGAAGGCGATGGAGGCCGAGGAGTCGCTGGAGCTGGGCGAAAAGCTGCTCGCCCAGGCCTTGCGCGCCGAGGGCCTGACCTTGCCGCCAGGCGACGACGAAAGCCCGGGCGCCGAAGGTGCGCTGTGGCAGAGCCTGGTGCGCTGGGGGGGCAACCGCACCCAGCGAGAGCTGCTGATCGACATCGGCCTGGGCCGCAAGATCGCGCCGATGGTGGCCAAGCGCCTGGCGCAGCTGATGGCCGAGTCGGGCGAGCGCCCGGATGCCCTGACGCTGACCCTGGGCCGTTTCGCGGCTGCCGAGGCCCCCACGCAGGGCTCGGTGGTGATCGACGGCACCGAGGGGGCCACGGTGCGGCTGGCGCCCTGTTGCACGCCCATCCCGGGTGACCCGATCGCAGGCTACCTCGGTCGTGGCGAGGGTCTGGTGGTGCACACCCAGCGCTGCGGCGTGGGCCGCCGCCTGTTCGAGCGCGACAGCGAGCGCTGGATCGACGTGAGCTGGGCCGAGGAGCCCACCCGCCCGTTCGAAACGGTGCTGGCGGTGACGGTGACCAATGGCAAGGGCGTGCTGGCGCAGGTGGCCTCGGCGATCAGCAGTGCCGAGACCGACATCACCCACATCGAGATGGGTGACGAGCGCCTGGGGCAGACCGCCGAACTCAAGCTGACGGTGGCCGTCCGCGACCGCGAGCACCTGGCCGACGTGCTGCGTGCGCTGCGGCGGTGCGCGGTCGTGATCCGGGCCGAGCGCGTCTGCCCTTGAGCCCGATGCCAGGCACGCCCGTGCCTGGCGCGCCTCACGCCGCGTCCTGCGGCTCGCCCGGGGCCGGGTAGCGCACCTCCAGGACTTCGAGCCGTTCCAGGCCGCCGGGCGTCATCAACTGCACTTCGTCGCCCTCGCGCGCCTTGAGCAGCGCCCGGGCAATCGGCGAGATCCAGCTCACCTCGCCCTGCAGGTTGTCGACTTCGTCGATGCCCTTGATCGTGATGGTGCGCTCCACGCCGGCCTGGTTGGCGTATGTCACGGTGGCGCCGAAGAAGATCTGGTCGTTGCCGTGGTGGGCGCTCGGATCGGCGACTTCGGCCCGGTCCAGCCGCTTCGTGAGGAAGCGGATGCGGCGGTCGATTTCACGCAGCCGCTTCTTGCCGTACAGGTAATCGCCGTTTTCAGAGCGGTCGCCGTTGGAGGCGGCCCAGTGCACCACCTCGACCACCTTGGGCCGCTCCACGTCGATCAGGCTGACCAGTTCGGCACGCAGGCGCTGGTAGCCCTGGGGGGTCATGTAGTTCTTGGTGCCGGCCGGCAATGGCGGCAGCGCGAGGTCGTCGTCCTCGTCGCCCTCGGGTTCCTTGGTGAAGGCTTTGCTCATGGGCGGCATTGTGCCGAATCGCGACACAGGGCGGCAAACGCGACTTCTTCACGCTGAGCGGGTGTTTCAGCACGGCGCGGGGGCTGTCCTTCACACCGGCATCTCGAAAAAATGAAATACCTGCCGACATCCCATCTGAGAGCCGGTGAACCGTGCGACGGAGTCTTCCCCCATGTCTCAAGTCATTCCTCTGGGCCCGGGTGCCCGCATGCTGACGACCCGCGAGGCGGCGCTGCGTCTGGGTGTGTCCTTGCGCACCGTGCAGTTGTGGGTGGAGGCCGACATCCTGCCGGCGGCCCGCACGCCGGGCGGACACCGGCGCATTCCCCACAACGCCGTCGAGGCGCTGGCCCTGAGCACCGGCCTGGGTGGCGAGCCCGTGCCGCGCGCGCTGGCTCAGCGCCAGGCCGCGCTGGCCGCGGTGCCTGAGACGCAATCGGCGGCCCCCGCCTCGCGCGATGCCGTGAAGGGCACGCGCCCGCTGGATGTGCTGCTGGTGGCCGACGACACCGCGTGGCAGCAGCGTTGCGAGCACGCGCTGCTGCCGTTCGGCCCTTCGGTGCACATGCGCACGGCGGAGACAGGTTACCTGGCGCTGCTGCAGATCGGCCAGCGCGTGCCGGATCTGCTGGTGACCCATCTCGACTTGCCCGGCATGGACGGGATGGGCATGCTCCGGACGCTGGAGCGGTGCGAACAGATGGCCGGCATGCGCGTGCTGGTGCTGAGCGCAGCCAGCGACCACGAGATTGCGCGGCGAGGTGGCCTGCCGACCTGTGCCGAACTGATGAGGCTGCCGGTCACGCCCGAGGCGGTCGCGGTCAGGGTGGGACGGCACCTCCTGGGGCAGCACGCCGGCTGAAACACGAAGGCGAGGCACGACATGAACGACGCATTCCGCATGCTGTTCGACCAGGTCAAGAGTGGCGTGGTCTGGGTGCAGCGCAACGGCGTGGTCCGTTATGCCAACAAGGCGGCGGTGCAGATGACCCCGGTGATGCTCGGGCAGCCCATGATGGACCCTGTGGCCGAGCGCACGGTGAAGGCCGCCGGCCAGAACATGCTCACGCTGCCTTTCCAGTTCGAGCTGACGACGCAGGAGGCGCACCCCGACTCGATCCGGGCCGTCGTGATCAACGCGCCGGTGGGCAACGACCTGATGGTGGTGCTCAACAACGTGTCGGAAGAACGCTGGTACTCGCAGGCGCTGGAAAACCTGATCGGTTACATCGATGCCGAGATGGCGCAGCCGATCCAGACCCTGGCTGGCAAGCTGCCGGCCATCGGCCAGATGCTGTCCCGTCCCGGGGCGGGGCCCGAGCTGCATGCGCTGGCCGATGAGGCAGCGGGACTGTCGGTGAAGCTGGGCAAGTTGCATGACCTCGTCAATGTCTTCGGCGCGAGTGCCATCCGGCGCGACGAGCGCATCCTGCTGCCCGATCTGCTGCGCAAGGCGCTCGACGAGGTCATCCACCTGGCGGACGCGCGCAATGTGACGATCGCCACCCATGGCCTCGACACAGAGTTGCCGCCGGTCTATGGCAGTGTGCACTGGCTGGGCAAGGCCGTGTCGGAGTACCTCGAGCAGTCGATCCGCAGCGCCCAGCCGGGTGGGCTGATCAACCTGGCCGTCCAGGCCGTCGGCACTCGGGTGATGGTGCGGGCGCGCAACCAGGGCCTGTTCGTGTCCAACCATGAACGGCGCAGCGCCTATGTGCCCTTCGGCGTGGGGGATTCACCCAAGCCGGGGACGCGTCAAGGCATTGGGCTGGCGCTGAGCCAGCGCATCCTGGAACAGCACGGCGGCTCGGTGCGCATCGAGGACGATTTCGATGGCGTGGACTTCGTGCTCGAGATTCCGGCGGGAGCGCCCGCAACGCAAGACGCACAGTTGTCGGTCGAGCAGGCGCAGCGCTATGCCAAGGACATGTCCGAGTTGCTGGCTCGCAGCATGAGCAAGAAGGTGAATCTGGCCGGTGGCAAAGGGGAATGACCTCCCGGCCCGGCCGTCGAAAACGCACAGGAGACCATCATGGGCCATCGCATCCTCATCGTGGAAGACCAGGCGGACATCCGCAAGCTCATTCGCATGACGCTGGAGTTCGGCGACTTCGAAATCCATGAAGCACACGATGGCGAGTCGGGCCTCGCCATGGCCCGCGCCATCCGGCCGGCCGTGATGCTGCTCGACGTGATGATGCCGGGCCTGCTGGACGGCTACCAGGTGTGCACGCGCATCAAGCAGGATGCCGACCTCAAGGCCATCCAGGTGGTGATGCTCACGGCGCGGGGACAGGCCACCGACCTGGCCGCCGGCGAAAGCGCGGGTGCCGATGCCTATCTGGTCAAGCCCTTCAGCCCGCTGGAGCTGATCGAGCGCGTGGAGGCGATGGTCGCCACCGTAGCCTGAGCGTGTCGTCCCATCGGGGCGCGATCGCTGCCCCGCTGCCGCCCGCTCGTCGGGCACAGGAGTCAGGCCATGAACGACCGACGCGATCCTGTCGAGCTGCCGGCGCCGATCGAGCGGCTCATCATGGGGCTGGAGCGGCTGACGGGTCGGATTCCATTGGGCCATGCCATGGGCCTGATCGGGGTCATCGGCGCGGGCCTGACGGCAGCCGCGGTGTGGACGGTCTGGCAGATCGAGGCCGAGCGCACGGCGCATGAATTCGAGGCCGATGCCGCCCGCCTGCAGATGCTGGTTCAGGACCGACTCACCCAGCGTGTTGCCCTGACGGAACAGGCAGCAGCGTGGTTCGCGTCGGGCAGCGCCCACAATGCCCATGAGAGCTGGTCGGCCGCTCAGCTGCACCGGGTGCCCGCCGAAGCCGCGTCGCCCGCCAGCCTGGTCCGGCTGACCGGCTACCCGCAGGCGGAGGCTGAGGCCCTGGCAGCCTGTCTGCTTCAGGCTCACCGCTCATCGGGCGTCTTGTGTCCGCCGGCCACCGGCGGTGCATCGTCCTCGCGCTTTCTTGTGGCGGCCTTGCCGGCTGGGCGTGGCTGGGTGGTGTCCCGCCTGACCGATGGTGTGCTCCTGCCGGTGAGGCTGCCCGAGGGGGCATGGCGATTCCGGGCGAAGTTGTTCGGTCAGGAGAGCGTGTCCTTGAACGACGTGCCTGGCGGTGTCCGGGGTGCGGCCTATCCGGCCGCGCCAGGCAGCGAGATGCGATGGCAGCGCGCGATGCGGCTCACCCTGGCCGGTGAGCCGGTCACGCTCACCCTGGAGGGGCGTGAGCCCGATCGAAGCGGATGGGCGCGCGTGTGGCGGCATGCCAGCGTGTGGAGCGCCGCCCTGTTCGGGCTGGTCTGCACGCTGACAGCGCTGCATGTCTACCTGATGCTGATCTCGACCCGCCGTCGCGCCGCCCGCATGGCCAGCGAGATGGCCGCAGAGCTGGAGCGCACGCAATCGCGCAATCAGGCGGTGATGGACGCGGCGGCCGACGCCATCGTGCTGGTCGATGTGCAGGGCGTGGTGCGCTGGTGCAACCAGGCCAGCACGAGCATTTTCGGACGCCCGCCAGAGGTGCTGATCGGGCAGCCCATCGGCAGCGTGCTGCCCACCCTGTCCGCCGAGGGTCTGGACGACTGGTTTGCCTGTCACGGGTTTTCGAACCGGGTGCTGGGTCATGAGACCACGGGGCTGCGCAACGAGGGCACGGCCTTTCCGGTGGCGGTGTCGGCCAGCCGGGTCATGCTCGATGGGGAGCTGATCCAGACCTTCATCGTGCGGGACACGACCGATGCCAAGTGGGCCGAACAGGAGCTGTTGCTGCGGGATCGTGCACTGGCGTCCTCGGCCGATGGGGTGGTGATCGCCTCGATGACCCTGCCGAACCAGCCGGTCATCTACGTCAATGCGGCGTTCGAGAAGATCACAGGCTACGAGGCGCACGAGATCCTGGGGCTCAACTGCAACCTCTTGCAGCGTCAGGACACGGATCAGCCCGGCATCCATGCCATGCGTGCGGCCATCCGGGAAGGCCGTCCGTGCCAGGTGGTGGTGCGCAACTACCGCAAGGATGGGAGCCTGTTCTACAACGAACTTGCGGTCTCGCCGGTGCTCAATGCGGAAGGCGTGCTCACGCATTACGTCGGCGTGCAGAGCGACATCACCGACCGGATTGCCGCCGAGCAGGTGCTGCACCTGCGCACAGAACGGCTCAATGCCGTGTTCGACCTCAGTCCCGATGGCTTCGTGGTGCTCGACAAGCGAGGCGAGGTCAGCATCGTGAACCCGGCCTTCGAGCGCATGACCGGCTTGCTGGCGGCCGACCTGGTCGGGCAATCCATGGACGCGCTCGAAGAGCAGCTCATGCTGCGATGCGAGTGGGTCGAGACCGATCCGGGCACGGTCAATGATCTGCCGGGCAGCGATGGCGACGGCCGGTTGTCGGGCGCGCGCGAGCTGCTGCACCTGCACACCCCCTGCAAGCGCACCCTGAGCCGGCGCGTGCGACACGGCGGGCACGACAACGAGACGGCCCTGTATTTCCGCGATGTCACCCACGAACGCGAGGTGGATCGCATGAAGAGCGAATTCCTGTCGATCGCGGCCCATGAACTGCGCACGCCGATGGCCAGCATCTTCGGCTTCACGGAATTGCTGCTCAAGCGCCAGTTCAACGACGAGCGCCGCAACGACATGCTGTCGACCATCCACAGGCAGGCGCAGATTCTGATCAACCTGGTCAACGAACTGCTGGATCTGGCCCGGATCGAGTCGCGCCGTGGCAAGGATTTCAAACGGGAAAAGCAGGTCCTGCAGCCCATCATCGAGGGCACGCTGGCCGGTCTGTTGGTGCACAACGACCCGCGCAAGGTCGACTTCAGTCTGCCCGCGCAGCCCATCCTCGTCGATGTCGACGGCGAAAAGCTGTCGCTGGCGCTGACCAACGTGCTGTCCAACGCCTACAAGTACTCGCCGGGCGGCGGTGCCATCGAACTGTCCCTGTTGTGGCGGGATCAGGCGGGCTCGCGCGAGTGCGGCATTCACGTCACCGACCACGGCATCGGCATGACGCCCGACCAGCTGGAGCGGGTGTTCGAGCGCTTCTTCCGTGCCGACACGTCGGGCAACATCCCGGGCACAGGGCTGGGCATGACCATCGTCAAAGAGATCATCGAGTTGCACGGCGGGCAGGTGATGCTGACCAGCCAGTTCGGCGTGGGGACGACCGTGGTGCTGTGGCTGCCCGTGGTCGGCATGGGTGGGGTGCCCGCACTGTCTGCCGCACTGGCGGACGCCACCTGAGGGCCGCGGGCCTGACGCGCATCATCCTCTGCACCCCGATATACGGGGTTCGGTCTGTTTTCGGGGGCATCTCCGCATGGTGAGCCGGGGCGCCACGGCCGAGCATCGTTGCCAGCGCAGGCGGGGGCGGCACAGACAGGCCCTGGCCATGCGCCCGGAGACCTTCTTGACCCCCTTCTTTTCTACGCCGTCCGGCTGGTTGCATGTTGTCCGCGGGCTGGTGCTGGCCGTCTATGCCGGTGTCGCGTGCGTCTTGCTGTGGCTGTGGCAACAGCCCTGGGCGCAGGCCTTGCTGAGCCTGGATGCGCTCTCGACCGCGGGCCGTGCTCTGCTGCAGATGCCGCTCGGCCCGCTCGCGGTGCTGGGTGGCTATGTGATCGCCGTTTTCCTGGCGGTTCCGGTCGCGGTGCTGGTGACTGTCGGCGTGCTGGTGTTCGGTCCGCTGTGGGGGGTGTCGTACGCGATGGCCGGCATGCTGAGCGGGGCGACGCTGGCCTGGGGAGTGGGCCGCTTGAGCGGGCCCGTGTTCGTGCGGCCCGCGGCGGGAGGGCGCCTGGCCCTGCTGCAGGACCGATTGCAGCGTCGGGGGCTGTGGGCCATCGTCGCTGTGCGCGTGTTGCCTGTGGCCCCGTTTCTGCTGGTCAACGTGACCGCCGGTGCACTCGGGGTGCGGCTGCGCGACTATGTGCTGGGCAGCTTCCTGGGGCTCTTGCCCGGCACGGTGGGGCTCGGCCTGTTCATGGACCGCCTGGTGGCCTTGTGGCGAGACCCCGGGCCTGTCGCTTGGGCGAGCCTGGCCGGCATGGGCGCCGCGGTGGGGGCGGCGCTGTGGTGGACGCATCGGCGCCTGGGCCGCGCGGCGGCCTAGTGGCTCAGTACACGCCTGCAGCGCTGCCCGACTGCAGGGCCGCCACCGCAGCCGGGTAGCCCTGCGCGGCCGCGCGCTTCAGCCACGCCAGGCTGGCTGCCAGGTCCTTGTCCTGGCCGACACCGGTGCGGTGCATCACGGCAAGCGCATACTGCGCTTCGGCTTCCCCGGCTTCGGCCGCCAGACGGAAGCGGCGCGCTGCTTCCGACAGGTTGCGCGGCACCCCGCGCCCGGCTTCGTACATCCAGGCCAGGCGGGTCTGGGCTGCCTGATCGCCCGCCTCGGCGAGCCGGCCATACAGCACGGCGGCTTCGGCGTGGCGCCCTCGGGCCGACAGGGACTCGGCTTCCTGGAAGGGCGACAGGGCCCGGCCTGGCTCATCGAGTGAGGCCAGGCGCGCGCGCGCGTCGGCATCGCCCGCCTGGGCTGCCATCCCGAGATACAGGCGGGCCTTCTCGGGATCATGGGGCAGGGTGTCGCCGGTGCTGTAGAGCAGACCCAGTCGGTACTGCGCCTTGAAGTTGCCCGCCCGGGCGGCCGCGGTATAGAGGGTTTCGGCCTTGCGAAGATCGCGTGACTCGCCCAGGCCATCTTCGGCCAGCACGCCCAGATTGAACAGCGCATCCCCATTGCCCACCTCGGTCAGCGTTTCCCAGACGTGGCGCGCTTCCGCGTAATGCCCCATCTTGAATTCGGCATAGGCCTTGTAGTTGCCCATGGCCGGATTGCGCAGCCAATCCGCCCGGTTGCTGTCCTGTGCGGACGCGGTGCCCAGGAGGGCGACCGTGGTCAGCATGCCGCAGGCCAGGGCGCGGAGGCGGGCGGCCCCGAGAAGAGGGGCAGGAAGGCGAGAGGGCATGGCGTGTCTCCATCGGCGCGTGGGGCGCGGTGAGGCTGGTCGATGGCCAGCCTTCGGTTGAATGCACGACAGCATACGCGCCGCGTGTACCGCCGATGGACCGAAGGGGCATCGGACGCCGCCCGGGCGTGCAGGAAAGCCGAGACAAAAACACAAAAGGCCAGATGCCTGATGACATCTGACCTTCTGGTGCCAATTCAATGAATGATCAATGACGTTTGGCGCGGCTGGCAGGATTCGAACCCACGACCCCTTGGTTCGTAGCCAAGTACTCTATCCAACTGAGCTACAGCCGCAAAAATGGTCTCGGCTGCCAGAATGAAACTGGCGCGGCTGGCAGGATTCGAACCCACGACCCCTTGGTTCGTAGCCAAGTACTCTATCCAACTGAGCTACAGCCGCCGAGAAGTGAAACTATAGCATGTTTTTGATGCCGCAGTCAAAAAGCGCCGGCATCCCGCACCGGCGTGGGTCGGATGTGACACCGGCAGGGCTCTCTCAATCGCGCTCCCCGGGCAACGCGGCGCGACGGTAGAAGCGTGCGGCCTCGTCGTCACGGTGCTCGCGTTCGGCGAGTTGGCCCAGTGCCGCCCATGCAGTGCGGCGACGTCCCAGATCGAGGCTCTGATCGTTCGCGGCCGACAGCAGCATGCCCCGGGCCTTGCCCCACAGTTGCCGTTCTGCCAGGGCGAGGCCCAGCACCAGCGCCAGACCGGGGTGGCGCAGGGCTTGTTGCGTGCAGGCGTCCAGGCGAGGCAGCCACTCGGCTTCCAGCCCCAGCAGGCTGTGGGTCAGGGCCTGAGCCAGCGCATCCACAGCCTCCGGCGGGTGCTCGGCCATGCGGTCCCACAGCGGTGCCAGCCACTGACGGGCCTCAGCCACGGCTCCCAGGGTGGCCATGCGTTCGGCTGCATGGGCCACGATCAGGGGGTCGCGCCGATCGGCCGCATCCAGATTGGCCCAGATGCCGCGCAGCTGATCGGCATCCCGCGCCGAGTCCAGCGTTTCGGTGGCGAGGCTGCGCAACAGGCCTTCGGCCGCGGCGACCGTGAATCCCTGGTGTTTGGCCAGAAGGCGCGCCGTACGCAGGGCTTCGACGGGCTGCCTTGCCAGTCGCGCTGCTTGCAGCTTGAGGCGCAGGGCCTGGGTGCGACGCGCCACGCCAGGCGGCAATTCGGCCAGATCGCGGAGGGCGCGGTTGGCGTCGCGGTCTTCCAGTGCGCATTCAGCGGCAAGCAGACGGGCGCCCTCTTCGGTGGGGCGGGGCTTGCGCGTGAGTTGCGACAGCTCGATGGCGCGCCGCAGTTGCTCGTCACGACGAGCGCGGTCTTGCAGGCGATGCAGGCTGCCGGCCGACAGCAGGTGGGCCAGTGCCGTGAACTCGGCATCCAGCGCCAGTTCGGGGGTGTCGGCCTGGATCGTGATGGCCTTCTGGCAGGCGCGATGGGCACGGGTGTAGCGGCCTGCCATGTACAAGGCCAGGCCCTCTCGCAGCGCAGCCTGTGCCAGCCGATCGCGCTGGTTCAACCGCCACTGGCGGGCGCGCCGGGGCAGGCCCAGCAGGCTGTCGAGACCCCGTACCAGCGAATACACCGCCAGGTAGATCAGCACGAGGCTGATCAGGAAGAGGTTGAGGGACAGATCGGCCCGCCAGCCCATCCAGTAGAGCGTGACGAGTCCGTCGTTGGCGCCGAGGGCCGAGGCCCCGACCACGGCAACGACAGCCAGCAGCAGCAGCCAGACAATGGAACGCATGCCTTGTGTCCTTCCCGGGGGTCAGCGGCCGCCATTGACCGCGATCAGAGCGGCCAGCGTGTCGTCCGGGCGAGGCACGACGGTGTGTTGCCCCTGACCGCTTACTTCGGCCAGAAGAGACTGCAGCAACTGTGTCTTGCGCGAGGTGGCGTCGAAGTATCGGGTCACGGCCTGCTGTGTGGCCTGCAGGTCGGCCACGGCGGTGTGCGTCTGCCGGCTGAGCAAGGCCACGCGGGCATTCAGCAGGCGCAGCTTCAGGTTCTCGCGCAGGAAGAAGCCCTGCTCCGGCGAGATCAGCATCGCTTCAGGGCGGTCGACGCGCGTCAGGCGCACCAGGCCACGGGTTTCATCCCACACCACGCGCGCCGAATGCCCGACCCACGTCCAGACGTGATCGGCCCAATTGAGATCGGTCGGTTCGGATGCGGCGTCCTGAGCCGGGCGGGCTGCTGTCGGCTTGCCGGCGCGCGCGGCGGCCTTGGCCGATGTAGGCGGGGCCGGTGGGCGCGCCATCGTGGCTTCGGGCTGGTTCAGCAAGGGGACGTCGTCGATCAGGCGGATGGCTTCGTCCAGACGGATGCCGAGCGTGATGAGGTCGGCCACGCGGGTGCCCTTGATGCGATCCAGGTCGCGCGCGACGGCGCGACGGATGTTGTCCAGGCGCGGTTGGCGCACGCGAGCCAGACGCTCGTCGGCCGACTGCAGGGCCGAGACCAGCGGATCAGCGCTGCCGGTCAGCGAAGCCTGCTGTGCGGCCACGCGCAGGCTCGACTCGATGTCGGCCAGCAGGTTCTCGTCACGCGACTGGCTCAGGTTCTTGAGCAGGTCTTCGACCTGGTTGCGCTGTAACGCAACCTCGGTCAGGCGGGTTTCCAGCAGGGTGGCACGGGCTGCAGCCTCGCGTGACAGGTCTTGTGCCTGGCGGGCCAGCACCCGTGCCTCGGTGGCCTGGGCCTGGCTCTCCTGCTGGCGGCGTACGAGTTCCTGTTCGAGGCCATGCACCCGTTGCTGGCTCTGCCAGGCCAGCCAGCCAACGCCGGCTGTGGCCGCGCTCAGCACGAGCACGGCCATGCGCATCCAGCCGGAGGGGGCGGATGTCGCGTCGAAGTCATCGGCCGCGCGCGGCGACACGGGCGGCGTGGGCTCGGTGGCTTGAGGAGGGGTGGTATCGGTCACAGCTTGATTGTATAGACCGTGCCCGGCCGCGCCGTGACCAAAAAAACGGGCGCGGGGTTCAGCCGCCTGGCCGTCGTGCCTGAACGACGGCCTCGAGCGTCGGGCGGACTTCCTCGACGTGCCCGAAACCCATGCGGCGCGCCTGTTCAGCGATCCGCGGGTGCGTGGTCAGGGCATGGTGGGCCTGCCAGGCGGGTACGGCAAAGGACCATCGTGGCAGGTGGTGATCGATCAGGTATGCGATGGCCTGGGAGCTGCTGAACAGCCACATGTGTTGCGCCGGCTCGGCCATGGCATCGCGCGCCAGGGCAACGTCATCGGCCTGCCATGTGCCCGGACCGCGCTCGTACGCGAGCAGCGTGGTCACGATGGCACCGCGCTCCTGCAGGCGGGCCATCAACCAGCTGCGTCCTTTGACGGACTGGCCTTCGCCGCCCCCTACGATGGTGACGCGCTGCCCCTTCCAGTCCAGCGGGGCGAGCACGGGCCAGAGGTGCTCGGAGTCGAATTGGCCGGCATCGGGCGGTGGAACGCAAAGCTGGGCTTCGCGGAGCCCGACTGCGTGGCCCGCCTCCAGCAAAGCCCGTGCGGTTCCCGGCCCCGGGGTGGCCGCCAGACAATGAGGTGGCCATGCAGCGTCAGCCGGCCTGAGCTTGAAGAACCACTCGACTGCGGCAGGACTGACGAACATCAGCAAGCGGTGGGACTGCAGGGCGTGCCATGTGTCGTGGACGGCCGAGGCATCGGCCGGAGGGCCGATGGCGATGAGGGGCAGGGCCCGGGCATCGATGCCGGAAGTGCGCAGCCGGGCGACCCACTCGTCGGCCTGCGGTTGCGGACGTGTCACCAGCAGGCGCATCGCCGGCGTCACCGGGCTCAGGCCGCGGGATGCAGTGCGGCCAGCCAGGCTGGACCAGCGAGCTGCTTCAACTCCTGGGCCACGGTCATGCCCAGGGCTTCGGCCTCTGCGGCGGTGGTGGCGGCGCCGCTGAGCGAAGCGGCCACGAGTTCCCCGCTTTCGGGGTGACCCAGGCGAGCGTCCAGAACCAGCTGGCCCTCGCGCCATTGGGCGAAGGCGGCCAGTGGCATCGAGCAGCTGCCGCCCAGCGCACGCGAGACGGCCCGCTCGGCCAGCGTGGCCAGCCAGGTCGGCATGTGGGCAAGGGTGGCGACGGCTGTCGTCAGTTCGGGGTCGTTGGACCGGATCTCGATGCCCAATGCGCCCTGGCCAGCAGCGGGCAACATCACCGTGGGGGCGATCAGGGCGCGGATGCGGCTTTCCAGGCCCAACCGCTTGAGGCCCGCCGCAGCGAGGATGATTGCGTCGTACTGGCCCTCGTCGAGCTTGCGCAGGCGGGTGTCGAGGTTGCCCCGCAGGGGCTCGATCTTCAGATCCGGCCGCAGCGCACGCAACTGGGCAAGCCGACGCAGGCTGGAGGTGCCCACCACCGCGCCGGCAGGCAGTGCTTCCAGCGAGGCGTGGTGGGGCGAAACGAGGGCGTCGCGCGGGTCTTCTCGCTCCATGACGGCCGCGAGGACAAAGCCATCGGGCAGCTCCATCGGAACGTCTTTCAGCGAATGCACCGCCAGGTGGGCGCGCCCCTCTTGCAGCGCCACTTCGAGTTCCTTGACGAACAGCCCCTTGCCGCCCACCTTGGACAGGGCGCGGTCCAGGATCTGATCGCCCTGGGTGGTCATGCCCAGCAACGTGACCGGCCGGGCGAACCGGCGCGACAGGATATCGCGAACATGCTCGGCCTGCCACAGTGCAAGGCGACTTTCGCGGGTGGCAATGATCCAGGGAGAGGAGGCGGGGGCGTTGGTGCTCATCCCCGCATTATCCGCTGTGCCTCAGGCCTGTCCCTTGGCGCTGCCCAGGGTGGCGAGCCGGCGCTTCTGGGTCTGGTTGACGTAGAGGGCCAGCGTTCGGTCTCGTGGATCCAGCCCGAGCAACTGGCAACCAAGGCGCTTGCCTCGGCCTCCCGTTCCGATCACGGTGATGTGCTGAATGGCGATGTCGCAAGTCAGGCGCGTTTCGTCGTCCAACTCGAGGTCGACACCTTCAAGTCGCATACCGGGCTCGAAGGCCGGCGCGCCTTCCGGCAGAAGCAGCGCGACGCCCTGCAGGCTGACGTCGAGCACGCGCAACGCGAGCGGCGATTGGGTCGCGGCGTGATGCTCGATCCGAGCCACCGGGCTGGTCGAAGCCAACGGCTGAACACGGAAGGCTCCGCGCCGCTGGAAGCGATAGACGACATCAGGCAGGCGTGCGTTCAACGCGCCGACCGCGTGGTCGCCGTGAACGCGAACGAGTCCATCGACATCGAACTGCACCTTGATGCTGTCCAGGTAGGCCACGGCGGTGACCTCGCTGTTGTCCAGAAGGGGGCGGAGGCGATGCGCTTCGCCTGCGCCGAATTGCAGGGTGCGTCGTTGGGCGTCCACGGCCTCGAGGACCGTGGTGTAGCTGTCGCCGGCAGGCGTGCTCAGCGTCACCAGTGCGCGCGCTTCGTACATCTGACGCAGCAGGGCAAGCACCTCGACACTGGATCCGATGCGGAAGTCGTCCAGATCGGCATCACGCCCGCGCGAGGCGGGCGTGGAAGGGGGGCGAGCGTCCATGGGCAGCCGTCTCGTCAGTGCATTTTGGTGGGATCGGCAGCATTGCCCATCATGCGGCTGAGGTCGTTGATCCAGGGCTCCGCGAGGTTGCGGATCTCGGCATCGTTGACCAGGATGCGCTGCATGATGCGCGTCTTGAGGGCCAGTTCATTGGGACCCATCGGATGCTCTTCGGATGCGTGCTTGAGCTGAGCGATCAGTACCGCACACGCGCCTTCGAGTTTCACGACGGTGTCCCAGTCACCCTTGCGGGCAGCGCTGAGCATGTCGTGGCTCGCGGTTTCGATGGCTTCGTAGTAGCCCAGCAGGCTACCGGTGAAGAGCTCGTCGTCGGGCTGGCCGAGGATCTCGGGGGCGTTCATGCGCGGAGCTCCATTTGTGAGGGGGCTGCAGCTGATTGAGAGGGCGTGATCGCAACCCACGCTGTGCGCAGGGAGGTCAGCAGTTTGGATACTTCATCCAGCGCGTCCACGTCGTTGCGCAGATTGGCGTGCAGCAGCCTCATGCTCATGTAGGCATACAGGTCGCTGAGGTTGGCTGCCAGTTCGCCACCGTTCTGAAGGTCGAGGCAAGAACGCAGGCCCTGGTCGACGATGTCAATCGACTTGCCGATGTTCTGTAACTTGGTCTCCAGTTGACCATCCCGGATTGCGCCCTGTGCGCGAGCGATGCACTCCAGCGCGCCATCGAAGAGCATGGTGATGAGTTGATGTGGCGATGCACCGATGACGCCTGTTTCCAGGCCGATCTGACGGTATGCGCTGCTCAGGTGCTTGGGGGTCTGAACGTACACGGCGGAGGAGGTGCGAGTGGCAAACATCGTGATGACTCTCATTGAGCGCTGATCAACAGCTCTGAATGTGTATCGGCATCACGGGAGTCAAGCTTGAATGCATTGCGACTCGAGCAACCTGCGAACAAAGGGGCGTTCGCCTGCCTATTGAAATCAATCCCCGTATTGAGCCGATTCGCTGGTCTGATACGCGTCCAGCAGCCGCAACCTTGCCGCTTGGCTAAGAGCCGGATCCGGCTGGCTTTCGGCGGGTGTTGGAGACGGCGGCGTATCCCGGATCCGCGGAAGCGACTGGCTTGCCTGGCTCAAGTCCGCAGCCAGTCTTGCGGCAAGGCCGCCAGGTCCAGCAAGCAGCCGGTTGACGGCATCAGGGGACTGCTCCATGCGATCCCGCAGCCGCTGAGCATCCAGCTCCAGGATACCGTCCGTGCGTTGCGTGACGCCGATCTCATTGAGGGATTCGGCAATGGGTCTGATCAGGCCCTGGCGTGGCGGCGCGACGCTTTCTCGTGGAGACTCAGCATCCAGGGGCGATTCATGATCGGACGAGATGCGTGTCAGATGATTGACCGCACCCAGCAATGAGGCTGTTGCTTTCACCGCGGCTTCTCGATCGGGTTCCACCCGAATCGAGATCACATCCGCGTCGGGCTTGTGCACTCTGAATGTGATGTCCGAAAGATCATCATGGACCACGTTGCTGTTGGTTGTGACGGACCTGCCGTTGATCTGCAGCATGGCGTCGCTGCCGGCCTGTAGCAGCTTCATGCCTTGGCCTGATTGCGGATCCGAGTAAGCCAGCTCACTCAACTCGATGCGAGCCGAATTCGGGATGTCCGGTGACTGAGGGTCTGGCGTTGCCGTGACCTTGAAGCCGTTTGCACCGCCCGTCGCGGACGCTCTCAGGATGAGCCTGGAGCCGCTTGCGTCGCTGACGACCATGGCGCTCACGCCAACCCCGGCTGCATTGATCCTGTCTCTCACACGTTCCAGGGACGTGTCCTTCGGTCCCGTCCAGACCGCGGCCTTGGGCCAGTTGGGGTTCGTCACGAACGCGGAATCGGAGCCGCCCCATGTTCCGATGTCGAGGTTAAGCGTGCCCAGGCCGACAGTGGTGCCCAGGCCGGAGAAGACCGGGCTTTCGAGCATCTGTGCTGTCGCTGTCTTGTCGACCTTGACCAAATAGATCCCGGGCGTACTTCTCGCTCCTGCCACAGCCTCGACGATGTCGGGTCTCTCACTGGTGGCCTTGGTGGCGGACCACACGGCCTCACCCATGAGCCTCATTGCCGACTCAAGGGCTGCAGCCACCGCCTCGTGCTCACGGCCAGAGGCCGAGACCGCGACGGTCGGGCTCCGGGTCGAAGCCGACGTGACTGTGTCTCCCTCGATGGGGGAGCGGGATATCGTGCCTGACTGGTGCAGCGCAATGCCGCCGGCCAGGCCCGCTGACTGCACCGATGACATGGCGTTCTCCAGGCGGGACGAAACGGCTAGATGGACGCCTTCCGAAGCAAGGCATCCTCAACGGTTGTTTCGGTCTTCCCGCACCGGGCTTTAGCCCCTGCGTGTGACAGATTGCAAGAATCGCGGCTTAAAACGCGCGTTTTCCAGTAAGTGCAATCACTTCGATGAATTCAGTGAATTAATCATCTGCGTCACATAGTTGCTCGTACCACTGATCTTCGCCATTTTTTCATCCAGCGCCGTGTACTGCGCTCTGAGGCGCTTCTCGTACAGGTCTGCACGCTGATCGTATCGGTCCTGCTGATTCTGGTTGTTCTTGAGCGTTGTGTTGAGGCCTGCAGTCTTGATCGCGAGTGCGCCGTTCGAGTCCAGGAACGAGCCGACCAGCGACCGGAGCCTGACCGCGATGCCATTTTCGGCGTCGGTTGCACCAGAGGCGTAGGCGAACGCCTTCTTCATCTCGTCCGTGTTGTTGAGCGCGCTCGACAGCTTGGTCTGATTGACGGTCAGCGTTCCAGCCGACGACATCTCGAGGCCCAGGCTCGACAGGTTCTTGAACGACGATGCGCTGCCCGTCCCACCCGACAGGATGGCCCGCAATTGAGACTGGATGCTGAGTGCGGTGCCTTCACCTTGCAGCACGCCGCCTGTCTTTGTTCCGGCGTCGTACTTCGTGTCGTTCTTGATGAGCGTGGCCAGTGCCGTGAACGATGTTGCGAACGTGTTGACGGCCTTGGAGATGGCGTCCTTGTCCTGTGCAACGGATATGTTGATGGCGTTCTGCCCTGTTGTCTTGTTCAGCGTCAACGTGACGCCTGTCAGGACATTGGTCAGCACATTGGACGCCGAGGTGACCGAGATCCCGTTGATCGTGGCCGAAGCGTCCGAAGCCGTCTGTGTCAGCGTCGTGCCAGACGATCCCGATTCCGGATCGTACGCAAACATCGACAGGCCGGGCGAGCCCGGTGTGGTGGGTTGCGAATCGGTCGTCTGAATCCGGAATCCGTTTGCGGCGCCGGTACCTCGGGACTGGATGACCAGCCTCGAGCCGCTCCCGTCCTGAACAATGGACGCCGATACACCTGCACCGCTGCTGTTGATCTTGCTTCGGATATCGTCGAGGGTATCGGAAGACGCGATATCGATCCGGACTGCCGCCTTGCCGGTCTGTGCACTGAATGCAGGGGGAGTACTGGAGCTCCAGGAGCCCAACTCGATGGAAAGCGACCCGGCGCCCACCGTTGAGGTGGATCGTATCGACGTGTTGCTGACCACCGATTGAACGCTGGCCAGCTTGCTGACAGACAGACTGTACGTGCCGGCCAGCGCGCCGTCGCCCGTGCTGACGCTCGCGACGCTGGAGTCCGACGATGCCGCTGTCGTCGTGTTCCACAGGGTGGGCGTTGCCAGCGCGGCCGCCGCATCCTTGAACGATGACAGGGCGGACTGTATCTTCCCGTACTCCGATATCTTCGTCTGGATCTTGCTGGCCTGGGTCTTCAGGTTCGCGATCGGCTGACGCTCGAGCGCCACCAGTTTCGTGACGATGCTCTCCGCATCAAGACCGCTGCCGACGCCCAGTGAGGAAATGGAAGATGTCGTAGCCATGGGGATGCCCTTCGATCCAGATCAGCACAGGAGCACACGCATCCTCGACCTCGAGGACGGTGCGCTCTTTGAAACGTCATTGAGTATCGGCATGAGTCGCCCCATCCTTGAGCCCCACATCACGCTGGAGGCCGGTACGCTTATCCCAGAAGCTTCATCACCTGCTGAGGCAACTGGTTCGCCTGAGCGATCATGGCGTTGCCTGCCTGCTGCAGGATCTGCGCGCGCGAGAGGTTGGCCGTTTCTGCAGCGAAGTCGGCGTCCATGATGCGGCTGCGTGCTGCGGTCTGGTTTTCTGCCGAGACCTGGAGGTTCGAGATGATGGCGTCAAAGCGGGACTGCGTGGCGCCGTAAACCGCACGCTCCTGGTTCACCTTGTCGATGGCACCGTCGATCTGGTCGATCACCGTCTTGAGTGACGCCGTTGTGGCCGTGGAGCCGATCGAGCTGGAAGCCGTCGTGGTCACGGCGGTGATCGATGCGTTCGTCTGCATGTTCACCGTCGTGATCGAGATCAGGTCGTCGGACGTCGTGTTCGCGCCGACCTGGAAGTCGAGCTGGCCCGCTCCGCCCGCGAGAATCGCCTTGCCGTTGAAGGTGGTGGCGCCCAGAACCCGGTTGATTTCCTTGGACAGCTCCTGGAATTCCTTGTCGAGCGAGTCGCGGTCGGAAGAACCGTTGGACGCGTTACGCGCCTGGACTGCCAGTTCACGCATGCGTTGAAGCGCATCGCTGACCTTGCCCAGAGCACCTTCGGCTGTTTGCGCCATCGAGATGCCGTCGTTGGCGTTGCGAACCGCGACGTTCATTCCCTTGATCTGGGAGTTCATCCGCTCGGCGATGGCAAGACCGGCCGCGTCGTCCTTGGCGGAGTTCACGCGCAAACCGGAGGACAGTCGCTGCATGGACACAGACAGAGACATCTGTGATCCGTTCAGATTCCGCTGCGCGTTGAGCGAATTCAGGTTGGTGTTGATGGTCTGTGGCATGAGCACTCCTAATGATTCAGACGGCGTTCGGCATGAGCGCCGACCTTGGGTTGCTGCTGGCCAACCTGCGATCTGTAGCGTTGACCTGTGAGTGAATTATTCGGACGTCATGCGGGGGGCGAAGCGCGGAATAAGGGGGATCTATGCCTGCATTTGCGATCTGTGGGGCCTGAAATGAAAAAGCCGCTCCGGTTGGAGCGGCTTCTGCGAGTGCGGGTGCTTGCCGAGGCGACCAGGTCGCCCCGTTCAAGATCAGCGCAGGAGGGACATGACCTGCTGCGGCAGCTGGTTCGCCTGGGCAACCATCGCGTTGCCGGCCTGCTGCAGGATCTGGGCCCGCGACAGGTTGGCCGTTTCAGAGGCGAAGTCGGCGTCCATGATGCGGCTGCGAGCGGCAGTCTGGTTCTCGACCGAGACCTGCAGGTTGGAGATCACCGAGTCAAACCGAGACTGCGTCGCACCGTACATGGCTCGCTCGGAGTTCACCTTGTCGATGGCCTGGTCGATGTTGTCGATGACAACCTTCAGGCTTGCCGAGGTGGCGGCAGAACCGATCGACGAGGTGCTGCCGGTCACCGCGGTGATCGATGCATCGCTGGTCATGTTAGTCGTGGTCACGGTGATCACGTCGTCGGTGGTCGTGTTGGCGCCGACCTGGAAGTCCTTGGCACCAGCACCACCACCCAGGATGGCTTGGCCGTTGAAGGTGGTGCCGCCCAGAACGCGGGTGATTTCCTTGCTCAGTTCCTGGAACTCCTTGTTCAGGGAGTCCTTGTCGGACGAGCCGTTGGTGGCGTTGCGAGCCTGAACCGCGAGTTCACGCATCCGTTGCAGCGCGTCGCCCACCTTACCCAGAGCGCCTTCAGCCGTCTGCGCCATCGAGATGCCGTCGTTGGCGTTGCGTTGCGCCACGTTCATGCCACGGACCTGGGCGTTCATCCGCTCGGCGATCGCCAGGCCGGCAGCGTCGTCCTTTGCGGAGTTCACGCGCAGACCCGACGACAGTCGCTGCATGGACGTTGCCAGCGAGGACTGCGAAGTGGACATGTTGCGCTGAGCATTCAGCGAGTTGATGTTGGTGTTGATGATCGAAGGCATTTTGCGCTCCTAAAAAGTGTCCTAGAAACCCGGCGAAAAGCGCCGACAAGAAGGTGTTGCGGTGTGCACCGCAGCGTGCCTGCCCGACGCTAGTCAACCGCTGTCTCCGTGTGAGCAATCACCAGAAGCTTCGGCCGGCTAACCGGACCACGTGCCCGTTTGTTCTTCGAGCCGTTGCTTTGTTTATCGGAGCCTGGCGTTTCGACTTGAGTTTTTTTTAAAGTCAACCCTCTTGTCGAGGAGCGCTCGAAGAGCTGCAGGAAGATCGTTCATATCCGTGCATTAATCTCGCCACCCTTCTCTAGACTGATGCGGGATCACACTCGGCTTCATGCCCATCGCAACATGCGCTCAACGCCAATGTCCTCTATCGGCCGGGCTTCCGGGAACTTGAAGGCGGCTCACGCGCATTGGGAGCAAGCTCGCCATGCGAGCAAGAAGGGCGACTGGCAATCGGCGCTGAACGGGTTCAAGAAGGCCCACCAGCTTGTTCCGTCTGACGTGCTTTACGCGATCAACCTCGCTCGAGCGCACCGCGAGCTGACGCAGCTGGATGAGGCCGTCGAGCTGCTCCGCGGCGTGCTGGCCAAGGACCCCGAGCAGGCCCTGGCTCGCAGCCTGCTCGGTGAATGTCTCGCCCAGCAAGGGGACTCCGCTGCAGCGGCTGCTTGCTTGCTGGAGCAGCTGCCTCAGCAGTTGCACAACCTGGACTATCTCGAGGGCCTGTCTCTGACGCTCTTCAACGCCCGTCGATACCCCGAGTGCATCCAGGTGTGCCTCCAGGCGCTCGGCGTGCGTGTCGATCACGCGCAGTCTCACTATCTGCTGGGTGTGTCACTCAATGAGCTCGGGAACAAGCAGCAGGCAATCGAGTGCTTCAAGACTGCACTGGCGCTGGACTATGAGAATGGCACAGGGACGTTGCACAGCCTGATCGCGCTGACGGAGCGAGAGCTGTGTCAGTGGGATGAGGCGCAGCAGCACCTCGAGTCGCTGCGTGCGTATCTCCGCGATCTGCCTTCTGATGCGGTGGCATGGGTCTCCGTGTTCGCGCTCGCCACGCTCGACCCCGACCCGCAGATGACCCTGGTTGGGGCGAAGGCCTGCAGCCGATTCATCGCGCGACATGCGAAGCCGCTGCCCGCTCGGGATACCCCGGTGGGGCAGGGCGGAAAGCTCCGCATCGGCTTCGTTTCCGCCGACTTCCACCAGCATGCAACCTCCATCCTGATGGCAGAGCTGGTGGAGCTCATGGACAAGGAGCGCTTCGAAGTCACGCTGTACTCGCATGGGCCGATCGACAATGACGACATGCACGCTCGCATCCGTCGTGCGGCGGATCATTTCGTCGATCTCCGGCTTGTGGGCGATGCACTGGCCGCACGCCGGATCAGAGAGGACCAGATCGACATCCTGATCGACGTCAAGGGACACACGTCGGGTAGTCGGCTGGCGATCTTCGCCTACCGTCCGGCACCGATACAGGTGACCTGGCTCGCCTTCCCTGGCACAACTGGTGCCACCTACATCGATTACTTCATCGGCGACGCGATTGCCTCGCCTGCCAGCGAGGCACAGCACTACACCGAGAAGCTCGCGCTCATGCCGCAGTGCTATCAGCCCAACGATCGCAGACGGGCGTTGCCAGGCGTGACCTCGAGGTCGGAGCACGGACTTCCCGATGGCGCCCTCGTGCTGTGTGGCTTCAATCAGCCGTTCAAGCTCTCAGGCGAGGTGTTCGACAGCTGGTGCCGGATTCTGCAATCCGTGCCGCGAGCCGTGCTGTGGCTTCTTGCGTGGAACGACTCTATGGCCGATGCAGTTCGCAGCGAGGCATCGCGGCGTGGCATCGACCCGAGCAGACTCGTGTTTGCCCCGAAAGTCTCTTTCGAACAGCACATCAGCCGCTTTGCACTGGCCGATGTCTTCCTGGATTCCTGGCCTTGCAACGGGCACACAACCGTCAGTGATGCGCTGTGGGCAGGCGTACCCGTCGTCACCTACCGAGGACGGACTTTCGCGTCCAGGGTTGCGGCCAGTCTGCTGCATAACGTTGGCATGCCGGACATGGTGTGCGAGTCGGTCAGCGAGTATGAACAAGCGGTGCTCCGCCTTTGCCACGGGCCGCAGCTCAGGGCCTCACTTCGGGACAAGCTGGTCGCAGCACGCAGTACGGCGCCCTTGTTCGACAGCGTTCAGTATGCGCAGCAGTTCGGGGCGCTTCTCGAACGCATGGCCGATCGCCACCGATCCGGCCTCGCGCCGGACCATCTGACGTGACGGGTGCCTGGACAAATGGGGCTCGTCTCCGCGTGATATCGGCCGACTGACCGGCGATTGCCTTGCCTAGCATCGAAGGGACTGCGTTGCTCGCGGCTTGCGGGCGCATCGGTTTCTCATGCTTTCGTTCATCTGCCAGGAAGGTGCCCCGCACATGCGCTCCATTCATCTTTGCATCATCCAGCCGCTCGGCTACGTTCACGCACTCGGCTTCCTGGATCAGGCGAGGTACCTACGCCACCAGTTCCGCCGCTTCGGGGTCGACGTCACCATGTCGAAGAACCGACTGCGGCACGACGCTGTGAACGTGATCTTCGGTGCACATCTGGGGTTCGATCCAGAACTCAGGAAGCGGTATGCGTGCGTCTTCTTCAACCTGGAACAGATGGGGCCTGACGGCGCCTCCCTGCCGTCGAGCTACCTCGATCTGCTGGCGACATCGGCAGTGATCGACTACAACCAGAGCAACCCGAAGCATTACACCAGCCATGTCGACGACGTGCCGATCATCGGCTTCGGTCACGCGCCCTACCTGAAGGCTGATGCCCTGGCGTTCAGTGACCGCCCGATCGATGTGCTCTTTCTTGGCAGCATGAACGAGCGGCGACGCAAGATCATCGATGCCATCGAAGCTGGCGGCACCTCTGTGACCCTGGTGGACAGTGCTGTCTACGGGCCAGAGCGCGACGAGTTGATCCAGCAATCCAAGCTGGTGCTCAACTGCCATTTCTATGAGGCCGCCCGCTTCGAGCAGGCGCGGGCATTTCAATGCCTCTCCTTGGGCGCAGGATTCGTCAGCGAACGAACGGCGGCCACTTGTCCGCCTCCGCAGTTCGAGCAGTCGGTCTTCTGGGTGGACGATGGCGACTGGGGGCGGACGATCCGAGGTCTGCTGAATGACCCCGAGCTGCCTTATCGCGTTCAGGCCGCGTTGTCTCTCTTTGCCGAGCACGACTTGACTGACGAGTATGCGGATGCATTCGTCTTCATGCAGTCGTTTGCCGAAGCGCACCTGTCGTCGTTGCCGTCAGAGCCTTGGCGTCCGACGCGACTGCACATCGGCTCGGGCAAGGACTATCGGCCGGGATGGCTCAATGTGGACATTCTCGAGCGTGCTGAGCCCGATGTCCTGCTCAACCTTGCCGAGTCTTGTGCATGGCCCCTGTCTTTTCAGAGCCCGGTCGTGGGTCCGGTCATCCTCGAGCCAGGGTCGATCGACCTGGTGTATGCCAACAATGTGCTCGAGCACGTTCCTGATCTGCCGACCCTGATGACGAACTGCCTGACATTGCTGCGCGACGGCGGCGTGATGGAGATCGAGGTGCCTTACGAGCATGCTCGAACTGCATGGCAGGACCCGACGCACATCAGGGCGATGAACGAGGCGTCCTGGCTCTACTACACCGACTGGTTCTGGTATCTGGGATGGTTCCACCACAGGTTCCACCTGACCGAGTTCACATACCTGGACGCGCACCTGAAGCCCTGTGAAAAGACTGTGGCGCACTTCATGCGGGTGCGGCTGACCAAGGCCACCACCAGCCTGTCCGAGCGCATGACGGCCCGGACCTTTCAGTCCCACTTTGGCGGTATTCCAGACGACGTCGCGTGATGGTCGACAGGGCGACTGTGGTCGCTCTGCCTGAAGTCTCGAACCAGCAGCCCTGACCCGTTAGCCCAGAGAGCGAGCCAGAATCAAAGAGGCCCCGATCAGGCACTTGATCCTGATCGGGGCCTCGTTTCGCTGAGCAGCGTGTGATCTCGTCACTGAACCTGGCCAGTCTCATGCTGGTGCTGCTGCATCGCCTGGCCGATCATCACCGGCAATGGGACTTGTGCATCCGTGTTGCCCAGCTGCGTCGTGCGATAGAACTTGGCAGGAATGCCGAACCAGACCTCGTTGTCAGGGACATTCTTGCGGACCTGAGAGCAAGCGCCGATCTCTGCGTTCACTCCGACCGTGACGCCCGGCATGATGACCACACTCGCGCCAAATCGGGAGCCACGCTTCAGATGGCCGACAATCTTCTCATCGTTCTTCTGCAGGTCCGGGGTGTCTGTCACGACGAATGCGTACTTCATGACGACATCGTCTTCCACAACCGTTCCAGCGGACAAGGTGCCCCGGCTTCCCATCAGAACGCGATCGCCGAGCTTGCACCGGTCCCGGATCTCGCAGAACGATGTGAAGGAGCAGTCGCTTCCGATCACAACGCTTTTCCCTACCTTCGTGTAGGTGCCGATCCGGGTTCGTGGGCCGATCCTGCTGCCTGCGAGCACCATCGCGTAGTCCTCCAGGATGACGTCATCCGCGAGGCTTACACCGTCTTCGACGATGCAGAAGCGACCGATTCGGACGTTGTGTCCGATGCTCGCGGATTCCGAGATGATCGATCCGGTGTAGCTCATGATGTAGCTCCTTCAGCGATTGGGGTGAGCCCCCGACAGGCGGGGGACCCCCGCATGATGCTCCTTGATGTCCATCCTTCTGGCTGGTACACCGGAGACGACAACGAACTCTTCATTCACGTTCCTGGTCACAACGGCTCCCGCGCCAACCACCACGCCTCGGGCCAGGCTGATGCGTGGGCGAAGCACGCTGGCGGCGCTGAGGAAGGCCCGGTCCCCGATGGTGCAGTTGCCTGCGATGGAGACGTTGTTGGCGAAGTGAACATCTTCGCCAACACGGCATCCATGACCGATCTTGGTGCCATGTGCCAGCACGCACCCGCGACCCAGCGAGGTGACTTCATTGATGGAACCCCGGACGATCGTGATGTCCGTTCCGAGAAAGCAGTCGTCTCCGACGACGGCGCCGCCAATCTGGGGCTGCCGGATGCGCTGGCCTTCATACCAGACCCATGCAACCCCGGTTGCGCCGATTGTCGAATGCGACTCGATGTGGGTTCGATGTCCGATGACGCTGCCTTTCTTGACCACCACATGGGAGTCAAGCTTCGCCTGATCACCGATGACGCAATCGTCCTCAATGACGCAATAGGGGCCGATCACGGCGTTCCTGCCGATGCTGGCACTGGGCGCGATGATGGCCGTTGGGTGGATCGCTGGCGTTGCCGAAGCTGGCTCATCGAGGAAGTGCCGCATCAGCATGTAGTACACCGCTTGTGGGTGTTCCACCAGGATCACGTCGCCGATGAGCTCGCTGCCGGGCCACTCGCGCGATGCAAGGACAATGATGTCAGCATGTGCGAAGACCGGGTGCTCGGCGTTCTGCGCTTCCCAGAAGTAGAAGCCGTTGCGCTCTTGTGCGAAGTAGCTGCAGAAGTGAACCTGAATCGGGTCGCTCCCCCATCTCGCCTCGTACGCTATGCCCAGGGAGCGCAGCGCGTCTTCGATCTGCTGGCGGTTGAGCTGATGTCTGGACATGGCCGTGCCGCCGATCAGCAGACCGTCGCCGCTTCACCTGCAGTCCGATTGGCTCGTTCTGCAGCGTGTGTGGCTGGCTTCCAGAATACGAAGAACGGCTCATGCTCGTTACAGCCGTACTCGGTCGGCGAGAAGTCGGGCAGCAACGTCGTGTGTTGCAGCAACTCGCCTTCAAAGCCGGCCGCATGGAAATAGCGTGTGATGTCACCACCGAACAGCCGAACATGGTCTTCCTGCCCGAACAGGAGGTGGGCGGTCTGGGGGTCGGGGCGTTCGTGGAGCTCCAACGTGTTGTGCATGGCCGGAGCAAAAGGTGTCTGGGCGATCAACAGACCCCCTGGACGCAGGCATCTGAACAGCTCGTGCAATGCCCGCATGGGACTGTTCACGTGCTCCAGGACATGATTGCAGATCGCCAGATCAAATGTTTCATCGGCGAAGGGAAGTGATTCGACATCAAGCCGCTGGTGGCCCGGCTGCGTCGGATTGAGGTCCCCTCGCACGTATGTCGCGGGCTCCAGGTCCGCAATGATGCGTTCCAGTCCCGGTTCAGGCGCAAGATGCAGAACATCCGAGCCGGCCAGACGTGTCGCCAGCCCGGTCTTGTCCATGTACAACCAGAGGTGACGCAAGCGATCGTTGCAGTGACATGCAGGGCAGCCGTAGCGCGTGAGGTTCGACCCTACGGTACCCAGCATCGCCATGAGCGGGCTGCGCTTGTCGCGGTTCGGGTGGGGAAGCCATTCACTGACGTGAGCTCGGCAGATGCAACAGAAGGCCATGATGTTCTCCAGTCGATCAGATCGACGTTGTTGCCAATCCCACAGGGGACACGTCTTGCAAGCCCGGCACGTCGGAAGGAGACGTGGGACAGCCGCATTCGCGGATGATCTTCGTGATCCCGTGGACCACGGACTCTTCCATGGACGGGTACAGAGGAAGACAGATCACCTTCGAGGAGACGCTCTTGGCAACGGGAAGGTTCGAGTTCGAAGAGGATGGCAGACCTCGGTACATCGGGAACTCGGAGATGAGCGGGAAGAAGTAGCGTCTTCCGTGGAATCCAGATGCCCGCAGTCGTGCATAGAGATCGTCGCGGCTTATCGCGTACGAGGGCTCGACCAGGATTGGAAAATACGAGTGATTGGCCTCTGCGCTCGTGTCGCATTCGGGCACCGTGATGCCGGGGATGTCTTTCAGCGCGTGACGATAGAGGGCATCGAGCGAGCGACGCTTTCCGATGGCGCTGTCCACGTGCTTGAGCTGGAGCAGACCCAGCGCTGCGTTGAACTCGCTCATCTTTCCGTTGATGCCTGCCGCCACGACCGTCGTTTCGTTCACGAAGCCGAAGTTCTTCAGATGGTCTATGTGCTGCTTCGTCCTGGCGTCCGGGCTCACGATGGCCCCCCCCTCGAAGGTGTTGAAGACCTTGGTGGCGTGGAAGCTGATCACGGAGAGGTCTCCGTGCCGGAGGATGCTCTGGCCGTTCTGCCGTACACCGAAGGCGTGTGCGGCGTCATAGATGACTTTCAGGTTGTAGTCATCCGCGATGCGCCGAATGGCCGCGACATCACAAGGCCGGCCATAGCAGTGGGTGGGAAGGATGGCTGTCGTGGACGGGGTGATCGCCGCCTCGATCTTCTCGGGATCGAGGTTGAACGTGCGCTCGTCGATGTCGACGAAGACCGGCTTGATCCCGTTCCACAGCAGGGAATGGGCGGTCGCGACAAACGAGTAAGGCGTGGTGATCACCTCCCCCTGAATGCGCAGTGCCTGGAGCGCCGTCACCAGTGCCACGGTCGCGTTCGTGAAAAGGGAGATGTAGGGAACCCCGAGGTAGTCCGCCAGTTCGGCTTCCAGCCTTTGGTGGAACGGGCCACCGTTGGTCAGAATGCGGCTGTCCCAGATCTCGCGCAGATATGGAACGAACTCCTCGAAAGGCGGGAGGTCCGGCTGGGTGACATACACGGGTGGGCGGGGGGAGCTCATGGGGAACCTCACGCGGGAATGGGCGAGCGGAACTCGGTCACAACGTGATGAGCAGTTCCGGGGTGGCTGTCGAGCAGCTTCAGCCAGAAGGGCCGATACGCCAGATAGAGCTCTTCCATGGAGCCGGCCTGTGTTTCCAGGATGGAGAAGAAGGCGGCCATCTGGGTGTCGTCGGCAAAGTGCTGCAGGATTCTTTTTGTTGCGACGCCGATGGCTGCCGCTGCAGCGGGTCCTTCGATGAGGCCATCACGCCATGCTGCAAGCGCATAGGTGACCCAGGCGAGGAAGCCCACCCGCCCGCCATGAGTGGGGCGAGCCATGTCGTGGGTGGTCTGCCCCGCGTTCTGGCGAAATACGCCAAGGTACTCTCGTATGTATGTCACGGGTGCACTGGCGCTGGCTGACAGCAAGGCACCGATGTCGAGCAAGGCGTAGTAGCTCAGGTCATGAGCGGGCGGGCGAGGGTAGGCTCTGGCGCCTTCCAAGGAAAAGACCATGTTGGACAGCTCGCCAAGCCAGTTCTGGCAAACGGCGACAGTGCTCGCGAACAGCTCCTGTCGATCCAGTTGCAGCAAATGACCTTCGCATTGCGTGATCAGGTCCGGAAGAGGGAGCGTCCATGCGGGCACCCCGTCGTCATGGCTGAGCCACCGCTGGCTGACCGATGCACAGCATGGGGCGAGCAGGTGCGCGTTGACATGCTGCCTGTAGAACTCGGGATAGATGATGTCGTCGTCGAGGTGGAAGTGAACCAGGGGAGAGCGTTCACCCCACAGATCGAGCAGTTGCTCGTGATTCCGTCTTGCATTCTTGGGGCCTCTGACCACAGTCAGACGAAGCCCGTCCGTCAGTCTGGCCCAGTGACCACTGCGAATCAGGTGCGTGATGGCGTCATCCGGGCTGTCATCGGACAGGATGACCTCAAAGTCCTTGAAACTTTGTCTGCGCAGACCCAGAAAGACGGCCCCCAGGTGCTCCTTCTTGTAGGCCGGGATGAGGGTGGTGATGTGGCTCATGTCTTGGCCTTTCGATGCTGATTCACGAAGGCCTTGTCGAGCTGCCCGCAGAGCGAGTGAATCGTGGTGAATGCAGGAAACTTCTCCAGCAGATAGGCCGCCGACTCGACGAACGCGTCGGGCAGATGCCAGCCTGTCTGGCTGTTGTGGAACACAGGCATGCGCACGATGCGTGGGAATACGCGGTGCTCGCAGATCGCCGTAAGGCACAGATCGGTCGCCCACAGGTGCCAGCCTATCCGGGGGTCGATCCGGTGAAGGGAGTCGCGTGCCACGACGATCGCGAGTTCGTCGATCGAAATGGCCGCATCCGACTCCGGATGGTCTGCGGTGTGAAGCCGGTCGACCACAAACCCTGCCGGTTCGGGCGCTTCCGTCGAACGATTCACTCCCATGCCGACAAAGCCGATCAGGGTTCTGGCCCTTTCCTCTTCAGGGATGCTGCTCAGCAGGGCATTGAGACGGTGACCGAAGTGCCTTGGGAAGTAGACGTCCTGATGGCAGAGCAGCACCCAGTCGCGCTGCAGACAGGCTTGTGCCCCCTCCAGCGCCTCCGCGGGTGTGGCCGCGCCACGATAGGAGATGATGCGTGCGGCCACCTCGCTCAGTCCGGGAGACTGCTCGACATTCACACGCAACTGCTGCTCTTTGTTGGTGGGGACGAGCACGTCGAAGACAGCTTCATACGAGACCTGCACAGGTTCTTCGAACTGACGTCTTCCCCGGACAACGAAGCTCTCCGTCCTGTGGATCTTGTCGACCACGCCTTGGGGAACGCCGAGTGCTTCGCCCATGGCTCTGGCGGCCGAGGCCAATCTGGCATCAGGCTCGGATGCAGCCTCGCAATGGACCACGTGAGGCGTCCAGCCCGCGTCAAGCATCAGCTTGAAAACGGTGGAGGGAGAGTGCCAGCGGGGAAGGGCCTGGTCCAGCGTGAAGGCGCTGCCGTGGTATGCGGCAACACCCGAAGAAAGGTCGCCCTCGATCAGGCGGGCCATGCTGGACAGCGTTGCCTTGTTCGAGACCGATGCATACAACTCGCCTTCGGCTTTCACGAGTGGCGCGAGCGCCTCGAGGGCTGAAACGGGATCGTGCAGCTCATCGAGCCGGTCAATGACAATCAGGTCGAACGGCTGCGTGGGCGCGCTCTGCGCAAGCGATGCCGGTGCGATGCGCATCCATTCGGCATGGGGGTGGCGTGCCGTGTACTGCGACGAAAGCCGGGTTTCGCGGCCCCCGATTTCCAGGACCCTGCTCGCTGGGGGAAGCGCGTCCAGCAGATGAAGGAGGCGAGATCCTTCTTCCGGGGGGCCGGCATCCGGCCGAACACCGCCGCCACTCACCACGATCAGGGCAGGGCGGGGATGGGCGGACGGTGCAGCAGCGTTCATGCCGCCATGATCTCCACCCCGACGGGCTTGTGATCCGCGGATGAAAGGCCGATTCCCCCGGGACTAATGCCAATTCGGGGCCGTCTTTACAGGCCCGGGAGGGTTTTGCTCAACGCGTCGAGGTTATGCCTTGCCAGGTGGCTGCCGCGGCCTTTCACCGCGCCTTCGAGCCGCGGGTTTTCTCCAATCTCCAGACACCGTTGCCACGCCTGTCTGGCCATGGGGATGATCTCCGTCGCGCCTTCGGGATTCTGTATCGCGTGCTCCAGCAGCAGATCGCCAAGAACGAAGAAGAAATCGGGCGAGTCTTGCCAGTGCGCCATCGCCTTTTCCGCCTCGCCCAGTGCCTGAGCGGTTCTACCCAGCGCCTTGAGCACAAACAAGTGGCGTAGCAACAGATCGTGCCGCCAGCCAGGCTCTCTGGGTGACGCGCTGTCGAGCAGCCGCATGGCTTGCTCATAGGCGTGCCCCGCCTCTGCGAATCGGTCACGAACCTCGTGCTCCTTGCCCAGTTGGTACAGCAGATATGGATCGTCGGGGTGGCTGGCAACCGCTTGAGCCAGCAACGCCGCGTTACGTCCTTGCTTTCCGCGCATCTGTTCAGGCATGTATCCGTCGTGGTGGACGACCACGGGCAGGTCTTTACGAGGAAGATCGCTGACCGCCTGTTCGTGGACCGTTCCCTCGAAGCGAACGGTCCGCGGGAGAATGCGAGAGATCCAGGAGGAGGCCTCCTGCACGGCAGACTGTCCGTGCGCCTGGGAGAAGGCGCTGCACACCTCGATGCGACCGATGAACTGTGGCGGTTCGCGCCTTAGGCTGTCCAGGATGTGATGTCCGCTGTAGACGGTCTCGTCCGCATCCAGCACGAGGTTCCAGTCACATCGGCTGAGCGCCAGCGCTGCGTTACGCGCGGCGGAGAAATCGTTGATCCAGGTGAAGTGCGACACCTCTGCGCCCGCAGACCGGGCAATGGCAACCGTGTCGTCGACCGACCCGGTATCGACCACGACGATCTGGTCAACGTGCGCTCGGACGCTGTCGATGCACCGGCGCAGGCATCGTGCCTCGTCGCGCACGATCATGACGAGCGCCACCGTGTAGCGGCCCGGATCCGGCGGGGCCGTGGTCGTCAAAACACACTCTCCCCCGTGAGCCGTTCGTGCTCCTTCACCGCAAACCGATCCGTCATCCCCGCGATGTAATCCGCCACCGCCCGGTGCAGGTCTTCCCGCGCCGCATAGTCGGCCGGCATCGCCTTCGGATCGGCCACGTAGGCCTGGAACAGCTCGGTGATCACCCGCCGGCCCTTGGCCGTCATCTCGTTGACCTGTGGATGCCGGTACAGCTCCTTGAACAGGAAGCGCTTGAGCTGTGTGCTGGCTTCACGCATGTGGGGGCTGAACCGCACCAGCGGCGGGCAGCGGCGGGCTTCGTCGGCGTTCACGGGCAGGTGCTCGGCAATCTGGGCGCGCGTCGCGTCGATCACGTCGTACACCTGCTGTGACAGCATCCGGCGGATGGTGTCGAACAGCAGGCGCCGGCCCTTGGCGTGCGGGAACTCGCTCAGCGTCTCGTCTCGGAATCGCACGAACAGCGGCACGGCTTCCAGTTGCTCCATGGTGATCAGGCCCGAGCGCACGCCGTCGTCGATGTCGTGCGCGTTGTAGGCGATCTCGTCGGCCAGATTGCACAACTGGGCCTCCAGACCAGGCTGATGGCCCTTGATGAAGCGCCGCCCGACGCCGCCGGGTTCGGCCAGTTCCAGCGCCTCGGCGTGGGCGCGCGAGCAGTGCTTGAGGATGCCCTCCCGCGTCTCGAAGCTCAGGTTCAGGCCGTCGTAGCCCAGGTAGCGCTCTTCCAGCTTGTCCACCACCCGCAGCGACTGCAGGTTGTGCTCGAAGCCACCGTGGCCCTGCATGCAGGCATTCAGCGCGTCCTGGCCCGCATGGCCGAACGGCGTGTGGCCCAGGTCATGCGCCAGCGCAATGGCTTCCACCAGGTCTTCATTGAGCCCCAGCGACCGCGCCACCGAGCGACCCAGCTGCGCCACCTCCAGCGAGTGCGTCAGCCGCGTGCGGAACAGGTCGCCCTCGTGGTTCAGGAACACCTGCGTCTTGTAGACCAGCCGCCGGAACGCCGTGCTGTGCACGATGCGGTCGCGGTCGCGCTGGAAGTCGCTGCGCGTCGGGGCCGCCGGCTCGGGGTGGCGGCGCCCCTTGGTCTGCTCAGGATGACTGGCGTAAGGGGCTAACCACATGGTGTCTCGTTTCCGGCGGTGTCAGCGGGTGTGGGCGGCAATCACATCGCGTACCAGGGCGTCCGGCGCCCCGCGCATGCCCGCCTGTCCCAGCGGGCCGATCACCACGAAGCGGATCTCGCCGCCCTCGGCCTTCTTGTCGACCTGCATCAGTTCGATGTAGCGGTCGGCGCCCAGATCGGGGCCCCGGGTCGGCAGCCCGGCCCGTTTGATCAGCGCGATGATGCGGTCGGCCGTGGCCGTGTCGATCAGGCCCAGGCGGGCCGACAGGTCGGCGGCCATCACCATGCCGCAGCCCACGGCCTCGCCGTGCAGCCATTCGCCATAGCCCAGCCCCGCCTCGATGGCGTGGCCGAAGGTGTGGCCGTAGTTCAGGATGGCCCGCAGGCCGGCTTCCTTCTCGTCCTGGCCCACCACCCAGGCCTTGATCTGACACGAGCGCTGCACCGCGTACTTCAGCGCCTGGCGGTCACGGGCCAGCAGGGCGTCCAGGTTGTTTTCCAGCCAGCCCAGAAAGGCGGCATCGGCAATCGGGCCATACTTGATCACCTCGGCCAGGCCGGCCAGCAGCTCGCGCTGCGGCAGGGTGTCGAGCGTGCTCATGTCGCACACCACACGCAGCGGCTGGTAGAACGCGCCGATCATGTTCTTGCCGGCGGGGTGGTTGATGGCGGTCTTGCCGCCCACGCTCGAATCCACCTGGGCCAGCAGCGTGGTGGGCACCTGCACAAAGGGCACGCCGCGCATGTAGCAGGCCGCGGCAAAGCCCGTCATGTCGCCGATCACGCCGCCGCCCAGTGCGTACAGCACCGTCTTGCGGTCGGCGGCTTCTTCCAGCAGGCGGGTGAACACCTGGTTCAACGCCGGCCAGTCCTTGTACTGCTCGCCGTCGGGCAGTTCGATGTCGAGCACCTGCTTGTGCAGCGGGGCAATGGCCGCGCGCAGCCTGGCGGTGTAGAGGGGGCCCACCGTGGTGTTGGTGACGATCAGCGCCTTGGTGGACTTGGGCAATCCGGCAAACGTGGCCGGGTCGTCCAGCAGGCCCTCGCCGATCAGGATGTCGTAACTCCGGTCGCCCAGGTCGATGGCCACGTTGGCCGTGCCGGCGGGGGCGGGAGAAGCGGGGGGTAGGTGCGTGGATGCCATGAACGCGGTCGTCGGTCTCAGCGGGGTTGAACGGGCTGTTCAAGCGCCCCGAACTTCGCGGAAGTTCGGTCCCGGCCGCGACGCAGGGGGCATCTGGAAAGGAAAGGGTGACGAGCCTTGACCTGGCACTGTTGGCTAACGGTTGGGGCTGCTTCGTTCCCGACCTGACCCGGTTGGCCGCGCCCCCATGCAGGGAGGCCCGTCACCGCGGATTGTAAGCGATCCGTCGCGCCTGCCCGTGGCGGGTGTGGTGTCCTTGTGCACGGGAAGGCCTCTGCGGTCGCCGCCTCTAGGCCACCACGATGGCCTCAGTAGTGCGGCGGCAGCTCGTCGCGCAGGCTGCGGAAGGCAGGCGGTGCGCCCTCGTCGGTCTGCTCCCGCAGACGGCGCACCTCGTGCAGCAGCAGGTCGATGTGGGCCTGCTGCCGGGCGACCACGGTGTTCAGGCTGTCGACCAGGTCTTCCAGGTAGACGGCCTTGATCTCCAGCGATTCAAGCCGGGCGGCCGTCTCGGCCTCCCGGGGCGTGGGCGTGTCAGGCATGCGCTCAGCGCAGCTGCAGCTCGTCGGCGCCGTAGGTCACGCCCAGCGGCTCGATCACGACCTGCTTGGGGCCTTCTTCCACGCGGCCGGCCACCAGGGCCGGGATGCCCAGCGACTGGGCCACGGCCACCACGCGCTCGGCCTGGTCGGCGGCCACGTACAGCGCAAAGCCGGCGCCCATGTTCAGCGTGCCGTAGGCTTCGTGGTCGTCCAGGCCGCACTCCTTCTGCATGAAGGCCAGCACGGGCGTCTTCTCGGGCAGGGCGGTGATGCGGTAGGTCAGCGCCTTCGGGTGGCGCAGCAGCTTGCGCCAGCCGTGGCCGGTCACGTTCGCGCAGTAGTGCGGAATGATGCCTTCCTTGGCCAGCGCTTCCGTCACGGGCGAATACAGCACCGTGGGGGCCAGCAGGGCTTCGCCATAGGTCTGGCCGTTGCCGATGTCGGTCAGGTAGCCCTGCGGCAGGCGCTCGGCCAGCTTGCGGGCCAGCGACAGGCCGTTGGCGTGGATGCCACTGGAGGCCAGCAGGACGATGGCGTCGCCGGCTTCCAGCTTGTCGCCCACCGACAGGCGCTCCTTGGGGCTGATGATGCCGGTGCACGAGGCGGCCAGGTCGACGCGGCCATCGGCCACGATGCCGGCCAGCGCGGGGGTTTCACCGCCGCCCCAGGCCACGTTGCACACCTCGCAGGCCTTCTTCCAGCCGGCCACCAGCGCGTTGGCGCGCACCTTGTCGCCGAACCAGTCCGAACCGCCCGCGGCCCAGTACGCCTGCACCACCAGCGGCGTGGCACCCACGGTGATCAGGTCGTTCACCGCCATGGCGATGGTGTCCTGCGCGATGCCGTCGTAGTAGCTCTTGCCCGTCAGCGTGGCCATCTCGTCGGCCACGAGCGTCTTGGTGCCCAGGCATTCCACGATCGAAGCCAGGTACATCGGGCCCACATCCACCACGTAGGCCGACTCGCCGCGCGAGGCCAGCACCTCGCTGAAGCCGTGGCTGGCCAGGTGGGTGCCGGTTTCCGCCGCGGCACGCTGGGCGGCCACCTTCAACGGGTCGATCAGGTCGTAGTTGACGCCGGCCTGGTCGTACGTCAGCGGGGAGGAGGGCGTGGCAGAAGTCATGGCGGTACAGGGAAGCGGTTGAATCCGGGGCGGCGACAGAGCGGGTGAGCGGGCGGCGTCAGACGTCTCCGAGCCCACGCGGCCCACCCGGCGGTGTGTGCGCAAAGGCGGGATTATCCGGCAGAGGCGCGCGGTGTGGCGAGGCGATGCGCAGCGGGGGGCGACCAGATTCACTGGCTGAGCTTGCGCGCTTCCTCGACCTGGTACTCGAAATAGCGCTGACCCGAGAAGGCGATCGTGGCCATCAGCACCGTCGCCCCCACCATCAGGGCCAGGGCCATCCCGATGACGACACCCCATCCGCTCGGCGCCACGTCGGCCGGGTCCGGCAGTTCCGGGTTGTGGCGCGCGTGCCAGCGTTCGTCGGGCGTCAGGCCGTACAGGATGGCCTGCAGCATGGTCGCGGCCACGGTGAAACCGAGCACGGGCAGCAACAGCCAGGACAACTGGTCGTCCTGCCCGTAGAGTTCGACGCGCCGCAGCCCGGCCAGGCCGATGAGCGTGAGCACCGGCAGCAGCCATCCCACCTTGTCCTTGAAGCCATGCAGATAGAAGCGATGCAGCCCAAGAGGGCCGCCGATCAGGGCCAGCCAGGTGGCGGCTGTCTTGGATTTCCAGGGGGAGGTGGCGTTGGGCATCGGCAGGGCTCACACAAAGCCGTTTCGGGAGACTATAATGCGCGGTTTTCCGGCCCGAGCTGCGGGCTTTCCTTGGACATGTTGCGGACGAGAGTCGGCGCGTGCGTGAGGAGGTGCGTGGCGCGTATCTAATCGGCGCCGAATTTCTGGTGCGGGCAGGTCGGATGAAACCCAGACGCCTGCGCGAACCCTGGCCGGTCATCCCCGAGTGTCTCCCGGGAGGACAGGTCGCCCAAACCAACTGAAGGACACATCATGGTCGTGATTCGACTCGCACGTGGCGGCTCCAAGAAGCGCCCTTTCTACAACATCGTTGCCGCTGACTCGCGCAACCGCCGTGACGGCCGCTTCCTGGAGCGCGTGGGCTTCTACAACCCCGTGGCTTCCGGCAACGCCGAGTCGCTGCGCGTGGCATTCGACCGCGTCGAGTACTGGACCAACAACGGCGCCCAGGTTTCGGAAACCGTGGCCCGTCTGCTGCGTCAGGCCAAGGCCAAGGCCGCTGCTGCCTGATCGGTCTGCATGAACGAACGCGCTGCAAGCCCCCTCGTGCTGGAAGACGGTGTCGTCTGGCCAGATGATGCGGTGGAAGTCGGGCGCGTCGTGGACGCCTGGGGTGTGAAGGGCGGCATCAAGGTGATGCCCTTCTCGAGCGATCCCCAGGCGCTCTTCTGCACCAAGAAATGGTTCTTGCGTCCGGCCGATGTCGCGCCGGGCGCTGTGGCGCGTCCGGCTGCCGGTCGGACGGCCTCCGCGGGGTCTGCCTCGCCGGCTGCGGCCACCGTGCCCGCCCGCCTGAGTGCGCCGCGCTTCCTGCAGATCAAGCAGGCCCGTGAGCAGGGCGAGGTGGTGGTGGCCACCGCCGAGGGGCTGGACGACCGCAACGCGGCCGAGGCCCTGAAGGGTGCCCGCGTGTTCGTCTCGCGCACCGCTTTTCCCACGCCCGACGAGGACGAGTTCTACTGGGTCGACCTGATCGGTCTGGACGTCGTCAACCGCGAGGGCCAGGCCCTGGGCAAGGTGGTCGATCTGATCGACACCGGGCCGCACTGCGTGCTGCGTTGCGTGGTCGAGGTCGACGGCAAGGCTGAAGGTGAGCGCTTGATTCCCTTTGTCTCCGCCTACATCGACAGCGTCAGCCTGGCCGACAAGCGCATCGTGGCCGACTGGGGCCTCGACTACTGACACGCGAAGCGAGCCGCGCATGGCCGTCCGCTTCGACGTCATCACCCTGTTTCCCGAGCTGTTCGCCCCGTTCCAGACGGTGGGTGTGACGCGCCGCGCCTTCGAAACGCGCGCCGTCGACGTCCGCCTGTGGCCGCTGCGTGACCATGCGGAAGGCGTGTACCGCCGCGTGGACGACCGGCCCTTCGGGGGCGGGCCCGGCATGGTCATGCTGGTCGAGCCGCTGGTGCGCTGTCTGTCGGCCATCCGCGCGTCGCAGCAGGCCGACGGGGCCGAGCGCCTGCCGGTGGTGCTGTTCAGCCCGGCTGGCAAGCCCTTGACGCAGCAGCGTGTGGAGGCGCTGGCCGCTTCACCCGGCGCAGTGCTGCTGTGCGGGCGCTACGAGGGCATCGACCAGCGCTTCATCGACACCTTTGTCGACGAAGAAATCAGCCTGGGCGATTACGTGCTGTCGGGTGGGGAGTTGCCCGCCCTGACGCTGATGGATGCGGTGGCGCGTCTGCAGCCCGGCGTGCTGCACGACGCGGCGTCGCACCAGCAGGACAGCTTTTCGGATGGGCTGCTGGATTGCCCCCATTACAGCCGGCCCGAAGTGCTGGCGTTGCCGGTGCGCGAAGGCGGCGAGCCCGCCGAGCAGCCCGTGCCGCCGGTGCTGCTGTCGGGCCATCACGCCCACATCGCGCGCTGGCGCCGCGAGCAGCAGCTGGCCATCACGGCCCGCCGTCGCCCTGAACTGATCGAGGCTGCGCGGGCGCGCGGCGAGCTGTCGAAGAAAGATGAAGACTTTCTTCGCGGACTCACGCTATAATCTGCGGTTTTTCAGATCCTCTACCCGGCTTCATTGCGGGGCTGCTTCACAGTGGGGCAGCTTTCGAGACCATCCTGGCGCGGGCAAGATCACCCTAGGAGCCCTTGATGTCCAACATCATCCAACAGCTCGAGCAAGAAGAAATCGCTCGTCTGAACAAGACCATCCCGTCGTTCGCCCCTGGCGACACCGTGATCGTGAACGTGAACGTGGTCGAAGGCACCCGCAAGCGCGTGCAGGCCTACGAAGGCGTCGTGATCGCCAAGCGCAACCGCGGCCTGAACTCCAGCTTCATCGTCCGCAAGATCTCGAGCGGCGAAGGCGTGGAGCGTACGTTCCAGCTGTACAGCCCGCTGATCGCTTCGATCGAAGTCAAGCGCCGCGGTGACGTCCGCCGCGCCAAGCTGTACTACCTCCGCCAGCGTTCGGGCAAGTCGGCTCGCATCAAGGAAAAGCTCGCCTGAGCATGGCTCAGCGGTGGCGCCACGCCACCCCCCTCAAAGCCGCCTGCTGCGCAAGCCCAGGCGGCTTTTGCTATGGTGCCTGTCATGGCCGTTTCCATCGACCCCCGCGTTGCCGAACTGCTCGGCCACGACCACCATCTGCCGGCGGTCGACCCGCAGCGCCTGTCCCAGCAGGCCCTGGTCGAGCGTTTCCTGACGCCGCCGGTGTGGGCGCCCGATGTGTCCATCGAGCGCTGGGCGAGCCCGCCCGACCCGGTGCGCGCGGCGGTGCTGGTGCCCATCGTGATGCGGCCGGAGCCGGCCGTGCTGCTGACCCAGCGCACGGCCACGCTGCGCAAGCATGCTGGCCAGATCAGCTTTCCCGGCGGGCGCAGCGAGCCCGAAGACCCGGATGCCGTGGCCACCGCGCTGCGCGAGGCGCAGGAAGAGGTCGGACTGGCGCCGCCACGCGTGCACGTGCTGGGCGAGTTGCCCGAGTACACCACCGGCACCGGCTTTGTCGTCACGCCTGTGGTCGGGTTGATCGCCCCGCACCCGCACGAGACGCCGAGGCTGGACCTGCGGCCCGACCCCGGTGAAGTGGCCGAGGTGTTCGAGGTGCCGCTGTCCTTCCTGATGGACCCGCAACATCACCAGCGTCGCGCGTTCGGGGTGCCGTCCCTCGAGATGGGCCGCGACAACCCGCGCATCGAGTTCTTCTCGATGCCGTGGCGGCCCGTGGGCGAGCCCGACCGGGAGTATTTCATCTGGGGTGCAACCGCCGCGATGTTGCGAAATTTATACCGCTTCCTTTCGGCCTGAGGCAGGGTGCGGGCTTCTGTCGCGCGGGGGGCGGTACACCCCGCTATGATCCTGAGCCATGAGCTTTTTTGCCGTGCTGTTCGCCTTGCTGGCCGAACAGCTCAAACCCCTGTCGAACCTCAACCCCATCCACCACGGTCTGACGGCCTGGGTGCGCTGGGTCGGGCGCAATTTCGACGCGGGGGCCGAGGTGCACGCGCGCGTGGTCTGGGGGATCACCGTGGTGGCGTCGGCGGCACTCGTGGCCATCCTCTACGTCTTCGTCAACCGCTACAGCACGCTGCTGGCGCTGGCGTTCGACGTCGCCGTGCTGTACCTGACGCTGGGCTTCCGGCAGTTCAGCCACCACTACACCGACATCCGTGACGCCCTCGAGCAAGGGCGTGAAGAGCGTGCGCGCGAGCTGTTGGCCCACTGGCAGAACGTCGACGCCAGCGATCTGCCGCGCACCGAAATCCTGCGGCACGTCATCGAGTTCTCGCTGCTGGCGGCGCACCGGCACGTGTTCGGCGTGTTCTTCTGGTTCGTGGCACTGTCCACCTTCGGGCTGGGCCCGGCGGGCGCGGTGCTCTACCGCATGGCCGAGTTCGCCAGCCGCTACTGGTCGTACAAGAGCCGGGTGACCGGCGCGCCGACGCACGATCGGTTGATGGCGCTGTCGCAGTGGCTGTTCGGTCTGATCGACCATGTGCCGGCCCGGCTGACGGCATTCGGCTTTGCCGTGGTCGGCAACTTCGAGGACGCGATCGATGCATGGCGGCGCCATGCGGTGCTGTGGTCGCACCCGAACGAGGGCACGATTCTGTCGGCGGCCTCGGGCGCGATCGGCGTGCGACTGGGGGGGCAGGTCGCGCCGGCCACGGGCCGTGCATTCGGCGATGTGAGCCGCACCGTGGTCGACGGGGATTCGCCCGATGTGATCGATGCCGAGGGCAGCACGACAGGTGCCGTGCCCGAGATGGCCCACCTGCGCAGCGTGGTGGGCCTGGTGTGGCGCTCGGTGGTGCTGTGGATGCTGCTGCTGGCGCTGCTGTCGTTGGCCAACCTGGTAGGGTGAGCCAAAGCTGCTCCGCGACCGGGATGGCGCGGGGCGAACGCCCGACGCCATCTGCCGTGGCGGATGCGGCGTGACGCGAGCGGCTCAGAGCGCCCGTGCGCGCGCCAGCCAGTCGCCCAGCGCGGCGACCATGTCCCCCTGGCTGAACGAGCAGCTTTCTTCAGTGAACAACGCGGCGCTTTCCAACTGCGAGAGCACCCGTTCCAGCACCTCGGTGTAACGCGGCGGCAGCGCAGGCTCGTGTGTGCGCGCGGCCTCGCGCCACTGCCGGGTCAGGTCGTTCAGGGGCAGTTGCCCCGACTGGAAGGCGACGAGGGTGACGGGCAGGGCGGCGAGGGCGTCAGGCATGGCGAGGCAGGGGGCGCAGAAAGAGGGGGCCGGAAGGGGTTGGGTGAGACAAGGCCGGTCTCGGGCGTCGGGCTCACCAGCGGGGTTGGCTCAGTTCCTCGAACAGGTCGTTGAACAGGCTGAGCCGAATGGGGCTGACCTCGCCGCGTTCCACGGCGGCCCGCACGGCGCAGCCGGGCTCCTGCCGGTGCGTGCAGTTGTGGAAGCGGCAGTCGGCCACGTGCCGGCCGATGTCGGGCATCCAGCGCGCGAGCTCGGTCGGCGGAATGTGGTGCAGGCCGAACTCCTGAAAGCCCGGTGAGTCGATCACGGCCGTGCCCTGCGCCTTGTCCAGCCAGTACCAAAGGCTGGTCGTCGTGGTGTGGCGGCCGGAATTCAGGGCCTGCGAAATCTCGCCGACCTCGGCGCGGGCGTCGGGCAGCAGCGTGTTGATCAGCGTGCTCTTGCCTGCGCCCGAGGGGCCCAGGACCAGCGTGGCCTTGCCGTCCAGCAGAGGCGCCATCTGGGCGCGTGCGGCCTCGGTGTCGGCCTTCAGCGAGAGCTCGACCACGCGGTAGCCCATGGCCGTGTACGGGGCCAGGCGCGCACGGGCCGCATCGGCACCGGGCAGGTCGACCTTGTTGAGCACGATGGTGGCAGGGATGTCGGCCGATTCGGCCGCGATCAGCGCGCGCGTCAGTTGCGCCTCGCTGAACACCGGCTCCACCGCAATCCACATCAGCAGCTGGTCGAGGTTGGCCGCAAACGACTTGCTGCGCCACTCGTCCTGCCGCCACAGCAGGTTGCGCCGTTCCTGGACCTGCACGATCAGGCCTTCGTCGCCGCCGTCCAGCGTGGGCTGCCACATGACCCGGTCACCGACCACGGCCTCGCTCTTCTTGCCGCGCGGGTGGCAGATGAGACGGCTGCCGTCTTCGGCTTCGACCACCACGTGCCGGCCATGGGTCGAGACCACCAGCCCGGACGTGCAGCCCGAGGTGTCGGCTTCGCGCACAGGGCGGCCGCGGCGCCCGTTCGGCGCACCCGGATGGCCGCGCTTCATGCGCCGAGGGCATCCACGCGGGCGGCGCAGATGAAGTCGTTGAGGGAGACGCCGCCCACCGAATGGGTAGACCAGCGCAGCGTGCAGCGGTTGTAGGACACGGCCATGTCGGGGTGATGATCCTGCTCGTGGGCGATCCACGCGACGGCGTTCACGAAGGCCATGGTGCGGTGGAAATCGGGGAAGGTGTAGGTGCGGGTGAGGGCGCCACCGGGTACGCTGCTGTCGACCTGCCAACCCGGGATCTGCCCCAGCATGGCGTGCTGGCCCGCCGTCGACAGGGGCGAGCCCGCCCGGGGGGCGCAGCGTTGCTGGTGCAGGGGGAGGGGGCTAGCCGGACTCATGCGGGGTGCGCCATCGGCGGTTGAGCCTGGGCGCGGGTGAGGGCGCCCATGGCGGCCAGGCGCTCGGAAGCCGGCGGGTGCGAGTAGTGGAATCGCACGTACAGCGGGTCCGGCGTCAGGGTGGACGAGTTGTCCTTGTAGAGCTTGATCAGCGCATTGGCCAGGTCGGTGCCGCTGGCCTGTGCGCAGGCGTAGGCGTCGGCCTGGTATTCGTCCCGGCGCGAGAAGGTGGAGAACACGGGCACCACAAAGAACATCACGGGCGGCAGGGCCAGCATGAACAGCAGCAGGGCCAGGGCGTCGTTCGGTGCGCCCAGGTTGGGCGAGGCTCCCAGGCCGGTGTAGAACGCCGTGAGCCGCGACAGCCAGCCCAGCAGCGCAAAGCCGATCAGGCTCATCACGAACATCATGATCATGCGCTTGAGCACATGCTTGTGCTTGAAGTGCCCCAGTTCGTGCGCGAGCACGGCCTCGACCTCGCCGTGGGACAGCTTGGACAGCAGCGTGTCGAAGAACACCACACGCTTGGACGAGCCCAGGCCGGTGAAATAGGCGTTGGCATGGGCCGAGCGGCGGCTGCCATCCATCACGAAAAAGCCCTTGGCCTTGAAGCCGCAGCGCTGCATGAGCCCGGTCACGCGCTGGGCCAGGCCTGCGTCGTTCAGGGGCTCGAACTTGTTGAACAGCGGCGCGATGAAGATGGGAAAGACCACCATCATGAGCAGGCTGAAGCCCACCCAGGCCGCCCAGGCCCACAGCCACCAGGCCGATCCTGCCGCGCCCATCAGCCACAGGATGAGGGCGGCGATCGGGGCCCCGATGACCAGCCCGACCAGGCCCTGCTTGAGGTGGTCACCGATCCACATGCCCGGCGTCATGCGGTTGAAGCCATGGCGTTGCTCGATGCGGAAGGTGTGCCAGGCTTCCAGCGGCATCTCGATCAGCGCGCCGATGACACTGAAGGCCGCCAGCAGGGCCAGCTGGTAGGCCAGCCCGCCCCATTGCGGGAAGACGAGGTCGCGCACGGCATGGTTGAGTGCGTCCAGCCCGCCCAGCAGCGTCCAGCCCAGCAGCACCGCCGTGCTGACGGCGGTGTTGACCAGGCCGAAGCGCAGCTTGTCGAGCGTGTAATCGGCCGCGCGCTGGTGGCTGCGCAGCGGCACCTCGTCGGCAAAGGCCGGCGGCACGGCGTCGCGGTGGCGCGCCACGTGCCGGGCCTGGCGCGTATCGAGCCAGAGCTTGACGAGCACGGAGGCCGCGACGAAAAACGCAAAAAGCAGGGTGACGGTGCTGGAAGGCATGCCGCGAGTGTACGTTTGCCGCACAATCGGCGGCCGGGCCAGCGTGCGCAAGACCGTACCGACAGGGCCCTTTTTCGACTGTTTTCGCCCATTCCATGACCGACACGACCGCCGCCCCCACCCCCGCCACGCTGGCCAAGAGCGACCAGAACCTGATCTGGATCGACCTGGAGATGACCGGCCTGAAGCCCGAGAGCGACCGCATCATCGAGATCGCGGTGGTGGTGACCGACGCCAACCTGGCGGTGCGCGTCGAAGGCCCGGTGTTCGCCGTGCACCAGAGCGACGCCGTGCTCGACAAGATGGACAACTGGAACAAGGGCACGCACGGTCGCAGCGGCCTGATCGACCGCGTGAAGGCCTCGACCGTGAGCGAAGGCGAAGCGGCCCAGGCCGTGATCGACTTCCTCAAGCAGTATGTGCCGGCCAACAAGTCGCCGATGTGCGGCAACTCGATCTGCCAGGATCGCCGCTTTCTGGCGAACTACATGCCCAAGCTGGAAGCGTTCTTCCATTACCGCAACCTGGATGTCAGCACGCTGAAGGAACTCGCCAAGCGCTGGAAGCCGGGTCTGGCCGAAGGCTTCCGCAAGGCGCAGAAGCACACCGCGCTGGCCGACATCCACGAGTCGATCGACGAGCTGGCCTACTACCGCGAACACTTCCTGGTGAAGTGAGCGGTTCGCGCCCAGAAGACACCATGTCGGACCGAAGTGTGGCGGCCTCGGCGGCCGAAACGGCACCTGACCAGCCTGTCATCGTGCGCTTCGATGCGCCGGCTGCAGGCGGCGTGATCGATCACCCGCGTCCCGATCGCCTGGAGCAGGGCAACCCGCGCCGCGAGACGTGGACGCTGTACGAGCCGGCCGATGGACAGCTGTCAGCCGGGATCTGGGCGTGCGAGGTGGGACGCTGGCGCATCGTGTTTCCGCCTGCCAAGCACGAGTACTTCTTCGTCCTGGAGGGCCACGTGCGCCTGCATGACGCACAGGGTGGTTGGACCGACGTGCGCGCCGGCGAAGGGGCTGTGATCCCGGGTGGCTTCGTCGGGGCGTTCGAGGTGATGGCCCCGGTGCGCAAGCACTTCGTGGTGGTGGGCGGCTGAGGCGGGCGCGGCGAGTGCGGTCCGTGTGGGCCGTACCGGGGCCGTGTCAGCCCGCGTTCACCAAGGCCGCTTCCCACCGCAACAGCAAGGCCTGCCAGGCCGGGACGGCCAGGGCGAGCCAATCGGCCACGGTGATGCCGGGGCGAAGGGTTGCGTCGCCGAGTGCCAGCCCCAGCGCGGCGCCGGCCTGGCGCAAGGCAGCCACCGGGTCGCGCAGGTCGAGGGCGGCAGCGCCATTCTGTTTGGACAGCTTCTCGCCGTTGGCCCCCAGCACGAGTGGCGTGTGAAGGTAGCGCGGGTGCGGCAGACCGAGTTGCGCCTGCAGCCACATCTGGCGCGGGGTGTTGTCGGCCAGGTCCTCGCCACGCACCACGTCGGTGACGCCCTGTTCGGCATCGTCGACCACCACGGCCAGCTGGTAGGCCCAGAGCCCGTCCGCACGGCGCACGACGAAATCGCCCACAGCCTGGTCGAGCGCCTGGCTTTGCGGGCCCAGGCGGCGATCGCACCAGGGCCACATGCCTGCGGTGCCTTCGGGCACGGCCACGCGCCAGGCCCGCGCCGTGCGTGCGCCCAGGCCGCCGCGGTCGGGGCGGCAGGTGCCGGGGTAGACCAGGTCGCCGTGGCGCGGCTTGGTGCGGCCCAGTTCGGCATTGGCGCGGGCGATGTCGCTGCGCGTGCAGGCGCAGCCATAGGCCACGCCGGTGGCGACGAGCCGGTCCAGCGCCGCCTGGTACAGGGCGCCGCGCTCGCTTTGCCAAACCGGGGGCGCGTCCGGATGCAGGCCACAGGTGGCCAGTTGCTGCAGGATGACCCGATCGGCGCCCGGCACACAGCGTGGCGTGTCGACATCCTCGATGCGCACGAGCCACTGCCCGCCGTGGGCGCGCGCGTCCAGCCAGCTGGCCAGGGCCGCGACCAGCGACCCGGCATGCAGCGGCCCGGTGGGCGAGGGGGCGAACCGGCCGATGTAGGCAGATCCGGTGGCGGCCACAGGGGCGCGCGTCACAGCAGCAGCCCCTCGTGCCGCTCCAGCAAGGCCCGCCGGGTGGCCGGGCTGGCCAGCTGGTGCAGCCACCAGGTCAGCGCCATCCCGGGCTGGGCGTGGGCTTGGCGCCAGGCATAGAGGATGCGGATCAGGCGCTCCGGTCCTTCCACCTGCTTGTGCACCAGCCGCCCTTGCTCCAGATACGGGCGCAGCATGGGCTCGGGCAGGTACCCGCAGCCCAAGCCTCGCAGCTGGGCTTCGAGCTTGGCCGACATCGACGGCAGGGTCAACACGTCCTGCCCGGGCAGGATGCCCACCGTCATCGGCGCCAGGCCGCGTGCGGTGTCGGCCACGGCCACGATGCGGTGGTTGGCGATTTCTGTGGCGCTCAGCGGTTCGGGGGCCCGCGCCAGCGGGTGGTGCGGCGCCACCGCGAAAATGAAACTCACCTCGCCGATTATCTCCTGGCGCATGTCGGGGCCGGCCACCCGGTCGGCCGGCACGCCGATGGCCAGATCGGCCTGGCCGGTGCTGAGGGCTTCCCAGGTTCCGGTCATCACTTCGCTGCGCATGCGCAGCCGCGTGGGCGGCTTGAGCGCGTAGAACGCATCCATCAGGTCGAACACGGCGTGCGGGGCCATGGCCTTGTCCACGGCGATCGTCAGCTCGGCTTCCCAGCCAGAGGCCACGCGCTGCACGCGGTTCGCCACCGCGTCCATCTGTTGCAGCAGCAGACGGCCTTCGCGCAGCAGTTCGTCGCCGGCCGCAGTCAGTCGGGCCTGGCGGCTGCGGCGGTCGAACAGCAGCACGTCCAGTGCGTCTTCCAGCTGGCGCACGCTGTAGGTCAGCGCCGACGGGACCTTGCCCAGCTCGCGCGCGGCGGCGGCAAAGCTGCCCGTTCGGGCGATGGTGTCCATCATCAACAGGGCGTCCGGCGTGAGGACGTGGCGGCGATCCGGCATGAGAGGAAGGCCCTTTGCGGGCGCATTCGTTCAATTGGTTTGAATGATGCCATCAGGTCGGCGCAGCCACCAGGGCGGGGGCTTTGCCTACAGTGAAGCCATGCACCCCGTGCACCCACCCCTTACCAGGAGCCCCTCATGCTGACCCTGCGCCGATCCGACGAACGCGGCTACGCCGACCATGGCTGGCTGCAGAGTTTTCACAGCTTCTCGTTTGCCGATTACTACGACCCGGCCTTCATGGGTTTTGGCCCCTTGCGCGTCATCAACGACGACGTGATCGCCCCGGGCCGCGGCTTCGGCATGCACGGCCACCGCGACATGGAGATCGTCACCTACGTGCTGAGCGGTGCGCTGGCCCACCAGGACAGCCTGGGCAACGGCGCGACCATCCTGCCGGGCGACGTGCAGCGCATGAGCGCGGGCAAGGGCATCCTGCACAGCGAGTTCAACCACGAGGCCGCCCAGCCCACGCACCTGCTGCAGATCTGGATCCAGCCGACCGAACGCGGCATTCGCCCGGGCTACGAGCAGAAGCACTTCGACGCCGCCGACAAGCGGGGGCGTCTGCGTCTGGTGGCGTCGCCGGACGGGCGTGAAGGGTCGGTCAGCATGACGGCCGATGCCTTGCTCTACGCGGGCCTGTTCGATGGGGACGAGTCTGCGAGCCTCACGCTGGACCCGCGTCGCAAGGCCTATGTGCATGTGGCCCGTGGCGAGGTCAGCGTCAACGGCCAGCCGCTGAAGGCCGGCGATGCGGCCATGCTCGAGGGCGAGGCCGCCGTGACCCTGGACGGCGGACACGAGGCCGAAGTGCTGGTGTTCGACCTGGCCGCGTGACCGCTGACCCGGACCGAGGCGAGCCGATGTCTGCCCGTATCGCCCCGCGGTCGCGAGGTTCAGTTCTGCTGGGCCTCGAGCGTGTAGGCCGCGTGATCGTCTTCGCCCAGGGTCTCGACCAGCCAGGGCAGGGCCTGGGCCAGCCGGTCGTACAGCGTCCAGGGCGGGTTGATGACGAACATGCCCGAGCCGAACAGGCCCACGCCATCGCGCGCGGCCGCTTTCACGCGCAGCGTGGCGTGCAGCCAGTCGACCTTGGGCAGGGCCGCGGCCACGCGCTTGAGCTGGGCCGGCAGCTGCTGGGCTTCGTGACGGGCCACCTCGGGGTACCAGATGGCATAGGTGCCGGTCGCAAAGCGGGGCACCGCCTCCTTCAGTGTCTGCACCACATGGCGGTAGTCGTCCTTGACCTCATAGGGCGGGTCGATGTGGACCAACCCGCGGCGCGGCGGCGGGGGCAGCACACCGCGCAGGCCGGCAAAGCCGTCGGCCACCTGGATGCTGACGCCGCGCCGCACCGACGCGAAATGCTGCTCCAGCAGCTTGCTTTCCGTGGGGTGCAGTTCGTACAGGCGCAGGTGGTCGCCCTCGCGCAGCATCTGGGCTGCCAGCTGCGGCGAGCCGGGATACCACTGCAGCGTGTCGGCATGGTTGACGGCCGCGACCTGCGCCAGATAGGCGCGCACGGCCTCGGGCGTGGACGGGTCGGCCCGCAGCGGCCACAGCGCCTGGATGCCCGAAGCGGCCTCGCCGCTGCGCGCCGCGTACCCGGCGGTCAGGTCATACAGGCCGCCGCCGGCGTGGGTGTCGATCACCCAGAAAGGTTTGTCTTTCTGCAGCAGGTGCTCAAGCACCTGCACCAGCACCGTGTGCTTGAGCACATCGGCATGGTTGCCCGCGTGGAAGCCGTGTCGATAACTGAACATGACCCGAAGGGTAACGGCTTTGCCGCCATTCGGCCCACGGATCGTGTGTCTTTTTTGATGGCCTGAGACTGGCCGGATCCCCTCGAATCTTCACTGCCCCTTGAAAGGAAGCACCATGAGCAAGCAGATCGTCGTCGTTTACTTCTCCGGCTATGGCCACACCAAGCGCATGGCCGAATCCGTGGCCCAGGGCGCGGGTGCCAGCCTGCTCGCCGTCGACCAGGAGGGCAACCTGCCCGAGGGCGGCTGGGAGCAACTGGCGGCTGCCGATGCCATCGTGTTCGGCGCCCCCACCTACATGGGCAGCGTGCCCTGGCAGTTCAAGAAGTTTGCCGATGCCTCGTCCAAGGTCTGGTTCCACCAGCAATGGAAGGACAAGATCGCTGCAGGCTTCACCAACTCGGCCTCGATGAACGGCGACAAGCTGTCGACCTTGCATTACCTGTTCACGCTGTCGCAACAGCACAGCATGATCTGGGTTGGCACCGGCATGATGCCGAGCAACAGCAAGGCGGCCACCCGCAACGACGTGAACTACGTGGCTTCGTTCAGCGGCGCCATGGCCACGTCGCCGTCGGATGCCAGCGTGGACGAGATGCTGCCGGGCGACCTGGAAACGGCTCGCCTGTTCGGTGAGCGCGTCAAGGCCGTGTCCGCCCGTTTCAGCGCCTGACCGCGTTCAAGCCCTTCCCTCCGACCGCTCAAGGACATCCCGCATGACTGCTACCTCTTCCTCTCGTGCTCCGCGCCTTCTGGCGATCAGCGGCAGCGCCCGCGAAGGCTCGTTGAACGGCAAGCTCCTGGCCGTGGCCACCGCCAAAGCCAAGGCGCTGGGCGCTGAGGTCAACACTGTGGATCTGCGGGCGCTGGCCTTGCCGGTGTTCGACGCCGACCTGATCGCCGCGCAAGGCATGCCGGCTGGTGCACGCCAGCTGCGTGACCTGATGGCCGCCCATGACGGCCTGCTGCTGGCCAGCCCCGAGTACAACGCGCTGCCCACGCCGCTGCTGCTCAACGCGCTGGACTGGATGTCGGTGGTGCAGGTCGAGGGCGATCTGCCGGGCGGCACGGGGGCCACGGCCGGCAAACCGGCTGGCCTGATGGCCGCGTCGCCCGGTGCGCTGGGCGGCGTGCGCGCCCTGCCCATCGTGCGCACCTTCCTGAGCACCAACTTCGCGATGGTGGTGGTGCCTGAGCAGGTCGGTGTGCCTGCCGCCGATCAGCAGTTCACGACGCCCGATCGCCTCAGCAGCGATGCCCTCGATCAGATGCTGAGCAAACTCGTGGCGTCGGTGGTGCGCCAGGCCCGCTGGCGCATCCAGGGCTGACGCGGGCGCTCACTGTCCGAGAAACTGGCGGACTGCAGCCAGGGTGGCCGCCGGGTCTTCTTCCTGCGGCAGGTGACCGAGATCCGGGAAGGTCACGAGCGTGCAGCGGGGGATGTCGCGGCAGAACAGCCGTCCATGTTCGGGCGAGATCATGCGGTCTCGCTCGCCCCAGATCACCAGCGTGGGCTGACGAACGCGCTTGATGAGCAGGGCCGACGCGCCGAACTGTGCCTGGTCCATGCGCTGAAACAAGGCGCGACGGTTGCCCACGCGCAAGGCCAGCTCGAAGTAGCGGTCAACCTGCTCGGGCGTCATCCGGTCCGGTGAGCCGAACACGCTGCGCACGCTGGACGCAACCAGGGGTTTGGGCAGGATGCGTTCGGACACCCACCGCAGCCCACGCGTGCTGGCCACCTGGAAGGCCAGGGGCATCGACAGCACTGAGGGCTCGTAGCCATCCGAATCCACCAGGATGAGTTTTCGGACCCGATCAGGCGCGAGCACGGCGGTCTGCCAGGCAATTTCGCCGCCCAGTGCGTTGCCACCGAGGATCACCTGCTGCAGGCCCAGGTTGTCCAGCAGGCGGAGCACGAAGCGTGTATAGGCGTCGATGCGGTAATCGCCCTGCGGTGACGGGCCAGTCAGCCCGAAGCCGGGCAGATCGACCAGGATGACACGATGCCGGGCCTGCAGGCCACGCTGCCAGCCATCGAAGGTGTGCAGGCTCGACGCCATGCCGTGCAGCAGCACGACCGGCTGAGGATCGTCACGCGGCCCGGTGTCGCGAAAGTGCACCTGCATGCCGTCCAGCTCGATGAAGCCGGACGGATCGGGCGCCCAGCGGGCCACCAGTTGACCGAGCTGACGGTCAGGCTCCCAGGCGGTGACGACGACCGCCGCCAGCGCCATGCCGATCAGCACCAGGCCCCACCACAGACGTTTGAACCACTCCATGGGCCGACATCATGCCTTGCTTCAGCTGGCTTTTCGGCGGTTGAGCTTGCGCATCTGACGGATGACGAGGGCCTGGTAGCGTGCGCCCAGCAGGCGCACGAGCTTGTCCAGAAAGCGCGCGTCCGGGCCGACGAGCACGCGCCGCGCGTTGCGCTCGACCCCAGCCAGGATCTGCAGCGCGGCGGACTCGGCCGTGGTCGTGCTGATCATCTTGTTGGCGCGGCGCTTGTGCTGCTCGATGG
>NZ_CAJYGK010000060.1 GCF_913773725.1 uncultured Aquabacterium sp. | reverse complement strand
TCCGGGTGACCAGCGGCGGCGTGCCCGTAGCCTTCTTCGACGTGGACGCCGCCTCGGGGCTGGTGTTTCCGCAGATGGTGGCGCCCCTGCCCATCCCCTCGTGGCCGCCGGGGGGCCAGAGCGGCGTCTGGGTCGTGAACAACCGCTGCAATGGCGACGCCTGCCGACTGACCGGCTTCATCGCGCAGGAATACCGCCAGGTCTGCATGGGCGGCGGCGGGGACTCCGGAGACACGAACTGCACCAACGAGCGCCCATTCCTCGAGGTCTACGGCGCCTGCCCCGCCGGCACGCAAAGCGGCGACCGGATCGCCTACACGACCGGCTCGGGCGGCGACGCCGGTGACACCCAGATCACCTACCTCGAAGAGGGCCGCTGCTATGCCCCCAGCACCGACCCCAGCGACGCGCCGGGCCAGGACACGACGGGTACCTACCCGGCTTCCTACTGGCGTCCCGGCGGAAACCGTCCCATCGTCGGCTTCCGGTTGAACCCGCTGTACGGCCCGATCCCGCAGATGGCGCTGAGCTTCGAGCGGCCGCACACCACGGTGACCGAGTCCGACCAGTGGGACGATCAGTGCCCCGCGCTGGAGAGCGAAGGGCGCTGCGCCATCACCGGCGCGGCGCGCTGCGTCGGAGGACCGGCCACCAAGGTGATCGACGGGGCGTCGGTGACGCGCGCGTGCTGGCGCTACGAGACCTCGCTCTCGTGCCAGTATGGGGCGCCCACCGACGAGTGCGCGCCGCTGGCCGCGGCGGGCTGCACCCCGAACAGCACGGTCTGCCGCCAGATGAACCCGGCCACAGGCACCTGCGAGGTCGCCGAGAACACCTACAACTGCCCGGTGGCCGCCAGCTCGGCGGTGACGGCGCGTAACTGCCCGACCGACGTCTTCTGCATCGCGGGCAGTTGCTTCAACACCACCTACACCAACGATGCCGACTTCGCCCGGTCGATGTCCTTCCTGGAAGCGGGACGCGAGGCCGGGGTCTACCTCGACACAGACAACCTGCAGGTTTTCAAGGGCGAAGCCAACCGCTGCCGCGACCGGCTGCTCAAGAACTGCTGCACCTCGGACTCGGCCGGCAGGGGAATGAGCAACCAGAGCATGTTCGGCGTCGGGTCGAGGCTGGTTTTCGATGTGTTGATGAATTCCGGCAATCGCGAATTCCTCTACCACGGTATGCAGGCGCTGCTGATGAGCGGCGGGTTCTCAGGCAGCTTTACCACCTACGGCGTCACGGTGGCCATCAATGGCACGGCCCTACCTGCCGGCTCGGCGGTGCTCTATGCCGGCGAGAGCGTGGTGGTGGCCTTCGACCCATGGAGCCTGGTCATCGCGATCGTCATCTACGTGGTGATGTCGGCGATCTCCTGCGACGAAGAGGAAGGCAAGCTCGCGATGAAGGAAGGTGCGCGGCTGTGCCACACGGTCGGCACCTACTGCTCATCGTGCATCCGCGTCCTGGGCAAGTGCGTCTCCTGCATCACGCACACCACGACCAAGTGCTGCTTCAACTCGGTTCTGGCCCGAATCATCAACGAGCAGGGTCGGCTTCAGGTCGCGAAGTGGTGGGGCACAGCCGAGGGGCCGGACTGCTCGGGCTTCACGATCGCACAGCTGCAGAGCCTGGACTTCGCTCGCATGGACCTGACCGAGTTCTATGCGTCGATCGTGCCGAACATGCCCGATGTGGGCGCGATGCAGGGCGGCGCCGCCGGCCGCGCAAGCAACTGCTACTACGGCAAAGGGAGATGCCAATGAACACCGCCACCCGCGCCGGGTGCTGCTTCGCGGGCATCGCCCTGATCCTCCTCCTCGCCACGCGAGTGCATGCCGAGCCAGTCCGCACGCCCGTGTCGGATGCGCGGCCCGTCCTGCTGGCGGCCCTGCAGTCAGCGGACGGCACGGCCCACGGCGTGCTCACCGGCGAAGTGGCGGATGCGATCACCCGGCATTTCCAGGCCACCTCTCCGATCTACATCGATGTGTCCACCGCGAAGCGCTACCGGGAGGCGGGCTGCAGCCGGCTCAAGGTGCTCTTCTGGCAGGAAGGCGTGAAGCTGCCCAACATGGCGGCGCCGCGCAAGCAGACGATCGAGTTCGGCATCAACTATTGCCTCGACGGCCTGCCGCCGAAGTCGCTGCTGTGAGGACGTCATGACGATCCGTCCCTCCCCTGCGTGCCTGCGGTTGCTGCCGGTTCTGGCGCTGGTCGCCAGCGCCGCTGCGGCTCAGGAAGCGGCCCCTGCCGCCGGGCACGGCGAGACCCGCGCCTACTGGTCCGACCGCTGGCGCGGCTGGCACTTCTACGAAGACCCTCCGCTGGAGGATCCCGCGCCGCCACGCGCCCAGGCCGCCCCGGCCAAGCCGGCCCAGCCGGTCGCCTCGCCCCGTCCGCCCGAACTGGTGGAATTCGAGCGGCTGCAGAAGACCCTCGAAGACCTGCGCAACATCGCGATCATGCGGCCGACCGAGTCCAACGTGCGGCGCTACATGGAGCTGGAGATGCAGGTGGTGAACCGTGCATCCTACTTCGCCGATGTGGCGCAACGCGTGGCCTGGGCCACGCCCGAGCTCGATCCGACATTGCAGGGCCGGCCCGTCAACGCCCAGGCGCTGGAAGTCTTCGAACGCCAGCAACGGACCGACCGCTCCGCCTCGGTCGCCACGCTGGGCCGCGACCACGTGCTCATCTTCTTCTACCGCAGCGATTGCCCGTACTGCCACACCTTCGCGCCCACCTTGCAGGCGTTCGAGGCACGCCATGGCATCCAGGTCGTGGCCGTGAGCGTGGATGGCGGCGCGATGCCGGGCTTCCCGCGCTCCCGCCCCGACAACGGCATCGCCACGGCCCTGCAGGTGACCCAGGTGCCGGCCGTGTTCCTGGCCCAGCCCGCCACCGGAAAGATCACCCCGATCGGCTCCGGCGTGCTCTCCGAGTCGCAGTTGCTCGAGCGCATCGCCATCGTTTCCTCGCCCACCGGCGAGGCCATGCTGCCCAGCGCGACCCAGCACATGGCCCTGCCCTAGGAGGTCTCCATGTCCCATCCCTCCCGTCCTGTCCATGCCCGCAAGACCGTCGCGCTGGCGGTGGCCCTGGCCATGCTGTCCGCCACGCTGCCGGCGCGCGCCGACCTCAACAGCGAGGTCAACGACATGTTCAACAACCTGGGCGCCATAGGGAACTACACCGCACCGGGCGCGTTCCGCGGCCAGACCTACAACACCTACACAGGCGGTTCGCTCATGATGCGCTCGCCCAACAAGGTCTACCAGCTCGCGGCGATCCAGTTCCCGAGCGTGAAGGCGGGCTGCGGTGGGATCGATGTGTTCGGCGGCTCGTTCTCGCACATCTCCGCGCAGGAGTTCAAAAACCTCTTGCGCAACATCACGGCCGCGCTGCCCGGCATAGCGTTCCAGCTCGCGCTCGAGGCCGTCTCCCCGCTGCTGGGTGGCCTGACAAAGTGGGCCAAGGGCTTGGAGACCTGGATCAACAACGCCCGGATCAACTCCTGCGAGACCGCGAAGGCGATCGTCAGCTCCGCAGCCGAGGCGGTGGGCTACAGCTCGCAGGAAACCTGCTCGGACCTGGCGATGGAGATGGGCCTGGAGAGCGACCGCGACGCGGCCCGCCGGCGCTGCTCGACCGACCGGCCCAGCATCCTGTCTTCCGCCCGCTCCTCGGGTGACGCCAACGTGCGCAACAAGGCTCCGTTCGTGGGCAACCTGACCTGGAAGGCGCTGCAGTACACCGGCTCCTACCTCGACGACGCGGGGCGCGAGCTCATCATGAGCATGGTCGGCACCGTCATCTACTACCCCGAGGAATCGGGGCGCGATCCGGAGCCGATCGCCCCGACGCTCACGTCGATCAGCCAGTTGCTCTACGGCCAGGCAGCCGGTTCGGGCAACAACGTCATCCAGCACCTGCTGCGCTGCAACGACTATTCGGCCTGCGACGTCGTCTCGACCAATACCGCCTACGACCACGTGCCCTTCACGGCGCGCGTGGAGACCATGATGCGCTCGATCGCCGACCGCATCGCCACCCGCACGGCGATCCCCAACAACTCCGCCGAGGTCGGCTTCGTCAACCAGACCACCGAGCCGGTCTACAAGATGCTTTCGGTCGGCACCAGCATCCCGGGCTCGGGCCTGGCCGACAGCCTAATCGGCCAGTACCGCGACGTGATCGCGGCGGACTACGCCTACGTCTTTCTCGAAAGGAACCTGCGCCTGGGCATGGCGGCCCTGGCGAAGGACTACACGCTGCAGCAGGCGCAGCGCGACCAGGCCAACCAGATCCGCCAGCGCGCTCAGGCCATCCTGCTGCAGATCTCCCAGGAGAAGAACCTCCTGTATGCGAAGGTCGGTTCCTACCGCGCCGTCGCCAGCCACCTGGAGCAGTTGGAGCGCCAGTTGCGCTCGAGCATGCCCCAGCATGTGATGGACATGCTGGGCCAGCAGGCGGCCCACCTGTCGCGTTGACGCCGATGGTAGGGCACGACCATGTGGGAGATCTACGCCTACCAGAACGCGGACAGCCTGTTTGGGGTGTTCAATGCGTCCGCCGCGATCCACGCCTCCGGCGACTACGCATCGGCAGTCGCGGCGGTGGCCTTCTGCGGCTTCGTCGCCGCCCTGATCGCCTACGCGTTCGCCCCTGAAAAGCTCCAAGGCTGGAAGTGGCTGGCCTCGGTGGTGCTGGTCTTCGGCATCCTGATCGTCCCGAAGGTCACCGTGGGCATCATCGACAAGACCGGCGGCTCGCCGGTCAAGGTCGTGGACAACGTGCCCTTCGGGGTGGCGCTGCTGGGCAGCCTGACCAGCACCATCGGGCACACGCTCACCGGGCTGTTCGAGACCGCCTTCCAGGTGATCCCCGGCGCGGGGGCCTTGCCGGCCGAGCTCTCCTACCAGCAGAACGGCCTGATGTTCGGGAACCGCCTGGTCAGGGAGACCGGCAACGTGGTGTTCCAGGACCCCGCCTTCCGCACGGACCTCGTGAACTTCATT
>NZ_CAJYGK010000059.1 GCF_913773725.1 uncultured Aquabacterium sp. | reverse complement strand
GGGACATGGCCTCGAACGAGGCGCATGTCCCTCATGGGGTCCCGTGAACGCAGTGATGAAGGTGTGCCAGGGACCGGCTCACCAACCGCTGTAGTTCAGCAGCAGGTCGGCGATCACCTGGCGACGTGGCAGATCGAGGCCGTCGAAGTCCGACAACCCGTTGAAGTGGCAGCGCTTGAGCATGGCACCGCCCTCGCGCGCGTTGTAGAAGCTGACCATCGCGGACAGGAACATGCGTTCCCCGCTGCTCAGGACGCCGAGGGCGTCGTTGAGGCGCAGCATGTCGGGACGCAGATCCCACTTGCTCTTGGCCTGGTTCAGACCTTCACGGGTGCCATCGCCAAACCATTGCGGGCCGGCGATCTCGACACCACGCTTCCATGCCTCGAAAAAGGCTTGGGGCGCGGCGCTGAAATGCCGTTCTTCCCGAACGATCTGATCGACGACTTCCTGTGGCAGTAGCTGGTTCATGACGTGATTCCTCCAGTTGGATCAGGGAATGGCGAGCTGGGACCAGCCGCCTCTTTCGAGGGCACGTTGAGCCGCGGCATGGCTGCGGAAGTACTCACGAGATTCCCGCGAGACGGGACCTTCGGTATCGCGCGTGCCGATGTAGTGGCCGGCGGCGCTGTGCAGGACTTCGAGCGGCAGGAACTTGCCGCAGTAGGTCAAGGCCAATTGACCGAATCGGCCGAAAGAGGCTTGCTGGGACATGGATGGGCTCCTTGGAAAAGCGGGGCCCTGTCCCTCACGGGATGGCAGCTCCCGCACGCGGTTGAAAAAAAGCATCAGCGTCTTGGGGACGCGCGTCCGCGCAATGGATGCGATGCGGACTGGTGGGTTGCGCGGAGAGAACCCCGCGGCAGCCTGAAACCCTGGCTGCTGGCATGTGCTGACGAATCAGCGAACATGCGGACAGCTTCGTGAGGGTGCCGCGCCACGTCAGTTGGAAATCGGCATCTGGTCCAGCCCCGATTGATGTGCGCAGGGACAAAGAAAAGCCCCGCAACGAGTGCGGGGCGGTCATGACGGTGCGGTGAGGCTGGATCAGCGGGGCTTGTCGCCCAGGACATGCTGCTTCCAGATGGCGAATGCCTCGTCCGCTGGCAGCTCGGCCAGGATGACGATGGGCTGGTCCTGTCGGCTGCGCAGCTTTGCGAAATATGCCGCGCGTTCGGCAATGGCCTTGAGCTTGATGCCCTTGAGGAACAGCAGCCGGCCGTCCTTGATGAACAGCACCTTGTTGCCGATGTCGCGGTTGAACGCGGTGCGCAGCTTGCGCTCTGCGTGCATGGCATCGGCCAACTGGTCCACGAGGAAGTCGAGCGTCATGTCGATGAGAAGTGGCTCGTCGTCCTCGCGCTCGACGTCGAGCGATGCCGGCGGCAGGCTCTTGGCAAATTCCTCGGCTTGGGCCAGCAGCGCGGCCTGGCCTTGCAACGCGCGCACGAACGTCGAGCCGCCGTGTCCGTCATTGCGGGCTTCGGCGATGGGCCTGCCGTCGAACATGACGGTGGCGGTGAAGCACAGCGTTTCCTCGCTCGCGAAATCCGCGACCTTGAGGTTCTTGAGCGTGATGCGGTCTTGTCGGGTGATGGTGTCCATGGAAAGTCCTGATATCGACCGGGTTGACGACACGCCCCTGACGGGACGCGGCATACATCCCGTGGGTTGGAGGAAGGTGGCATCGATGCCCGGTGGGCAGCGTTCGCCGGAGAGATGCCGGGGCGAACTGGCGGGTGGCGTGGGAGGAACCCACGGCAGCCTTGACACCCTGGCTGCTGGCTGTTGCCGATGCGTCGGCAATGCAGGAGGGAGGATCACGCGGCCCGCCGGCCGCGTCGTGCATCAATCCGAAGCGCTCGATCCCGTCTTGTGCAGGCACTGCACCAGCCGCTGGCCCAGCCACGCGACGCACGGCACGGCCATGGAGTTGCCGATCGCCTTGTAGCGCGGCGCGTCGGCGGAGGGCCTGCCGCGGTACGGCACCAGCGTGTAGTCGTCGGGCATGCCTTGAAGCCGCTCGCATTCGACCGGCATCAGCCGACGCACCCGCCACTGCGACCAGTCGCCCGGACCGGGGTTATTCCAGTCGTAGCGGAAATGTGCCTCGAAGTCCGGTGCCAGCACATGGGGCTTGTCGGCACCGCCGCTGCTGGTGCGCAGCGCGGTCGAGACGCCATCGCCCAGTTCAGCGGCCAGGCCTTCGGTGCGACCGCGCAGCGCCACGCCGATCACCATCGGCCGGCCTTGGCCCGGCTTGCCGCCACCCGTGGAGAGCGTCCCGGCAAGCTGGCCGTGGCCGGATTCCAGCCGCAGCTCGCCGCGCGAGTTCTGCGCGAACGCGATGGCCGGCACCACGCCGGCGTTCGCGTGGCTGAGGCGATGTCTGCCGGCACGCAGCGTCGGTGCATGGTTCGTCGTCGCATCCGCCCCGCAGCCCTGTGCGGTGAAGGCAATGATCGGCACACCCTTGCCGGTGCCGTCCTCGCTGCAGCCCTTGCCGCCGTTGGCGGTGCTGAGCGTGTGGCTGATGCTGCCCGCGATGGACTGCGCCACGAAGGTCTCGACCTCGAAGTCGTTCTTCGGGCCGGGCGCCGCGGTCAGGCAGGCCGCGACGTCGATGGGTCCTGCGGTGTTGCCCCCGCCGAATCCGAACGTCACCGTGGCCTTGCCGTAGGGCTGCTTCAGTCCTGCATATCCCGAGTACCAGCCTGCTGCCGCAGCGCCCGATCCAGCAGCGCCGGCAGCGTCTTGCCACGGCGCGAAGCCCGGCGAAGAATCCCCGCGCAGGCCTGGGCGCTCAAAAAGTACCTCGGCGGGATCGACGCCACCTCCACCACTTGCCACAAGAAACACGCGACGGCGCCGTTGGGCGACGCCGAAATATTGAGCATCGAGCAAGCGCCAGGCGATGCGGCGCCGGGGTCCAGACACACAACCTGCGTGCGCCCATTTTTGCCCTGGCGGTTCGAGCGCACGGCTTTCGCCGGCCAGTGCGCCCAGGAAGTGTCCGAAGGCGTTGCTGCAGTCGCTGAGGACGCCGGGGACGTTTTCCCAGACGAGCGTTGCCGGCGGGCGGCGGTCTTGGCGGCGGGTTTGGTCGATGGCATTTGCAAGCTCCACATAGGCAAGGGTCAGGGCGCCGCGCGGGTCAGCCAGGCCACGGCGGGCGCCGGCCACGCTGAACGACTGGCACGGCGTGCCGCCGACCAGGAGGTCTGGCGCGGGCACGGTGCCGGCGCGGACCTGGCGGGCGATCGTGGTCATGTCGCCCAGGTTGGGCACGAGGGGGTTACGGTGGGCGAGCACGGCGCTCGGGAACGGCTCGATCTCGGCGAACCACGCGGCTTCGAGGCCGAGCGGTTGCCAAGCGAGGCTCACGGCCTCGATGCCGCTGCAGACGCTGCCGTAGAGCAGCGGCGTGTTGCGTGGCGGTGCGCAAAGTTTCGGGTGCATGTCGGTCTCCTGTTCGTATGGCGCAGGGCCATCGCCCTGGCCGGGGCGTTGAAAGGCAGGAGAAAGGCGCCGAAGGCCCCAGGGGCCTTCGGCTCGGGAGGAAAGAAGAACCACCCGTGGGCTGATTGGCAGGCCCGGTCGTCGCTAGAACCGTCTGCTCATCCAGCAATCACACCCGGCCCATGTCGTGGCTGGGGCCGGCATCGTCTGGCGCACATCCGCGCACAAAGGGAGCCCGTTTTTGCGCCGGCGGGCACCGGCACCGAATACCGCTGACCACGAAGGGTCTCCGGGTGGCTCGCACAGGCAAGCCATCGGGGGACCCTTCGCAGCGTGCGGAAGAGATGCGGACGGGGAGAACGCGCGGGGTGCGGTTCGCGGAGAAGCTACCTTCAGGTCCCGCGGCCGGGGGCGGCTGAACGGGACGCGCACACGGACAAGAAGGCGTTGCGCGCTGGGCGTCCCGCAGGGCATGCGGAACACGGGCCACGCCGCCGATGGCGGGCACGGCTCACGGGGAACGGGGGTCGGTCAGGAGCCTTTGCGGCCGCTCTTGCGTGGGCGCGAGGCACCACGCTTGGACGTGCCGGTTTCGACCGGCAGCGTGCCTTTGCAGTCGGGATAGCGACTGCACGACCAGAACGGGCCGCTCTTGCCGGTGCGTTGGCGCGTGGGCGCGCCACACTGCGGACAAGCCGGTCCTTGGGGCACCTTGATGGACAGGGACGTGCTGCCGTACTGCGCGATCAACTGCGAAATCCATGCAGCCTGCTTGCCGATGAACACATCCAGGGTGAGTTGTCCGGCCTCGATCATGTCCAGCGCCTGTTCCCAGACGGCGGTGGTGCCGGGGTCGGCAATCGCCGCGGGCACGGCGTCTATCAGCGTGAGCGCCGCATCCGATGCGCGGATGGAGCGTCCCTTCTTCACGATGTAGCCGCGGGCGATCAGCCCGCTGATGATGTTGGCCCGGGTCGCCTCGGTGCCGATGCCCGTCGTGTCCTTGAGCTTCTGCTTCAGGCGCGGGTCGGTCACGAAACGCGCAACGCCCTTCATCGCCTTGACCAGTTCGCCCTGGGTATAGGGCTTGGGCGGCATCGTCTTGAGGGCCTTGATGTCGGCCCCGGCGACCTGACATGCCATCCCGTCGCGCAATGCGGGCAGCACCTGGCTGCGCGGGGCATCGCCGTCCTCGTCGGCGCTGCCTTCACGTTCTGGCTCGGCCAGCACCAGGAGCCAGCCCTTGACGACGACCTGCTTGCCCGTGGCCACCAGCTTCTGCTGGCCGCAGGAGAGGTCCGCCACGGTGCGGTCGAACTCGTGGTGCGGGAGGAACTGGGCCAGGTAATGCGCCCGGATCAGCCGGTACACCGCCTGCTCCTTCTCGCTCATGGCGGAGAGGTTCGCGGGTTCGAGCGTCGGGATGATGCCGTGGTGCGCCGTCACCTTGCTGTCGTTCCAGGCGCGCGAGCGCTGGGCGCGGTCGAGCTGGCCCATGATCGGGGCCAGCGTGGGATCGGTCTTGAGCAGGCTGTCCAGGACCGTGGGCACCTCGGCGAACATGCTTTCGGGCAGGTAGCCCGAATCCGAGCGCGGGTACGTCGTGGCCTTGTGCGTCTCGTACAGAGCCTGGGCGATCTCCAAGGTTTCCTGCACGTCCAGCCCAAGCTGCTTGGAACAGACTTCCTGCAAGGTGCCCAGGTCGAACAGCAGCGGCGGGCCTTCGCGCACGCGCTCGGTCTCGACCGACACCACCTGGGCACTGCCCGCGGCGCGGATCTGTTGCGCGGCCTGCTGTGCGACGGGCTGCTGCAGGCAGCGGCCGGCGTCGTCGGTGCTGGCGTCGGGTGCCACCCACTGCGCGGTGAACGTCTGACCGCCTGCGGACAGGGACACGTCGATGGCCCAGTACGGCACGGACACGAAGGCCGCGATCTCTCGGTCGCGGTCCACCACGAGTTTGAGCGTCGGGGTCTGTACACGCCCGACCGACAGCACGCCGTCGTAGCCGGCCTGCCGCCCGAGCACGGTGAACAGCCGGCTGAGGTTCATGCCGACGAGCCAGTCGGCGCGCGAGCGCGCCAGCGCCGAGTAATACATCGGCAGCGTCTCGGCCGAGGGCCGCAGCTTGGCGAGCGCGGTGCGGATGGACGCATCGTTGAGCGCCGACAGCCACAGGCGTGCTATGGGGCCGCGGTATCCGCACAGGTCGATGATCTCGCGGGCGATCAGTTCACCCTCGCGGTCGGCATCGGTGGCAATGACGAGATGGGTCGCCTTCGCCAGAAGCGTTTTGACGACCTTGAATTGCGTGGCGGTCTGCGGTTTGACCTCGACCCGCCACTGCTGAGGGATGATGGGCAACTGCTCCAACGACCAGCGCTTGAGCGCCGCGTCATAGACCTCGGGTGCTGCCGCTTCGACGAGATGGCCGATGCACCAGGTGACCGTGACGCCGGAGCCGTTGAGGCAGCCTTCACCGCGCTGCGTGGCGCCGAGAATCCGGCCGATGTCTTTGCCCTGGGAGGGCTTCTCGCACAGAAACAGCCGCATGTCCGTCCATCCGCTTCCCGTTGTTCATGGAGTTGCTGGGATCGAGGATGCCGAGCGCCTGTTGGGGCAGCAGCAAACAAGCTGCATGCGGCAGCGACCGCTTTCACGAGATGGGATGGCTGAGGCGGGGATGGCGTGCGGCCGGCGATGTGCGAGTCGGGAGCCGCGATGTTCGGGAGCGCGTGGAAGCCGGTGGACGCTGGTGGCGCTGTCCCCTGGGGATAGCTCGCGAGGACATGGGGGGCGGCAACGTACTGCGGCCGCCCCCCCGTCGGATCACTTCCTGCGCTTGGGCTCCTTCGGCGCAGCCGGTTCCTGGGCGGCCTGGGGCTTGGGCTGCGCGTCCTGTGCGGTCTCCTGCGATTTGGGGCTCAGGACGACGGACTCGATGCGGAACGGCAGGATGCCGACGCTGCGCGCGTTGATCTGCCAAGTCTCACGTGGCTGATCCTCGTTGTCGGTCCAGGGTTCGCGCTCCATGCGGCCGACGACCAGCACGCGCATGCCCTTCTGGTAGAGGTCCTTCCAGTGCGCGGCGTCGCGGTGCCAGATTTCCACCGGCGCCCAGAAGCCGCCGCGATCCTCATAGTCGCCGCCCTTGGTGGGAACGGGGTTGTCGAAATACACGTTCAGCCGCAACAAGCGCCGCGGTTCGTCGTTGCCGTTGGGGAACTCCCGGTACTCGGGGGGCGAGCCGATGTTGCCTTCGCCCGAAAAATGCGTGCTCATGTTGCAATCTCCTTGGTGGTTGAAATACCCGCACCTGGTCGGCGCCGGGCGCGTGCTGGGATGCCCGGCGCAATCACCGATCGCGCATTGCGGCGGGAAAGGACGTGAGCCGGCGCAGGTAGGCGTCTTCCGCCTCGGCGGCCTTGCTGGCGCACTCCTACGCCTGCCTGCCCAGGGTGTGCAACAGGCTGATCTGCATGTTCAGCGTGATGCGCTGCAGCTCGATCGCGTGCAGGTCGGCCAGCAGGTTGACCGGCGTGCTGGTGCTCGCCATCAGCTCCTGCCACAGGGCCACGCCCATGGCCGAGCGGTCGTGCCTGCGCCAGCGCAGGAACGTCGTTCCCGCGCCAGTGGTCTGCTGGGCCAGTTCCACGGGCAGCAGGTGGAAGGGATGCCCACTGGTCTGTTGCAGCACTTGTCGCTGCGCCAAGCCGATCAACTCGTCGCGCATGGCGAAGCACTGGCCGGCCCAGGCCTCCAAGTCCCCTTTACCTTTAAAAGGCTTTAAAAGGCCTTTTAGAGAGGCCGCGTGTTCCAGGCGCATGAAGGCTCCCTGTTGCAGGCCCCGGAAGTAGCGGGTCGGCTGGTTCAGATCGCTCATGCGGATTCGTCCTCGCCGGCAGTGGCTGCGTTTTCGGACGGGTCGGCAGCAGCGGCCGCATCACCATCGACGCTGGTAGCGGCTGCGGCAGGACTCTCACCGCGCTGTTGCAGACCACGGCGCACGATGGGTGGCGCAAACTTCGAGCGGCGCGTGCCTTCGAGCACGTCCTGCGGCAACTCGCCGAACTTCTCCAGCGCGGCCCGCGCTGCCGCATTCTTCGCCGCGAAATCGTCGCGGGTGCAGCCCGAATAGCGATACTGCTGGGCCAGCGAGAACAGGCTGCGCAGCGCGTGCGCGCCCTCGTTGAGCCAGCGCTCTAAGGTGCTGCGGTCGATCAGCGCGGTGTGGTGGGCGAGGATCAGCTTGCGCGCGATGTCGTCGTAGTCGGCCAGGAGATAGACAGCGGCAAAGCCCAACTGCGCATTGACGAACAGCGGCAGCTTGACGGGCTGCACGTTGAGGTTCTCGCCCAGGGTCAACGCGGCGGGCACGCCGGCCAGGGCCTGGTCCACCTGTTCGCGCAGCGTCTGCAGCGTGGTCTTGGTCTGGTCGAGCTTGTCCTCGATGCGCAGCATCCACCAGTCGCTGTACGGGTCGTCCTGCTCCGAGCCGCGCTTCATTTTGTTCATGACGGCGATGTAGCCGTTCAGGCCGACGATGCCCGGTCGCCCCTCGGCGGCGGCGCGGCCATGCCAGATGCGCGAGGCGTGGTGGGTGTGCAGCGTCAGCGACATTGCGCTGCGCAGGGAGCCGAGGTTGAGTTGCAATGGTTCGTTGCTGGTTGCCATGGTGATCGCTCGCTGGTGGACAGGGAGCCGCCAGCATCCGCATGCGGCGGAAGGCAGTCAGTCAACAAACCGAAATGAGCCGGCCCCCGGTTCTGTGCGCGCTGGCGGCGCAGCGCGCAACGGTCCCCTGGGGACCGCTCCGCAGATGGGCATTCACGTTGGCGCTCCGGGCCTCGGTCGTCGACGGGTTGCGTGCTGCACCGCACGTCGCGCTGTCGTTCGACACCATCCTTCGCAGCACGGCCGTCCCCAGGGGACCGTTCCGCTGAGCGCCATGGAGGTTTGCTTCATGGCCTTGCCAGGCGCTTTGCCCAGGTTTCGCGCAGC
>NZ_CAJYGK010000058.1 GCF_913773725.1 uncultured Aquabacterium sp. | reverse complement strand
CGCGCTGGCGATGCAGCTCAACTCCCATCAACCCCGAAACCCATCGAGTAATCTTGAACCCGGACTTCCATTTTTGATTGGTACGTCTACAGGGGGCAGGTCACCATCTCGAAACACTCCTTCTGTTTCACCTAGAGGCCCCGGCTGTTGCGAGCAGTCCGGGGCTTCGTCTTTACGGTTGCGTGATCGTCAGCCCACCAAGACGGCGGGACAACTCCTGAATCAAAGCCTCTGTCGTGAACGTGTCCAGGCCGCGGCCTTGAAGGCGGTGGACGATTTCTGCGGTCAGACTTCTCCTGTGCGCAGCCGCCGCAACCAGAAGCTCAGACTTGAGCGATTCGGGGATCTTTAGGTAAGTGGTAGGGTCGCCGCGAGCCATTACGCCGCCCCTTTGTATTTCTGGACCAACTGGATGACGTTGGACGACCACTTGACCTGCTGCACTGGAACGCCGTCGCCGTGCTTCTTGCCGGTGTCGTAGATCCTGCACAACTCTTTCGCAGCTTCAGTTGGCTTCCACTGACCACCGACCTTTTCTTGAAAGCCGCTCGTCATCAAAAAAGCGTTGATTTGCTGCGCCGACATTTGGCACTGCTTACCAATTTGCGTAGGCGTCAACCAAACGCTGTCCTGATTTGACGCCTCAAGGTGAGTCTGCCCTGTGAGCTTGAGCAGATTGACGCCATGAAGTGAATTGATCGCCTGATTCGCGCCAATGGCGGCAGCCTGCTTGTCGCAGCCGATGTACCGCAGCATCCCGGCTAGCGCCTTGAACTCCTTTGTCGCTACAACGACGTCTTGTTGCTGCCTTGGCTGAACCTCATACGCACCATGCCTGCGCAAAGCTGGGAGCACCTCTCGCGTTACCCACTGCTTGAACTTCTTTGCACTAGGTAGCGCGCTTCCGAAGATCAAGGCATACATCCCTGATTCGTTCACGTGGTTCGTCTGCTGTCGGCGGCCCGCACTATCGGCGACCTCGCGTTTCACGAGGTCGTCCGAATCGACATGCCGTGCGACAGCGTCGTGCGGATTGCTATAACCCAATGCCGAACACAAGTCACCAGCGTGGAACCACGGCTCACCACCATCGTCTGCAACAACTCGGATCGTTTGGCCATCAAAGTTGAACGGGATGATGTTCACTGTTGCGCTCCTTTTTGCTCTTGAGCCCTAGCCTGCTCAATGAGGAACAGAACGTGTGCGTTGACGCTCCTTCTGTTGTTCATGGCTGCGCTCTTGAGCCAGGCTTTCAAGTCTTCCGGCAGTCTGATACCCACCGGAGGTATGGGTTTACGCATGTATGACTCCTGTGCAATGCGCGAAGCTTTTGTGTACACGTCGTGTTCGCGACGTGGATACATCGTATCTCCACAACGTTGTGGAGTCAACATGTATCGTGGATTTTTCTCTTTTTGACGCCCACAATCGCGGCCATGTCAGACCGCCACGCAGTTAACCCATACCCGCTACGCCTTCCACAGGATCTGAAGGAGAAAGTGGAGTCATCCGCAAAGGAGAACCGGCGCTCCTTTAACTCCGAGGTTGCCGCTCGCCTGCAGGCTAGCTTCGACCCAAGAGGGATAGAGACTACCGAGATGGCTCATGCCGCATTCGCGGCGGCAACGTTGGCTGTTCGCGCTGCGTTGAAGCTTCTCAAGAAGCACTCGGAAGACGATGCGACTCAAGAAGCGGGAATCATCAAGCTGGCCGACACGCTCCTTTCAATCGGCACTGACGTTGGCAACGCAAAGCACACCCTCTATAGCCTGATCTCATCCGGCAAACCGGGCGCCGAACTCCGCTGGCTGCTGGCCGCCAGCCAAGACGAAGAACAAGAGGATGTAGCTTCCGTCGTTACGAAGCGCCTCAGCAAGAAGTAGCCACCCGTCATGAAGATCGAGTTGTTCCTAAAGATCGCGGTTGCCCTAGCTGTCGCTTACCTAGCAATCGCCTTCATCGCCACACCGACCTCACCACAAGAGGCTCACGAAGAGACCTACCGGCGCTGCATGAAGTCTCCGGAAGGGTACAAGCCGTCCGATGGCATCACTCTCCAAGAGTTCTGCCGCATTCAGGCGGATGTTCTTAGTGGCAGACCCCGCTGACTACTTCCTACGCATCGCCTTGAGCGCCGCCGCCTCCATCGCCTGAATGTCGGCAAACACCTCGCGGCGGTCGGTTATGCCGTGAACTTCCATCAGCGCAAACAGGGCCGTGTAATCCAACCCTGTCGGCATGTCCATGCCCATGCGCCATTGGGTTTGCATGTCCATGAACAGGCAGAAGGTGGCCCAGTTCTCAGGCCACACCTCGAAAGGTGCAGCAAAGTCGGCCAGCGAGAAGCCGAACGCCGAAAGCTCAGCCTCGTCCTCTCGCTCGTACAGCCGACTCGCCGCCTCGGTCAGTTTCCCAGCCGCTGCTCCACGATGGCTTGACGGTAGGTGTTCATGATGGCCGCCGCAGCCGCAGGCAGTTCGTTCGCCAACTGGTGAGCCGTTTCCTCGTTCAGTTCTTCATCGAGGTTCCACCCTTCGATGACCTGAAGCAGGTACTCGGCGTTGACCTTCACCATGCGGCTGATGACAGCGCCCGCGCCCTTCACCTCTTCGGAGCCCATCTCAGACGACATCTTGTCGATGAACTGGCCGAACTCGCTCACCGTGCGGTACTTGTAGAGCACTTCGATGGTGCCGGTCGTGCCGTCCAGCATCGGGAACGTGACAACGTGCTTGAAGTTCTTCGGGCGATTGCCCAGCTTGATTTTCGACATTGATTACCTTCGCGGGGTAGAACAAATGCCCTTGCCCAGCCCTGCCGCCCCGCGAAGAGCGAACAGAGCCGGGTAGGTGCTCAGGGTTGCCTCAATTACGAGGCGTAGCGGACCGGGCGGCCTTGCAGCGAGAAGGTGGCGCGCACCTGCATCACCGAGCCCTTGGTCACGGTCGGGGTCTCGTTGAACGACACGTAGCCCTGGTACAGGATGAAAGAGCCGTCCGGCATCGACAGGCGCAGAGCGCGCACAGCGCGAGCGTCCGAAGCGGCCTTCAGAGCCTGGTAGCCCGGCAGGGTCGGGTCGTCGGCGATGTCCAGCGTGATCGACTGCGCGCTCAGGGTCGTCGGGATCTGGGTGTCGAAGTTCTGCTCCAGGAACGAGAACGTGGCGAACTGCTGCTCACCGCCCGAGGTCGAGAAGCCCATGATCTGAGCGATCTGGGTGAAGCCGGTGATTTCCTGCACCGAGCCGCCGCCCGATCCTGCCGGGTACTGCGTCACCGAAGTGGTGTCGATGCCGTCGAGGTTGAACGTGTTGGTGGCAGATCCAGCGACACGCACAACGCGGTTGTTCAGGTTCGACCAGCCGGAAGTGACCGACACCAGGGCACCGTTCGCAAGGCCGTGAGCCGTCGAGGTGGCGACGCCGGGGTTTGCGTTGCTGATGCCGGAAACGGTCTTGGCCGTGCCGTAGGTCGTGGCGAGAGAGACGATTGCACCGTCAGGGAGTCGAGCAGCCATGTTGGGCCTTTCACAAATGAAAAAGCCCGCTCAAGGCGGGCCAAAGGAAACGCCCTTGCGGGCAACGAAAAAGGCCCCAGCGGTTTCCCGTGGGGCCTTGTTGGTTCAGGTTCTGTTAGCGGTCAGACCAGATTGAGAAGGTCTGCAAGCAGCCGCGCAAGTCGGCTTCTTCGTCGTATGTCCAAAGTGGCTCACCGACCGGTGACGCCTGAAAGCTGGTTGCTGCGACCAATGCCTGCTCTGCCTGCCGAATCAGCGGCAGAGCCTCGGCGCGAGTCTTGCCCCACACGTTGATCTGGATGAGCGTGTTGCGCTTGTTCGGCAACGTCTTGTCCATGTACTGCATGGACTGCCCGCCGATGCCTTGATAGGTGATGTACGGCGTCGCCGTGCCAGCTGGCGCAACGTCAGGAGACACACGCGGGCAGATTGCCTTCAGCAGCGCCGTCAGATCAGATTCCATGCTCATACCTTGACTCGCTTCAGAAACTCATCCTTGACCGCCTGAGCAGCCTCCTTGCGCCCTTCCAGAATTGCCGGACGCATGAAAGGATGCGCAGGAGCCCGCGACGTGCCGAACTCCACCATCCACGCGTATGGCGCTTTGGTGCGGTTCCAGCTCACGTGATAGGTCGCCTTCGCCTCGTTGCTGTTGTCCTTGGAATAGACCTGGTAGATCGAGTTGCGCAGCGAGCCAGGCGCGAACCAATACTTCTGGCCCGTCTTCTTGAAGCTCGTCCCGTGGAACCAGTGGCCCTTCTCGGAAACTGGCACCTTGATCCGGGCCAGGCTGTATATCACCTGAGCACCAGCCTGAGCAGCAGGACGTGCAGCGTCGTGGAACTTCTGCACCTCAGCGTCTAACGCAGCCTTGAAGCCGGTCAGATCCATCTTGATCTTCACGCGACCACCTCACACACGAAGTCGGTGTACTTCTTGCGGCTTACGTCAGGCAGTACGGCTTTGACTTCGTACACGCGCGCGCCGTCGTGAGCACGCATACCAGGCACGATGTCCGTGCGATACAGCGTCCGCACCGAGGCTTGGACGGTCGTCAGAGGCTGGTCGGCCTTGAGTGCTTGCAGGCCGTTGAGCATCTTCACCGACGCCCATGCGTTGCCCACATTCACCCACGCATCAACCTTCTCGCCAAGCTCGTTCTCAGCGCCACCAAGGCGCTTGAACGTCAGGTAGCGGTCGCGGTCACCGGCTCGCATCAGTACACCCGGAACGGTTGAAGCAGCGCATACACGCCGAATGGGACCTCGTCCATCGCACGGTCGGCGCTGGCCTCTCGGTTCAGGAACAAGTGCCCGACGATCAGCAGAATCGCCGACTTGATGGCGTCATTCAGCACGATCCCGGAATAGGTGCGTTTGGCCGTCTGCTGCGCAGCCTGGTACGCCTGGTCGGCCACGTCCATCGCAATGCCGGATTCAACATCCGATGCAATGGATGCAGCAGCCTCAACCGCAGCAACATAGGCCGTAGTGGCAGCACTTAGGGCCGCAGCAACGCCAGAAATCGCCGTGTTCATCGCAGCCTGATCGGCGTACACGTTGCGCCCAAGATAGTTCACAGCGAACAACTCAGCCGCGTTCACATACGCCTGAATCAGCGTGTCCTCGCCCGCCTCTTCGACACGCAGATGAGCTTTTGCATCGGCAAGGGTGACGAGGCTCATATTCACTCAGCCTTGTTCTCAGGCGCAGCTTTCGCGGCCTTGGTCTTGCGCTCGCCAACAGGCTCAATCCAGCCTTCAGCGGTCGCAACCTCGATCAGTTCGGCATCGTCAAAGGCGTGCTCAGTGCCTGCCTCGTACTCAGCCACCTCGACGTGACGGTGAGCCCACTTGAAGGACTCTTTGACTTTGAACATGGGTTCTCCAATGAAAAGGGCCACTCCTTGCGGAGCGGCCCGAACTTCATCAATCAGGATGCGGCCACCTTGAGCAACTTAATGGCTTGGCTATTGCGGATGACCCCGCCAACGCGCTTCCGGATATAGAACTTTACGAAGCCAGGGGTCGTGATTTCGTCGCGGGTGATGCGGGTGCCCACACGGTCAACGATCAGGTAACCCTCGCGGAAGTCACCGAATGCCAGCGGGAACGAGTTCGCAGCCACAGCAGGCATGTCCTCGGCTTCAACGATGGGGTAACCCATGAAGGTGCCAGGCTGACCAGCCACGAGCGACGGTTGCCACAGGTACTGGCCCGAGGTGTCCTTGTACTTGCGCAGCGAGGCAAGGACGGCGCGGTTGGTAACCCAGGTGGCGTTGGCGCGATAGCGAGCGCGCACACCGTACACGAGGTCATACAGCACATCCAGGCTGGTAGGCAGCGCAGCGGCTTGGCCCGACGCCACGTATTGCAGCGTACCGAAGGCGCGCGAGGCATCGCCGGTGGTCACGGGGGTGGGGCCAGCCAGGAAGCCAGTGGGCTTCTTGATGCCGTTGCCCGACACGAAAGCAGCGCCCTCACCGGCCGCGATCTGCTCAGCAGCCGACGACACCAGCCAGTCTTCGACGTTGAAGAACAGGTCATCCAGCGACTCTTCCGAAGCCTGCGGCTTGGCCGATGCCATGCCCATCGTCGGGGTGACTTCGCGCAGATCCGGGGTGTTGGTCTGGTTGCGGGTGTCGCCTTCACCGATCCACTCGAAACCGGCTCCGTTCACGTCGAACAGTTCTTTGTAGTCGGTGCTCGACACAGTGCGGACGGTTGCCAGCTGGCGAATCGGGCTCATGTCCACCGACAGGCGGGCGATGTTGCGCTCGATCACTTCGGGCAGTGCGAAGCCACCAGCGGAACCGGTCGAGGTCACGGTCTGAGCGGCCTTGGCTTCCAGTGCCTTCATGGCATGAGCAGCCTTCTGCTGGCGCTCGGAGTCACCAGGGCGGCGCATCCAGTCGATGAAAGCCGAGCGGTACTCGTAGGCTTCGCGGCTCTCGCCTTCGACGGACTTGCCTTCCATCACGCCGGGGCGCGACAGCTTTGTTTCCATCTTTTCCAGCTTGGACTTCAGTTCTTCCAGGCTGTTCAGATCGGCTTCGATCTTGGCAATCTTGGCGTCCTGGTCGGCAGTACTCTTGCCTTCCTTGGCAGCAGCCAAGCGCTGGTCATTGGTCTTCTTGAACTCGTCGAAGGCGACGCCGATCTTTTCGATGGTGTCAGCCAGGCCCTTCAGGGTCGGCTCTTCGCGCTTCTCGTAGAAGCCGACAGCGGCGATCTTGGCTTGCAGCGCAGCGGCGTGCAGAGCCATCATTTCATTGATGGTTTGCTTCATGTTTCACTTTCAGGATGTGAGGGAACGCAGCAGCCTGTCGGCTGCTTTCATCGCAACGGCGGTCGAATTCGCAGAATCACTCCGCACTTCTCCCATCCGCATGACGCGCGACACAAAGGCCGTTGCGTCGGATCGGCTGAATCCAGCATCACGCAGGATTCGCTCGGCATTCTTCGGAGTTGACATGGATTTGCCCATGTCTTCCATGTCTTCCATGTCGTCATCGTCTGCGCCCTTAGCCTTCTGCAAAGCAGACAGGGCGTCTTTCATCATCTTCATCATTCGCATTTGCGACTCTTCGCTCGTTGGCTCGGAGCCATCCATGTGCGCTTCGTGCAGTTTTATGGCTGCTGTCAGATGCTTAATTGCCCTTGCAACGGAATCTTCCGATACCGCTTTGACGTTGGTTACACGCGCCTTTTCGTTGGCCGGGAAGGTGACCAGCGAGACTTCCCACAGGTCAATCTCTGTGAGCGTGCGTACTTCGGTTTCGCGGTCGTATGCCCACTGCTTCGACATGAAGCCAATGGACAGACCGTTGAGTGCGCCCATCTTCAGCAGCGCATGAGCCTCTTTGCCGAGGGTTGTATCGAGCGCAAGGCGTCCCTTCACGCGCAGACCGTTAGCGTCCTCGCTCATCTCGGTCCACACGCCAATGGGCTTTTCTGCGTCGTGCTGCCACAGCATCGCTGGCATCGTCCCCGCCGCCTTGTGCTCTGCAATCGACCCAGAGAAGGCCCCCTTTGCAATCACATCGTCATACGAGTCACGAACGCCGAAAACAGAGCCGTAGCCCTCCACGGTTCCGTCCTCTGCGGCCTTGATCGACAGAGCAAACGAGCGCACCTCGCGCCCGCCCACCGCGTCCTTGCGCTCAAGCTGGCGTGCCATGCAATTCCCTTCCGGAAAAGAAAAAGCCCGCTCAGTGGCGGGCTTGGTGTGAATCGGTTCGGCTTACTCTGCCGGTGCCGGTTGCGTATCGCTTCCAGCAGCCATGTTCATCGGGCGCAGGTACTCGTTGCCACCCTCTCGCGGGTCGCGGCCTTCCTCATCGCGCCATTCGTTCGGGCTCAACAAGCCCATCTCAACCATCGTTCGGGCGTACTGCGCACGATCTGCCATCGAGCCCATCCGCATGTAGCGCGTGTCGAACTCAGCCCACAGCGGGCCGGCCCCATCAAGCAGCATTTCGTCCATGCGCTGCGTCCACGCACGATGCCAAGGGGCCAGCGTGTGGATCAGGTGGGCGGCAAAGAAAGCCTCAGACGAAGCGAACGTAGACGACTTGTCAGAGTGACCGACCATGATAGGGAACACGCCGTAGCCACGGCAGATTTCCTCAATCTGGAGGCGTCGTGTCTCGACATGCTGCGCATCAACGCCACTCATTCCGGTGTTCAGCCACTTCGCCGAGCGGTCCAGAACCAGAGGCGTCCCGGCGTTCTCCGGCCCACCCTTGTTCTTGAGCCACGTGGTCAGGCGGTCATGCTGCTCTGGCGTCAGGTTTCCCTCAACGGAGTACGTGCCAGACGGACGCAGGCCATTGGCGTGCATCGACTGCTGCGAACGCTCAGTAGCCATCGCAAGGCCGATTGCCGAGCGCGCCAGAGCCACAGCGTTCAGGCTCTTGGCCCAATCCCACTGCACACCGTTGATGACGAACACGTCATCAGGCGCGAACTCGCCAATCAGCCCGAACTCATCCCAGCAGCGATAGCGCACCTCATAGCGCGAGACCTTGCGCACATCCCACTGCCCAGGCTGGACGGGGATCAACTCACGCACACGGTTATTCGACCCGCGCACCTTCAGCGACAGACCGGCCCCCGTCAATGCGGCATGGATCGTCATCTGACGACGCCACTCAAATGACGTTTGCCACTCGTTAGGGCGACGGTTCAGCAGCCGGTACTCGGGGATGTTGGTAGCAAGCTCTCGCGTGCCGCCAGCCTTCTCGCGGAACACCTTCAATTCAGGCGTGGCAACGCCGTCCGCAATGACCTTCACGCACGCAAGAACGGTCGACACCTCTAGGGCCGTCTTCTCAGTGACAGCAACGCCAGCAACGACACCGCCGCTCATCCCGTCAAGCCGATCAGCGATCTGATCGTAGGTGAGCTGGGTCGCCTTGCGCCCGAAGAGGTTACCGAAAAGCTTCACGCTTGATCCCAGAACGACCGGCCCTTGCCAGCCGGGTTAAGTGCCATCAACTGCACCGCGTTGAACAAAGCCATCAGCGGGTCGATCTTGGACAGCCCGCTTGCCTGCTTCGTAATGGATACGGCGTTGCCAACTGGCACCACCTTTGCATTGCCCACGCACCAAGCCATCATTGGCCGGGCGCCATGAACAAGCGTCTTGTTTGCCAACCGCCGCTCAGCGGTCTTGATGGCACCTTGCAAGCGCCACCCCTGCGAGATGCCAACGATGTCATCCATCGTCACGGGGCCAGGCTCATCGTCCGAGCCAACCAAGGCATCCAGAATCCCGCCTAGCCCGTGCTGGTCAACCCCGATCTTGTCAAGCAGCCCAGATGCAGCAATCTCGGCAACGATGGCCGTCAACTGCTCGACATCCTCGCCAACCCGCTCGACCAAGACCAGATCACCATCCCGCGCGAAGTCACGCAAACGTGATGCAACCTCTTTGCGGCGCTCCAGCACGCTCGGATGAGCCCACGCGCGGCACCAAGTCAGCCAACGACCTGTCTCACGTTCGCGGCCAACTGCGCCGAAACCCAACAGGTCATCGAGCCCGCCGCCGTCGATGCCCAACGTGATGACATCACACGCCGCCAGCAGCCGATCAAGCGTCACAGCCTGGTCGCCAGCGTCCTCCCAGAAGTCGGCCCCAGACCAGCGGTCAGACCGCAGGTTCAGTCCAATCTCGACGTTGGCGTGCTTCGCCATGAAGCCACGGAACGAGTCGCCGCCCGCAAGCTCGGCCTTCTTGTATTCGCGCTCAAGAAACGCTTGATCGACAGAGAACCCCATGTTCGGGTTCACCATCGCCATGTTTTCGATCTTCAGGCACTCGCCCGACTTCACCATTTCTGGCGGGTGCTCAAAGATCACCGGCACGAATGACGGATCAACAATCTTGCCGTCACGCACGTCGCGGGCATAGTCAAGCTTCTGCTTGAACACGCCAGCGGGCGGCTCGTCAGACTGCGTTGTGAGCCAGATCACGAAGCCCTCAGGCCTCGATGCCAACCCGCCCAGCGCCTCGCGGAACATGTTCTCCGCGCTCGGCATCTTCCCGAACAGGTGGAGTTCATCCACCAGCGTGCCGACAGACTTCTTCCCGCCGACCGTGTTCTGATCTGCAGCCAAGACCTTCAGAGCCGCTCCGCTTTCACGATGCGTGATGGTCTTGATGTGCGCCTGTACGTGCATCAGGACTTCTAGCTCGTCATCCTTCTGCACCATGTCCCGAGCCGGGGCGAACGCGTTGTTCGCAACCTCGACCGTAGGAGCGAGAACCGAGAATTCGGCAGACTGCCGCCAGTTCAGGATGACCGCAGTCATCATGATCCCGGCTGCAATCGTGCTTTTGCTGTTTTTCTTCGGAATGAGAATGAACCACTCCGTGATGAGCCTGCGCCCGCTCTCAGCGTCGTAAGCACCAAAGATGCTGCGGACCAAATCAAATACCCACTCCGCGCACGACTCCCCGAAGGTGGGCGAGCCAGGAGCGTCAACAATCTTCAGTTGCTTGAAGATCGAAAGCGCCTGCTCTGCCTGCTCCGGAAAGATCGGAGGCGGAATGATTGATTCACGCGCCCGCAGCCGTTCCGCCCAATCCGGGCAGGCTGTTGACCATTCAGGCATCAGACCTTCTTGCCGCCAGCAGCGACCAGCTTAGGAGGCGCAGCAGCAGCAAACTTGCTCGCCACCTTCTTTGCCGCCTCCGCCTGCTGCTCCTTTTTCCCGCCCTCACCCTTGCGAACATGGGTGTACGGCATCAAAGCCTTAGCAGCGTCAACACGCAACTTGGCATCAGCCCCGACATCGTTCATGACTGCCCGCAAGAACTTCTCCGGGTCATCAAACATGCCGATCACATCCAACATCTCGGGCTCTTTTGGCGGGCGACCCGCACCAGGGCGAGCCCCGCCGCTTCGACCTTTTACGCCTGCCATTTGATTCCGTTTGAATGGGTGATTTTTTGTCCAAATGGGAAACTGGGCGGTTACCTGCCGGTCTGCACCATAGATTTACCCCGCCCCCGGTCAGCCTCCGTCCGCTCGCCTGGCAGCCTCTGCCGCCGTCTTGAGCTTGTGACACGGGATGCAGAGCGTCTGATAGTTGCTCTCGTTGTCTGTGCCGCCCATCCAGAGCGGCACGATGTGGTCGACCTCTTGCCCCATCGTCGTGCGGCCATGCTCTTTGCAGTGACGGCACAACGGGTTAAGCATCAACCAAGCCTCTCTCCTGGCCTGCCACTTGCGCCCCCTTATGCGTTGAGGGTCGGTGCTGATGACTGCTGCCCTGCTGGTGTTGATGACACCGATGCGTGGCTTGAGAGTCTTGATCTTTGCCATACGATCCCCGCCCGCCGCAGCCCGTCACCCGGAGTAGCAGGTGAGGCGCTTCCCATAGCGTCGGGGCCTGCTGCTGATGACGCTCAGTCAGCTCGCGATGTAGGTGCCGGGCGCTGATCCCATTGGAGAAGGAGCGACTGGAGGCGCGACGGGATAGGCCCGGCAGAAAGGTGCTCAGTGCGCGCCCGATTGAACAGATAGGGCAACCCGAACGAAAGGACTTCGCACCGAGCGAAAACGAAAAAGCCCCGACACCGTTAGGCATCGAGGCTTCTGAACTACTTGCACCCGGCGATCAACTCGGGCGGCTCGTATTGCTACGAGACTCAAGCCGCACTAGGCGAAACATCTGGGCACGGCTGCGCCCACCTGTGGAAATCTACATGGGTTTGCGTACAGTGTCAAGCAATTTCGTTCGCCCAATCCAGCAAGAACGCAGCCAACTCGCGCGCTTGGTCTTTCGTCAGCGTTACGGACGCGGTTCTACCGATTCCGCTCACCGTGTCGCCAGACCATGGCTCATCGCACTCTATGTACAACTCGCCGCACCGGATTGCCGCCTCCAGGGTATCGCCGCACCCTCCTACTTGATTGATAACCAGTGTTTTACTCACATCATCACTCCGCATCGTAGGAACTTTTTGTATCTAGCGACTGAGCAAACTTTCTTACAGCGTCGTGCTGCTCTGGCGGAAGCCATAGTTCCAGACGCTTCAACCCAGCACAGCGTTTGTCCTCGCGCTCCCTGCGCTTGCGCTCTGCTGCGGTCTTGTCTTTTGGTGCTACCTGTGCGGCAGTGGTGGTGGTCATGGCGCAGGCAGGCGGTTAAGGTCGATCAATCGCTGGACATTGCCGCCAACCCACACGGCACCATCTCCGGTCAACTCAGCATCACAGCTTGCTCGACCCTGCTTGTATGCTGCGTGGTGGATCTGGATGACTGCGGCAAGCTGGCGTGACGTGAGCCCTGCAAGTGCAGCAGCATGCGATCGCATCGTTTGCTCGATGTGCTCTCGCACACTTGGCGCATCGTCCATCCGGGCCAGCGAAAATGCTTTCTTGAGCTTGTGGGGCGTCATGTACACTTCTCCTGTCGCGCCTTTGGGCGCGTTGGGTTGAAATATTGAGTAGAACCAAGCTCTTGTACGGTTTGCGTTAGCGCTTGGCTTGTCGCACTTTGTGCGCCGGATTGAAACGTTAGTTAGGCACAAGCTCTTGCACGTAGTGCATTTGCGCTTGGCGCCATCGGGTTTCGGCCCGGTGTGGCTCCACAAAGGCCCTGACTCCCGGGCCTTTGTCTTTTTGGCCTTACGCGGCCATGAACTTTGCAAACCACGCCTCTGCATCAGCCTTGCAGCGGTTGATCGCTGCGGCGATGTATGCGTCGGGATTGGTGATGTCTTTGTATGTTGTGATGGGCTCGCCGCAGTGCCCGTTGTTGGCCCCATCAGACCAGTAAAACGACCCATCTTCGTTTTGCCCGGCGTACAGCGTTATGCTGCGGTTGTCGGTTTTTCCGATCCAACGACCCTGACTGACTTGCTCCCACTTGACGCTCGCTTGGCTCATGACTCTCTCCCGTGTTGCTGGATCAGCACCGCGCTGTCCATTTGTGTATTGTGCGCGTGACCGGTCACGGTGTCAACAGGTTTCGCGCACAAACACAACACGGATTAGATCAACTCAGTAGCTCGTAGCTTGAGCCACAGCATGTTCCTCGCCTCCTGCCGGATCACTGACCGCTCGACGGGGCAGAGTGGGAGCCTGGCGCTCGTCCAGACCTTGACGCCGGTCTTCAGGTTGCGCGCCTCAACCCTCAACAGCGTCCGGTGAGGGTCTTCCATGTTGTCCACGATTGCGGCCACCGCTGCGCCGGTCACGTGGTCGGCCTCGTCGTCCATTGCGCCGTTGTCGTAGTCGTACTGCTTGGAGGCGCGATAGCCCTCAGTCCCCGGGGCTCGGCTCGGGTAGCCCCTGCCGACGTGGTATGCGCTGCTGTACTCGTGCATGAGAACGAGGTAGCGGTCGAGGATGGCGTCCATCTGTTTTTGCGCTTCGTCGATCATGCTGTCTCTTTCTCCAGTTGCTTTGCGAGTGCGCGGTACTTGTCGCGGATTGCCTTGATGTCGGGCACAGTCAGCTTCAGCGGCTCATGAGGTCCTTCCAGCCACTCGACGCGATCCAGGCCGATCTTGTTGATGAGGTTGACCCGGTACAGGACTAGGTTGCCGCTCAGGTGCGTATTGCAGGGGGCGCATTGCTTGTGGCAGTTGTCAGGGTGCATGGCAAGCTCAGGGCGCGCTCCACGGCTGAGGTAGTGCCCTGCGTGCCATTGGCCGGTGTGATGACGACCGCATGAGATGCATGGCTGGTCGGCATCACGGGCGCGAATGTAGGCATTGAACGCGGCTTGCGCCTCCTTCAGCCAGTCGGCTCGCGTCTTTAGCTTGTCCCGCGTCTCTCTGTCCTTGCGTCGCTGCTCCTGGCGCTTCTTCGTCTCGGCTTGCTCGCGCTTGATCCGAGCGTCGAGGACGGCGCACATCACGGAGCAGACGGTTTGCATCGGTCGCGTTGGGGCGAACAGCACGCCGCAGCCCTTGGACTTGCATTTCTTCTGCTTTGGCTCCTTCACGCCTTCACCGCCTTTCGTTCTTCCCACCATGCGGCGTAGTCCTTTCGGATGACGGAGGCGATCAACTCGCCTTCCTTGCGCTCCACTGCCTCGACGTAGGCCCTTCGGTCGGCGCTGCCTGGCGTGCGCTTGAGGTTGTTCATGTGGGCGTGATAGCTGGGCGACTGACGTGCTGCCCTCATCTCGCAACCGCTGCACCCGGCGTAGTACATGCCGGTGATTGGGTTCACTGCTGCTGTTTCGCAGGCTGGGCAGGGGGTCATGCGTAGGCTCCTTCAATGCTCTTGGGCAGAGGGACTTTCACGCCACGTTCGGCGGCAGCAAACCGCAGGAACTCCATCCACTCCGGCCACTGTCGGCGCGTGAAGCGACTGGTTCGCTGGCCCAGCATCACCGGAGGCGAACCGTTGAACCCAGCGGCCACACGCGGCACCTCGTTGCGATAGGCGCTGGTGAGGATGTCCTTCCAGTCCTCTTCGCTCACGATGACCAGTCGGCCATTCACATCCCACGGGATCTGGTCGGCGAACGCTTGCAGATACGGCCATTGCTGCTTGTTCTGCTCAAGCGTGCGCAGGTCATGCTCAAACGACACCTCGACGCTGTAACCAGCCATCAGGATCGGCTTGAGGTGATCCCGGTAGGTCTGCTGCAAACAGATGGGAGCCTGCTGCGCGTTGTGTAGGGTGACTTTCATGCGGCCTCCGCTTCTTCTAGAACAACCTTTCCCCTCGCACCAGTCGCCATAAGCAACTGAGAGAACGGCGAGATGACAACTGCCGCATCACCACGGTGTCGCGCAGCAAGCTGGATGCTGTTTACGATCACACGCTTCTTCTCTCGGTATCGCTGAGTTGCTGCCTTGCTCCCGAGCTTCGGCGGCTTCTTTGCATCAGGCCCTGAACCGTACACGTAGTACGGCACGTAGACCTGTCGGCCAGACTCCTGCAACGCCCACCTGCTGATGCGAAAATGCTTTGATTCGCCCTTCATCCAATAGCGTAGACGTGTGCGAACGGCTGTCTGCTCAAGTCCGAGTTCATCCGCTATTTCCGCAACGGTCATCGGATGGCCAGTCAGTAGGTATTTCATCTCAGCAAAGCGCGTCTTGTCGATTCCATTGAATCCACAACGGTCATCGGATGGCTTCGGATGCTTTGCCTTAGCCGCGTACACGTTTGACGGAGCGCCGAGACCATCAGGCTTGCGGCGATCAACGACATGGATCAGCCCTCGCTCGCTGAGCAGCCTCCGATGCTTTGATGCACCAGAGTGAGAGATCCCCATCTTCTGTGACAACTCACCAACGGTCATTGGATGATCCGAGAAGTAATGCAGCGCAAGGCCAGTCGCATAGCCAAGGCTGTTGATGACGACATTGCTCATGCTTGCTTCCCCTCAATCGCTTCCTTGCGTGCCTGCGGCCGATAGCTTTCCCATTCGAACGGAACCCATCGGCAGGTTTCCCGGATACGGTCCCAAGTGCGCTCACCGAGAAACTGCTTCATGCCGGTCAGGTCTTGGTTCGTCATGAGGATGGTTGGCAGAACCTCCCGATACCGCAGGTCGAGAACGTCAAACAGAATCGTTTGCTCGCCTTCGGTGCCGTACTGGACGCCTACCTCGTCAATGACCAACAGAGACATGCGCCCAAGTCGCTGAAGCACATCGCGCTCCGATTCCGGCGAGTCCTTGCGCCATGTCTCGCGCACCATGCGGATCACATCCATGCATGTCACGTATAGCACCGCATGACGAGCGAGGACCGACTGAAGGATGGCGGCGGCAAGATGGCTCTTCCCAGTCCCCGGCTTGCCCGACAGAACCAGGCCGCGCCCGGTCTTCATGTGGGCGTCGAAACCTTCGGCATAGGCTTGCGCAATCTCCAGCGCCTTCGCTTGGCCTTCGTTGTGGACAGTGAAGTTGTCGAACCCGCGGCCAATGAACCGCTTCGGGATCGCCGCACGCCCGAGCTTTTGCTGAAGGCGCTCACGCTCGGCCAATACCCGGCCACGCTCTACCGCCTCCTGCTCGGCTTTGTGCCGCAAGTCCTCGCAAGTCGGACAACGACTCCACACCGTGCGGAAGATGTTCACCGAAGTGAACATGCCGTGCTGCTCGCATTCGACCTGGCGCGTCTGCTTGCCTGCCTCGATGGCTTTAGACAATGGTTCCATCTTCCATCACCCCCGCTGTGTAGTCCTTCTCTTCAAAACCGCCGTGCTTTGCGTTTTTGGGCTGCACCCTTGCCTGGGTATTGCCACGGCCCTGATCGCTCAACCATGAGGCCTTGAAGCCCCTCCATTGCTCTTTTGCGGACAGGCTCACCGCCTGAGCGGGAGTCATCCCGGCTTTTGATGCCTCTGACTTGACGGATTGCCACACCGTGAGCGTCAGCGTCTTGGCCCCCTTGTCCTTGCGAGCCCTGAGCCAGTCGGTTGCGTCTTGCAGGTCAACACCCTCAGCAACCAAGTCAGCGACAGACAGCGCGCCAGCGCCTTTGTCTTCTGAACGTAGTGAAGAAGACTCTTCTCTTCTCTTCTCTTCTCTTATCGGTTTCGCCTGGGTTAGCGTTGGGTTCTCCATGGGTTCGCCATGGGTTACCGCTGGGTTACCGCTGGGTAGCCCATGGGTTACCTGTGGGTTACCCATGGGTTTTTTAGGGCGCCCTCCGCGATTGCCGTTCTCCCATGCAGCGATGAGGGAAGCGTTCTTCTCTGACCAACCAACGACTGTCAGTTGGTCGCCTTCGCGCACGATGTAGTCGGCGGCGATCAGCGCAGACTCAAGTGCGTCCGCATCACCCTGGTACTTGCAAAGTGCCTTGAGCCCTGCTGGCGGCATTGCAAACGAATCGCTCTTTCGGTTCTGACAGTGCGCCCACAGCCGAATGACGTACAACGGGGCAAGCTCATCGCCGCCAAGTGCATCGACAACCATGCGCGTGCGCCAGTGGTCGAGAAAGTCGGGGTCAACGATCATCTCTACCCCCTCCATGTCCGATTCGACGGACGCCCGTCTAGGGGTTGTTCAAAAGTTGAGCAGTTCATGTAGACTTCACTCCGAGTGTTAGAGAACCCAGCCGAGGCGCTGCAACGCCGACGACGCTGGGTTTTTCTTTTGGCTTACTTGACGTTCAAGAACGGCGTCACTCCGCCAGCTTGGGTAGTCGGCAGCTTTCCGTCCCACTTCTCAATGGCCTTTAGCTGCACGTACTCAGCGCCGCCCTGTTTGGCAACCGCTTCAGCCTTGATACGGATCGCATCAGCCTCGCCCTGCGCTTCCGCGCGCTTCCGGTCGGCCTCTACCTTCGCAACCTCAAGACGGTTCTTCTCTTCCTGCAACTTGAACTGAGCCTGAGCGGCAGCTTTGATGTTGGCTTCCAGCGCCGGGTCTGTTACCAGATTGCGCACATTGGCGGAGCGCACGAAGAACAAGCCCTTGCCAGCAGAAGCATCCAAGTCCGATTGAAGCGCCTTGACAACATCCGAGGCAATTGCGCTGCGCTCCGTGTGGATCGTTGCCGACCCGAACTTCGCAGCACTTGCGTAGATGGCCTCGCGAGCCTGCCGAGTAACGAAGTTCATGCCGACCCGGGCACATCCATCTTCCACGGCTTCGGTCAGATCGCCCGGCCACTTGGTCATGATTGACGGGGCCTTGCTGGCATCGATCTGGACGTACAAATCAACGTCCATGTCTGACAGCGTGATCTTGTCGCTTGTCTGTGGCTTCAAGTCGTTGATGGAAAGCGGCAGTTCCTTCGCGCACACCTCAGTGACGCGCTTGAACATCGTGAAGTACACGCCGGGATGCATCACGTCGTTTTTGACTTGACCAAGAGTCGCCTCAACGCCAACGTTCCCGGTGTCGATCTGACTGCAAGCGGAAAGCGCCGCTGCGGCAGAGATGGTGATGATTGTTGTGATGCGCTTCATCCTCGCTCCTTAAATGAGGCTGGTTGCAGGTAGCTGCACGGCGATTGCCAGCAGCAGGAAAACGATCAGCAGCAGCGATAGCAGCCGCAGCCCATGACGTGTTATCAGTTGCCTAGCCTTGCGGCGCTCACTCCTGTCGGCAAACTGGAATGCGCAATAGCCCACGATGGCTATGACGATGAGTAAAAGGGCGTGCTTCACATCTGACTCGGCTTCGTGATGTTCTTGAACGGCTGTTGCTGCTTTGGCAGGTAGCGGCCATTCATCCGGACTCGTGCGTTGTTCGAGTCGTAGGGGTTGGGCTTTGGGCCTCCGTTCTTGCCTGGCTTGAGGTCGCGGACGGAGATGACCGGGGTGTAGGTGGGGCTGAAGGGGTCATGCATGGCACACCTCGCGCTTCTTGCCGCTGATCGCATCAAGCAGATCAGCCGGGACGTGGGTTGCGAAGTAGCGCTTGTGCTTGGCTTCGGTTTCCTTGGCCTGGATGACTACACCCATCTCGCGCAGGTCGCTCAGACGGCGATGCAGCGACGTGATGTGCAGCTCTGCGAACGCCTCAAAGTTGGTGATGCCGCGCTTGCGACGGAGTGCCTTGAGAAGGCGCAGGCATTGGGTGTGGGTGTTCATTGCTGCCTCTCCTTCGAAGAAAACGGAACGCGAGCAACGCCATATGCGTATCGCCCAGGACCTTTGTTCAATCTGTCTGCCTCGCCCCTTGCCTCCTTAAGGGAAGCAAACGATTTGATCGGCCACGGGTGCGTGATGGCTACCGGCGAGCACATCTGCCGAACAACGACATAGACGTTTTTCATTCGCTCACCTCCACGATTCCGGTTGCGTCGTCGGTTTGCTCGTCGGTGGTGGTGGGCTTGATACGGTATTCGCAGTTGTACAGAGTGCTCTGGATGCTCGGCATCGGCACCCAAAGGTCACCTGTCCGGCGTTCGATCTGAGCCCCATCCGCCCATGCCTTGATGACTGCCGCGTGCTTGTATGGTTGCATGGCGGGCCTCACTCAAGCAGTACCGGCCGGTGTGGCAGCAAGCAGCGCACGACGCTCCGGGTAGTCATTCAGGATGTGGTCAAGTGCCTCTCGCTCATCCGAGTCATACCAATCGCCAGGCTTAGGGAGCAACTCGTTGATTGCCTCATCCAGCGTCAGCGCAGCCTCAACGTATGGGCGCCCAAAGTTCGCCAAATGCTCAGGCGTCGGGTTCCATGGCATCTCAGCCTCGTAGGCATCGCACCCACTACACGAACCGTAGTAGTCAAGGACGTATCTCGGGCCGTCTACGCCTTCAATGGTCAGCTTGGCGACCAAGCGTCCTTGATAGGAGCCGCAATAGTGCGCCCATTCAACGGTGACGCCAGGTACTGCAGCAAATGCATCCTCGTAGCTCATCTCTATGCTCCTTCTCGGTTAAGCGGCCATGCGGGCCTGGATTGCTTTGGTGAGTTGCTCGGTAGCCCGCTCTGCAATGCGGCGCTTCTCAAGCTTCGTGAACTGCTCGTATGCCTTCCAGCCGGTGAGGCAGTCCCAGATATGGCCTTGGATGGAGTCCAACTTGAGGTCGCGCTTGTTCAGCATGCGCGAGACGTGCTGACGCTTCATGCCCAGATGGCGGGCCATCCAATCAACGGTCTTGACGACCTCATCGCCTCGCTTGGCGAAGCTCCAATTGATCGCGTCATGCAATGACTGCCACGACTCCACGACCTCCGAGGGGACGGGCTTCGCGCCGTTGAGGACGCACAGCAAAGGCAGTTCGTATTGCACGGTGTTGCTCCGGTATCCAAAAGAATCAATCGCTGAACACGTACCCGAACACGTACTCAGTGCTCAAAAATTTTTTCCATCGACATCGCAATGAAGGAGCGACAGATGGACCGAATGACCGACGACGAATGGGCACACATCGCACTGCGCAGGCTCATCAACCGCGCGCTGATCGACGCGGAGACCGTGTTGCAGTGGATTGAGGATCTGATGGAGTGACCCATGTCAGATCACTCCAAAAGCAGAGAGCGCCAGCGCTCCATACGCCGCGGCAGAAATCGCGGCGAATGCCATCCCAAGCGCAAGCAGCCAGTTCGTCCTTCCTTTGTCACGGATGGCGCCCATGTACATGCGGAATGAAATGGCCCAGCCAGCGAGAGACAAGAGCAAGATGACTCGGCACAAATCGTCCATGTCAGAACCTCTGCTCAGGGTCGTAGCCCATCACACGGTCCAGCACGCGCAATGCGGCGTCAGACCAGCGGTCCAGCACAGAAAGGAGGCGGGAGAGCATTCAGGACTCCAGCACAGCCGTGTGCGACGGTTCAGGGTCTCCAAAATGACGCCTGAACCAGTTCAGCACCGCAATGACATGCTCATCACTCGGATGAGGGTCGGGCGGAAAGCCGTTGCTCCAACAGTTCGCCTGGATAAGAACAACCAACAAGGCGTGCGTGTGGATGGCTCCGAGCGTCTCGTCCGGCGATGCATCACACTCGACCATCGTCTCCAGAGCGCCCAAGCACTCTTGCAGAACAAAGTAGTCGTCGTATCTGACGCCATGAATAAGCGCCTTTCTTTGGGCGTCACTCATCCCTGGCATTTCAAGGGCGAGATTCACCAATCTGGTGGCCCTCTGCTTCATCCAATCCGCGTAGAACACGTGGAAGCGCAAGTCAGGGTCGGTGACTTTTTCTCGCCCATTGAGTTGAGGATGGCGAACGTGCGCCTCATCCCCTGCTGCGCCTCTCATCCATTCCACGACAGCATCGAAGTCAAGCCCTTCAAACCACTCATTGAGGTGCTTGGTCCCAGACGCATCGGTGCAGCGGCGGATCAATGCAGCCTCGGCGGCGACCAGATCGCCAACGCACTCAGCGAACTCAGACGCGGAGACCGTGATGCCAGCGCATTGCAATCGCTTGGCATGGTCTCGAATACGCCACTCTGGATTGCCCGCCCTGCCGACTTTCACCAACCCGGTAGAGAACTTGATCGCGTACAGGTACCCGCGCTTTGGCGTGCTCATGGATCAAGCCTCCGCCTTGTCTGGCTGAGAGCCGATCAACTCAGGCGGCAGGTGCTTCCGCGCGAGCGCAGCTAGGACGCGGTCCTCAATCGCTGCGGGCAGCACATCCGGCCACTTGTAGACCGCTTGATAGGTGACGCCGATTGCTTCGGCGGCAGCGGCTACGGTGCCTCCGAGCAGGTCAATGGCTTGCGCTTTGTTCATGCCGCCTATTGAACCACAGTTCAATTCAGCAGGCAACCCCAGTTCAATTGACGCGGGAGACAATCAACCATGGTTAACTTTGGCGAACGACTGAAGCACGCGATGGAGGCACGGCCTGGCCGTGATGCCGTCAGCGTTGCTGCGCTCGCCAAAGAGTGCAAGGTCAGTTACCAGGCTGTGAAGAAGTGGCTGGACACAACAGAGCCGAAACTTGCCGCAGACAGCGCCTTAGCAGCGGCCAAGCTTCTGGATGTGGATGTGGTGTGGCTCCTGACTGGCCGTGGCCCGATGCGCGCAGAGCCGATGCCTGACTTCGAGCGCGCAATGCACACGCTCGCGGACGAGTTGGCAAGCCTCCCTGAAGACAAGCGGGCCGGGGTCAAACTGTTCGTCGGGCAACTCATGGATGGATGCACGGACAGCGCCAAAGTCAAGAACTCAATCGCCCTGGCGCGCTCGGTCATTGACACCAAACCGTCAGTGGCGGCATGAACCCCACGCCAGTTAAACGGACATCGTGCGGAGCGCATATCGTCCGTTTGCCCGGGGTTCGCAGGGAAGCGACAACAGACGCAGGTCATTGCCGCATCGCAAAAGTAATTCCCATAAATAGGGGTGGTCGCTCATGCACTTGAGGGGAAATGATGGCAACCAATAGAGATGCACTGATGGCACTCGTGAGCGCGCACAGTTCACTAGTGGCGGCTTTGCTGGAGAAGGGAATCATCTCCGCGAGCGAGTACAACCTTCAGATAGATCGCATCGCAAAGAGCCTTCGGACGGCGACTCCAGAGGCGGTTGAGCTTCTAAACATCTTGAAGGCAGACACAGGCGAAGTTGAGGGGGAAGGATGAAGGCAACCGAAAGAGCGGCCCAAAGGTGGGGCAAGTTGTTGCCAACAGACGGAGAGCCGCCGGACAATACCGATATGGAATCTCGCCTTAAGGTCCTTGAAGCAACCATGCAGACCTTGTCCACAAAGTCGGACGTGGCGCAGTTGCGCGCCGATATGCACGAGATGAATGCTGGGATCTCCCGCTGGATGCTCGGGGCCGTGATTGCCATCATAGGCACTATCGTCCTTGGCTTCGCGGGGTTGATGCTCAACATGACGCGCGCCCTAAAGCCAGAACCTGCTACCGCGCAGCAAGCGGCACCAATCGTCATAACGATACCCGCGCCAACGCAGCCAGCGCCAGCGTCAAGCAAGTAGCGAATCTGACTTGGCAAGCCGCCCTCGGGTGGCTTTTTTGCGCCTGCCAGTTGAACTACAGTTGACACCGACATTGAACCGTGGTTCAATTCATCTCAACGCGACACCCCACGGGGGCAGGAGTTGAGATGGGATGGACAGAGGTAGCAGAACGTCAGCAACTTGCCGACGAAGAGAAGAAGGCGCGTCGTGATGACGCAATCGAGCTTGAGGCGCGAGTGATCGCGGGAGTGATGCGGGCTCAGGTCCGCGCGGCGTGTGCTGCTGCTGACCTGACGCGACCCATCCTCATGTCGTCGGACGTTCACGGCGACATCAAGGTCGATATCGAGTGGGCTTTCGGTGAGTGGTGGTCGGAGCACTACAGCGAGTACCTGCTTAACCCGGTCAAGCCCATTTGGGACGCCTTCCTCGAATTCTGGATTGACGAACACGCCGAGGCTATCGCTCAGGCACGTATCAAGTGAGGACGCCATGCACATCACAACCGATTTCCCGGCCACCGAAGCGACCGTGAACACGCGTCAAGGTCGGCTGTACGTCACCGTCGAACTGGACAGCGCTCAACGTCTGGAAATGCTGCTGGCGTCGCTGTGCGCGATGAAGCAGGCCAACGACGACATCCATGCCGCCATCGCTGGCGCATTTGATGAGCTTCAGATTGAGGTGGCGGCATGAGCATTCGCCTCTCCTACGTCGAACCAGACGGCACCCGCGTTGTTCGCTGGGGCATCTGGCCCTCTGTTTGGCATGCAGTCGATTGGGCGCACGACCAAGGGCTGACCGGCGCTTCTGCCAAGCCGCTCAACCCCTGATTTCACGCGGGCTGGCCTCATCTAACCCGAGTTGTAGTAGAGGACGCCCGGCTTTGCCAGCCCGCTTTTTACACGCTGATATGACCCTCATCACACAGGAAGGCTTCGCCATGATCGACAGCAAGCATCCATTCGTCCTTGAAGCACACCGCGTGCACTACGCATGTGCAGTCGAGCGGCCCGATGAAGAACTGAGCCTCGGCGAGAAGGTGATGTTCGTCCTCATCGTCCTGGCCGGTCTCGTCGCTCTCTGCGGCATCGCCGGGTTCATCTGGGCCACATACGGCGACCTGTTCTCCATCGCTTGGGAGCACGTCGCGCAACTGATGGGGAGTAAGCAGTGAGCCGCGCTACCGAGTTCCTTCAGGTCTTCCGGCTCTACGCCCGTCACCACAACCCTATCTACGCAGCCCGCATCGCCTTCGGCGTTGTGTTCAAGGGTCTGCCGTTTTAAGGAGTCACCATGCAATTCACGAAAGCAGTCCGCAAGAAGGCAAAGCTGCGCCTTGCGCTCACCGGCCCATCTGGCTCTGGCAAGACCTATGGCGCACTGATGATCGCCCAAGGTCTCGGCGGCAAGATCGCTGTCATAGACACCGAACACGGCTCGGCCTCTCTGTATTCCGACCTGTGCGAGTTCGACACGCTGGAACTCACAGCGCCCTACTCGCCAGAACGCTACATCGAGGCCATCAAGGCCGCAGAGCGTGCAGGCTATGACACGCTCATCATCGACAGCACGACACACGAATGGTCTGGCTCCGGCGGCTGCCTCGAAATCAACGAGCAGACGGCACAGGCCAAGTTTCGCGGAAACACATGGTCCGCATGGAACGAAACCACGCCACGCCACCGCCGCTTCATCGACGCGATGCTGCAAAGCAAGATGCACATCATCGCCACCGGGCGCAGCAAGACCGAAACCAGCCAGGAAGACGCTGGCAACGGCAAGAAGAAGGTCGTTAAGCTGGGCATGAAGACCGAGCAGCGGGACGGCTTCGAGTATGAGTTCACCGTGGTGCTGGATCTTGTCCACGACGGCCACTATGCGCTGGCAAGCAAGGACCGGACGAACCTGTTTGGCTCCACGCCTTTCCGCATCAGCGACCAGACCGGAAAGGACTTGTCTGCATGGCTTGAGTCCGGCGCAGACATGCAGCCCGTCGCGCCTTGGTATGAGGAACTGCTGCTGACGCTGGAAGGCTGCGAGAGCACGGACGAACTCAAGGCGGCATGGGAGGCGGCAAAGAAGGCTGCACAAGAGCGCGGCGACCGCCCCGCCTATGACGCGATGAAGAACGCGATGGAAGCGGCTGCGGCTGCGATCAAGGAGGCGTCTGATGCTCAGACCTCTGCCTGATCTTCAAGACGCCGACAACATGGCCCGCCTCGGTCGTTTGAGCGCAATTCGCAGCGCCAGGCTGGATGCGCTGCACGACATGCGAGATGCAGTCGTGAGGCTGCAAAACGGGTCTTCCATTGACTCGGTGGAACTCAAGGTCGTGCGCGATTGCGTGGAGCGCCTTGAGCAACTGGAACAACTCTCGAAAGCCGCCGCATGACAACCCAGCAACTCCCGCCGCTGCCTGAGCAGAGCATGACCCACCACATCACGGATGAGCAGATCGGCCAGATCGCCGAACAAGTAGGCCTCGTCGGGCCAGACAGCCGCGTCGGAGACTGCCATGCGGCAGCCCTGCGCTTCGCCCGCGCCGTCCTCGCCCTTGCAGCACCGGCACCGCAGGGGGAGCCATACGGGTGGGCCGTGACAGGCTGCCACAGCCTCTATCGCGGGGAGTGGGCCGAGAGCACAGCAAAGGCGGAGGCCAGACGCTGCGGCGGCACAGCGCGTGCGTTCCCACTCTACACAGCACCGGCACCGGCAGTGCCGATGTCAGAGGTCGATCTGCAGGACGACGACGCCCTGCGGTTCGCGCAGCGGGTGTTAGAGAGTGATGCACCGGAGTCAGACCGAAAAGCCGCGCGGGACATGCTGGTCGCCATCCGCACACGGGTAAGAAAGGCCCGCGCAGCACTCACCGCCGTCCCCACCCCGCCAGCGCAGCAGGTGAGCGAACCAGAGGTCGTCATTCCTGATGACGGGCCCAGCACCTACGAGCAGCGATTCACGGAAGCTGTGGCCTTGATCTGTGGGGCGGAGCCGCCTCCAGAACTGGTGGAGGCCTGGATCGCTGGCGAGGACGAAGCATTGCAGCAATGGGTGGGTGGTTACGCGCCTGGATGGGTGCAGAACATCGCTGTGCTGGATGCTGCTCACCAGCTCGCCAATCAGCCGACCGAAGGTGGTGAGCATGAGATGCGCTCCAAGCAGCCCGCAGTGCCGGAGGATGTGGCGCGCGATGCGGAAAGGTATCGGTGGCTGCGTGACAACCTTGAAAGCGGGTGGGCCATATGCGAATGGCAGGACGACCCCGACGGACTTAGCTACTACCGAGATGCACGAGCACCTGAGGTCGTTGACGCCGCCATCGACGCAGCCCGCGCGGCTGAGAAAGGCGGTGCGTGATGGGCGTGTATGTCGACGATATGCAGGCCAGCTACGGGCGCATGGTCATGTGCCACATGGTGGCAGACACGGACGAAGAGTTGCACGCCATGGCTGATGCGATTGGCGTCTCGCGCAAGTGGCACCAGAAGGGCGGCACACCTCATAGCCACTACGACATCTGCAGGTCGAAGCGAGCGCAGGCAGTGCGCCTTGGAGCCATTGAGATCGGCAAGGCGAAGCTGGTTGAAATCATCCGAGGCAAGCGCGCCCGCACTCAGGAAGGCGGTGCGTGATGGGTGAGCACGATCCAAACCACCCATACGTGCGCAAGATGATCGGCTGCGGTCATGGCGTCCTGTTCACCGACTACTGCAAAGACTGCGAGATCGTCAGCGTGATGGAGAGATACAAGACCGCCATCCGAACGGTGCAGCACTGCCGCAATGATCTGCGCCGACTCGGTGTAGCCGTTCCGGGCATGACAACTCTGCCCGCCCGCACCCAGGAAGGAGCCAGCCATGAGTGAGCGAACATCAATGAACGCAACGCAACAACAAGTGCAGATGGCCGCGAAGCTGTACGAACTGCGCGACCGTGCCCGCACGCTTCTGGGGGAACGCTACAAGCCTCACATGGCTGAACTCGGAAAGATCCTGAAGGCTACGGCTGACCGCGACGGCAAGAACGTCCTGATCGTTGCCAAAGAGGTCTGCACCAAGCGCGACCTTATCGGCATGGACATGCTGATGGTCATGGCCGCAGCCGTCGAACTTGTGGAGCCAACACCATGACTGACACCCAAGCACAAGAGGCGGTGATTCAAGACGGCTACAGCGAAAGGCTTGCTGTGGCACTCGAAACCGATTGGAGCGGCGTGCTACTGCCAACTCGTCAGAAGGCCGCAGCCCTACTCCGCAGCCAGGCAGCGCGGATCGCGGAGCTTGAGAAGGCCAGCGAGCGCATGACAAACAACCGCGACATGTGGAAGGGGCAGTGCGAGCGCCAGGCCGCCGAGCTTGCCCGGATGCGCGAGCCGTTGACGGATGTGGAGATTCGCGACATCGGCGCGCTGCAAGACCCCAGGGTTGTCGTTCACCGCGAAGTGCTCGCGTTTGCCCGCGCAGTCGAAGCCGCCCACGGCATCACCAAGACGGGAGGGGGAGTGTGATGAGCAAGCAGATGACGCGACAAGAGTTCTACGCAAAGTACGGAGACGTTGAAGTCACATTCAGCAGCTACTACAAGTTCACCTTCACCTATTCGGCGGACCTGCCGGATGGGAACCGACTTACTGTCGGCTACGGAGGGAATAGCGAGGAAATCTATCGCCATGAGGTTGTCTCCGGTGGCTCTGAAATCCTATCCACCTTGCACCCGTACACCGGAAGTGTATTTGACGCCTGCAACAACGAGATTGAAGGCTTCTATGACTACTGACATGACCCCCACCCGAGAACAGGTGATTGAGTTCTGCGAGGCGGCTGGCCTGCCTGAATCGTTCTCCGCTCACCCCGGCGTGAAGCAGGCGATACGCAACGCCTACACCGCAGGCCGTGCCGCTGGGCTGGGGGAGGCGGCGGAGCGATGCAGGGCCGTTGCAGATGGCTTCGGCGGTCTTGCTGCTGGCCCGTTCTGCACGGACTTCGGCAAGCACACGCACCAGTCAATGGCAGCGGGGGCGCTGAACTGCGCCGCCGCCATCGAACAACTCAAGGAGCAGAGCAAGTGAAGATGCGCCACCGCCGCGCCAGGTTCAACCGGCGCACCGTCGTCGTGTCATTGAAGGTGCCGACATGGGTTATCGACCGGATGCGCGAGATTGCCGGGCGGGACAAGAACCGCTCATACCTCGATGTGATGGCCGATGCGCTTAAGCAGATCCACGAGAACCTGAAGGAGACGAGCAAGTGACAGACCGTGAACTGCTGGAACTGGCGGCGAAGGCTGCGGGGATTGACTACCACATTGACCATCTTGATGGAATTCCGAAGATGGTTTCCGATGGGCACGTGTGGAACCCGCTTGTTTGGGATGGCCAGGCGCTGCGGCTGGCGGTGAAGTTGGGTCTGTGCTTTGGCCCCAACTTTGATGGAGATAAAGCCGTTTGCTTTGGCGGCGACGGCCGGAACATCACCGAGCCAATGGGAGCCGATGCGTTCGCAGCCACCCGCCGCGCCATCACCCGAGCCGCAGCCAGCATCGGGAGGTGGGAGGGATGAGCCGAACGCACCAAGTACAAGTGATCGACTACCAAACCGGAGAGGTAGTGGAGCGCATTGACGCCGAGAGCGCACGGCAGGCGGAGCGGATCGACGCTGGCCTGAATATCAACCTGAACCACGAATGCTTCTATACGCGGATCGTTTCGCTTGAGAAGGAGCCCACCAATGTCTAGACGAGCCCGCCAGCGAGCAAACGCCCGACCGTGGGAGCAGGAGCCCGACGACGACCAGGCCACAGGCGATGCGTCAGACGGGTGTGGTGATGGGGATGAAATGGAGGATGAGGAATGCGAAAGTTGATTGAATGGGCAAAGCCGGAAGGCCAGTTCACGGAGGACGAGCGGAAGCTGTACGACCTCATGAGCGATATTTCTGAGGATTGCTGGTGCGCCGGATGGATGTGCGGAAATGAGTATGCGATATGGGATGCACTCAAGACTGGCGATAGGCAGTACGGGATGATGGAGATGGATTCCGACTTGCTGGCCGAGGTGGCGCGGCTATCTGCCAAGACTGGAGGGTGGATCGTCTGGATAGACGCTGAGGACGGAATCCCGGCCGAGCGCATTGACGAATGGGGGCCCTACTTCATCCCACTACACCCATGGCTCAAAGAGTATGGCGAACACATGGAGGAAAAAGGAGCCGACATGACCCCAATCGAGAAACTCCGCAGCCTGGCTCGCATGATCCCGCTGGACTGCTGGAGCAGCGCAATCACTGAAGTGGAGGATGAGATGGAGCGGGAAGCTGGCGATCCGCTCATGGTCGCACACTCACTGCGCCGGATCTCCAAGGAGCGCGCAAACGAGTTCAACGACACGTTCTATCTCGGCTACGTTGCAGACATGCTGGAGCAGTGCCCGAAATGCAGAGGCAGCAGCTTGGACGACGAGTTCCAGGCATGCACGACCTGCGCCGGTACCGGCAAGCGCATGCCTCATGCACCGAAAGGAGCCGAGTGATGCCGCACGAACCGTTCCGTCCGCACATGGCGGTCATCCGCGGAGTGCAGAGCCCGCGAGACAAGATCGTCCTGGCGCGCGGTCACTATCCATGCCCTGGGTGCGCTCTAGATCCGCTCAACGGCAAGCACAAGTTCCACCGCTGGCACGCTCGACCGCAGTCTGCACGGCGTCTGTACTGGCGCGTTCGCCCTGCGCTGTACCAACTCATGATGGAGGGATGGAAGTGATGCAACCCAAGTTCAACATGGGCGACCGAGTGCGCAAGACCAAGGGCAGCGAGTGGCAGGGCCGAGTCGTCGGCACCTACTCCACAACGCTGACACCCGAGGGCTACGCAGTCGAGAGCGAGGCCCACCATGGCAGCGTGCAGATCTACCCGGCGAGTGCGCTGGAGGCTGTCGCGGAAGGAGGCGCTGCAATGATGCTGGTGAGCACAGACCTAATCCGGCGCGCTCGGCAAGCCATCAACTGGCACCTTGAACCCCACTCGCCGGATGAGCATGAAGCAACCATGTTCGAGCTGACGGCATTGCTCGGCGAAGAACGTCCCAAGAGTTTCGGGGGGGAGTGATGCAGAAGCGAGTGAACATCGCCGGAATCGCGGAACTGCTTGGCTACTCAGTCCGGCATACGCGGGACTACGTGACCAAGAGGCCGGACTTTCCCAAGCCCATCATCGCCCTGTCCACGCATAACCGCTGGTGGTCAGAGGTCGAGGTGCTGCGGTGGGCCGAGCGCGTCAGCCAAGCCGCCTAGAGATGTCCTCGGCGGTTTCCCGGTAGTAGTGGTCCATCAGCACCTTCAGGTCACGGTGGCCGCTGATCCGAGCAAGCGTCAGGACATCGACCTTCTTTGCAAACCGCGTCAGGGCCTCAGCTCTGGCGTCGTGAAAGTGAAGGTCTTGAATCAGGGTGTTGGCCTTCGCCTTGCGAAACAAGGCGTCAAGGCTGGCGCTCGACACCGAGAAGATGCGTTCAGCCATGACGGGACGGAGAAGGCGCACCGCCTTGGGCGACAGCGGAACCTCGCGGGGCTTGCCGGTCAAGTGCTGGGTCTTGTGCTCGACCAGCGCAACGCCTTTGTCCAGATCAACCGTAGCCGCACCGAGTTGCAGCACCTCACCCGCTCGCATGGCCGTTCTCAGAGACACCATGAACGCGAGAGCAACCTCCTGCATCTTTGTCTGCGGCTTCTCGCCGGTCCGGTACCCAAGCCACCGGACGATGGTTTTAACCTCGCGTGGCTTGATCCTGCGCGTTCTGGGCGGGTTGTCGCCAGGGGCTTTCATGTCCTCGCATGGGTTATGGCCGCACCAGCCCCATTCCTTGATTGCCAACTTGAACAGGTTGGAGAACGTGGATACCGTGCGGGACACCGATGCTGGCGTGACCTCCTTCAGCCGGGCATCGCGCCACGACACCATGTCGGAGGTCTTGACCTCGGTCAGCAGCTTGCCAGCAATGTGCGGGAAGTCACGAACGAAGGCATCCAGCCTCATGCATTCGTGTCGCTCGCCCTTCTTGGTCGAGGAAACGTCGCGCTTGTACCGGTCTACGGCGTCAGCGAACGTCTTGCGGGGGAACCCCGGCCCGGTTGCTTGCAGGATTTCGGCCTCAATGGACTGTGCCCAGAGGATGGCCTCTGCCTTGGTCCGGAACGACTTTGAGACGCGCTGGCCCTTGCGCTGAACCTGCGCCCGCCACTTGTCGCGCTGCTTGTAGATGTGTGCCATGAAGTGAGGGGGATGGTGAGGGGGAGCCAAGGGGGCACCCACACGACTCACTGCGGGATTGTCGGACGTTTAGGGGGATTTCCTAACCGTCATTTCGCGGGGTTTTCAGAGGGAAAACGACGCTGTACGATGTTTCGTACTGGTGCCCCGGGCCAGACTCGAACTGGCACACCGTTAGGTGGGGGATTTTGAATCCCCTGCGTCTACCGATTTCGCCACCGGGGCTCCGGGGGAAAGACCAAAAGGATAGCACAGCCTCACTGCGTGCCGAAGATGCGGTCACCCGCGTCGCCCAGGCCCGGCACGATGTAGCCGTGGTCGTTCAGATGGCTGTCGAGCGCGGCCATGACGATGGGCACGTCGGGGTGGTGTTGCAGCATGTTGCGCACGCCTTCGGGCGCGCCGAGCAGGCACAGCAGCTTGATGCTGACGCAACCCAGGGCCTTGATGCGGTCGATGGCCGCGACGGCAGAGTTGCCGGTGGCCAGCATGGGGTCGACCACGATGACCTGCCGTTCGGCGATGTCGGACGGGGCCTTGAAGTAGTACTCGACAGGCTGCAGGGTGTCCGGGTCGCGATAGAGGCCGATGTGGGCCACACGGGCCAGCGGCAGGATCGACAGCGCCCCATCGAGCAGGCCGTTGCCCGCACGCAGGATGGACACGAGGCACAGTTTCTTGCCGCTGATGAGGGGCGACTGCATCTCGCAGATGGGCGTGCGGATGGTCTGCAACTCGGTGGGCAGGTCACGCGTTGCCTCGTAGATCAGCATCTGGCTGACCTCGCGCAGGAGGTTGCGGAAGCTGTCGGTGTTGGTTTCCTCGGCGCGCAGCCAGGTCAGCTTGTGCTGGACCAAAGGGTGATCGACAAGGGTGAGGTTGGGAAAGTCGGCGTTCATGGTGCGAAACAGGGTCGTCGTTCAGAACAGCGTGCCATCGCTGTCGAGGAGCACGGGCGGGGGGCCCCCGGGGCGCTTGGCCAGCGCAATGCGGCGGCCGGCCGCCCAGCTTCCACCTTCCAGCACACGCGCCAGCGGGAACTGCTCGGGGCTCAGCCCCAGTTCGCCCCGCACGGCCTCCGCGAGATGATCCATGATCACCACGGTGAGGGCTCGCCATTCCACGACGGGCTCGTCCCCGGGGCGCCAGCGTGTGGTGTGAAAGGCACGGTCACGGGCCTGCAGCAGGCCGAGGTCGAGCAGCAGGCCGCCCTGGCGGGTGTCGGGCAGGCCGGTGAGTTCGTCCAGTCCCGTGAGGGTCAGACCGACTTCGGCCAGAGGTTCGAGCAGAGAGTAGGTCAACCACTGACTGACCTGATGAAAGGGCACCCAGCCATCCGGGGCATCGGGGTGAGGCCAGCAGTCGCCCATGGGCGCGCCGGCGCGCTGGGTCTCCTGCGGCCACACCGTGCCCAGGGCGTACAGCAACAGGTCATGCAGGTCGGCTGCGGCCAGTTGCCCGGTCGGGCAACGGCGGAACAGCGCGTCCACGAGGTGGCCCGGGCGCAGCAGGCCGGGCTCATCCGGGCGGCTGAAAAGGTCGGCGTGGGCGCGCAAGGCCAGGGCCAGTTGGCGCAGCACGTTGGCACGGGCTTCGAGGCCCGGCAAGGGGTTGTCCGGGCCGACCTGCAGCGCCATGGCGAGATCGGGTGTCAGCAGACGCTCGAGTGCCACGGCGTCCGTGCGGCAGGGCTGGTGCGGGTCGCTGGATAACGCGCCGCCAGACCACCAGCGTAGGCTCGCCACGCTGATGGCCTCGGAGCCCATCAGGGTGTGGCCGCTGGCCGCATCGCGGTAATGCCACTGGCTCAGGACATGGGCTCCGAGCAGCGCGGCGGTGAACGCGAGGTCGACCTGCGCCCTCGCCCGCTCCAGCCGGCATGGCCCGCTGGCCAGGCCATGGGCCTGCGCGACCGCGCCCCACCGGTCGATGTCGTGGGCCTCGAACCGCCGCCAGACCCCGTGCGGGCGAACGCGAAGGTCGGGGTAGCGCTCGCGGATCTGGCTGGTGACATACGCCGCCACCAACGCCATGCGCTCGGGATGCCATGTGAAGTGGCGCGCCTGACCGGCCTGGGCCCGTGCCATGAGGGGCTGGCAATGGCGTCGGACGGCGCGAACGGACATGGTCGGTGGTCTCCTTCGGTGCACGGCACAGAGACAGGCCATGCGGTCCCCAGGGCGTAGCGAGTTGCGTGCCAGGGCGTTGGCAACGGGGTCGGGCATCCGGCCCTATGATGCGGTTTGATCTGACCACCGTGAACGCCGACCGCATGCCACCGATGCCCCCCATCACCCAGGCCCTGATCCTCGTGAACGTGGCCGTCTTCTGCCTCGACCTCGCCTTCGGCAGCATGCTGTCGCAGTGGTTCGCGCTGTGGCCGGTGCAAAGCCCCTTCTTCTACCCGTGGCAGGTCGTGAGCTATGCCTTCCTGCATGGCTCGTTCAGCCACCTGTTCTTCAACATGCTGGGGGTCTGGATGTTCGGCTCGGAGCTCGAGCGCATCTGGGGCAGCCGGCGTTACCTCGAGTTCTTCGGCGCCAGCGTGCTGACGGCCGCGGCCACGCAGCTGCTGATGTCGCTGCTGGGCGGCTGGCACAACCCGACGGTGGGCGCATCTGGTGGCCTGTTCGGCCTGCTGCTGGCCTTCGGCATGATGTTTCCCGATCGCACCATCATGCCGCTGTTCCCCCCGATCCCGATGAAGGCCAAGGTCTTCGTCGCGATCTATGGCGGGCTCGAACTGTTCCTCGGTGTGACGGGCACCGCGTCAGGGGTGGCGCACTTTGCTCACCTGGGCGGCATGCTGGGCGGCTGGCTCATGCTGCGCTACTGGCGCGGTCAGCCGCCGTTCGGCTCCAGCGGCCGCGGGGGCTCGCGCCGCCGCTTCTGAACACCTGACGACACCGCGATCCCGGCCACGATCAGCAGCAACGCCACGGGGTGATACCAGCGGGGGTGCTCTCCCAACAGCAAGGCGGCCCACAGCGCAGCGAAAATGGGGGTGAGGTTGCTGAAGAAGGCCGCCATGGTGGGCCCCACCGTCTGCACGCCGAGCCCCCAGCAGCGGTAGGCCACGATGGAGGGGCCGATGGCGATGAACAGCATGCCGATCCACGGCCACACGCCCGATGGCAGCCAGCCCGGCTGCGGGCTGGCCGTGAGAACAGCCTCCAGACCCGCACTGCCTACGGCCCAGACGCTGCCAAACAGCACCTGAACCCACAGGAAGGTGGCCCAGTCCCATGCCGGACGCTGGTGGCCCACCATGTGGGCCGGAGGATGGGCCAGAAGCCAGCTGTACAGCGCCCACGCCAGGCTGGCCACGAGCATCAGCAGGTCACCAGGCACAAGGCGAAGCTGGCCCAACACGGACAGGTCGCCCCGGGTCATCACCAACATTACCCCGCACACCGACAAGGCAGCCCCGGCCAACTGCCGAGGGCGCAAGGCCTGGCCAAAGCCGATGCGGCCGACCAGCATCATCCACACCGGCACACTGGAGCCGATCAGGGTGACACTCAGCGGCGAGGACGTGAGCAGGGCCAGGTACTGCAGGGCGTTGTAGGTGCCGACACCCAGCACACCGATGCAGGCGAGGTAGCCCCAGCGTGCGCGCACATCGCCCCAATCCAGGCCGTTGCGGCGCACGAGGGGCCACAGCATCACCCCCACCAGCAGCCAGCGCAGCGCATTCATGGCCACCGGTGGCATCGTGCCCACCATCATGCGCCCCACCACCGCATTGCCTGCCCACATCATCGGGGGCAGCAACAGAAAGACGAGGGTGCGGAGCGACGGGGGGGATGAAGCGGACACGGCGGACAGTGGGCGAACGGCTCGAGACTGCCCGCATTAGAACAGGGCCGCACGGGCCCTGCTTGCCCCGCCTCAGGCGGCCTTGCGACGGGTGCGGCGACGCGCCACCCCGGCGACTGTGGCCAACCCGATCGCGGTCATGGCCAGGGACGACGGTTCCGGCACTGGCGCGGCCGGCGCGACAGTGAGACCACGCAAGGTGCCGTTGAACTCGAAGATCGACGTGGCCGCCCCGGTTGCCAGGTTGATGCGGTAGATGCCCGTGACGGTACGGCCGTCGTCCACGTTCAGCGCGGCATAGGCCTGGTCTGCCCCCAGGATGTCGAAGCCGTTGACGGACAGCAGTGCGCCGCTCAGGCCCAGTGTGCCGACAGGGGTGATGATGGGGGCGTTGAAGCTGCCTGGTGCCATGTCGAGGCGTCCGGCCGCGGCGTTGATGTAGTAGAGCGCCGTCGACATGGGAGCGCTGCCACCGGCAAACGAGTTGGTGTAGGCCACGGCCGAGTAACCCGAGGCGATCTGCGACGCCGTGTTGCCCACGATGCCCGTGCTCACGTTCACCGCGTAGTTGTTGCCCGTGCCCCCGGTCACGACACGCAATGACGCGTTACCGGCGAAATCGGCCACGGGGTTGAAGTCCACGCCGACGCCACCGAGTCCGGCGAGAGAGGCGCTCAGCGAAGCGACGCTGGTGGCCTTGCCAAGGCTGTCGATGGTGTAGACGCCGGTTTGCGTGATGCCATAAAGCAGGCCGTCGGACGGGCGGATGTCGATGCCCAGCAGGCGCTCACCGGTGCCGAGCCCGGTGACGGACACGGTGTTGATGCCGAGTGCCGGATCGGTGAAGCGAACGATTTGATCGGACGTCGTCAGTCCGATGAACTCGACTGCAGCGTGAACCTGGGCGGCGCCAAGCGCGGCCATCGTGACGCCCAGAAGGCGGACGCGTCGGGTCAGAGAGATCATGGGGGCCTCCATCAAGGATGTGAACTGGCGACGTGCCAGCCTCCTCCACTACGGAACACCCCTCGACGGCAGATGCGCCCCCCCTGCAAATGAGGGGGGCGCGCCGGTGTCAGCGCTCAGCGATCGCGCTCGCCCGCTCTCACCTCGGTGGCTGCACGGTAGGCGTGCCAGGAGGCGTGACCGAGGACGGGGCCGGCCACCAGCAGGCCAAGAAAGCCCGGCAGCATGGCCAGCACCACCACCCCGGTGATCAGCGCTCCCCACCACAGCATGACGCCCATCTGCGTGGTGAACAGACGCATGCTGGCCAGACCGGCCGAGATGGCATCAACCGAGCGGTGCAGCATCATGGGCATGCTGATCACGCTGACGGCGTAGATCAGCCCCGCGAAGATGCCCCCCACGGCCACATAGGTGACCAGGAAGGGGATGTTGTCCACCGTCAGCAGGCTGGTCAGCGTGCCATCGAACTCGGCCATGCCATCGAAACTGACGGCGAACACGATCATCGCCGCCCGGCCCCACAGCATTTCGAGCACGAGCAAGACGGTGGCGAACACGGCCAGTTGCCCCTTGTTGTGCCGCCAGGCCGTGAGGCTGTCTTGGAAATCGGGATGCTCGCCCTCGTCCATGCGCCGGCTGGCCTGGTACAGCCCGAGGCACAGGAAGGGCCCCATCAACAGAAAGCCGGCCGACAGGGCCAGCGTGTAGGCCGGTGCGTACTGGAACACCGCCAACAGACCCCAGCCCATGAGCACGAAACAGGCGCCGTAGAACAGACCGATCAAGGGCGCACGGCGGAAATCCCGCCACCCGAGCGCCAGCCACCGAAGAGGCTCGGACCAACGCAAGGTGTTGAGCGGCATGTCGAGCACGCTGGGCTCGGCGGGGACGGCAGACCCGACAGCGGGTGGGGCCTGCACCGGCGACTCAGGGGCGGCCGGCAAGTCAGGAACCACGGCAGCGGGCCATGCCGGCGCTCCGACCGGCGCGGACTCCGAGGCCGCCGCAGGGCGATGAAGGCCGCCATCCGGCCAGTGGTGAAGCCGCCTGATCTGCAGGGGCTTGCGGCGCTGCGTACGGCGACGCGAAACCAGCGCCTGGTGCGACAGTCGGCCAACCATTCCCATGCCAGCTCCCTTGTGCGTGCGACAGACGCATCCAAGGTACGCCTGTGGCCGCAGCGCGGCATCGGTAGAAATGCGGAGCACCGCCGCCAACGGCGGCTTCAGCTGCGACGAACGCGCCGCACTTCGTCCAGGATCAGCAGCGCAGCCCCCGCCGTGATGGCGCAGTCCGCGATGTTGAAGGCGGGGAAATGCCCGCCCGGGAACATCGGGGCGAGGAAGCGCCAGTGGAAATCCAGGAAATCAACGACATAGCCATGCACGAGACGGTCGATGACGTTGCCCAGCGCCCCCCCCAGGATCAGCGTGAGCGCCCACGAAAACAGACGCTGCCCGCCATGCTGCTTGAGCATGTAAACGATGAAGCCGGTGGCCACCGCGCCCAGGCCGACGAAGAACCAGCGCTGCCACCCCCCGGCGTTGGCCAGGAAGGAAAACGCCGCGCCGGTGTTGTGGGCGCGGACGATGTTGAAGAAGGACCAGACCTCGCGGCTTTCACCGTGCTGCAGCCAGCCGACGATGAGCACCTTGGTGAACTGGTCGAGCAGGATGACGATGAAGGCGATGCCCAGCCAGGGCAGCAGGCCCTGGCGGGAGGCCGCCTTCGGGGCGGACTTGCGCGCGGCCATCAGGCGTGCGCGCGGGCTTCACCCGCTCCGTGCAGGTTGGTGTCGCAGCGACCGCAGATCGTGGGGTGCTCGGGGTTGGCGCCCACGTCGTCGCGGTAGTGCCAGCAGCGCTCGCACTTCACGGCCTTGGACGGGTTCACCTCGATCTGCGTGCTGTGGCCTTCGGCCAACTCGACGCTGGAGACGATGAGCACGAACTTCAGGTCGTCGCCCAGGCTGCGCAGGTCGGCCAGCAGGCGGGCGCCCTGCTCGTCCTGCGTGCCGATGGTGACGAACAGGTTGGCCTGCAGCGAGGCGCCAACCTCACCGCGGGTGCGCACGTCTTCGATGCGGCGGTTCACCTCTTCCCGGAAGGCGCGGATGCGGGCCCACTTGGCCAGCAGCTCGGTGTCCTTGTCGGCCTCGTGGAAGTCCCAGTAGGTTTCGGTGAAGATGGTCTCGCCACCGTCGAACACCTTCCAGGCCTCTTCGGCCGTGAAGCTCAGGAACGGCGCCATCCAGCGCAGCATGCCGTGCGTGATGTGCCACAGCGCGGTCTGCGCGGCGCGGCGGGCGTGGCTCTTGGCCGCGCTGGTGTACAGGCGGTCCTTGAGGACGTCGAGGTAGAACGCGCCCAGGTCTTCCGAGCAGTAGACCTGCAGTTTGGCGACCACGGGGTGGAACTCGTAGCGCTCGTAGTGCGCGAGGATGTCTTCCTGCAGCTGCGAGGCACGGGCCAGCGCGTAGCGGTCGATCTCGAGCAGTTCGTTCAGCGGCACAGCGTCCGTCTTCGGGTCGAAGTCGGAGGTGTTGGCCAGCAGGAAGCGCAGCGTGTTACGGATGCGGCGGTAGCCGTCGACCACGCGGGCCAGGATCTTGTCGTCGATGCCCAGGTCGCCCGAGTAGTCGGTCGAGGCCGTCCACAGGCGGATGATCTCGGCACCCATCTTGTTGGAGACCTCTTGCGGCGCCACGACGTTGCCGACCGACTTCGACATCTTGCGGCCCTGGCCGTCGACGGTGAAGCCGTGGGTCAGCAGGCCCTTGTACGGGGCGCGGCCGTAGATGGCGCATGCGGCCAGCAGCGAGCTGTGGAACCAGCCGCGGTGCTGGTCATGGCCTTCCAGGTACAGGTCGGCCTCGGGGCCTTCGTGGTGGCCGGCGTTGGGGTGGCTGCCGTTCTGCGCGTTGAGCACGTGGAAGAAGGTGGTGCCCGAGTCGAACCACACGTCCAGGATGTCGGTGGACTTGCTGTATTCGGCGGCTTCAGCGCCCAGCCACTCGGCCGGGTCCAGCTTGGCCCAGGCCTCGACACCGCCCTGCTCCACCAGCTGCGCGGCGCGCTCCATCAGCGCCAGCGTGTCGGGGTGCAGCTCGCCCGTCACCTTGTGCAGGAAGAAGGGCAGCGGCACACCCCAGTTGCGCTGGCGGCTGATGCACCAGTCGGGGCGGTTGGCGATCATGTCGCGCAGGCGGGCGCGGCCGTTCTCGGGGTAGAAGGTGGTCTGGTCGATCGCGTCGAGCGCGGTCTGGCGCAGCGTCTTGTCGGCCTTGTTCGTCGTGAACACGCCTTCGCCTTCGTCCATGCGCACGAACCACTGGGCCGCGGCGCGGTAGATCACCGGCGTCTTGTGGCGCCAGCAGTGCGGGTAGCTGTGAACGATCTCCTTCGAGGCCAGCACACGGCCATGCTCGCGCAGGGTCTCGAGCACCACGGGCGCGGCCTTCCAGATGTGCTGGCCGCCGAACAGCGGCAGTTCGGCTTCGTACACGCCATTCCCCTGCACGGGGTTCAGGATGTCGTCGAACTTCAGGCCGTGGGCCACGCAGCTGTTGAAGTCGTCCACGCCATAAGCAGGCGACGAGTGCACGATGCCCGTGCCGTCTTCAGCGCTGACGTAGTCGGCCAGGTAGACGGGGCTGACGCGGTTGTAGCCCTCGTGCACATGGGCCAGCGGGTGCTTGAAAGTCAGGCCAGCGAGCTTCTCGCCCACCGTGGTGGCCAGCACCTTGCATTCTTCGGCCGCGAAGCCGTAGCGCTCGCAGGCCTTTTCGGCCAGCGACTCGGCCAGCACCAGCAGGCCCTTGGGCGTGTCGACCAGGGCGTAGCTCAGCTCGGGATGCATGTTGAGCGCCTGGTTGGCCGGCAGGGTCCACGCGGTGGTGGTCCAGATCACGGCAAAGGCGTCCTTGTTCAGCGCGGGCAGGCCGAAGGCGGCGGCGAGCTTCTCAGGCTCGGCGCTCAGGAAGGCCACATCCAGCGTCTGCGACTTCTTGTCGGCGTACTCGATCTCGAACTCGGCCAGCGACGAGCCGCAGTCGAAGCACCAGTACACGGGCTTCAGGCCACGGTACACATAGCCGCGCTCCATGATCTTCTTGAGGGCGCGGATCTCGTTGGCTTCGTTGCCGAAGTTCATCGTGAGATACGGGTGCGCCCAGTCGCCCAGCACGCCCAGGCGCTTGAAGTCGGTGCGCTGACCGTCGATCTGCTCGCCGGCGTAGACGCGGGCCTTGGCCTGCACGTCGTCGCGGCTGAGGTTGCGACCGAAGGTCTTCTCGATCTGGTTCTCGATCGGCAGGCCGTGGCAGTCCCAGCCGGGCACGTAGATGGCGTCATAGCCGGCCAGCTGGCGGGCCTTGACGATCATGTCCTTGAGCACCTTGTTGACGGCGTGCCCGATGTGGATGTTGCCGTTGGCATAGGGCGGGCCGTCGTGCAGCACGAACTTCGGGGCACCCTGGCGGGCGGCGCGCAGCTTGCCGTACAGGCCATTGGCCTCCCACTCGGCCACCCAACCCGGCTCGCGCTTGGGCAGATCCCCCCGCATCGGGAAGGGGGTGTCGGGCATGTTCAGCGTGGCGCGGTACTTCGACTCGGGGGCCTCGGCGCCGCCCTTCTTCGGGTTGGCGGGCTTGGCTTGGTTGTCTTGGCTCATGGCAGTCTCTTCGGGCCATTTCCTGACCCGGCACGACCGTCAGGTGGCGTCCGGTTCAGGTTCTGGCAGATTCGGGGCATCCGGCCGCAGGCGACCGGTGCAGGGCTGGGTGGGCAGGCGGGCAAGACCTGGATGTCCGCACGGCACCGGGGGAGCGGGCCAAGGCGCGGACGGGCGCCCGGGTCAAATTCGGTCGCGGGTGGTCTGGCGACGCTGCGCCTGGAAGAAGGCCTTGGCGTCGGCAATGTCCTTGTGGATGGCCGCCTGCAACGCGTCCAGCCCGTCATAGCGGGCTTCGTCTCGGAGTTTGTGCAGCAGTTCCACGCGAACGATTTTACCGTAGCCCCCTTCGGCGCCCAGTTCGGCGGGCCAATCGAAGCAGTGGACCTCGAGCAGCACGCGCCCGGCGTCCTCCACCGTGGGGCGCACGCCCAGGCTGGCCACCCCCTCCAGCGCCTCGGCCGCCAGCCCGTGGGTACGGACGACAAAGATGCCGCTGGTGGCCGGTCGCTGGTGGCCGAACCGGACGTTGAGCGTGCGGCAGTCCAGGCTGCGGCCGAGCTTCTGCCCGTGCACGACATGGCCGCTGACCGCGTAGGGCCGCCCCAGCAGGGTCGCCACCCGCGCCATGTCACCGGCCTGCAGCGACTCGCGCACCACGGACGACGACACGCGCAGGCCGTGGACCTCGTAGCTCATCATGCGGGCCACGTCGAAACCCCGCTGTTCGCCCGCGGCGTCGAGCAGGGCGTAGTCGCCCGCCCGCTTCGCGCCGAAGCGGAAGTCATCGCCCACCAGCACGTAGCGGGCACGCAGACCCTGCACCAGCACCTGGTCGATGAAGGCCTCGGGGCTCAGCGCCGCGAGCTTCTGGTCGAAGGGGAGGATGACCACCTGGTCAATGCCGCAGCGCTCGAGTTCTGAGAGCTTGTCGCGCAGCGTGGCGATGCGCGCGGGCGCGAGCTCGGGCTTGCCGGCCATCGCGGCGAAGTAGTCGCGCGGATGAGGCTCGAACGTCAGCACCGTGCTGGGCAGGCCGCGGTGCTGGGCCTCGCTGCGCAGCAGGGCGAGCATGGCCTGGTGCCCACGGTGCACGCCATCGAAGTTGCCGATGGTCAGCGCGCAGGCCGGCGCCAGGGCCGCATGGTGGAAACCGCGAAAGACTTGCATGGCTGCAGATTATCCCGCCTCGGGGCGCGCGCGTCAGGGCAGCACGAGGGCGACGTCGTCCAGCCAGCGCCACTGGCCGGGCGCCAGGTCGTCCGGCAGTGCGAGCCGCCCAATCTGGCTGCGGTGCAGGCCTTCGACGCGGTTGCCCACCGCGGCCACCATGCGTTTGACCTGGTGGTACTTGCCCTGCAACAGGGTCAGGCGCAGGTGCAGGGTGTCGGCATCGGGGGCCGCGCCCTCGGGCAGCACGCGCTCGGCGGCATGGGCCGCCACCGGGGCCGGGTCGTCGTCCAGCACCACGCCCTTGAGGAGCTTGTCGCACATGGCCTGGGTCACGGGGTGCTTGCACGTCACCTCGTACACCTTGGGCACGTGGTGTTTGGGCGAGGTCAGCTTGTGCAGCAGCGGGCCGTCGTCGGTCATGAGCAGCAGGCCAGTGGTGTCCTGATCGAGCCGACCCACGGGCTGCAGGCCGCGTCGGCGCAGGGGCACGGGCAACAGGTTGTGCACGCCCGGCCAGGCGCCGGGCTTGAGCGAGCATTCGTAGCCCGCGGGCTTGTGCAGCATCACCAGGGCCCGCACGTGCGTGAGCCAGGGCTGCCCTTCCACGGTCAGCGCCAGCCCGTCCTCCGGGAAAACAGCATCCGGGTCGTCCACCACCTGGTCGCCCACGGTCACCAGCCCGTGGAGCACCAGTCCGTCGCACTCGCGACGGGCGCCGAAACCCTGATCGAACAGGATCTGGGACAGGGTGTTGTGGCCGGCAGGAAGGCGTAGGCGGCGGGACATGGCAGGGGTATCGTAGGGCGTACAGCGGGCCCACATGATGCCAGGGGCGTCTGGCGCACCGCGGCCGCTTTTGTCCGATGAAACGTACGGGTCGCCGCAAGCCCGTCCGGGATTCCGAACCGCGCCATCCAGGCAGGTTAGAAAACCTTTTTGAAATCAAGGGGTTGCATCCAAGGCCCTGGCGGTGGAAAGCTGGCACGTGGTGTGCGATGAATCACGCCAGCGACAACCGGATCGGTCTGGCTGTCCTTTCTGTTCCTCCCTCCTGTTGACCCTGACGATCAAAGGACCTCTCATGAAGAACACGATCCTCCGCTCCGCGGTGCTCGGCCTGTGTCTGACCGCCGCCGTGCAGGCCGGTGCCCAGACTTCCCCCACGCTGCAGAAGATCGCCGAAACCGGCACGATCAGCCTGGGTCACCGCGAGTCGTCGATTCCGTTCTCGTACTACGACGACAAGCAGCAGGTGGTGGGCTACTCGCACGAGCTGATGCTCAAGGCCGTGGACGCCATCAAGGCCCAGCTGAAGAAGCCCAACCTGCAGATCAAGCTGGTGCCGGTGACGTCGCAGAACCGCATCCCGCTGGTGCTCAATGGCACGGTGGACCTGGAGTGCGGCTCGACCACCAACAACAAGGAACGCGCCAAGCAGGTCGACTTCTCGACCAACATCTTCGTGGTCGGCACCCGCCTGATGACCAAGAAGGACTCTGGCGTGAAGGACTTCCCCGATCTGAAGGGCAAGAACGTGGTGGTGACGGCCGGCACGACGTCGGAGCGCCTGCTGCGCCAGTACAACGAGGCCAACAAGGCCGAGATGCGCATCATTTCCGCCAAGGACCATGGCGAATCCTTCCTGACGCTGGAAACCGGCCGCGCCGTCGCCTTCATGATGGACGACGCGCTGCTGTACGGCGAAAAGGCCAAGGCCAAGAAGCCGGACGAGTGGGTCGTGGTCGGCAAGCCGATGTCGGAAGAAGCCTACGGCTGCATGATGCGCAAGGGCGATCCCGAATTCAAGAAGATCGTGGACACCGCCATCACCAAGGCCATGACCTCGGGTGAAGCGGCCAAGATGTACAACAAGTGGTTCCAGCAGCCCATCCCGCCCAAGGGGCTGAACCTGAACTGGCCGATGTCCGAGGACGTCATCGAGCTGTTCAAGGCCCCGAACGACCGCCCGTTCGAGTGACGCCGACAGCAGCCGGCAACGCGCCCGGCTGCTTCCCGCTTTCCGATCAGAAGAAGAACCACCCATCCCTGTGAGGGGCATGGGTCGGGCCGCTGCATGGCTGGCGGCCCCCGCTGAGTTGTCGACCTCGTTGTCCGTCCGTCCCTGTTCCACACCCCAATGGAGATGACATCATGAAGCGATCCCTGTCGCGCTGGCTGCTCGCCCTCGGCGGCGCAGTCACGCTGAGTTTCCTGCCCGCGCAGCACGCGCTGGCGCAGGCCACCAAAAAGGCTCAGGTTGTGATCCTGGCCACCGGCGGCACCATCGCCGGCGCCGGCGCATCGGCCGCCAACAGCGCCACCTACCAGGCCGCCAAGGTGCCTGTCGACAAGCTGCTGGCTTCGGTGCCCGAGCTGAGCAACGCCGCCGACGTGCGCGGCGAACAGGTTTTCCAGATTGCCTCGGAGAGTTTCACCAACGCTCACCTGCTGCAACTGGCCAAGCGCGTGTCTGCGCTGAGCAAGCAGAAGGACGTGGACGGCATCGTGATCACCCACGGCACCGACACCCTCGAAGAAACGGCCTTCTTCCTGAACCTCACGGTGCACACCACGAAGCCCATCGTCGTGGTGGGCTCGATGCGGCCCGGCACGGCCCTGTCGGCCGATGGCGCACTGAACCTGTACAACGCGGTGGCCACGGCGGCCTCGCCCACCGCCGCCGGCAAGGGCGTGCTGGTGACGATGAACGACGAGATCAACTCGGGCCGCGACGTGGCCAAGTCGGTCAACGTGCGTCCGGACGCTTTCAAGAGCGCCTGGGGTGACCTCGGCATGGTGGTGGAAGGCCAGACCTACTGGTTCCGCGCACCGGTCAAGCGCCACACGGTGAACTCGGAGTTCGACATCGACCAGATCGACAGCCTGCCGCAGGTCGAGATCGCCTACGGCTATGGCAACGCATCGCCCACAGCCTACCAGGCCTTCGCCGCGACCGGCGCCAAGGCCCTGATCCACGCGGGCACCGGCAACGGCTCGGTGTCGAAAGACGTCGTGCCCGCGCTGCGGGAGCTGCGTGCCAAGGGCGTGCACATCGTGCGCTCGTCGCGTGTGATGGGCGGTGGCTTCGTGCTGCGCAATGCCGAACAGCCCGACGACCAGTACGACTGGGTGGTCGCCCACGACCTGAACCCGCAGAAGGCCCGCATCCTCGCTTCCCTCGCCCTGACCAAGACGAACGACGCCAAGGTCATCCAACGCATCTTCATGGAGTATTGATATGCACACCAAGCTCGCTACCATCGCCCTGGCTGCCGCCGCAGCCGCCGCTCCACTCGCTGCCTCGGCGCAGTCGTCGGTGACCGTGTACGGTCTGCTCGACATGTACCTGCAATACGGCAAGGGCGACGGCACCCAGACCCAGATCCAGTCGGGCGGCCCGCAGGCTCGCGCCTGGGCTTCAAGGGCACCGAAGACCTGGGCAGTGGCCTGAAGGCCCTGTTCCAGCTGGAGATGGGCATCAATGCGGACACCGGTGCCTCGGGTCAGGGCGGCCTGGCCTTCGGTCGCCAGGCCTATGCCGGCCTGTCGTCCAACGAGCTCGGCACGCTGACGCTCGGCCGTCAATACACGCCGCAGTTCGTGACCGTGGACACCTATGACGCATTCGGCACCGGCACCGGCTCCGTGGCAGCCAGCGGCGTCGTTTCGGCCATCGCGCGCGCCAACAACGCCGTGGTCTACGCTTCGCCGACCCTGGGTGGCTTCACCTTCAACGGCATGGCCTCGCTGGGTGAGAGCAGCACCGCCGGCCAGAAGTCGTTCGGCAACCTGTACTCGGCCTCGGTGAACTACGCCGCAGGCCCGTTCAGCGCCGCCGTGGCCACGATGATGCAGAAGCGCAGCGCCACCACTGGCGAAGACGCCAAGTACGCGCTGGTGAGTTCGGCCTACGACTTCGGCACGCTGAAGCTCTACGGTCTGTACCAGATCGTCCGCAACCAGGGCACGGTGGAGGCCAACGACCGCCGCGAAGCCATGTTCGGTGTCAACGTGCCGGTGAGCGCACAGGGCACCGTGGCCGCCGCCCTGGGTGGCAGCCGCATCAGCGGTGTCGACGGCGGCAGCGCCTCGCAGTTCAGCCTGGGCTACCTGCACAATCTGAGCAAGCGCACCCGCGTGTACGCCATTGCATCGCGCATCAACAACAGCTCGGCAGCCACCTACACCACCGATTCGGCCACCGGCGCCGGCCCGGTCAACACCGTGGGCGGCCAGGACGTGAAGGCGCTGATGCTCGGCGTCCGCCACGCCTTCTGATCCGCGCCTGAACGGCGCGCAGCAACCCTCTGACCAGGAGCGACGATGAGCTATCAATGGAACTGGGCGGTGTTCACACAGCCCTCCGCCGTCGGTGACGGTGGCACGTACGGGGACTGGATGGTGGCCGGTCTGAAGATGACCGTCTCCGTCTCGTTGAGCGCGTGGATCATTGCGCTCGTCGTCGGCTGCCTGATGGGGGTGCTGCGCACGGTGCCATCCAAAGGATTGCAGCGGCTGGCCACGGGTTATGTGGAGTTGCTGCGCAACATCCCGCTGCTGGTGCAGCTGTTCATCTGGTATTTCATCATCCCGGAGCTGCTGCCCACCCGCTGGGGCGACGCGATCAAGCAACTCGCCCCGGAAACCCAGCAGTTTGGCGCCGCCGTGATCTGCCTGGGACTCTTCACCAGTGCCCGCGTGTGCGAACAGGTTCGCGCCGGCATCCAGAGCCTGCCCATCGGGCAGACCCGGGCTGCCCTGGCCTTGGGGCTGTCCTTGCCGCAGGCCTATCGCTTCGTGCTGCTGCCCATGGCCTTCCGCCTGGTCGTGCCGCCACTGACCTCGGAATTCCTCAACATTTTCAAGAACTCGGCCGTGTGCTCGACCATCGGCCTGCTGGAGCTGGCCGCGCAAGGCCGCCAGCTGGTCGACTACACCGCCCAGCCTTACGAGTCCTTCATCGCCGTGACGCTGATGTACCTGCTGATCAATGTGCTCGTGATGGCCCTGATGCACCTGCTCGAGCGCAAGGTGAAGGTGCCGGGCTACATGGGCAGCTGAACAGGAGAACGCCATGGCTTACGAATTCGACTGGAGCTCCATTCCCAACTCGCTGCCCTTCCTGGCGGAGGGCATGCTGGTCTCGCTGGAGATCACCCTGACCGCGCTGGTGGTCGGCATGGTGTGGGGCACCCTGCTGGCCGTCATGCGGCTGTCTTCGGTGGCCCCGCTGCGCTGGTTTGCGGCGGGCTACGTCAACCTGTTCCGCGCCGTGCCGCTCGTGATGGTGCTGCTGTGGTTCTTCCTGGTGATCCCGCAGCTGCTGACCACCTTCTTCAACCTGCAACCGGGCACGGACGTGCGCATGGCGTCGGCCCTGGTCGGCTTCGCCCTGTTCGAATCGGCGTACTACGCCGAGATCATCCGCGCGGGCATCCAGTCCGTGCCCAAGGGCCAGCTCGCGGCCGCCACGGCACTGGGGCTGAGCCACTTTCAGGCGATGCGGCTCGTCGTGCTGCCGCAGGCCCTGCGCAACATGGTGCCGCTGCTGCTGACCCAGGCCATCGTGCTGTTTCAGGACACCTCGCTCGTTTACGTGTCTGCCCTGGCCGATTTCTTCGGTGCCGCCTACAAGGTGGGTGACCGCGATGGCCGTCTGGTCGAGCTGCTGCTGTTCGCCGGCGCCGTGTACTTCGTCCTGTGCTTTGCCCTGTCCCGTCTGGTGCAGGTGCTGCAGAAACCCCGTGTCCAGCACTGACCCGCTCACCGCATCAGGAGCCTCTCATGATCCGCATTGAAAACGTCTCGAAGCACTACGGTGCGTTCCAGGTCCTGACCGATTGCTCCACCACGATCGACAAGGGCGAGGTGGTGGTGGTGTGCGGGCCGTCCGGCTCGGGCAAGTCGACGCTGATCAAGACCGTCAACGGCCTGGAGCCCATTCAGGGCGGCCGCATCTTCGTCGATGGCACGCAGGTCAATGATCCGAAGACCAATCTGTCGAAGCTGCGCAGCCGCGTCGGCATGGTGTTCCAGCACTTCGAGCTGTTCCCGCACCTGACCATCACCGAGAACCTGACCCTGGCGCAGATCCATGTGCTGGGCCGGGCCAAGGACGAGGCCAACACCAAGGGCTTGGCCCTGCTCGATCGCGTCGGCCTGAAGGCGCATGCGCACAAGCGACCCGGCCAGCTGTCGGGCGGCCAGCAGCAGCGCGTGGCGATTGCGCGCGCGCTGTGCATGGACCCGGTGGTGATGCTGTTCGACGAGCCCACTTCCGCACTCGACCCCGAGATGGTGGGCGAGGTGCTGGACGTGATGACCGAACTGGCCCAGGAAGGCATGACCATGATGTGCGTGACCCACGAGATGGGCTTTGCCCGCCGCGTGGCCGACCGCGTGATCTTCATGGATGCAGGGCGCATCGTCGAAGACCGCAGCAAGGCGGACTTCTTCGACCGGCCGCAGTCGGAACGCGCGCAGCAGTTCCTCGCGCGCATCCTGCACCACTGACCGCGATCGCCGGGCCCGGACGCTGCTCTCAGCAACCGGCCTCGGCGCCGGTGGGGGGGCGGAGCCATGCCTGTGCATCTTTCCAGATCCCCCCAACCACGCTGAGGAACCCGCGATGAAACACCCTGACACCGCTCTCCACGCTGGCGCCACCCCTGCCAGCCGCAGCACCCGCCTGCCGTCCTACCTGAACGGCGCGGAACCCGGCCCCTGGGCCATGTTTCTGGAGCAACTCGACCGCGTCGAGCCCCACCTGGGCGACCTGGCGCGCTGGACCGACACGCTGCGGCGTCCCAAGCGCACGCTGGTGGTGGACGTGCCGGTGCGCATGGACGACGGCCGCATCGAGCACTTCGAGGGCTTTCGGGTGCACCACAACCTGTCGCGTGGCCCGGGCAAGGGCGGCGTGCGCTTCCACCACGCGGTGAACCTGTCGGAAGTGATGGCGCTCGCGGGCTGGATGACCATCAAGAACGCCGCCGTCAACCTGCCCTATGGCGGCGCCAAAGGCGGCGTGCGGGTGGACCCGGCCCAACTGAGCCGCAGCGAGCTGGAGCGGCTGACCCGGCGCTACACCAGCGAACTGGGCGACCTGATCGGCCCTGATCGGGACATCCCCGCGCCCGATGTCGGTACCAACGACCAGGTGATGGCCTGGATGATGGACACCTTTGCCATCAACCACGGGACCACCCACACCGGCGTCGTCACCGGCAAGCCCATCAGCATGGGCGGCAGCCTGGGCCGGCGCGATGCCACGGGGCGCGGCTGCTTCGTCGTGGCGCGTGAAGCCATGAAACGCCTGCAACGTGAGATGAAGGACGCGCGGGTGGCCATCCAGGGCTTCGGCAATGTGGGCAATGCGTCCGCACGCGTGTTCCATGATGAAGGCGCCCGCATCGTCGCGATCCAGGACATCCACGGCACGCTGTTCAACGGAGCCGGCATCGACCCGCACGCGCTACTCCGTCACCTCACGGTGGACGGCGGTGCATGGACGGACTTCCCTCACGCCGAACTCATCCCCTCCGACCAGTTCTGGGCCGTGGATTGCGACGTGATGGTGCCCGCGGCGCTCGAAGGCCAGATCACCCGTGACAACGCCACACGGATCCGGGCCCGGCTCATCGTCGAAGGGGCCAACGGCCCCACAACACCCGAGGCCGAGGATATCCTTCATGATCAGGGCTGCACCGTGCTGCCCGACGTGCTGGCCAACGCCGGTGGGGTGACCGTGAGCTACTTCGAATGGGTTCAGAACGCGACCAGCTTCTTCTGGACGGAGCAGGACATCCATGCGCGCCTGGACCGCGTGCTGTCCGAAGCCTTCGACAGCATATGGCGCAGCGCCCAGGACAAGCAGGTCAACCTCCGCACGGCGACCTTCATCACCGCCTGCTCGCGGGTGCTCGAGGCCCGGGCGCTGCGCGGGCTCTATCCCTGATCCCTTCCCATGTCCCTGGCCCCGGCCACCTCGCCTGAAGACCCCGCGCCGTCACCGCCGTCCAGCAGGACGGCGATGGAGCGTTTTTCGCCGCACGAGGTCCTGTCACGTGGGCGGCGGCTGATGATCGGCGCGCTTGCGGTGCTCGTCATCCTGGGCGTGGGCGTGGCCAGCTTCCAGGCCTCATGGAACCAGGGGCTGGCCGGCGTGCGCACCAACGCCAACCACCGACTGGACCTGTTTGCCTCGGCGCTGGAAGGCATGCTCAACCGGCTGGAACACGTGCCAGCCACCATCCAGCTCAATCGCGACGTGGTGGCGTTGCTGCAGCCACGCAGCGGTCCGGCGCCGGCCGACGCCGTCAACAGCTTTCTGCGCAAGCTCAATGCGCAACTGGGCAGCATGGCGGTGTACGTGATCAACGAGCGGGGGTTCGTGGTCGCGGCCAGCAACGCCGGCGAGGCCCTGAGCTTTGTCGGCGAAGACCTGTCCTTCCGCCCCTATTTCATCGAGGCGCTGTCCGGGCAGGTGGGGCGCCACTTCGCCATCGGCCACACCAGCAAGCAGCCTGGCTATTACCTGGCCAACCCGATTCGGGATCAGGGACGTGTGATCGGTGTGGCGGTGATCAAGATCTCGCTGGCCCCCGTGGCCGAGGCCTGGTCGATGCTGGGCGTGCCCGCCTTCATCACAGACGACAACGAGGTCATCATCCTGTCGTCGCGCCCCGAGTGGCTCTATCAGAGCATCGGCGACCAGGGGCTGGACCGGGTGGTGGACTTCCAGATCCGGCAGCTCTACCTCAACAACCGCCCACGCCGATTTGCTGCCAGCGAGTCGCTGCAGGGCGCCAGCAGCCCGGATGCCGCTGACGGCGTGCTGGTACGGGGCCAGAGCCTGGGCCCCGGGCATGGCCGCACGGTGCTCGCCCAGGCCAAGTCGCTGCCCAAGATGCACTGGCATCTGTGGGTGTTCACCGATGTCGACCCGGTGCGCAGCCAGGCCTTCACGGTGAGCATGCTGTCCGCTGTCGCGGCCGGCTTCGTGGGCCTGCTGTGGCTGACCATTGCGCAGCGCCAACGTCTCGTGCGGCACAAGCTGGCGGCACGGCACATGCTGGAGCGGGCCAATGCCCAGCTCGAAGCCAAGGTGGCCCGGCGCACCAGCGCCCTGGCCCAGACCAACGAGCGCCTGCGCCGCGAGGTGGCCGAACGCATCCAGACCGAGCAGAACCTGCGTGAAGCCCAGGACGAGCTGGTGCAGGCGGCCAAGCTGGCAGTGGTGGGCCAGATGTCGGCCGGCATCACACACGAGCTGGCGCAACCCATTGGCGCCATCCGCACGCTGTCCGGCAACTCGGCCGAGTTCCTCAAGCGCGGGGACCTGCCCACGGTCGACAGCAACCTCTCGCTGATCAACCGGCTGGCCGATCAGATGGGCGACATCATCCAATCACTGAAAGGCTTTGCCCGGAAGGCCCCGGCCACACCGGTGGCCACCGACGTGGCTCAGGCTGTCAACAACGCCTTGCTGCTGTTCATGGCGCGCATCAAGAAGGATGGGGTGGAGCTGGTCAACCGGTGCGAAGAAGGCCAGGCCCTGGTGTGGTGCGATCCCAATCGGCTGGAGCAGGTGGTCGTCAACCTGATCGGCAATGCCCTGGATGCCGTGCGCGACACCGACGTCAAGCGGGTCGAGCTGCACACCGAGCGGGGCGACGACCAGCGTGTCCGCCTCGTGGTCAGCGACAGCGGAGGCGGCATCCCGGCCGACCTGCTGCCGCGGCTGTTCGAGCCCTTCTTCACGACGAAGCCCCGCGGCGTGGGCCCGGCCTGGGGCTGCACATCTCCCGTGACATCATTCGCTCCTTCCGGGGCGAGCTGCTGGCGGAGAATCGGGCCGAAGGCGGTGCCCGGTTCATCGTGTCTCTGCCTGAACAGACCGAAGGCGGCACGCCGAGCCTGCCCACGGCCTGGGTGGCCGGCCTGCCCTCGCTGCTCCCCGCCGAACCCGCCACCGGCCCCACCGACCCGTTGCCCCCATCATGAGCCTTCCCGAGACTGCGATCGAGCCCCCTCTTTCCGTGCTGATCGTCGAAGACGACCCGCACGTGCGGCTGGGCTGCGTCCAGGCCATGCAACTGGCCAACTTCGCCGTCGAGGGCGTGGGGTCGGCCGAAGAAGCGTTGCCGCGCATCACCTCCGGCACGGTCGGCGTGGTGGTCACCGACATGCGGCTGCCCAAGGCAGACGGCCTGTCGCTGGTGCGCTTCTGCCACCAGCACGACGCCCAGCTGCCGGTGGTCATGATCACCGGCCATGGCGACATCGACCTGGCCGTGGAAGCCATGCGCAGCGGCGCATACGACTTCATCACCAAACCCTTCCCGTCGGAGCACCTGGTGGACGTGGTGCGGCGGGCGTTCGAGAAGCGGCTGCTCACGCGCGAGGTGCAGACCCTGCGCCAGCAGCTGGCCCACAGCAGCGGCATCGAGGGCAAGCTGATCGGGCAATCGCCGGCCATGGCGGCCGTGCGCAAACTGATTCTGGATGTGGCGGACTCGCCGGTGGACGTGCTGGTGCACGGCGAAACCGGCACCGGCAAGGAGCTGGTGGCCCAGGCGCTGCACGAGTACTCGCACCGCCGCGAAGCGCCCTACGTCGCCCTGAACTGCGGCGGCATGCCGGACAACCTGCTCGACAGCGAGCTGTTCGGCCACGAGGCCGGCGCTTTCACCGGCGCGCAGAAGCGGCGCATCGGCAAGATCGAGCACGCGCACGGCGGCACGCTCTTTCTGGACGAGCTCGAGACCATGCCGATGAGCATGCAGATCAAGCTGCTGCGGGTGCTGCAGGAACGCAAGCTCGAACGTCTGGGCTCCAACCACGCCATCGATGTCGACTGCCGGGTCGTGGCGGCCACCAAGGACGACCTGCTGGAGCGCGGCCGTCAGGGCACCTTCCGGACCGATCTGTATTACCGCCTCAATGTGGTCACCATCCAGTTGCCCCCGTTGCGCGAGCGCCGCGAGGACATCCCCATGCTGATGGCCCATTTCACGCTGCTGGCGGCCCAGCGCTTCAATCGGGCCCAACCCGAGTTGAGCGCCGCCCAACTTTCCCGGCTGATGGCGCACGATTGGCCCGGCAACGTGCGCGAACTCCGCAACGCGGCAGACTGCCTGGTGCTCGGGGTGCGCAACGCCGTGCTGGATGCAGGCCAGAGCATGCCCGCCGGCGACACCGGCGGCCTGTCGCTGGCCGAGGCGGTCGATCGTTTCGAGCGCGATCTGATCGCCACCGAATTGCAGCGCCAGGGCGGCAACGTCGCGCGCTGCGCCGAGGCGCTGAAGGTGGCCAAGACCACGCTGCACGACAAGATCAAGCGCCACGGGCTCTGAGCCCCTTCCGCAGAGGCCTTACGGCTCAGAACCGGCGCGTCAGCGTCATCGTCTCGTTCTCGCGCTTCATCTGGAAGCGGGTCAGGAAGGTGTTGCCCAGGAGGATGTGGGGCATGGGCAAAGGCAGCACGGCGGCATCGACGTTGTGCACCTCGACATCCTGAATGCGCACGGCCGTCAGGGTGATGCGGTGCCCGGTGACCATGCCGTTGGCGGTGTTGGCGTAGATGCGCGCGCCCTGCTCGTAGGCCAGGCCCAGGCGCCGGGCTTCGTCGGCGCTCATGGCAATCGACGTGGCGCCAGTGTCCACCATGAACTGCGTGGAGCGCCCGTTGATCTGGCCCAGCGTGATGAAGTGCCCGCCGGGACCAGCCGTCAGCACGATCTGCGTGCCGCCGGCGCTGCCGCCGCGCCCACCGATGCTGACGGGCGCACCGCCCAGCATCACCGTCTGGCGCTGCCCCGCGACCTCGACCACCGTGCGGTCCGGCCCCACCGAGAGGACCTTGACGCCCTGGTGGGCGTCACCCGCAGCCAGGGCCTTGGGCGCCCCGCCATTGACGACCAACAGCGCCTTGCTGCCCATTCCGCCCGTCATCGCGACGCTCTGTGCCCGAGCCGGTCCAGCCAGCCCGCACAGCAGCAGCGCGGCCAACGCCACGCCCCGGGTGCATGGTGTGCGCACCCGGTCAGTCCCGGAAGTTGTCGAACGAGAACGGGTAGTCCAGCTCCTTGCGGATCAGGGCCATGGCCGCCTGCAGGTCGTCACGCTTGTTGCCCTGCACCCGGACTTCATCGCCCTGGATGCTGGCATTGACCTTCATCTTGCTGTCTTTGAGGACCTTGACGATCTTCTTGGCCAGCTCGGACTCGATGCCGGCCTTGACCGTCACCACCTGCTTGACCTTGTCGCCACCGATCTTCTCGACCTTGCCGACCTCGAGGAAGCGGATGTCGACCTTCTGCTTGGTGAGCTTGTTGTAAAGCACGTCACGCACCTGGTCGACCTGGAAGTCGCTGTCGGCGTAGATGACGACTTCCTTCTCCTTTTTCTTGAACTCGACGGCGGCGCTGGTGCCCTTGAAGTCGAAGCGGGTGCCGATTTCCTTCTGGCTCGTGTCGACCGCGTTGGCGACGGCTTCCAGGTTGGGATCAAGCTTGGTGTCAAAACTGGGCATGGGAATCTCTCCGTTGTCTGCGAAAATTCTGCCATGCCCGCTTCAACCGCCGCAGCCGCCTTCGCCGAAACACCACCGCCGCTCGACATCGAGCGCGGTGCCAGCCTGCGCGCGCACAACACCTTCGGCCTGCCCTGTGTGGCCCAGACGCTGGTGCGCCTGCACAGTGAAGCCGATGTCCGACGGGTGGTGAACGACCCGGAACTGGGCCCGGCACCCAAGTTCGTCCTGGGTGGCGGCAGCAACCTGGTGCTCACGCGCGATGTGGATCTGTGCGTGCTGAAGATGGAGATCCGGGGCCGCCGGGTGCTGGAAACCCGCGACGACGCGGTGATTGTGGAAGTGGGCGCCGGCGAGTCCTGGCATGACACCGTGCAGTGGTGCCTGGACCACGACCTGCCGGGTCTGGAGAACATGGCGCTGATTCCGGGCACGGTCGGGGCCGCCCCGGTGCAGAACATCGGGGCCTACGGCATCGAGTTGAAAGACCGCTTTGAATCGCTGGATGCGGTCGATCTGGTGACCGGCCGCACCGTGACGCTGACGGCCGAACAGTGCCGGTTCGGCTACCGGGATTCGGTGTTCAAGCGGCATCTGGCCAACAAGAGCGTGATCACGCGCGTGCGGCTGCGCCTGCCGCGGCCGTGGGTGCCGGTGCTGGGCTATCTGGAGCTGGAGCGCAAGATCGCCGAAACGGGCAACACCCATCCCAGCGCGCGCGACATCTTCGACTGGATCTGCGAGGTGCGCCGCGCCAAGCTGCCGGACCCCGCCGTGATCGGCAACGCCGGCAGCTTCTTCAAGAACCCGGTGGTGACGCCGGAGCAGTGCCGCGACATCATCGGCCGCGACCCGGAGATCGTGCACTACCCGCTGGAAGACGGCAGCTTCAAGCTGGCCGCCGGCTGGATGATCGACGCCTGTGGGTGGAAGGGCAAGTCCATCGGCCGTGCGGGCGTGTACGAACGCCAGGCGCTGGTGCTGGTCAACCGTGGCGGTGCCAGCGGGGCCGAGGTTGTGACGCTGGCGCGCGCCATTCAGGAAAGCGTGTACGGCCGGTTCGGCATCCGGCTGGAGCCCGAACCGGTGGTGCTCTGAGCCGGCACGCTCAGCACCATTCGCCCGGCCTCATTCCGAGGCGCAGCAGGGCAGCTCAATCGTCGCCCGCAGCCCGCCTTCTGCGCGGTTCGCCAGGGCCAGCCGGCCGCCTTGGCGCACGGTGAGTTCACGCGCAATGTAGAGCCCCAGGCCGACGCCCCCGGTGTCGCGGCTGCGCGAGCCATCCAGACGGAAGAAGGGCTTGAAGACGGCGTCGAGGTCGCCCGCCGGGATCCCGGGGCCATCGTCATCGACCGACACCCGCAGACAGCCGACGTCGTGCCACACCCCGACGCGGGCGCAGCCCCCGTGGCGCACGGCGTTGTCGATCAGGTTGTCCAGCACGCGTCGGAGCGCAACCGGCTGAGCCCGGACCACCGCAGGCGCGCGCGGCAGCCCGCCTGCTTCGGGCAGACCGGTTGCGGGCTGCAGGGACACCGGTTGCCCGTCCTCCGCCCGGTCGTCGACCAGCGCCGCCACCAGCGACGGCACATCGAGGGCCTGCCACGGCTCCTGACGGCGCTCCTCGTTCAGGGCGTCCAGCACGCCGTCGATCAGGGCATTGATGTCATGGACATCGGCCACGCAACGCTCCGCCACCGGGTCCGGCCGCAGCCGCTCGAGGCGCATGCGCAGGCGCGTCAGGGGCGTGCGCAGATCGTGCGAGATCGACGCCATCAGCAGGCTCCGCTCCTCGAACCGATCGCCAAGTTGCCGCGCCATGTGGTTGAAGACCTGGGCCGCCTGCCTCACCTCGATGGGCCCCGTGCGCACGTCGAGCTCCGGCAAACCCACCTTGCGACCCACGGCATCGGACAGCGCCAGCGAGGCCTGCGTCAGGCGGCGCACCGGACGGGTCAGCCAGCGGGCGCCCAGCCAGGCCGCCGCGGCCATCACCAGCACACGCACCAGGTAGTCCAGCCACAGGTTGGGAGGCGCCATGCGCGGCCCGGGCACGGATGCCGCGAAAGAGGCTGCCGGCGCCGCGCCAGGGGCGGCCAGGGGATGAGGAGGCGGCGTCCAGCCCGGCACGGGTGGCATCCCCGGCACGAGGACCGCGCCACCCCACCCTGGCTGCGGTCCACGAGAGCCCAGGTGGGCCATCGAGAAGCCGAGCACGTGGCTGAGTACCAGGGTGCCCCACAACAGCAGGAACAACCTCCGGGTCAGCGTGTCCGTCCACAGTGCCTGGCGCAGGCGACGCAGCCCGCTCACGCCGACACCCGCGCCGCAAACAGGTAGCCTTCACCCCGCATGGTGCGGATCAGGCCATCACCCAGGCCGCTGTCCCGCAGCTTGTGCCGCAGCCGCGACACCGTCAGGTCGATGCTGCGGTCGCTGACCCCGGTGCCCGGCACCTGAGACAGGTCCAGCAACTCCTCGCGCGACAGGACCCGTTCCGGGTTGTCGACCAAGGCCGACAGCAGGCGGTACTCCGCGCTGGACAGCTGCACGACCACGTCCTCCGGCGAGATGAGCTGACGCTTGAGGCGATCGAAGGACCAGCCCATGAACCTCGCCACCGAGGCGCCGCCCTCTTCCAGGCCCGCCCGGGCGCCGCTCGACCGGCGCAGGACGGCGTGGATGCGGGCCACCAACTCGCGCGGCTCGAAGGGCTTGCCCAGGTAGTCATCGGCCCCCATTTCAAGGCCGATGACCCGGCTGATGGGGTCGCCCTGCGCGGTGAGCATGATGACGGGCACCGGCAGCCGGCTCAGCACCTCACGGCACAGGTCCAGCCCATGGCCATCGGGCAGCATCAGGTCCAGCAGGATCACGTCGAAGCGCCGGGCACGCAAGGCGCTCTGCATGGCCTGCGCCGTGGGAGCTGGCGTCACCGCCATGCCATAACCCTGGAGATAGGAACACACGAGGTCGCGGATCTCGACGTCGTCTTCGACAAGCAGGCACTGAATCACGAACAAGGCGGCGGCTGAACCCAGAAGGCCACGAGGGTATCAAGCGGCACCCGCCGTGTGAACGCCGGCACACGAATTTCACAGGACTTCACCGCCCTGCATCAACGCTGACATGTTTCGACACAGAGACAAAAACAAAGGGGGCGCCGCGGCGCCCCCTGTTCAACGCGATGGGCCTGCACGGGCTTGCCCGGCATGCCCCCGCCCATCAGCCGAAGTGGCAGATGTAGTGGTAGGGCTCGCCTTCCACCTTGATCTCGAACGAGGAGTTGCCCGGCACATTGAAGCTTTCGCCTGCGCCGTAGGTCTTCCATTCGTCCGAACCGGCCAGCTTGATGGTGGCCTTGCCAGCGACGGTCTCCATGATTTCCGGCGCGCCGGTGTTGAAGGTCAGCGCGGCGGGCAGGATGACGCCAACCGACTTGCGGGTGCCGTCGGCCAGGGTGACGGTGTGCGAAACGCACTTGCCGTCGAAGTACACATTGGCTTGCGTGGCAACGCTGCCGGCGAGGGTCGTGGTGGTCATGCAGGTGTCCAGTTCAGGTTAGGTGATCAGGCGGTCTTCTTCGCAGCAACCTTCTTGGCGGCGGCCTTCTTGGCTGCAGGCTTGGCCGCGGTCTTGCGTGCCGGCTTGGCAGCGGCATCGCGCTTGGCCTTCACATTGGCGCCGATGCGCAGGCGCAGGGCGTTGAGCTTGATGAAGCCAGCGGCATCGGCCTGGTTGTAGGCGCCGCCGTCGTCGTCGAAGGTCGAGATCTGCGGGTCGAACAGGCTGTCGGTGGCCGACTCACGGCCCACGCACATGATGGTGCCCTTGTACAGCTTGAGCTTGACCGTGCCATTGACGGTTTCCTGGCTCTTGTCGATCAGGCCCTGCAGCAGTTCGCGCTCGGGGCTGAACCAGTAGCCGTTGTAGACCAGACGGGCATAGCGCGGCATCAGGTCGTCCTTCAGCGCCAGCACTTCACGGTCCAGCGTGATGGATTCGATGGCGCGGTGGCCCGACAGCAGGATGGTGCCGCCCGGGGTTTCGTAGCAGCCGCGGCTCTTCATGCCCACGTAGCGGTTCTCGACCTTGTCGAGGCGGCCGATGCCGTGCTTGCCGCCCAGCTCGTTCAGCTTGGTCAGCACCTGGGCCGGCGTCATCTTCACACCGTTGATGGCGACCACGTCACCCTTGGCATAGGTCAGCTCGATCACTTCGGCCTTGTTGGGGGCCTTCTCGGGCGACACGGTCAGGCGCCACATGTTGGCTTCGGGCTCGAAGTTCGGGTCTTCGAGCACGCCGCCTTCGTAGCTGATGTGCAGCAGGTTGGCGTCCATCGAGTACGGGGCGCCGCCCTTGCGCTTCTTGAAGTCGACGGGGATGCCGTGCTTGTCGGCGTAGGCCAGCAGCTTCTCGCGGCTCAGCAGGTCCCACTCACGCCACGGCGCGATCACCTTCACGCCCGGCAGCAGTGCGTAGGCACCCAGCTCGAAGCGGACCTGGTCGTTGCCCTTGCCGGTGGCGCCGTGCGAGATGGCGTCGGCCTTGGACTTCTTGGCGATCTCGACCAGGCGCTTGGCGATCAGCGGGCGGGCGATCGAGGTGCCCAGCAGGTATTCACCTTCGTACAGCGCGTTGGCGCGGAACATCGGGAACACGAAGTCGCGCACGAACTCTTCGCGCAGGTCTTCGATGTGGATGTTCTCGGGCTTGATGCCCATCTTCAGGGCCTTGGCGCGTGCGGGCTCGATCTCTTCACCCTGGCCGATGTCGGCCGTGAAGGTCACGACTTCGCAGTTGTACTCGTCCTGCAGCCACTTGAGGATGATCGAGGTGTCCAGACCGCCGGAGTAGGCCAGCACAACCTTCTTGATGCCCTGCTTGCCCTTGCTGGTGGCAGGCGCGGCGGCAACGGGAGCGGGCGCAGCCTGGGTCTGGGCTGCCTTGGGGGCAGCCTTCGGAGCGGCCTTCGGGGCTTTCACGGTCTTGGACATGGTGAGATGTTGCTGAGCTGACAAAAGCCCCGATTTTAGTGTCCGCGCGTGCCCCTGCGCGGAGGGGCTCGGCCCAAGGCGCAAGACACCCTCTTTTCACGCATCTTTACCGCGGCCTCGAGGCCCGCCCGTCGGCCGGAAGGCGGGCGTCTGCGTTGATCACGCAAGCGGGTGACAGCCCGGCCTTTCTGAGGAGTTCTGCATGATGTCCCGTACGCCGATGCTGCGTTCGATTCTGCCCCTGATGGGGCTCGCACTGGCCTGCGGCACGGCGGGGGCCGGCCCGGCCGTGGGCACCGTGCTCGGCACACCGGCGTCCACCACCACCACGGTCCAGGCGCGCGTGATATCGGCCACCCCAGTGGTGGCCCAGGTCGCCTCGCCTCGACAGGTCTGCTACGACACCCAGCAGCCCGTGCAGGAACAGGGTTCGGGCGCGGGCGCCCTGATGGGTGCGATCGCAGGGGGCGCGATGGGCAACGCCGTGGGCAAGGGCGCCGGCAACGCACTCGCCACCGGCATCGGCATCATCGGTGGCGCCATCCTGGGCGACAAGGTCGAGACGCAGGGCCGTACCGCCGTGCAGACCGTGCGTCGCTGCGAACAGCAGACGGCCTATGACAACCGCGTGGTGGCCTACGACGTGGTCTATGAGTACAACGGCCAGCAGTTCAGCACGCAGATGGCCCAGGAACCCGGCCCCACCCTTCCCCTGCAGATCACGCTGTCGCCGGGCGGTGTCGCGCCCATGTCGCCGCCCTCCATGAGCATGAACGGCGGTGCCGTGACCTTCATCGAAGCCCCTCCGCCGCCGGTGCGCTATGCACCACCTATGGTCGTGTACCCGGCGCCCTGGGGCTGGGGCCCACCCCGGCACCACGGCGGCCCATACCACCGCTGGTGAGCCAGGCCAGCCGGCTCGAACAGACGCTCCCCGTCATCAGTCGAAGAGACAGGCTTGCCCGCCGGCTGCTGGCTCCGGGGACGGCGGCCTGAAAGCCGTGGCATCCAGCAGCGGCGGCGCCCCCGCCGCGCCGTGACGGACCGCCGCCTTGTGAACGCGCTGGCGGATCAGATCCGCCCACAGGCCCTTGCCTTTCATGCGGCGCCCGAAGTCGGCTTCATAGTCCCGGCCGCCATGCAACTCGCGGATGCGGGCCATGATGCGCTCGGCCTTGTCCGGCACGTGGTCGGCCAGCCAGCCCTGAAACAGCGGGTTCACCTCCCACGGCAGACGCACCACCGTGTAATGGATGCTGCGGGCGCCGGCACGGGCTGCGGCCTCGATGATCTGCTCGATCTCGGGCTCGTTGAGGAAGGGAATGATCGGGGCCACGTTGACCCCGACGGGCACACCCGCTGAGGCCAGCCGGCGCACGGTTTCCAGGCGTCGCCACGGTGCGGCCGCACGCGGCTCCAACCGGCCCGACAAGGCGGGGTCCAGGGAGGTGACGCTGACCATCACATAGACCTGATTGCGGGCCGCAGCGCGCACGAGCAGATCCAGGTCCCGCTCGACGCCACTGGATTTGGTGACGATGGTGTAGGGATGGCAACAGCCGTCCAGCACCTCCAGCACCTGCCGCGTGAGGCGCCATTCGCGCTCCACCGGCTGGTAGGCGTCGGTGGCCGAGCCGATCTGGATGGGGCTGGGCCGGTAGCCCGGCCGGGCGAGTTCGCGGCGCAAGGCCTCTGCCGCGTTCGCCTTGGCGGTGAGCTGGGTTTCGAAGTCCAGCCCGGGCGAGAGGTTCAGGTAGCTGTGCGTGGGGCGGGCATAGCAATAGATGCAGCCGTGCTCACAGCCCCGATATGGGTTGATGGCCCAGGTGAAGGGGATGTCTGGCGAGTCGTTGCGGGACAGGATGGTGCGGCATGGCTCGGGACGGCAGGTGGTGTGGGGTGACACGGGCGGTGCATCGAAGGATTCGTCGGCCACCATCGCGCTGCCGGAATGTTCGCGCGCCGCCCCGGCTTTCTCTCGGGCCGGCGGCATTTGAACCGGCTCCCAGCCCGCCAGATCGCGCTCCCGTGTGCGTGCCTCGAAGCGATGCGCCAGCCGCGTCGCCGTGCCGCGACCTTTGATGGGCGCGGCCGCACGCCGGTCGTCCGGGGTGGCGTCGGGCAAGGGATCGGGTTTGCGCATACTGTATTTTTATACAGTATCCCCGGCTGTGCAAACCACCCCGCCAGGCCCGGGGACAGTGCCCCCAGCCCAGCTCAAGGCACGCTCAAGACCAGCTCACACTCGCTGAAAACACGTAGCCTGCGCCGTACACCGTCTTGATGATGCGCGGGTCCATCGGATCGACCTCGATCTTGCGACGCAAGCGCGAAATCCGCACATCGATGCTGCGGTCCATCGGCGACAGGCCGCGGTGGCCCACCAGTTGTTCCCGGCTGAGGATCTGGTGGGGCCGCTCGAGGAACGCCCGCAACACCTGCACCTCGGCCACGCCCAGCACATGCTCCGTCCCGTCTTCCGCGCGCAGGATGTTGGCCGCACAGTCCAGGGTCCAGCCCGCAAACGACGCGAGGCGCTTGGGCGCTCCCACGGCCGAGCCCGCATGCGGCGCGCGCCGGCGCAGGATGCTGCGCACACGGGCGACCAGTTCGCGGGGCTCGAACGGCTTGGTGACGTAATCGTCGCCGCCCAGCTCCAGCCCCATCACCCGGTCCACGGTGTGCCCGCGGCCGGTCAGGATCAGCACCCCCGCATGGGACTGCAGGGCGATCTGCCGCACCAGCTCGATGCCATCCATGTCCGGCAGGCCCAGGTCGACAATGCACAGATCGGGCCGCGTGGTCTGCAGGCGCCGGAGCACGGCAGATCCCGTGCCGAAGGCCTCGGCGTTGAACCCGAACTCGGTCAGCACATTGGTCAGCAGCCGGGCGATCGCCAGGTCGTCGTCGACGATGTAGATGAGTGCCGGGCTCTGGGCCTCTCCGGCTTCTGCGCTGCTTACGCCATGCTCGCTCATGTGGTGAGCTCCTCGATGGCGGCGGCCAGCTCCGCCGTGGTGAAGGGCTTGGCCAGCAGGGGCAGATCGGTCAGGGTGTCGATGCCGGGGGCGTAGCCGCTCATCAGCAGCACCTGCCGCGCCTGCCCCCGATCGCGCGCCTGACGCGCCAGCATGCGACCGTCGATGTCACCCGGCATCATGATGTCGGACAGCAGCAGGGTGATGCCGTCCATCTGCGCCAAGATGTCCTGGGCCTCCTGGCCATTGGCGGCCTCGATCACGGCGAAGCCCAGGTCGAGCAGGCTGCGCCGCACGACCTTGCGCACGTCGCCGTCGTCCTCGACCAGCAAGGCCACCCCACGGCGCGCGCCGTCGGGCACATGTCCCGGCTCGTCGAGCGCGGGCAGTTCGGCGGGCGTTTCGGCTGCGGGCAGCCACAGGCTCACCGTGGTGCCCCGCCCCGGTGCGCTGCGCACATCGACCGCCCCGCCGGACTGGCGCACGAAGCCGTACACCATGGCCATGCCCAGCCCCGTGCCGCTGCCCGGTCGCTTGGTGGTGAAGAAGGGTTCGAACACGCGCGCCAGCGTCGCTGCGTCCATGCCCACACCCTGGTCTTGCACGTCCACACAGACGTGGGGGCCAGGTTGCAGCTGCAGCGCCTGCGCCCGCGCGCCATCGAGCACCGCGCTGCGTACCCGCACATCGATGCGGCCGCTGCCCGGCGTGGCATCGCGTGCATTGAGAATCAGGTTGACCAGGGCGTTCTCCAGCTTGGTCGCATCCACCCAGGTCCAGACGGCGTCGTCCCCCGCATGGGCCTGCAGCGTCAGGCAGGCAGGCAGCGCGGGGCGCACCAGGCGCACAACGGACGACACCAGCGCCCCGACATCCACCGCGCCCGCCTGCAGCGGCTGCTGGCGGGCAAAGGTCATCAGACCCCGTATCAGTTCGGCGCCCCGGCGGGCCGCGGCCACGGCCGGCTGGGTGAACTCGCTCACCGCCTGATCCTGCGGGCGCGCATCCGCCAGCGCGGCCAGGTTGCCGATGATGACCGTGAGGATGTTGTTGAAGTCGTGCGCCAGCCCCCCTGCAAGCTGGCCCATGGCCTCCATCTTCTGGGCACGCACGATCAGGGCCTGCGACTGCTTCTGCTCGGTGACGTCGAAGGTCAGCTCGAAGCACCCCACCACCTCGCCATCGGCCGCCCGGTCGGGGATCAGCGTGGTGCGCACCGACAGGGTCGCGCCGCGCACGGTATGGAGTTCGTAGTCGAAGGTGACCGATTCACCGGCCAGCGCGCGCTTCACGTTGGGCTTGATGCCTTCGTAGACATCGGGCCCCAGGAAGGCCCGCGCGCTCACCAGCTCGGGACGCTTGGGGTCCAGACCGAACCAGTCCTGATAGCCGCGGTTGATGTACTCGTAGCCGCGGTCGCGCCGGAAGTAGGCAACCAGCGCGGGAATCGAGTCGGTCACCAGCCGCATCTGCTGCTCGCTGCGCCGCAGGGACGCGGTGATCGCCTCGTTGGCGTCCAGCGCTTCCTGCAGGCGCTCGTTGCTGGCCTGCAGCTCGGCGGTGCGGGCCCGTACGCGCGATTCCAGTTCGAGATTGGCCTGCCGCAAGGCCTGCTCGGTGCGGCGCTGCTCGGTCACGTCCGAATACAGCGTGACGAAGCCATGTCCCGGCAAGGGCTGGCCGGTGATGCGCAGGATGCGGCCGTCGGGCCGGGTGCGCTCGATGTCATGGGGCAGGAACTTCAAGGCGAGTTCCACACGGCGGCGCACGGCCTCGTCCTCGGGTTCATCGCCGTACTCGCCCCGGCGGGCGTTGTAGCGGATGAAGTCTTCGAAGGGGGCGCCGATGCGCGTCATCTCGGACGGAAAGGCCAGCAACTCCAGGAACGCGCGGTTCCAGGCGACCAGGTGCAACGAGGCATCGAACACCGTCAGGCCCTGATCGAGCAGATCCAGACCCGCCTGCAAGGTCTGCTGCCGCCAGCTGCCGCCGTCAGGCGGGGGCGAAGGGGGATGGGCCGTCACGCATGTCTCCGTCGATGGCAGGCCTCGAACGGGCCTGTGAGTCGCCTGATTCTAGGCAGGCGCACGGCAGAAAGGGGGTGACCGGGGGTGACGCAAAGATTCGTCACATTTGATGGGAGGTCGTGAAAAAGTCCTTGGCCATCATCGCCGCCGACAACGCTTGCCGCGTCATCGTCCGGGTGTGAATCCGGGCGCGGCAGGCACCGCTGCCCCGGAGACCACGATGACTAGTATAAACCCTTATAAGCTGGGCCTGGACAAGAACGCCGCCAACCATGTCAGCCTTTCGCCACTGAGCTTTCTGCGCCGGGCGGCGGCGGTCTACCCCAACCGCGCGGCCGTGGTCTACGGCGAGCGCCGGCAGACCTGGGCCGAGACCGACGCGCGCTGCCGTCGCCTGGCCAGTGCGCTGGCCGCGCGTGGCATCGGCGAGGGCGACACCGTCGCCGTGATGCTGCCCAACGTGCCGGCCATGCTGGAAGCCCACTTCGGCATCCCGATGGCGGGGGCCGTGTTGAACACGCTGAACACGCGCCTGGATGCCGAAGCGATCGCCTTCCAGCTGCAGCACGGCGAAGCCAAGGCCCTGCTGACCGACCGTGAGTTCTCGCGGGTGATCGCCAAGGCACTGGAGCTGGCCGGTCGCGACATCCTCGTCATCGACGTGGAGGACGAGACCGCCCCCGCCGGCGACAACGTCGGCTCGATGACGTACGAGCAGCTGCTGGCCGAGGGCGACCCCGCCTACGAATGGCAGCTGCCCAGCGACGAGTGGAACGCCATCGCGCTGAACTACACCTCGGGCACCACCGGCAACCCGAAGGGCGTGGTCACCCACCACCGTGGCGCCTACCTGAACTCGGCCAGCAACGTGATCTCGTGGAGCCTACCGCAGCACGCCACCTACCTGTGGACGCTGCCGATGTTCCACTGCAACGGCTGGTGCTTCCCCTGGACGATGGCGCTGATCGCCGGCACCAGCGTGTGCCTGCGCCGCATCGACCCGTCGGTCATCTTCTGGCTGATCAAGAGCCACCATGTGACCCACATGTGCGGCGCCCCGATCGTCTACAACATGCTGATCAGCGCACCGGCCAAGCTGCGCGAAGGCCTGAACCACACGGTCAATGGCCTGATCGCGGGCGCTGCGCCTCCGATCGCCGTGATCGAGGGCTGCGAGGCCGCCGGCATCAACCTCACTCACGTGTATGGCCTGACCGAGGTGTACGGTCCGGCCGCGGTGTGCGCCAAGCAGGCTGAATGGGATGATCTGCCGCTGGACGAGCGCGCCCGCCTGAACGGCCGCCAGGGCGTGCCCTACGCACTGCAGGAAGCCGTGACCGTGCTCAACCCCGACACGATGGAGCCTGTACCGTGCGACGGCGTGACCATCGGCGAGATCTGCTTCCGCGGCAACGTCGTGATGAAGGGCTACCTGAAGAACGAACAGGCGACGAAGGAAGCCTTCGCGGGCGGCTGGTTCCACACCGGTGACCTGGCCGTGCGCGATGCCAGCGGCTACATCAAGATCAAGGACCGCAGCAAGGACGTGATCATCTCCGGCGGCGAGAACATCTCGTCCGTCGAGGTGGAAGACGCGCTGTTCCACCACCCGGCCGTGATGTCGGCCGCGGTCGTGGCCGAGCCCGATCCGAAGTGGGGCGAAGTGCCCTGTGCCTTCGTCGAACTGAAGGCCGACCACCACGTGACGGAAGAAGAGCTGATCGCCTTCTGCCGCGAACACATCGCCCGCTACAAGGTGCCCAAGCGCATCGTGTTCGGTGAGCTGCCCAAGACGGCCACCGGCAAGGTCCAGAAGTTCGTGCTGCGTGAGCGGGTGAAGTCCGCCAGCGCCATCGAGTGACCCCCGTGCGGCCCGCCGCGGTGGGCCGCTCCCTCAATCCCCTGGAGAAATTGGAGAGAGACATGAGCCAGGACATCTATCGGCGCGTAGAGGCCGACCCTGCCTTCCGTGAATTGAAGAGCCGCCGCAACCGACTGGCCGTGACGCTGTCGGTGATCGTGCTGGGCGCCTACTACGGCTTCATGGCCATCGTGGCCTTCGCCCCGGGCATCTTCGCCCAACCGCTGTTTGCCGGCAGCACGCTGACGCTGGGCATCCCCGTGGGTGCCGCGCTGATCATCGGATCGTGGCTGCTGACCGGCTGGTACGTGCGCTGCGCCAATGGCCAGTTCGACCGTCTGACCCGTGAAATCGTGGAGCGCGCCAAATGAAAGCCTCTTTGAAAGCCCTTGCCGCTTCGGCGGCCCTGCTCGCGGTGGGCTGCGCCCTCGCCGCCCCTGGTGACGTCGGCCAGGTGCAGAAGCAGCCGGTCAACCTGACGGCCATCGGCATGTTCCTGGTCTTCGTGTTGTTCACCCTCGGCATCACGTACTGGGCGGCCAAGCGCACCACGTCGGCCTCCGACTTCTACACCGCCGGTGGCGGCATCACCGGCTTCCAGAACGGCCTGGCCATTGCTGGTGACTACATGTCGGCCGCCACGCTGCTGGGCCTGAGCTCGCTGGTGTTCATGCGCGGCTACGACGGCTTCGTCTACACCATCAGCTTCTTCATCGGCTGGCCGGTGATCCTGTTCCTGCTGGCCGAGCGCATGCGCAACCTGGGCCGCTTCACCTTCGCCGACATCGCGTCGTACCGACTGCAGCAGGGCTCGATCCGCACCTTCGCGGCCTTCTCGTCGCTGACCGTGGTGTGCTTCTACCTCATCGTGCAGATGGTGGGCGCGGGCCAGCTGATCAAGCTGCTGTTCGGCCTGGACTACCCCGTGGCCGTGGCCGTGGTGGGCGTGCTGATGGTCGTGTACGTGACCTTCGGCGGCATGATTGCCACGACCTGGGTGCAGATCATCAAGGCCGTGCTGCTGCTGACCGGTGGCGTGCTGATGCTCGGCCTTGCGCTGAGCCAGTTTGGCTTCAACATCGAGACGCTGGCCGCCAAGGCCGTGGCTGCGCACAAGGATGGCGACGCCATCATGCGCCCTGGCAGCATGCTGGCTGACCCCATCACCGCGACCTCGCTGTCGCTGGGTCTGGTCTTCGGCACCGCTGGCCTGCCGCACATCATGATGCGCTTCTTCACCGTGCCCAACGCCAAGGAAGCGCGCAAGTCGGTGTTCGTGGCCTCGGGCTTCATCGGTCTGTTCTTCCTGATCGTGTGCCTGCTGGGTCTGGCGGCCATCGTGATCGTCGGCCAGGATCCGAAGTTCTTTGAAGGCGGCGTCATCGGCGGCAAGATCATCGGCGGCAACAACATGCCCGTCATGCACCTGGCCAACGCCGTCGGCGGCAACCTGTTCCTGGGCTTCCTGTCGGCCGTGGCCTTCGCGACCATCCTCGCGGTGGTGGCTGGCCTGGCCCTGGCCGGTGCCTCGTCGATCGCCCACGACATCTATGCCCGCGTGCTGCGCCATGGCAAAGCCACCGAGGCCGAAGAAATGCGCGTGTCGAAGTTCGCTTCGATCGGCCTGGGCGTGGTGGCCGTCGTGCTCGGCATCATGTTCGAGAAGCAGAACGTCGCCTTCCTGGTGGGCCTCACCTTCGGCATCGCCGCATCGGCCAACTTCCCGGTGCTGATCCTGTCGCTGTACTGGAAGGGCCTGACCACGCGGGGCGCCCTGCTGGGTGGCATCGCCGGTCTGGTGTCGGCCGTGCTGTTCGTCGTGCTGTCCAAGGCCGTGTGGGTGGTGGTGCTCGGCAACGAGAAGCCCATCTTCCCGTACGAACACCCCGCCCTGTTCTCGATGCCGCTGGCGTTCTTCTTCACGTGGCTGTTCTCGGTGACCGACAGCAGCGCCCGTGCCAAGCAGGACAAGGCCGGCTTCCATGACCAGAGCGTGCGCGCCGAAACCGGCATCGGTGCCGCGCCCGCCAGCGCGCACTGAGTCCTTTCCCAAAGTCTGAACTGGAGTAACGAACGATGTCCGTCTACAGCGCGCCCCTGCGCGACATGGCCTTCACGATGAAGGAGGTGGCCGGCCTGGACGCCGTGTGCGCCCAGCCTGGTTTCGAAGAAACCTCGCCCGATCTCGTGGAGGCCATCCTCGAGGAAGCCGGTCGGTTTGCCAGCGGTGTGCTGGACCCTCTGAACTGGCCCGGCGACCAGCAGGGTGCACGCTGGGACAACGGCGTCGTTCACGCGGCCGATGGCTTCAAGCAAGCCTACGCCCAGTTCTGCGAAACGGGCTGGAACGGCATGCCCGCCGCCACCGAATTCGGTGGCCAGGGCCTGCCGACGCTGGTCAGCACCGCGGTGCTGGAAATGTGGAAGTCGTCGAACATGGCGTTCTCGCTGTGCCAGATGCTGACGCTGGGTGCCGTCGAGGCCCTGGCGCGCCACGGCAGCCCCGAGCTGCAACAGCGCTTCCTGCCCAAGATGGTGTCCGGCCAGTGGACGGGCACCATGAACCTGACCGAGCCGCAGGCCGGCTCGGACCTCTCGGCCATCCGCAGCCGCGCGGTGCCCGAGGGCGACCACTACCGCATCACGGGCACCAAGATCTTCATCACCTGGGGTGAGCACGACATGGCCGAGAACATCGTCCATCTGGTGCTGGCTCGCCTGCCGGACGCCCCGGAAGGCGTGAAGGGGATCTCGCTGTTCGTGTGCCCCAAATACCTCGTGAATGCCGATGGCTCACTCGGTGAGCGCAACGACCTGATGTGCTCGTCGATCGAGCACAAGCTCGGCATCCACGCCAGCCCCACCGCCGTGATGTCCTTTGGTGACAAGGGCGGCGCCATCGGCTACCTGGTGGGCGAGGCCCACAAGGGCCTGGGCTACATGTTCACGATGATGAACCACGCCCGCTTGAATGTCGGCCTCGAAGGTGTAGCGATCTCGGAGCGCGCCTACCAGCGGGCCCGCGCCTATGCCATCGAGCGCGTGCAGGGCCGCACCCTGACCGAAGGCAGCCGCGGCATCATCGGCCACCCCGATGTGCGCCGCATGCTGATGGACATGAAGGCCCGCGTGGAAGCCATGCGCTCGCTGGCCTACTACGCGGCTGGCCAGATGGACCGCGCCCATGGTCACACCGATGCGACGGTACGCCAGCAGAGCCAGGCCATGGTCGACCTGCTGATCCCGGTGGTCAAGGGCTGGTGCACGGAAACCGCCCAGCAGGTGGTGGCCGACGGCGTGCAGGTGCACGGCGGCATGGGCTTCATCGAAGAAACCGGTGCAGCACAGTACGTGCGTGACGCCCGCATCACCACCATCTACGAGGGCACGACCGGCATCCAGGCCAACGACCTGATCGGCCGCAAGCTGGCCCGAGAAGGCGGCGTGACGATGAAGGCGCTGACACGCACGATGTCGGCCGACGCTCACCGACTGAGCGAGCATCCGGATGCCTCGCTGCGCCAGCTGGGCCAGGGCCTGCAGCGCGGTCTCGATGCGCTGTCGCAGGCGACCGACTGGCTGCTGACCGTCGGCGCCCAGCAACCGGCCGCCAGCGCGGCCGGTGCCGTGCCCTACCTGAAGCTCAGCGGCACCGTGATCGGTGGCTGGCTGATGAGCCGTTCGGCCGAGGCGGCCCAGGCCCAGCTGTCGAGCGCCGCGGGCGACGAGGGCTTCCTCAGCGCCAAGGTCGGCACCGCACTGCACTTCCTGCACCACATGCTGGTCGAAGCACCGGCCTGGCGCGACCGCGTCGTCAACGGCGCCAGCAGCACGCTGGCCCTGCGCGAGGACCAATTCTGATTCTGACCTGATCACCAGCAGATCAGCGGCGGGTGGGCCTCACGGCCTGCCCTCTTTTTCAGGCACATGGCGGCTCCGCGGCATGTGCCTGTTTTTTTTGGGTGGATGGCTCAGCCTTCGCCGTACACCACCGTGGCCTGGGCGTCAGGCATCAGTTCCTTGAAGCGCAGCATGGCCGCCTCGGTCGGATAGACCTTGGCCTGATCCCCCAACTCCAGCTCGGCGCGCGCCGACAGCTCGGGCGTGCGCCGCTCCACCGTCACCCGCAGGGGCAGACCCTGCAGGATGTCGGGGAGATCCGGCTGGTCCGACTCGATGCGCCGGGCAGGATGCTCGCGCAGCACCTCGGCCACCGGCAGTTTCTGATCACGTGCCACCAGCCGAACGAAGCGCGCATAGCGGCACCGCGCCGACGCCAGGCTCATGACCTCCTGCACGTTCAGCCGCAGCCCACCTGAAAAGCGATCCGTCTGCACCTTGCCCTGGATGATGACCAGCTCGTCGTCCTTGAGCAGGTCTTTGTTGGCATCCAGCGTGCTCTGGTTGGCCACGGCCTCGATGGTCTCGCTCTTGTCGTCGAGCTTGAAGATGGCCACGCGGCCGCGCTGACCGTTGATGACGCGCAGGTCGCTGATGATGCCGGCCACCAGCTGCGGATCGCGGCTGTCGCGCAGGTCGCCGATGCGCTGCTTGCAGAAACGCCGCACCTCGGACTCGGCTTCGTCGAACAGGTGGCCCGTCAGATAGAAACCGATGGCGGTCTTCTCGAGCGAGAGCTTGTCTTTCAGGGACCAGGGCTCGGTCGGCACCAGATCGGGCTCGTTGGTCGAAGCGGCATGGCTGTCTCCGAAGTCGAACAGACCACCCTGGTCGGCGTTGGCCGCCAGCGTGTCGGCGTACTCGAAGGCCAGCGACACCGACGCCAGCAGCGCCGCCCGGTTGGCCTCCATCGCATCGAAGGCGCCGGCCTTGATCAGGGCCTCGACCACCCGCTTGTTGACCAGCTTGCGGTCCACGCGCGAACAGAAGTCGAAGAAGCTCTTGTACGGGCCATTGGCCTTGCGCTCCGCCACGATCGCTTCGATGGCGCCCTGGCCCGTGCCCTTGACCGCGCCCAGCGCGTAGCAGATGGTCTTGTCGCCCGTGGGAATGAAACGCCACTCGCCCTCATTCACATTGGGCGGCGTGAAGGTGATGCCGAAGTTGGCAACCGCGTCGTCGTGGAAGATCTTGAGCTTGTCGGTGTCGTCGCTGGCAATCGTCATGTTGCCTGCGAAGAACTCGGCGGTGTAATGGTGCTTCAGCCAGGCCGTGTGATAGGCCAGCAGCGCATACGCGGCCGCGTGCGACTTGTTGAAGCCGTAGCCCGCGAACTTCTCCATCAAGTCGAAGATCTCGTTGGCCAGTTCGGTGCTGATGCCGTTCTTGGCCGCGCCCTCCGCGAAGATGCCGCGGTGATGCTGCATCTCCTCGACCTTCTTCTTGCCCATCGCGCGGCGCAGCAGGTCGGCGCCGCCGAGCGAGTAGCCCCCGACGATCTGGGCCACCTGCATCACCTGCTCCTGGTAGACCATGATCCCGTAGGTTTCCTTGAGCACCGTCTCCATCAGCGGATGCGGGTAGGTCACCTCTTCCTTGCCGTGCTTGCGCGCGCAGAAGGACGGGATCAGGTCCATCGGGCCCGGTCGGTACAGCGCCACCAGCGCGATGATGTCCTCGAAGACGCTGGGCTTGGCGTCGCGCAGCATCCCCTGCATCCCGCGGGATTCCAGCTGGAACACGGCGACCGTCTTGCCTTCGGACAACAGCCTGTAGGTGGGCGCGTCGTCCAGCGGGATTTTTGCGAAGTCGAAGTCCTTCTGGTCCGGATGCCGGGCCATGATGAACTCCTTGGCCGTCTCCAGAATGGTCAGCGTGGCCAGCCCCAGGAAGTCGAACTTCACCAGGCCGATGGCCTCGACGTCGTCCTTGTCGTACTGGCTCACGGCCGAGTCGCTGCCCGGCTGCATGTACAGCGGGCAGAAGTCGGTGATCTTGCCCGGCGCGATCAGCACGCCCCCGGCGTGCATGCCGATGTTGCGCACCATGCCTTCGACGCGTTCGGCGAGTGTCAGCAGCGCAGCCACTTCCTCTTCGGCCTTCTCGCGCTCTTCCAGTTCGGGTGCTTCCTTGCGCGCGTAGATGATGCCGGGGTCGGGCTCGGCGGGCACCTTGGCCAGCGTCACGGTCTTGCCGGGGGGCGCCGGGATCAGCTTGGCAATGCTGTCGACGTGACCGTAGCCCATGCCCAGTACGCGGCCGACGTCACGCAGCGCGGCCTTGGCGGCCATGGTGCCGAAGGTGGCGATCTGCGAAACGGCATCGCGGCCGTAGCGGTCCTTCACGTAGTCGATGACGCGGTCACGGTTGCCCTGGCAGAAGTCGATGTCGAAGTCGGGCATGGAGACCCGCTCCGGGTTCAGGAAGCGCTCGAACAGCAGGTTGTACTTGAGCGGGTCGAGGTCGGTGATCTTCAGCGCATAGGCCACCAGCGAACCGGCGCCCGAGCCCCGGCCCGGGCCCACCGGGCAGCCGTTGTTCTTGGCCCAGTTGATGAAGTCCTGCACGATCAGGAAGTAGCCGGGGAAGCCCATCTTCAGGATCGTGTTGATCTCGAAGTCCAGGCGCTCCACGTACTGCGGGCGCATCTGGTCACGCTCGGCCGCATCCGGGAACAGGTGAACCAGCCGCTCTTCCAGACCCTTGTGCGACAGCTCGCGGAAGAAGTCCTCCATCGGCTGGGGCTGGCCGTCCGGCATGATGGGCGTCGGGAAGTCCGGCAGCTGCGGCTTGCCCAACACCAGCGTGAGCGCACAGCGACGGGCAATGGCCGCCGTGTTGGCAATCGCCGACGGGATGTCGGCAAACAGCGCCTCCATCTCGGCGGTCGTCTTGAAGTGCTGTTCCTTGGTGAAGCGCTTGATGCGCTTGGGGTTGCCCAGCGTTTCGCCTTCGGCAATGCACACCCGCGCCTCGTGCGCCTCGAAGTCATCGGGCGTCATGAACTGGATCGGGTGCGTGGCCACCACCGGCAGGCCGAGGCGGGCCGCCAGCGGGACGATCGCTCGGATGTGCGGCTCGTTCGTGGCGTGCCCCCCGCGCTGCAATTCCAGGTAGAAGCGCCCCGGGAAGGCGGCCGCGAGCTTCTTCGCCCACCCTTCGGCCTTGGCCATGTCCCCCATCAGCGCCGCTTGCCCCACCGGCCCCAGATCGGCGCCGGACAGGCAGATCAAGCCCTCGTTGCGCTGGATCAGCGACTGCCAGAAGACCCAGGCGTGGTTGCGCTGCCCGGGCGCCGTCCACGCCTCACCGAGCAGCTCGCTCAGGCGCAGGTAGCCCTGCCGGTTCTGGATGATGAGGAGCAACCGGGTGGGCGGCTTGCCCGCTTCTTCGGGCTCGACCCACACGTCGGCCCCGATGATGGGCTGAACGCCCTTCTTCTGCGCGCTTTTGTAGAGTTTGAGCGCCCCGAACAGGTTGCTCAGGTCCGAGATCGCGACCGCCGGCTGGTTGTCCTTGGCGGCAGCCTTGACCAGGTCGTCGATGCGGACCGTGCCGTCGACAACGGAGTATTCAGTGTGAGAGCGCAGGTGAACGAAAGGCATGGGCGGGATTGTAGGGAGCCCCGCCGGCCAGGTGGCGGCCGTCTTCAGCCCACGCGCCGATCGGCCTCGTGTGGCGCCTCGGCCGCCAGCGCGAACAGGCCGCGGTACGGCAACAGGTTGGTCGCCACCACCTTGTCGATCGGTTCGGCAAAACCGTCCTGCATCCACCGCGCCGCCAGCAGCACGTTCAAGCCGATCATGCCCTCGGCCAGCAGGTCCAGGCTGATGTCGTCGCGCTTCAGGTTGGGCACCAGCTGGGCCAGATGAGCCCGCAGCATGTTGGAGTAGTCGCGCGCCGTGGCGCCGCTGACGGCCGCCACCTCGTCGTTCACGGCCAGCGAATCCACCAGCATGATGCGACCACGCCGCGGGTCATCGCGGATGAACTCGAGGAAGACCCGCATGGCCGGCTCCAGCAGCCCCAGCGGTGTGGGCTCGGCCTGCGCCAGGGCCGCCAGCGTCAAGCGCATCAACTCCTCGCGCAAGGCCTCGTACGTGGCCAGGTAGAGCTGCGGCAGCGTCTTGAACGACTCGTAGAAGTAGCGCTCCGTGAGGTGGGCGGCCACACACACCTCGCGCACCGTGGTGGCGTGGAAGCCCTTGGTGCCGAACACCGCCAGCGCGCCCTCGATCAGCTTGGCACGGCGCTGCCGCTGCCGCTCTTCGGGCAGCACGCCGCCATAGCGGCGCTTGTTCGCGGGGGTGGGGTCGGGGCGTGGGCTTTCCATAGGGATCCCTATGTTGACATGATCTGTTGTCAAAGATATTGTGACAATCGTTCTTGTCAAAAATCAAGTGCAACCCGTCACATGCCCGCTGCCCCTCCGGCGGGCCGCCCCTCACCCTCCCCGCTTGTCATGAAGCCGCAGGATCACGCTCAACAGGGTGCCAACCCGGCGTCCACGCCCCAACGCCATCGCGTCATCGTCGTCGGCACAGGCTTTTCGGGTCTGTGCATGGGCGTGAAGCTGCGAGAGGCCGGTGAAGACGATTTCGTGCTGCTGGAACGCGCCCACGAGGTCGGCGGCACCTGGCGCGACAACACCTATCCGGGTTGCGGCTGTGACGTGCCCTCGCACCTGTATTCCTTTTCCTTCGCCCCCAACCCGAACTGGTCGCGCCTGTACGCGCCGCAGGCCGAGATCCTGGCCTACCTGAAAGACGTGGCCCGGCGCTTCGACCTGATCCGTCACATCCGCTTCGGCACCAACCTGGTGGGCGCCCGGTACGACGAAACGCGGCGGCTGTGGGTGGTGCGCGCCGAGGACGGGCGTGTCTTCGAGGGCGAGGTGCTGGTCTCCGGCATGGGCGGCCTGAGCAACCCGCTCGTGCCCGACCTGCCCGGTCTTGCGCGCTTCCGCGGGCGGGTCTTCCATTCGGCCACCTGGGAACACGACCACGACCTGAGCGGGCGTCGCGTCGCGGCGGTGGGCAGCGGGGCCAGCGCCATCCAGTTCGTGCCTGCCATCGCCCCGCTGGTCGACCGGCTGGACTACTACCAGCGCACACCGCCGTGGGTGATCCCCAAGGACGACCGGCCGCTGACCGAGCGCGAACGCGCCGACTTCGCGGCCCACCCCTGGCGCCAGCAGATGCAGCGCCTGCGCCAGTACTGGCTGATGGAAGCCCGCTTCCTGGCCTTCAAGTACAAGCCGGAGTGGATGCAACTGGTGGCCAGGATGGGCCGCCACCGCATCGAGCGAAGCATCCGCGACCCGCAGCGGCGCGCCCAGGTCACGCCGGATTACACGCCCGGCTGCAAGCGGCTGCTGATCTCCAACGACTACTACCCCGCCCTGGCACGCACCAATGTCGACGTGATCACGGACGGCATCCGCGAAGTGACCGAAACCGGCATCGTGACGCAGGACGGCACGCTGCGCGAGGTGGACACCCTCATCTTCGGCACGGGATTCAAGGTCGCAGACCCCATCCCGAAGGGCACGGTCTACGGCCGGGGCGGCCTGGACCTGGCCGACGCCTGGCGCGACGGGCCCGAGGCCTACATGGGCATTGCCGTCGCGGGCTTTCCCAACTTCTTCATGCTGATGGGCCCCAACACCGGGCTCGGCCACAACTCCATGGTGTTCATGATCGAGTCACAGGCGCACTACATCGTCGAGGCGCTGAAGGCCATGCGCGAACGCCGCCTGCGCACGCTGGAAGTCCGGCCCGCCGCCCAGACCCGCTTCGTGAACGAGGTGCAGCAGCAGTTGCAGCGCACCGTCTGGCAATCCGGCTGCAAGAGCTGGTACCTGACGGCGCAGGGCCGCAACATCTCGCTGTGGCCCGGGTTCACCTTCACCTACCGCATCAAGACCCGCCGCTTCAACCTCCAGCCTTACCGGAGCGAACCCGCATGAGCATCCAGTCCGTCCTCACCAACCTGGTCCTGCGCTGGCAGTTCAAGCGGGGCAGCCGTGGCCCGTTGAACGTGGCCGCTGCCCGTCACAAGGTCGATCAACTGGCACGACGCTACCCGCCGCCGCCGGCCAGCGTGCGGCACACCCCGGTGCCGGCCGACCCGGCCCGCGGCCTGTGCCCGGCCGAGTGGTTGAGCGTGGCCGCGCCCAAGCGCACCGTGCTGTACTTCCACGGCGGGGGCTACTTCTTCTGCAGCCTGGCCACCCACCGCCCGACCTGTGCCTACCTGGCCCGCACCGCCGAGGCCCGGGTGCTGTCGGTGGACTACCGCATGGCGCCGGAACACACCTGCCCGGCCGCCGTCGACGACGTGCTGGCCTGGTGGAAGGCCTTGCTGACCGACGGCACGAAACCGGAGGACGTCGTGTTTGCGGGCGACTCGGCCGGCGGCGGCCTGGCTCTGGCCACGCTGGTGGCGGCCCGGGACGCCGGCCTGCCGCTGCCGGCCGGCGCGGTGCTGTTCTCGCCGTGGTGCGACCTGAGCTGTTCCGGTGACACGATGCAGACACAGGCCAAGGCAGATGTGATGTTCAACCCCCACTTGCTGCCCGAAGCCGCCGCCCTGTACCTGGCAGGCCGCCCGGCGACCGATCCGCTGGCCTCCCCCTTGTTTGCCGACCTTCAGGGCCTGCCCCCGCTGATGATCCACGCCAGCCGCCACGAAATCCTGCTGGCCGACTCCACGCGCCTGCACGACCGTGCCAGCGTGCAAGGGGTTCGCAGCGAGCTGCACCTCAAGTCGCGCATGCCGCATGTGTGGCCCACGATGCTGATGCTGCCCGAGGCCCGCCGCACCCTGGCCGACTGCGGGCGCTGGATCGCCCAGCGCACCGAAGCCGCCCGCCCGGGCGCGCGCCCCCTTTCCTGACCTGCTCCCTCATCACATGAAGTCTTTCAAGGACAAGGTGGCCGCCATCACCGGCGCGGCCTCCGGCATGGGCCGCACCCTGGCCGTCGAACTCGCCCGCCGCGGCTGCCATCTGGCGCTCAGCGATGTCAACGAAACCGAACTGGTCCGCACGGCCGAGCTGGCCTCGGCCCATGGCGTGCGGGTCACGCTGCGCCGCCTCGACGTGGCCAACCGCGCCGATGTCTTCGCGTGGGCCGATGAGGTGGTACGGGATCATGGGCGCGTCAACCTTGTCTTCAACAACGCCGGGGTGGCGCTGACGGTGCCCGTCGAACACGCCCGCATCGACGATTTCGAATGGATCATGGGCATCAATTTCTGGGGCGTGGTCCATGGCACCCAGGCCTTCCTGCCGCACCTGAAAGCCTCGGGAGACGGGCATGTCGTCAACACCTCCAGCCTGTTCGGGCTGATGGCCATTCCGACCCAGGGCACCTACAACGCGACCAAGTTCGCGGTGCGCGGCTTCACCGAGGCGCTGCGCATGGAGCTGGAGATGGAAGGGGCGTGCGTCAGCGCGACCTGCGTGCACCCGGGTGGCATCGCCACCAACATCGCGATGG
>NZ_CAJYGK010000057.1 GCF_913773725.1 uncultured Aquabacterium sp. | reverse complement strand
GGGTCATCACGCTCACCGGCGCATGGCTCTCAAACCTCTCCAAGACTTCTTTCCACATCCGCAGTTCTCCCTCTGTGGGGCGAAGGTTACTGCTGCGGGAGCAGGGACAACACCTTGAAAGGGATGCCAGACAGGAGCGGTAACCCTGCTCGGGATGCTGGCGGTGCTCCATCTGCCAGCGCACCACGGAGGCGGTGGCCGCGCCCACGCGCTCGCCCCAGGCGATGAGCTTGGCCGGCGTCCACTGCAGGTGCGCCCAGTGCGAGGCCGGCATGTGCTCGGGCGTGGTGGTGTGTGAACCCCGGCGGGGATTGAGGGCGTGGGCGGCCACCCGTTTGCCGCCATGCAGGACTTCGACCGTGCCGGCCGTGATGCGCAACTCCACCGGCTCGCCCACCAGCGCGTGGGGCACCGAGTAGTAGTGGCCATCGAGCTCGACGTGGTAATCGATGTTGACGCGGGCGGGTTTGAAGCGCGCAATGGGCATGCGCACCGGCGGCAGGGGACGCAGGGCTGGCCGGTCGAGTTCGGCGAAGGCGCTGGTGCGGTTGCCCGGCAGCTTCTTGAACGCGCGCTGGTTCAAGTCCACCAGCAAGGCGGCAATCGCCCGGTTGAGCTCGGCCAGGCTGTAGTGGGCCGAGAGTTCTTCGAGCAGGCGGTGCGCGGTGGGCTCGTAGCGGTCGGGGCGGGCCATGAGGGCGCGCGGCTGGTCAGGCACCAGCAGGCGGGGCACGCCGCCGATGAACTCCAGCGTGGCGATGATGCTGGCCGCCCAGTCGGTGGCCTTCTGGCTGGCGGTGGCGCAGGCGTAGGTGTAGTTGGATGCGCCCAGCACGGCCACGAAGACCTGGGCCGGGCGTATCTCGCCAGTGTCGGCATCCACCACGGGAACGGTCTGGCCGGCGTAGTCCACAAAGAGCTTGTCACCGCCCGTGTGGGTCTGGCGCATGGAGCGCTGCAGGCGCCGGGCCCAAGCCTTGTACTTCTCGCAGAAGGCGCTGTACTTGTACGCCTGACCGCTGTGCTGTTGCTGGTATTCCTCCCACAGCAGTTGCAGCGTCACGCCAGGTCGGCACAGTTCGCGGTGGATGTGGGCGTGGTCGGGTTCGAGGTGCCGGGACTCGCGCGCCACCGCTGGCTTGTACAGCCGGGCCTGCAGTTCTTCGTCGTTCAGGCTCTGGGCCAGTGCCCAGTCCACGCCGGCCACGCGCGCGTAGCTGGCTATCTCGCTGACAGTGGATTTGGAGATGCCGAGGGCGGCACCGATTTGACGGGTGCTCAAGGCCCCGCCGTGCAGCAGTTGCAGTGTGTGTCGTAGTTTGCTCATGGTGACCCTGGGTGTGGGCATCGCTGGTTCCGGTCAAAAAACCGGGCAGCGTATGCCGCGTTCGGGTCACTCAGAACACCCTACAGGTGTCCGCCATCAGTTTGGAATGCTGTCCGCCTTCAGCGTGGAATCGTGTCCGCCATCGCATGGAATACGCAGCTGGGGCGTATCCGTGGGCGTGATCTGCTGCGTCCAGCGGACCACCCGCAGGCGCGCTGGGCCAGCTGCCGCAGCGTGTGGGCGCAAGCCACCACCAGGCCGAGCGACCTGGGCGCTTATGAATGCGTGCGCTCGCGCCCCCATGTGTGCCGGCTGGTACTGCTCAAGCACGAGCCCAAAGGCCGGCACAAGCACACGGTGCGCGGCACCCGCGCGCGCAGCAAACACTCACGCAAGAATGCCCGCTCGCAAACCGAGCCGTGGCTGCTGGCCGCCTCATGCTCGCTGCGCCAGCTCAGCGCTGCAGCGATTGCGGCGCGGTACGCGCAGCGCATGCAAATCGAGCCATCGTTTCGCGACACCAAGAATGCGCGTTGGGGTCTGGGCCTGGAGCGCAGCGGTACGCGCACGCCCGAGCGCCTGGCCGTGCTGGTGCTGATCGCCACGCTGGCGCAGTGGGTGCTGTATCTGGTCGGGCAATGGGCCTACGACGGTCAGCAACAACGCCATTGGCAACTGACCAACCGCCGCAGCCGCCCATAGCTGTCGGTGCATCAACTGGGCTGGTTAATCGTTACTGTCCTTGATCCGCCCACCGAGCCACTGTTGCAGATCATTAGCCGCTGGAGCAATCCCAATGCCGCGCTTGAAGTTTGAGGGGAAACCTCAGGATCGGATCCGAAACCGGCCAGAAACATCGACCCGTGGCCGACGCGCAGCGCGCTGCGGACATCTACCGGCGTTCCGTGATGCTGGCGAGTGCACGCTGCTAGATGCAGGATGACGGCATGGGATTCTCGCTCGTTCCGTGTAAGTCGGTGATCGAGCCGCGGCTGGGTCAGCGACTCGTCGGGACGGTTCGCGGCGGTGGGGTGTCATGGGAAATTGGACGGCGGCCTGGGCTGGCCCGAGGTTAGTCAGGCCGACGCCAACAATCCCACAGAATGGATTCCAAGGAATTTTCTGCAGCCCCACCGAGGACAATCAACCGGGGGAATAGAGACGCAGACGCGCGTCGCGTTCTTCAGGGGACTCGCTCCGCAATTCGTTGATTACTTGCTCACGCGTCTTGCCTGGACCTGCTGCATCAGGTGTGCGGATAGGGTAGTTGCTTTCGCCGTAAGAAAGGAGGCCTTGCCGCATGGCAGCCTCGGCTTCTGCTTTGACTTGGGCACGGGTTTTCTCGCTCTTGAAGTGTTCCGGGTGAACGATTACGCCCTTTTCATTGTTGGCAGGATGCTCGTAGGCTGCCGAAGCCATCCCTGGAAGGCCCAGGGTAACCACTGCGGCCGCCGCGGCAATCATGGAAGAAAGGGAGAGGCGTTGTTGGATCATGGTTGAAGCTCCTAGCGATGGTGAATAAAACTTGCATCTCTCATGCCTTGCTTGGGCGTTGAGGAGATGTGTTCATCGTAGGGAGCGCACCCCAACAGAATCTAGACAGCCCGATGACATTTTTATCAGGGAGCGGCGCGAGCTGGAGCGCAAGTAGGTGGACCTGTGCGGGGGACAAACGCGGAGGACGGAGGATCTACCACACGGGTAGACAGAAGTCGCCAGTGGATCGGCGCGAGCGAGCCTGTCAGAAAGCCTGTCAGAAATTTTGTGTGTGAGGCATAGCATGTCAACAAGGAGCATGAATGCCACGCAAGACGAAGACGACTGCAGCAGCGGACAAGGCGGCGCAGCCGCAATTCTCAGCCGAGCTGCTGGAGCAACTCATTCCCGGGCCGGTAACGCCGGCCGAACTCGAAGGCATCTTCCAGCAGTTCAAGAAGTCGGTTCTTGAACGAGCGCTGGGCGCCGAGATGAGCCATCACCTGGGCTACGCGCCCGGCCAGGCCAAGCCAGAAGGGGCTGCCGTCAATCACCGCAACGGCAAGAGCGCCAAGACCGTGCTGACCAACGTCGGCGCCTTGCGCATCGACGTTCCCCGCGACCGCGAGGGCACATTCGAGCCCCAGCTCATTGGCAAGCATGAGCGCCGCTTCACCGGCTTTAACGACTTGGATCTCCGCCATGTACGCACGCGGCATGACGGTGCGCGAGATCCAGGGCTTCCTGGCCGAGATGTACTCGGTCGATGTCTCGCCCGATCTCATCAGCAGCGTCACCGACGCGGTGATGAGCGAGGTCTCGGCCTGGCAGACGCGCCAGCTCGAGCCCATGTGCCCCGTCGTGTTCTTCGACGCGCTGCGGGTCAAGATACGTGAAGACGCTGTGGTGCGCTCCAAGGCCGTGTATCTGGCGCTGGCCGTGCTGCCCGACGGCAGCCGTGACATCCTGGGGATCTGGATCGAGAACACCGAGGGCGCCAAGTTCTGCGATGTTGCGTGTTCAACGATCTGAAGACGCGCGGAGTCCATGACATCCTGATCTCCGTGACCGATGGCCTCAAGGGCATGCCCGAGGCGCTGCAAGCGGTGTTCCCGGCCACGACGCTGCAGACCTGCATCGTGCATCTGATACGCACCAGCTTGGACTTCGCCAGCGGGAAGGATCGTAAGCTGCTGGCCGCAGCCATTAAGCCGATCTACACGGCCGTGAGCGCAGAGGCGGCCGAGGCCGAACTGGATGCGTTTGCCCAGGGGCCATGGGGCCAGAAATTCCCGACCGTCGTTGGCGCCTGGCGCAGGGTCCGGGACAAGGTCATCCCGTTCTTCGCCTTCCCGCCCGAGGTGCGCAGGGTGATTTACACACCAACGCGATTGAGAGCGTGAATGCGAGGCTGCGCTTTGATCTCAAGACGCGCAGACACTTCCCCAGCGACGACGCGGCCACCAAGCTGATCTGGCTGGCACTGCGCAACATCACCGAGGACTGGGGACGGGCGGCCAACAACTGGAAATCAGCGATGAACCAATTCGCGATCCTCTACGAAGACCGGTTCACGAAATCGAGCACGTAAGATATTCAACTAGCTTCACGATATCGGTGAAGGTTCAATGAGCCTCACACACAGAAATTCGGACACGCCCTGCACAACTGTACGCCAGTGGCTTTCTGCCGCAGGTCTGGATGCCCGACAAGCAGACCCTCGCGCTGCGCCGCCAGGTGGCACACCGTTCACAGATTGATCGTCACCGCACACGCTTGAACAACGAGATCCATGCAGTCCTTGCGGCGCCCTTGATCCCGTCATGTCCGGCAAGCGATCTGTTCGGGCGCAAAGGGCGCGTCTGGCTGAATCAACAGCCGCTTCCAATGGATGAGCGTCTTGCGGTGGAGCAGCGCCTGCGCGAAATCGATCGGCTCGGCGGCGAGGACCTTGCGGCGATCGATCGGCTGTTGTGCGAATCCGTGGTCCAGAACGAGCAACTCAGAAGGCTGTTGACCATCACCGGCGTGAATTGCATCGTTGGTGGTCCTTGTGCTCGTCGGAGCCTTGCGCCAGCACGCCCACGGAGGCGGCGGCGACACAGAGGCCGATCAGGGTATGGCGAATGTGAACCATGATGCATCCTCCTTGCGGTGCAGGGGTTGGCTAGGGCTGCCGCGTCCGACGAGATGGCGCGGTTGTGAATTTGCTCAGCGCACGGGCTGGATGTCCGTGATGATCATCTTCCCGCCTTCCTGGACGACCATGAATTGCACCTTGTCGCCGGGCTTGAGGTTGGTGAGTTGGCCCTTGTCGCGGACGGTAAAGACCATGGTCATTCCGGGCATGTCCAGGTTCTTGATGTCCCCGTGCTTGAGGGTGATCTTGCCGTTGTCCAGATCGACCTTCTTGACCTCGCCATCGGTCATGGATGCGGGTGCGGGAGCCGAAGTCTGGCCTGAATTGGGACTGACCTGTGCATGGCCCGCCAGCGGCAGGGCGGCGCCCATGGCGAGGGCGGAGATGGTGAGCAGACGTTGGATGGTGTTCATGGTGACCTCTGGGTAAATGGATGGATCTATGGGCTGGCCCTGCCATGGCTGGGCCGGCTGTGGTGGGCGCTTCAGGCCATCACTTGCGGCCCACCTTGATGGCGCCCTTCATGCCGGCCTCATAGTGGCCAGGCATCAGGCAGGCAAAGTTCACGGCTCCCGCCTTGGTGAACTGCCAGACGATTTCACCCTGCTTGCCCGGTGCGAGCGTGACCTTGCCGGGTTCGTCGTGCTCCATGTCCGGGAACTTCTTCATCTGCTCCAGGTGCTCCAGCAGTTCCTTCTCGGTGCCTAGCTACCAAAAGGAGGCCCCCCGGCTCTGCCGGGGAGGCAGTAGAAGTTTGACTTTTCAGGAGGTTGTCCACCGTAGAGACTTTCAATCGTGAGCCGCCAAGCAAACGAAAGGAAGAAACAC
>NZ_CAJYGK010000056.1 GCF_913773725.1 uncultured Aquabacterium sp. | reverse complement strand
AGGGCGAGCGCACCACCACCGTGGACTGGGACGTGGCCGGCCAGTACCCGCGCACCATCGAGCGCCGTGACGCGCACGGCACCGACATCACCCGCGTGACCGTCGAGCGCCTGCCGCTGCCAGCCGTGATGCCGTGGAAGGCGAGCGAGGCGTTCGGGCGCGGGGACTATTCGGATCTGCTGGACTGAGGGCAGGGCTGCGCGAAGGATGCCCTAGCGCCGTGAGGGGCGCATGGTGTGGCGCGGCCTGCGGGCGGCGTGGTGCCGACTGCGCCCCCCCCGCGCTGGACTGTGGCCGACGTCGCAGCGGCCGGCCGGGCGGCTGCCGTGGCGTTGACCCGCGCGCGTTGCAACGACAGCCGCGGTGGCGTTGAGGTTTGATGGTGTTTTATGCCGCTAGCGCTTGGTGTACTTGCGTTAATCGCTATTGAATAAATAGCAATCCGCTGGTATTCACGAGCGATTTTGGTGGGCGAAACACGAAGGCACGCACTCTGCGGTTTTCAGCGCGGTAGAGGCGTCAAGCGCTTTTCCCGCTGCGCTGTTTGCTATCTATCTCATAGCGTATCTTGCCGCCTGGTTCCAGGAACCGCGGCCTGCCTGGCGCACCGCACCGGCGCCCGCTCCGCTACCATGGCGCCGCCACCCTCTGTCGCAACTTCCATGGCCCGCCTGCCCCGTCTGACCCTTCCCGGCACCGTCCACCACGTCATCCAGCGTGGCAACAACCGCCAGCCGATCTTTGTCGATACGGTGGACTACGAGGCCATGCTGGGCCTGCTGGCCGAACAGTCGCGGCGCCACGCCGTGGCCGTGCACGCCTACGTGCTGATGGACAACCACCTGCACCTGCTGGCCACGCCGCAGACGGCCGAGGGTCTGCCGCAAATGATGCAGGCCGTGGGCCGCAGCTACGTGCGCGGCTTCAACCTGCGGCATGGCCGGTCGGGCACGCTGTGGGAGGGGCGCTACCGCTCCACCGTGCTGCAGGCCGAGCGCTACCTGCTGCAGGCCATGGCCTACCTCGACCTGAACCCGGTGCGCGCTGGCCGCGTGGCGCAGCCGGCCGACTATCCCTGGTCCAGCTACGCGCAGTGCGTGGGCCTGCGGGTGGACAAGCTCATCACGCCGCACGCCCTGTACTGGGCGCTGGACAACACGCCGTTCGCCCGCGAGGCCGCCTACAGCGCGCTGGTGCAGGCCGGCATCAGCGGCGCCGAACAGCAGGCGCTGACCGATGCCGCGCTGTCCGGCTGGGCCCTGGGCGATGCAGATTTTCTCGCGCAGCTGCAGCAACGCACCGAGCGCCGCGTGACCAAAGGGCGGGCAGGGCGGCCCTCGCGCATCCCCGAAGTTCAAACCGAATAGGCCGATAGCGCTTGTCCAGTAAGCGATAATTGCTATCCTAATTGATATGTCCCTAATTTAATTAATTGAGATTTATTCTCATTAATAAATGGTATCTGACCCCATTTAAAGTGCTTGCCAGAATTTGCTGCATTGCACTAATCTTGCGTTCCCTGCGAACAATTCCACGAGGAGTGCGCCATGACCACGGCTGCCGAGATCCAGCATCTGCAACAACACGGTTTGTATTCATCGGGTAACGAACACGACGCCTGCGGCCTCGGGTTTGTCGCCCACATCAAAGGCATCAAGCGCCACGACATCGTGACGCAGGCCTTGAAGATCCTGGAAAACATCGACCACCGTGGTGCGGTGGGTGCCGACCCGCTGATGGGTGACGGTGCCGGTATCCTGATCCAGATTCCCGACGCGCTGTACCGCGAAGAGATGGCCAAGCAGGGTGTGACCTTGCCTGCGGCTGGCGAATACGGCGTGGGCATGATCTTTTTGCCCAAGGAGCACGCATCCCGTCTGGCCTGCGAGCAGGAGATGGAGCGCGCCATCAAGGCCGAAGGCCAGGTGCTGTTGGGCTGGCGCGATGTGCCGGTGAATGTGGACATGCCCATGTCCCCCACCGTGCGCAAGAAGGAGCCTATCCTGCGCCAGGTGTTCATCGGCCGTGGCAACGACGTGATCGTGCAGGACGCGCTGGAGCGCAAGCTGTACGTGATCCGCAAGACGGCCAGCGCCAATATCCAGGCGCTCAAGCTCAAGCACAGCAAGGAATACTACGTTCCGTCCATGTCCAGCCGCACCGTGGTCTACAAGGGCCTGCTGCTGGCCGACCAGGTGGGCAAGTACTACCTCGACCTACAGGACGAGCGCTGCGTTTCGGCCATCGGCCTGGTGCACCAACGCTTCTCGACCAACACCTTCCCTGAGTGGCCACTGGCCCACCCGTACCGTTACGTGGCGCACAACGGTGAAATCAACACCGTCAAGGGCAACTACAACTGGATGAAGGCCCGCGAAGGCGTGATGGCCTCGCCCGTGCTGGCGGCCGACCTGCAAAAGCTCTACCCCATCAGCTTTGCCGACCAGTCCGACACCGCCACGTTCGACAACTGCCTGGAATTGCTGACGATGGCGGGCTACCCCATCAGCCAGGCCGTGATGATGATGATCCCCGAGCCCTGGGAGCAGCACACCACCATGGATGAGCGCCGTCGCGCCTTCTATGAATACCACGCCGCCATGCTCGAGCCTTGGGACGGCCCTGCCTCCATCGTGTTCACCGATGGTCGCCAGATCGGCGCCACGCTGGACCGCAACGGCCTGCGCCCCTCGCGCTATTGCATCACCGACGACGATTTGGTCATCATGGGCTCGGAGTCTGGCGTGTTGCCCATCCCCGAGAACAAGATCGTGCGCAAGTGGCGCCTGCAGCCTGGCAAGATGTTCCTGATCGACTTGGAACAAGGCCGCATGATCGATGACGATGAGCTCAAGGCCAACATCGTCAACACCAAGCCCTACAAGCAGTGGATCGAGAACCTGCGCATCAAGCTCGACAGCATTGAAACCGGTGCTGATGCTGTGGCCCCACAAACTGCTGACCTGCCCCTGCTGGACCGCCAGCAAGCCTTTGGCTACACGCAGGAAGACATCAAGTTCCTGATGGCCCCCATGGCCAAAAATGGCGAAGAAGGCATTGGCTCCATGGGCAACGACAGCCCGCTGGCCGTACTCTCGGGCAAGAACAAGCCGCTGTACAACTACTTCAAGCAGCTGTTTGCGCAGGTGACCAACCCGCCGATCGACCCGATCCGCGAAGCGATCGTGATGTCGCTCAACAGCTTCATCGGCCCCAAGCCCAACCTGCTGGACATCAACCAGGTCAACCCGCCCATGCGCCTCGAAGTCAGCCAGCCTGTGCTGAACTTCGCCGACATGGCCAAGCTGCGCGACATCGAACGCCATACCAACGGCAAGTTCAAGAGCGTGACCATCGACATCACCTACCCCCTGAGCTGGGGCCGTGAAGGCGTGGAAGCCAAGTTGGCGTCGCTGTGCGCGCAGGCTGTGGACGCCATCAAGGGCGGTGCCAACATCCTCATCATCAGCGACCGCGCCGTGAGCGCCACGCAGGTGGCCATCCCCGCGCTGCTGGCGTTGTCGGCCATCCACCAGCACCTGGTGGTTGCAGGCCTGCGCACCACTGCCGGTCTGGTGGTTGAGACCGGTACGGCCCGCGAAGTGCACCACTTCGCCGTGCTGGCAGGCTACGGCGCCGAGGCCGTGCACCCCTACCTGGCCATGGAAACCCTGGCCGACATGCACAAGGACCTGGGCGGCGACCTGTCGGCCGACAAGGCCATCTACAACTACGTCAAGGCCATCGGCAAGGGTCTGTCCAAGATCATGTCCAAGATGGGCGTGAGCACGTACATGAGCTACTGCGGTGCGCAGTTGTTCGAGGCGATCGGTCTGAACACCGAGACCGTCAGCAAGTACTTCACCGGCACCGCCAGCCGCGTGGAAGGCATTGGCGTGTTCGAAATCGCCGAAGAAGCCATCCGCATGCACAAGGCAGCCTTCGGCGATGACCCTGTGCTCGAAACCATGCTGGACGCCGGTGGCGAATACGCCTGGCGCGCCCGTGGTGAAGACCACATGTGGACGCCGGACGCGATTGCCAAGCTGCAGCACAGCACGCGTGCCAACAACTGGAACACGTACAAGGAGTACGCCCAGATCATCAACGACCAGAGCAAGCGCCACATGACGCTGCGCGGCCTGTTCGAGTTCAAGATCGATCCGTCCAAGGCCATCTCGATCGACGAAGTGGAGCCCGCCAAGGAAATCGTCAAGCGCTTTGCCACTGGTGCCATGTCGCTGGGTTCGATCTCGACCGAAGCCCACGCCACTCTGGCCGTGGCCATGAACCGCATCGGCGGCAAGAGCAACACGGGTGAGGGCGGTGAGGACGAGCGCCGCTATCGAAACGAGCTCAAGGGCATCCCAATCAAGAAGGGCGACACGCTCAAGAGCGTGATTGGCGCCGAGAACGTGGAGGTCGATCTGCCGTTGCTGGACGGCGATTCGCTGCGCAGCCGCATCAAGCAGGTGGCGTCGGGCCGCTTTGGTGTGACGGCGGAATACCTCTCGTCAGCCGACCAGATCCAGATCAAGATGGCCCAGGGCGCCAAGCCCGGTGAAGGCGGTCAGCTGCCCGGCGGCAAGGTCTCGACCTACATCGGCAAGCTGCGCCACAGCGTGCCCGGTGTGGGCCTGATCTCGCCCCCGCCGCACCACGACATCTATTCCATCGAAGATTTGGCCCAGCTGATCCACGACCTGAAGAACGTGGCACCGCACGCCGGCATCAGCGTCAAGCTGGTGTCCGAAGTGGGCGTGGGCACCATTGCAGCCGGCGTGGCCAAGTGCAAGGCCGACCATGTGGTGATCGCCGGTCACGACGGCGGCACGGGCGCATCGCCCTGGTCGTCGATCAAGCATGCCGGTTCGCCCTGGGAAATCGGCCTGGCCGAAACCCAGCAGACCCTGGTGCTCAACCGCCTGCGCGGCCGCATCCGCGTGCAGGCCGACGGCCAGATGAAGACCGGTCGTGACGTCGTCATCGGCGCGCTGCTGGGCGCGGATGAATTCGGCTTTGCCACCGCTCCGCTGGTGGTGGAAGGCTGCATCATGATGCGCAAGTGCCACCTCAACACCTGCCCCGTGGGCGTGGCCACGCAAGACCCCGAGCTGCGCAAGAAGTTCTCGGGCAAGCCTGAGCACGTGGTGAACTACTTCTTCTTCATCGCTGAAGAAGTGCGCCAGATCATGGCCCAGCTCGGCATCCGCAAGTTCGACGACATGATCGGCCGCACCGACCTGCTCGACACCCGCCAGGGCCTGGAGCACTGGAAGGCACGTGGCCTGGACTTCAGCCGCCTGTTCGCCCAGCCCAACGTACCTGCCGACGTGCCGCGCTTCCATGTGGACGTGCAAGACCACAACATCGAGCACACGCTGGACCGCAAGCTCATCGAGCGCAGCCAGCCCGCCATCCAAAAGGGCGAGCGCGTGCAGTTCATCGAGGTGGCGCGCAACGTGAACCGCTCGGTCGGCGCGATGCTCTCGGGCGCGGTGACCCGCGTGCACCCTGAAGGCCTGCCGGACGACACCATCCGCATCCAGCTGGAAGGCACGGGCGGCCAGTCGTTCGGTGCATTCCTCACACGCGGCATCACGCTGTATTTGATTGGCGATGCCAACGACTACACGGGCAAGGGCCTGTCGGGCGGCCGCGTCATCGTGCGCCCCAGCATCGACTTCCGTGGCGACGCAGTGCGCAACACCATCGTGGGCAACACGGTGATGTACGGCGCCACCACGGGTGAGGCGTTCTTCAGCGGCGTGGCGGGCGAGCGTTTTGCCGTGCGTCTGTCGGGTGCCACGGCGGTGGTCGAAGGCACGGGCGACCACGGTTGCGAATACATGACCGGCGGCACCGTGGTGGTGCTGGGCAAGACCGGCCGCAACTTTGCGGCGGGCATGAGCGGCGGCGTGGCGTACGTGTTCGACGAAGACGGTTTGTTCGAGTCGCGCTGCAACATGTCGATGGTCGCGCTGGAACGCATCCTGCCCTCTGCTGAGCAAGAAGCCACCGTGCCCCGCTCGATCTGGCACAACGGCCAGACCGATGAAGCCCAGCTCAAGAAGCTGCTGGAAGACCACAACCGCTGGACGGGCAGCAAGCGCGCCCGCGAGTTGCTGGACAACTGGGCTGCTTCGCGCGCCAAATTCGTCAAGGTGTTCCCCACCGAGTACAAGCGCGCGCTGGCTGAGATTTATGAACGGAAAGTGCTGGAGGAGTCCGCTACACCAGCGGTAGCTGCTACTAAAAAAGAAGCAGTACCCGCCAAATAAGGTGACCCCGCAGACCTTCGCACCACATTCATAGACAAGGACACTCCGTCATGGGAAAAACTACTGGCTTCATGGAATACGAGCGCATCGAAGAGGGCTACAAGCCCGTGCCCGAGCGCCTGAAGCACTACAAGGAATTCGTCATTGGCCTCGATGAGAGCCAGGCCAAGGTGCAAGCCGCGCGCTGCATGGACTGCGGCACGCCGTTCTGCAGCAACGGCTGTCCGGTCAACAACATCATTCCGGACTTCAACGATCTGGTGTATCACGCCGACTGGAAGAGCGCGATCGAGGTGCTGCACAGCACCAACAACTTCCCCGAGTTCACCGGCCGCATCTGCCCTGCACCCTGCGAGGCAGCATGCGTGCTCAACGTGAACGACGACGCGGTGGGCATCAAGTCCATCGAACACGCGATCATCGATCGCGCCTGGGCTGAAGGCTGGGTGCAGCCGCGGCCGCCCAAGCACAAGACGGGCAAGAAGGTGGCCGTGGTGGGTGCAGGCCCTGCGGGCATGGCGGCGGCTCAGCAACTGGCCCGCGCGGGCCACGATGTGACGGTGTTTGAAAAGAACGACCGCGTGGGTGGCCTGCTGCGCTACGGCATTCCTGACTTCAAAATGGAAAAGTCGCACATCGACCGCCGTGTGGAGCAGATGAAGGCCGAGGGGGTGGTCTTCCGCACCGGTGTGGTGGTGGGCGCCGCCAAGGACCCGCTGGGCAAGGGCTCCAAGGTCACCAATCTGGCCAAGGAAACCGTCACGCCAGAAGAGCTGCAAAAAGAGTTTGACGCCGTGCTGCTGACCGGTGGCGCTGAGCAATCGCGCGACCTGCCCGTGCCCGGCCGCGACCTCGATGGCATCCACTTCGCGATGGAGTTCCTGCCCCAGCAAAACCGCGTGAACGCGGGCGACAAGGTCAAGGGCCAGCTGCGAGCCGATGGCAAGCACGTCGTTGTGATCGGCGGCGGTGACACCGGCTCTGACTGCGTGGGCACCAGCAACCGCCATGGCGCGGCCAGCGTGACCCAGTTCGAGCTGATGCCCATGCCCCCCGAGCAGGAGAACAAGCCTTTGGTCTGGCCCTACTGGCCCTACAAGCTGCGCACGTCCTCCAGCCACGAAGAGGGTTGCGAGCGTGAATTTGCCATCTCCACCAAGGAATTCATGGGCGACAAGGGCAAGGTCACGGGCCTCAAGACCGTGCAGGTCGAATTCAAGGACGGCAAGTTCGTTGAAGTGCCCGGCACCGAAAAGGTCTTCAAGGCCGACCTGGTGCTGCTGGCCATGGGCTTTGTGAGCCCGGTGGCGACGGTGCTCGATGCCTTTGGCGTGGAAAAAGACGCCCGCGGCAACGCCCGCGCCACGACCGATTTTGACGGCGGCTACGCCACCAACGTGCCCAAGGTGTTCGCTGCGGGCGACATCCGCCGCGGGCAGTCGCTGGTGGTGTGGGCCATTCGCGAAGGCCGCCAGGCTGCCCGCTCGGTGGACGAGTTCCTGATGGGGTACTCCGACCTGCCACGCTGAGCGAAGGCGCTGCGGCGCCGCTCACCGTGCCAAGCGCCCTGCGGGGCGCTTTTTCGTTGCTCCTGTTTTAATAGCTGGTCGCGCTTATTGAGTGGGCGCTGGAGGCTGTTTTGGTATGAAGTGCCGAGGCGCCGCTCAGGTTTGCAGGTGCCCGGCTGGACGTCATAAGAACAGTATATGGACGCCCCGAATAAGCCAAGCCCTCACTCACTGCTGCCAAGAAGGTAAAGATTGCACCCGTATATCCGGACTTGTTGTGGCGCGAGCCACGGTCCCTGATGGGAATCGCTGGTGGAGGTC
>NZ_CAJYGK010000055.1 GCF_913773725.1 uncultured Aquabacterium sp. | reverse complement strand
CGGCAACCTTGGGTGGCCGAAGGTGTCGATGGTCATCCAGTAGCCCCAGGGCAGCCTCGGGTTGCGCCACTTTTCGTAGGGCAGTTCGGTGCGGTTTCTGCTCATGCGCGGTCTCCCAGTCTGGGCGCAGGCAGGCTGGGGGATTCCGCTCTGGGTGGACTGGCGGTGCTGGCAGCGCCGCCCTTGGCCTGATCATCGATCGCCTTGAGCTTGCCCGCGAGCGCGGTGACTTGGGCGCAGACGAAGGCCTCATCGCGATAGATCGGCCCGCGAGCGCTCCCGATGCCGCTGGTTGCCAACCGCGGAATGTAATCCTGCGGTCCATTCATCACCATGCCGAACCACCATGCCAAGTCATTCCCGTGGTCCTGCCCCGCACTTGCCTGTGCCCTTTCCCGGTGCTGGTCCTGCGACGGTCCAATTGGCCGAGGCGGCACGTGGCAGATGCTCATGCGCTCCGGGACTTTCTCCTGACAGGCCGCGCTGTAGCTGACATTCTGGTGCAGCCCCTCGTTGATGCTGCCGGGCAGCGCATCGGCCATCCATCCGGCCAGGGCATGGCTTGGCTCGACGCCAACGTAGCCGCCAAGCTCGCCAGTGCGCTGCCGCAGGATGATGCAAGGGTAGCCGGTGGCCGGATCGGTCCATGCAACCTTGGTGGATTCGTTTTTCCAGGGGCCCTGTCCGTAGGCGCGCAAGGATCGTTCGTCGTAACGGGCGTCCGGAACAATGCCGGAGCCGACAATCGGCACGAGATCCTGCCTTGCTGCCTGCGCATTGCGGCTTTCCTGTGCTGCCGCTTCCTTGAGACGTTTGATATCCGCCGCGCTCAGACGCGCACGGGGACCGGTTGGCTTCTTCGCCATGGTGTAGTTCCTTCTATGCAAAAAGGCCGCCGACGCGGGATTGCGTCGACGGCCTTGGTTCTCGGGGTTGGGTATAGGGGAGATGTTCCCGTCGTTGGGCTCTGGGCCCGGACGGATCAGGTCATGCGCGTTCTCCTTCTGATGGGATGGATGGCGATACGATTGCGGCGATGACGCCGATCGACACTATGCGTCGGTCTTTGCATCACGCCGCGTCCGCCAGTGCCGGCGCCTTCCTGCCAATCCGCCGCCACAGCGCGCCAGAAGCAAGGCCTACCCGCTCGACGAAGCGCGCACTCAGCGCCCCATGACGCGACCACCACTGCAGCAGCGCATGGCTCGCCGTTGCCGGATCGATCCCGGCATGGCCCTGTGATCTTGCCCAGGCCATTGTCGCTGCCGCCGTCAGCACGGTGTCGAGTTCGACGTGGCTGCGCAGTTCAGCCCAGCCATCTGGGGCCTGCGGATAGCCGACCTTCGCCTTGTCGCGCAGCAGATTGGCCTGGATGCCAAGGCGGACGAGGATCTCGGTCAGGTGATGCCAAGTCTTGCTTTTGCCCTTGATGGCAAGACCCAGATCGAGATGGGGCCGCCACGCCGCTTTCCAGTCACCCGCCGAGGCGATCAGCTGGTCCGGCAAAACAAGGCCGTATTCCATCGCCGCAAGCTTGAGCACCGGCACGTCCATGGCGATCGAGCCATAGCCGACCATGCAGGTGCCCTCTGGCCGTGCACGCATGTGCGTGAACAGGCCTTCGACCACGCCCTTCTCGCCACCATCGTGGGGCAAGGTCCAGCTGGCGATCCGCTCGCAGGTGATCGCGCCGTCCCCGGCCAGGGCCAAATCGAAGGCCGCAGCAGCGTGGATACGCCGGGCGCCGATCCGTGGTGGCCAGCTTTCGCTGTGCTGGATGAAGCAGTAGTTGTCGTGCAGCATCTCGTCCCAATGGGTTTCGATGTCGAAGAAGGTGAAGTGCTGGATGGCCAGGTCTGCATGGGCTGCGTTTGCCGTGGTATTGGCCAGGGTATTGAACGTCTTCATGATGATGTTTCCTGTTGCTGAAACGCAGACGGCCGCCTCGAAGGGCGGCCGTCTGCGCGATTGGTGTTGGTGTTATGTCGTGGTTGATGACCGACTGCCTTAGCGGCCTCGGTCGCGCATGAAGGGATGACGGTCCCGGATCAGATCGTCGCGATTCCCTTCCTCGCCTGCTCCAGCGAGCGCCAGGCCTGCCAGGCCGCAAGCACGGCGCGCTTGTCGGTTGCTGCGATGTCGCGGGTTTCGTTCAGCCAGGTGAGCCAGATCGCCTGCGCCCGAAGCGGGAGAAGCGCGATCCGGTGTTCCACCTTCAGCCCGGGATTGGGCCCGCGATACTTCAGGCCGTACTCAAGACCGGTGCTCACCAGCTGCCATTCGGAACAGCGCAGGACCAGCATGCGCCCGTAGCCCTCGATCGGCAGGCCCAGCATCCGGAAGGAGCTGGCCAGCGAGTTGATCCAGAAGCTCTCGGCCAGCGGCATCTGCCCCTCGAGCGGAATGACGCTGAGGATGTTCGTGCCTTCGGGCACGTGCTCAAGGAAACGCCAGGCAACGTCCTGCACCGGATGCGCTGGCAATCCGCCGAAGTTCATCGAGAAGCGGTAGTTGTGGTCGCCGTCATGGGTAACACCGAAGGCGGCAAACTCGATCGGGTAGCCATTGTCGTTCTCGAGGATGGCGAAGGTGGTAAGGTGTGTTCTGCAGATCATGGCTCGTCCTTGTGCCTGGGCCAGACATGCAGAAGGGCCGGCAGCCTTGCGGCTCCGGCCCTTCTGCAACTGCTGGCGAAGTGGTGAACTTGGGTTGTGCTGATCAATCAGCGATGGCGCTGGCGCGATGTCAGCAATTGCAGGGACGGCTTGCAGCGAACGTCATCGAGCAGCCAGCGCTTTTCTTCCTCGAGCGCATCCTCCTCGATGTCGGCCCACCACACCCGCCGGCTTGCATGCCACTTGTATCCGCGAGCCTTGAGCAGTTCCTTCTTCGAGAATGGCGCGCCCCGGGCCTCGACCCTGGTTGTCAGGCGTTCGGACCGATCGCGCAGGTGCGCCAGCAGGCAGCGTCCGTCAGGCGCTTCCCACGACAGCAGGTGAACCAGTGATGTGACATCGGCCATGGCCCGGTGCCCCTTGTTGTAGAAGCCGATCTGCGTCAGCAGATAGCCCAGCGCCCTGCCGTCGAAGCCAAGATCCGCCCAGTCAATCTCGGACATCGAGCAGGCCCAGTCGCTTCGGCGAATGCCCGGAAGCAGCCGTTCCAGCACGACCGCATCATAGGCCGCATTGTGCGCCACCAGCAGATCGCAGCGCTGGAACAGGTCGGTCCAACCCTCCGCGTCGAACTGTGCGCCCGCCACGTCTCCATCGCCGATGCCGGTCAGCCGCGTCACTTTCTGCGGGATCCCCATCCCGGGATCGCGCAAGCTTTGCTTGAGTTCGGCAACGCCGGTGATCACGCCTGCGCGGTCGATTTCCAGTACGCAGACCGCAAGATCGATCACCTCGGCCGTCTGCGGATCGGTCGACGTTGCCTCGCAGTCGACCACGCCAATGTAGGTTGGCCCGCGCTCCAAATCCGGGCCGATCAGCGCTGTTGTCGCCAGGGGCGCAACCGGACGCAGGATCCGGATGTCCCAGCTGTTATCGCAAGGTTCACGCGCAGGCAAATAGCTCGGCAGCTCGGCGCTGCCGGTTTCAGGTATTGTCATGTCTTGATATCCTTATGGGTTCATTGCGACCGAGCGCAGCGAGGAATTCTCTTTTCCATCACCGTTCTCGGTCACTAATTCCCCCCGCTATCTGCGGCTTTTCTGAACACGAGGACATGGATGGGCGCTCTGGGGGCGATCCGTTGCAGGATACGCCGGGCTGCCGGGCAGCGTCGTTGTCACGCCCGTGTCTACGCGTTGGGCGGTTTTCGGGCAGGACAGTGACAGGTGGGCGGACGTGGGCCTCAGGGCCATTCGTGTTGAGGGTGTTTCCAGCGCCGTCGCTTAGCACAAAGGACGGTTAAGACCGCAATCTTCGTGTTCGCTACCGGCGGCAGACGACCACTTTCGGCCGTACAGGAGTCCGATGGCCAACGATAGGTTCAGTGAAAACCCGCCATTCAAATCGAGTGCGCGCGGTTGGTGCGCTCTGGCCGTGCCAATGGCAATGGTGGCGCGGGATGCAGTAATCGTTGATTC
>NZ_CAJYGK010000054.1 GCF_913773725.1 uncultured Aquabacterium sp. | reverse complement strand
TGGTTCGAGCCCAGGTCGGGGAGCCAGAACAAGGCAAGGCCCCACGATGTGATGTCGTGGGGCCTTGTTGTTTTGGGCGACGGCGTTCGGCGTCTCAGTCGTCCTCTTCTTCCAGGTCGCCGGCCATTTCGCGACAGGCATCGGCACAACGGCGGCAGGCCTCGGCGCACACCTCGCAGTGCGGCATGTCGTACTGCTCGCATTCATCGGCGCAGGTGTCGCAGATGTCGGCGCACAGCGCGCAGATGGCCGGCGTGAAATCGCTGTCGCGCGCGATGGCGTCGGCCGCCAGCGCACACACGGCGGCGCAGTCCAGGTCCAGCTTGATGCAGTCCTTCATCGTGGCCGGATCCTCCTCTTCGAGGCAGGCGGCGGCACACTGAAGGCAGGCGGCCTGACAGGCCTGACACGCCTCCAGGCAGGAAAAGTCTTGCGGGTCGACCATGAGGTGTCCTTTCAAGGCAGCAGGGTGAAGTCCCCGCGGCAAGGCCTGTGCCTGTATCCGCCCGCCAGCATGCGCGCCTTCCCACAGATCGCGCACGCGCCCGCCTATGGGAAAGCTTGCTGAACGCCGTGCCGCGGGCGGTATGGCTTGCACAACCCGGCTGTCCGCAGGAGGGCTTGGTGCGGGCCCTTCGCGGCAGTTACCGGGTCACGGCACACCACTTGCCGAACTTCTCCCGTGTCAAACCACACGGAGAGCACCATGCCGACCACCTGGGTCGTTGTCGCCGACGAAGCCATTGCGCGTTTCATGCAAGTTCGCCCTGAGGACCAGGGGCTGGACCCTGTCGAGGAACTGACCGATCCGGACGCCCACGCAAGCGGTGCGGACCTGCGCCGGGATGCATACGGTCGCCGGGGCACGACCGTGACCTCGTCCGCCGGGGACGCCGAGAAGCACAAAGAAGCGGGCACCTTCGCCGCATCGGTCGCCGATCGACTGCAGGAGGCTCTGCAGCAAGGACGCTATGAGCGGCTCATCCTGATTGCCGCTCCGCGCTTTCTGGGCCTGCTGCGCAAAGTGCTGAGCCCAGCCGTGAGCGCATTGATCCACAGGGAGTTGGACAAGGACCTCATACACGAGTCCCACGAAGAACTGGCCGCCCGCCTGCGGCCGACGCCACCGACTTGAAAGGAGCCGTCATGGCCCAGATCGATCTGTTGAACACCCCCGGCTGCCCGCTGGAGCGTCAACGCTTCACGTGGAAGGAACTCAACCCCAAGCCGCTGAGCAAGCTGGATGACGATGCCTTCAGCCGCGTGCGCGCCATCCTGCTCAATGGCATCGAGCTGGATGCCCTGCGGCTCAAGCACGGGATCGCGCGCTTCAACGGCGCGTTGCGCGTGCCCCTGGCGGAGGTGCGCCGTGTGGAGCAGCACCAGGCCACGATGGTGAACTGGCTGATCGCCGCAGACCACTCGCCGCTGGAGACCACCATTGCCTACGAGCAGGTGGCCATCGAGGTGACGGCCGCGGTCGCGCAGAACGAGCCCGACCCCTATCTGGCACAGACCTACCGCTTCGGCCTGCTGGAAGACTTCGATCACCTGTATCGCTACTCGGCGCTGATGGACCGGCTGGAGGGCAAGGACGCGAACAACATCCTGCAGGGCTACACCGACATCGTGCCGGGCCGCCCGACGGTGCTGGAGCACCGCCACCCGCAGGACGACGTCCGCAGGCCTTATGACCGCCACAGCACCGCGCTGATCAGCAAGCTGCATGCGGCCTTCATCACCGCGGCCGAGTACCAGACGCACGACTACTACATGAACATCGGCCCCACGTTCGCCGATCCGCTGGCCCGCGAACTGTATGCCGAGATCGCGTCCATCGAAGAGCAGCACGTGACCCAGTACGGCTCGCTGGAAGACCCGACCGAGAGCTTCATGGAGAAGTGGCTGATCCAGGAGGCCGCCGAGGTCTACCTGTATCACAGCGCCATGATGTCGGAGAGCAATCCGCGCCTCAAGGCGCTGTGGGAGCGCTTCCTGGACTACGAACTGGGGCACCTGCAGCTCGCCATCCGCCTGTTCAAGGACACGGAGCGGCGTGACCCGGCCGAGGTGCTGATGGGCGAGCTGCCTGCTCCCCTGCCCTTCAAGAGCCAGCGCGACTACATCCGCAAGGTGCTGGCCACCGAAGTGGATTACCGCGCGGTGGGCACGGCCTACCTGCCGAAAGGCGCCGAGAGCGAGGCATCGATGGGCTACCGGCAGTACCTGAACTCGATGGGGTCGCCGTCCCAGGCGGTGGCGGCCGGCTACCGCTGGACTTCGGGCACCGAGTTGAACCGCAAGGTCATCAATTACTGAAAGGACGGCACCATGCAGAGCCAACAGACCAGCGCCCACATGGGCATGAACCGCACGGGCGCGAAGATGTCGCCGATCGACGTCTCGGCCATGGAGGAGTACGCGGCCGCCTCCCCGGTGTCCGAGTTCGAAGGGGAAGACACCATGGCCGCGATGCGGATCGAGGCGATCGCAGAGGCCGACACGCTGGGCTCCGTGCCCCTGCCCGGCACATTGAAGGGGATGATGACCACAGGTGTGTCGATGCTCAAGGGCGACAACCCCGCCATGCTGATCGACAAGCTGGGCGAGCGCCTGGCCTTCGAGCGCACGGGCACGCGCCTGTACGAAGCGCTGATCACCAAGTCCATGCAGCTGATGCCGCCGGGCGACCCGCGACTCACGGTCCTGCAACGCATCCACGACCAGGAAGCCGAGCACTTCCAGATGCTCGCAGGCGCACTGCAGTCTCTCGGGGCGGACCCCACGGCGCAGACGCCTTGTGCCGATGTGGCAGCCCAGCTGTCCAGCGGCATCCTTCAGGTGGTGACCGACCCACGCACCGATCTGGCACAGAGCCTGAATGCCATCCTGGTGGCCGAACTGGCCGACAACGCAAGTTGGGAGTTGCTGGAGACGCTGCTGAGACAGACGGGCCATGACGAGATGGCGGACAGCTTCGGGCGGGCCTTGAGCCAGGAGGCGGAACACGTGATGGCCATCCGGCAGATGCTGGAGGACAGCGTGATGGCGTCGGCCTGAGTGGGCATGCCCCAGCGTACGGTGCTGGTGTGCGGGGCCAGTGGCTTCATCGGGCAGGAGGTGGTGCGCACCCTGACCGCACGGGGCCACCGCGTCCTGCACGGTGTAAGAGATCCAGCCGCATGGCAACGCGACCATCCCGACGCGAAGGCCGTGGCAGTGGATTTCTCGATCCCTCGTTCGCCCGCTCAATGGGTGAGCCTGCTGCGCGGTGTAGAGGTGGTGGTCAATGCGGTCGGACTGTTCCGCGAAACGCCCTCCCAGCGCTTTGCGGACGTGCATGCCCGCAACCCCTGCGCCCTGTTCGAAGCATGCAGCCGCATCGGAGTGCGCCGGGTCGTGCAGATCTCGGCGCTGGGTGCAGACGAAGATGCAGACACAGCGTTTCACCTCAGCAAACGGATGGCGGACGATTGCCTGCTCGCCTTGCCACTGGAAGGGGTGGTGCTCTTGCCATCACTTGTTTTCGCTCCGGGTGGGGCCAGCACGGCGATGCTGATTTCGCTGGCCTGCGCGCCGTTGGTGCCGCTGCCCGCAGGAGGGGAACAGCTCATACAGCCCGTTCACCGTCAGGACCTTGTGGACGCCGTCGTCGAACTGGTGGAGATGGCAGAGCCGCCGCCCCGACGGGTGCCGGTGGTCGGGCCATCTGCCATCACGCTGCGGGCGTACCTCGACGCGTTACGGAGCGGCCTTGGTCTGGCCCGCGCTTTGTGGCTACCACTTCCTCGCGCTGTGATGAACGGGGTCGCCCGCCTGGCTGGGCACAGCCAGCGCGCGCTGCTTGACGAAGACAGTTGGCGGATGCTGCAACGGGGCAATACTGCCTCCCCAGCCACGCTGACCGCGCTGCTGGGGCGCCCGCCCGTGGGGGCCGCCCGGTTCACGGCGAGCCTGTCCGACGGGGACCGCGCCGCGCTGCGCTTCCAGGCCGTCATGGCGTGGTCGGCGCCTTTGTGGCGGGCGAGCCTGACCGTGCTGTGGTTCATCAGCGGGATCGTGTCACTGGGCCTCTACCCCGTGGAGGCGAGCCTGGCGATGTTGCATCGCGTGGGCGTGCCCCCCTCTTTGGCCCCCTGGGCACTGTACGGGGCTGCCTTGCTCGATATGGCGCTGGGCGTTCTCACCCTGCTGTGGCCACGAAGGCGGCTCTGGCTGGCACAGATGGCGCTGATCGTGGGCTACACGCTGCTCATCACGATCGGGCTTCCAGAGCAGTGGCTGCATCCTTTTGCCCCCATCGTGAAAAACCTTCCCGTTCTGGCCATGCTGATCACGCTCCACACGCTGGAGGCACGCCCATGAGCTACCTGCTGGTGAAGTGGATTCATGTGCTGTCTTCCACCGTGCTGTTCGGTACCGGCATCGGCTCGGCGTTCTACCTGCTGTTTGCAAGCCTGCGGGCAGAGCCACGCTCCGTCGCCACGGTGGCCGGGCTGGTGGTCTGGGCCGACGCGGTGTTCACGGCCACCACGGCCCTCCTGCAACCGGTCACCGGGCTGTGGCTGGCGCATCAGGCCGGATGGCCTCTGACACAGGGTTGGCTTGCGTGGTCTCTCGGCCTGTATGCCTTCGCCATCGCCTGCTGGCTGCCGGTGGTGGCCTTGCAGGTGCGGATGCGCGATGTGGCCGACACGGCAGCCCATGCGGGCGAGCCACTGCCCCCGGGCTACTGGCGCGACCTGAAGCTGTGGACGGCACTGGGGGTGCCGGCCTTCTTTGCCTTCCTGGCCCTGTTCTACCTCATGGTGGCCAAGCCCGCCGTGTGACCAAAGGAGCCGGCAGGCGCCAGGTGAACGCGTCAGTGCCGGGAGGCCGCAGTCGCACCCGTTGAGGGCGCAGGCCGCACGTTCAACGCCATGGCCTGCTCGGTATCCGCGGCGTTCTGATTCCCGCGACCGTACACGAGGCCCGTCTCACCAGCGGTGTAGAGCGTGCCTTCTCTCGTGCGCGGCGGCTCGTTGCGCTGCTGCCGCCCCATCTGCATGCGCGCCATCATGTCGGCCAGACTTGGCATCACCTTCGCCATGGCGGTGTTGACAACCGCCATGGCGCCCACGCGCACGTCCCGCGTGGGCTCCGTTGCGGCATCCAGGATCGCGCTGGCCACTTTCTCCGGCTCGATCATCGGACTCGGCAGCTTCGGTTCCTGATCCAGGTAATTGCCGGCATGCTCGGGAAACGGCGTGTCCACGGCACTGGGCTGGATCAACGTGACGGACACCGGCGCCTGGTCGGCTTCGAGCTCGATGCGCAGGGCATCGGTGTAGCCCTTCACCGCGTGCTTGCTGGCGGAGTAAAGCGCCTGAAGCGGAATCGCGGCGTCCGAGGCTTCGCTCCCGATGTTGATGAGCGCCCCGCCCTGCACCCGCAGGTGCGGCAAGGCGGCTCTCGAACCGTGGACCACGCCCCAGAAATTCGTGCGGAAGAGCCGCTCGGCGTCTTCATCGCTCACGTCGTCGGCCCGGCCGAAGATCGAGACGCCCGCGTTGTTGATCCATGTGTCGATGCGTCCGAAGCGAGCCAGGGCTTCTGCTGCGATCTGCTCGACCTGCGTCCGCTCGCCGACGTCGGCTTGCACGGCCACTGCGCGCCCACCAGCTTGCTGGATCTGATCGACAAGCGCTTCCAGCGTGAAGCGGCTTCGGCACGACAGCACAAGGGCTGCACCTTGCCGGGCAGCGGCCAGTGCAGTGGCCAGGCCGATGCCGCTGGAAGCACCGGTCAACACGATGACCTGCTGGGCGAGGGGCTTGAGCTTGGGTTTCATGAACGGGCTCCTGCATGAGGGTGAAACGTCTTTCCAGCCGGCAAGGCGCATGCCCTGAACGGCCACATGCCGCCTCGCAATCCACCCCGTCCCCTTACGCCGACAAGCCTGCAGCGTTTACACACCAACTTGCCTGGCGGCGCGGACAAACAAATCGCTGGCGGGCCGCCTCAGCCTGCGACCCGTGCGCACTGCCATGCGGGCGCGCGGCTTGCCGCCCTCGAGAACCCGCAGCCCAAGGCCACCGCCTCACTCAAGGAGACCCGTCATGAAAGCGCTCTGCTGGCACGGCAAGAAGGACATCCGCTTCGACACCGTGCCGGACCCCATCATCGAGCACCCCCGCGACGCCATCATCAAAGTGAGCAGCTGCGCCATCTGTGGCTCTGACTTGCACCTCTTTGACGGGTTCATGCCGGGCATGAAGCACGGCGACATCATGGGCCACGAGTTCATGGGCGAGGTCGTCGAGGTGGGGCACGAGAACAAGCGCCTGAAGAAAGGGGATCGGGTGGTCGTGCCCTTCACCATCATCTGCGGAGAATGCGAGCAATGCCGGCGCGGCAATTTCTCGGTGTGCGAGCGCACCAACCGCAGAAAGGACCTGGCGGCGAAGGCGTTCGGACACACAACGGCCGGCCTGTTCGGCTACACGCACCTCACGGGAGGCTACCCCGGAGGGCAGGCCGAGTACGTGCGGGTGCCCTATGCCGACGTGGCGCCCGTGAAGGTACCGTCCTCGCTCACGGACGAGCAGGTGCTGTTTCTGGGGGACATCTTCCCCACGGGCTGGCAGGCCGCGGTGCAGTGTGACATCGAACGCACCGACACCGTGGCCATCTGGGGTGCGGGGCCCGTGGGCCAGTTCGCGATCCGCAGCGCGATCCTGCTCGGGGCCCGCCAGGTGATCGCGATCGACCGCGTGCCAGAACGGCTGAGCATGGCCGCGGCGGCTGGGGCCGTCACCATCAATTTCGATGAAGAAAGCGTGCTCGAGCGCCTCAAGGACCTCACCGAGGGCAAGGGGCCGGAAAAATGCATCGACGCGGTCGGGTTGGAAAGCCATGCCACACGCTCTGTCGATGCCCTGTATGACCGCGCCAAGCAGGCCACCCTGATGGAAACGGATCGCCCTCACGTCTTGCGCGAGATGATCTATGTGTGCCGACCGGCCGGCATTCTTTCGATTCCGGGTGTGTACGGCGGGCTGCTGGACAAGATTCCGTTCGGCGCAGCCATGAACAAGGGCCTGACCTTCCGGATGGGGCAGACCCACGTCAACCGCTGGACCGATGACCTGCTGGCCCGGATCGAGCAGGGTCAGATCGACCCGTCCTTCGTCATCACCCACACCGCGCCCTTGTCCAGCGGCCCGGCCATGTACAAAACCTTCCGGGACAAGCACGACGGCTGCGTCAAGGTCGTGCTCAAGCCCGGCCAAGCCTGAGGAGATCGCCATGACCACACGCACCTCCCTGCGCATACTGGCCCGAGGTCTGGGCTGGTTCAGCATTGCGCTCGGTACCGCCGAACTGCTGCGGCCCCAAGCGGCCGCCAGATTCACCGGCATCACGGCCCCGCCCCGGCTGGTTCAGGCCTGTGGCACCCGAGAGGTCGTCACGGGCCTCGGCCTGCTGCTGGCCAGCAACCCGGCCCCCTGGCTGTGGGCCCGCGTGGCGGGCGATGTGCTGGACATCGCCGCGGTCGGACAGGACGCGAGCAACGCCGTCCGGACGCGAAAGCGGTCATCCCGCACCGGCCTCGCGCTGGGCGCACTGGCCGGTGTACTGCTCATCGATCTGCTCGGTGCACGGGCCGCCACCCAGCACCACCGCCGCGAACGCGCTGGCCAGCGTTTCGACTACAGCAACCGGAGTGGCTGGCCTGCGTCCCCTGATCAGATGCGAGGCCTGGCTGCGGACCAGGCAAGGCAGAACCATGCGGCCGCATTGCAGACGGCAGGGGCACGGGTGCCGCCCACGGTATGGACCCCATCGGAGCCCTCGACATCCGATTCCGCATCCCCGCCACCCACGGGCTGGAGCCCCGTCACGCGCCCTTCATCAGGGAATCCAGCGTGAGGTCGTAGGCCGGTCCGAAGGTGTCAAGGAAATAGCGCAACTCAGGCGTCATGTGCTCTTCGATCTTGGCGCGCACCTGCTGGTCGGCCTGCTCGAACTCGCGGTTGCCATAGCGCAGCTCGGCACGGCACTTCAGCCAAGCGGCCAGACGGTCGGCCGTCTTGATCAAGGCCGCCTCGGCTGGGGGCCACGCATGGTGGTCCAGCATGGGCGCCAACGCGGGCTTCAGCCCTTCGGGGAGCAGATCGACCATCTCGGCGCACACTTCGCTCTCGAGGTGGGCTGTGGCATGACGCATCGCGGGCGAGTACTTGACCGGTGTGGGCAGATCACCCGTGATGGCCTCGGTGGCATCGTGAAACAGCGCTCTGGCCGCCACCGCGTTCGGGTCCACAGCCTGACCGAACACGTCACGCGCGATCACGGCAAGCGCATGGGCCAGTACGGCCACTTCCCAGCTGTGCTGAGCCACATCCTCTTCCACCGCGTTGCGCATCAGTCCCCAGCGCTTGATGAAACGAAGCCGGGACAGATGGGCGTAGAAAGGGCTGTGGGAGGAGGTGGCGTTGCTCATGGTGGACACAGGTTGGAAGTGCCACTGTAACCTGGGGCTGCCAGCGTCTTCATGCCCATGTACCCTGTCGGCATGAACGACCAGATCGGCAAGTTGCTCCTTGCGGCCCTGCTCATCGGATTCGGCCTGCTGGCGTGGCGTGCCTGGCAGATACGGCAGGCCAGCCCGACGTGGCCCTCCACGGAAGGCGAGATCCTGGTGTCCCGGGCCTATCCGCTCAACGAGTCTCATGACGGAGCAGGCCCCCCCACACGCCAGTGGATGGTGGACGTGACCTATCGCTACACCGTGCAGGGGCGGACCTACACTGGCGACCGCTTGCGTGCGTTCATCCCGCCGTTGAGCGACGAGGCGACGGCCCGGGCCTTGATCGCCGGATTCCCGGTAGGGGCCAGGGTGCGCGTTTATCACGATCCCGACCGCCCCGATCGGAGCGTTTTGATTCCGGGCTGAACAGCACCCGTCAATCGATGCACAATTCGGCCCACATCGATCACGTTTTACCGGACACCCGCTGCATGGCCGCGCTCACCAATGACAAGAACCGCACCGACGTGCTGAACCGACTCAAGCGCGCCGAAGGCCAGTTGCGAGGCATCCAGCGCATGATCGAGGAAGGCGACGATTGCCTGGCCATCGCCACGCAGATGGCCGCCGTGCGCAAGGCGCTGGACAGCACCTACGTGCGCATGACCATGTGCTTCATGGAGCAGAAGCTGCACGGCGTGATCCAGGACGGTCCCGCCGAGGGCGAAGGCCTGGATGCCGTGCTTCAGGACATCGAAACCTTGCTGGGCAAGGTCCGCTGAGCCTTCAGTCGCGCTTGAGCCTGCAGGTCGACAGACCGAACGGCAGGTAGGCCGGACACCAGCCGATCAGGCCCGTGGCAAGGGGCACCACCCCGATCCATCCCCATGCGCCGACCGTTCCGGTTGCAGCCAGGGCGATGAGCGCCACACCGGCGCCAATGCGGGCCACGCGATCCAGGCCACCAACGTTCGCTTTCATGCTTCTCTCCTTCAAATGACATAACCATCGCTGACGCCGCCTTGATCCAGGCGGTGCCAGACGTCCTGCGCGCTACGGAACACGCGCCCCTCGAAGTGCGCTGCGATACCGGCATGCTGCAGCCGATCCATCACAGGCCCTTTGATCTCGGCCAGATACAGCGCGCGGCCTTGCGCGCGCTGCGCTGCGTCAAAGGCCAGCAAGGCCTGGCCGGCCGTGTGGTCCACATGGTTCACGGCAGACATGAGCAGCACGACATCCCGGACTGCGGGGCGCGTGCGGATGAGCGCGCACAACGCCTGCTCGACCCGCTGCGCATTGGTGAAATCGAGGCTGTCGTCCACCCGCAGCAGGATGGCGTGAGGCAGCCGTTCTGCGTCATGCCGCTGAACGTTGCGAAAATGGGCCGTACCGCGCAGACGCCCCACTTCGGCCACATGGGGCTGGCTGTGGCGCCAGATCATGGCCGCCATCGACCACGCCATGCCGATCAGGATGCCCGACTCGAACCCCACCACCAGCACGCCCAGGGCGGTGCCGACGAAGGCGCCTGCCTCGGTGGCGTCCGTGCGCCAAGCTTCACGCAGCGGCTGCAAGGTCAACAACCCGGACACGGCCGCCATGATCACCGCAGCCAGGGCGGCCTTGGGAAGGTGCGCCAGCGCAGGCATCAGCCCTGCCAGCAGGCCGACCAGCACGACCGCACTGATCAGCCCGGACAGCGGGCTGCGGGCGCCGGCAGCTTCATTCACCACCGATCGGGATAACCCGCCGGCCACCGGCATGCCCCCGAGCACCGTGCTGCCCAGATTGGCAGCAGACAGGCCCAGCAGCTCGCGATCGGCATCCACCCGCTCCCCCTGCCGCGCCGCAAACGTCTGCGCGACCGACATGCTGCTCACAAAACTCACCAGGCTGATGAGCAACACCGGCATGACGAGCCCCGGCAGATCGACGCGTGACAGCTCGGTCGCAGGGGGCACGGCCAGCCAACCGGCATCACCCACCAGCGGCACCGCGCCCACCAGATGCACGTCCGCGTCGTAGCGGGTCAGAAGCACATCGGCCAAGAGGGTCGAGACCACCAGCCCCACCAGCGGCCACAGCCGCACCAGCACCTCGACGCGGCCGACGGGCCAGCCGCACAGCCGTCCCCATGCGCGCACCACCGGGCCGCCGGCAAACAACAAGGCCAGCGTGGCCAGCCCCACCAAGGCATCGCCCCAGGTCGGCCACGCGCCATCGTGGGCCCGCGCCATGAAGCGCTGCGCCATCTCGGGCAAGGTATGCCCCAGGCCCGGCCACCCCAGCAACGGCGCAGCCTGCCCCACGAGGATCAGCAACGCCGATGCCGCGGTGAAGCCCTGCACCACCGGCCCGCTGAGCAATTGCGACAGAAAGCCCAACCTGCGCCAGCCCATGAGTCCCAGCACCACCGCAGATCCGAGCGCGAGACACCAGGCCCGGGCCTGGTAGGTCGCGCTTCCCGGCAAGGCCATCGGAGACAAGGCCTGGGCCACCATCAGCGATGTGATGGCGGCCGGCCCCACCGACACCGCACGGCTGCTGCCAAAGGCGGCATAGCCCACCAATGGCAACACGCTGGCCAGCAAACCGACATGGGCCGGCAGCCCAGCCAACATGGCATAGGCCAGGCTTTGCGGGACCAGCATCACGGCGACCACCAACCCGGCAATCGCATCGCCACGCAGATCGGGCAGGGCCCAGCGTTGCCACCACGGAGGCGGCCATGCCCATGGGCGATCGGAGGGAGAACGCATCACGCTGGGCTTCCTGCTTTCGGGGATTACGCCTCGGGCGTGGCGCAGCCGACCTGTCCGCCGCAAGCCTGGAACAGCGCGCTGGCGCGCCCACCCGATCGGCAGAAGGCCACGATGGGATGCGGCAAGGCAGCGCACTGCGCCTGGTAGGCCGCCACCTGTTCGGCCGACAGCATCAGGTTGGGCACGGGGAAATGCACATAGCGCAAGCCGAGCGCCTCGGCAGCAGCCTGCAGGGCCGCGCTGCTCGGCTGGCCAGGGCCGCCTTCACCGTCGGGCCGGTTGTTGATGATGCTGCGATAGCCCTGACGGGCCAGCACGGCCACGTCGTCGACCGTGATCTGGCCGCAGACGGTGAACTCGGGGCACAGGGCGGTGGTAGGGACACTGAGCGTCATGGTGCGGGCTTTCCGGGAGAAGAGACGAAGAAAACAATGCGAAAGGGCGCGGTCAATCGCTGCCGCAGATCCGGTGGTGCAGGACCTGCATGACCGCCGCGGCGTCGCCGCTGACAAGTCGGTAGTAGATGTGCTTGCCCTCACGCCGGGTGTCCACCAGCCCCTCCTGGCGAAGCACACCGAGTTGCTGGGACAGCGTGGGCTGCCGGATCCCCAGATCTCGCTCCAGATCGCTGACGCAGAACTCGCCCTGCGCAAGACGGCACAGCAGCACCAGTCGGTCGGCATGCGCCATGACCTTGAGCAGCGCACACGCCTTTTCGGCGGAAGCCTGCAGCGCCGCCAGATCGGGCGGGGACGAGGCGACGCCGACAACAGGGGCAGGGTCATTCACTTTCATGACAAACATTCTATTGACAGATAGTTTGTTCGTCAATAAAGTAAAACGCAAACTGAACACAGGACAGAGAGCCATGACCCCAGCGCACACCCCGCAGGTTCACTCCCACTTCGACGCCGTCACCTGTACGTGGACGCACGTGGTGTACGACGAAGACGGCGGCCACGCCGCGATCGTCGACCCCGTGCGCGACTACGACCCCAAGAGCGGGCGCACCCGCCACACGCAGAGCGACGCCGTGCTCGCCTTCGTGCGCGCACACCATCTGACCGTGGACTGGATCCTTGAAACCCACGCCCACGCCGACCACCTCTCGGATGCCCCCTATCTCAAGGAGGCCACCGGTGCCCGGATTGCGATTGGCCGCCACATCGACCGGGTGCAGCACGTGTTCAAAGGCCTCTTCCACCTTGAACCCGGCTTTGCCACCGACGGCAGCCAGTTCGACCATCTCTTCGCAGACGGCGACACCTTCCAGATCGGCCGATTGACGGCTCAGGCCTGGCATGTCCCCGGCCACACGCCCGCCGACATGGCCTTCGTGATCGGGGATGCCGCCTTCGTGGGTGACACGCTGTTCATGCCGGACGTGGGCACGGCCCGTTGCGACTTTCCGGGCGGTGATGCCCACGAGTTGTATCGCTCGGTGCGGCGGCTGCTCGCCATGCCGGAAGAGACCCGTCTCTTCCTGTGCCACGACTACCCGCCCGAAGGACGCGAGCCAGCGGCCGTCGCCACCGTCGCAGCACAGAAGGCCGCCAACATCCACGTGCACGACGGCATCAGCGAGGCCGACTTCGTCGCCCGCCGCCAGGCCCGGGATGCCACCCTCGAGATGCCCGTGCTGATCCTGCCATCGGTGCAGGTCAACATCAGGGCAGGCCAGCTGCCACCGGCGGAAGCGAACGGCCGTCACTATCTGAAGATTCCCGTCGATGCGCTCTGACTGGCTCACTGACTGAGACACCTCTTTCCGCAAGGACCCCATCATGGCTCAAGGCACCGTCCATGTGCGCCTGCAACAACAGGCCGACTACCGTTTCAACATCCAGTTCGAAGGGGGCACGCCCGCCATCGTGGGTGACGAGCCGCCTCCGCTCGGGCAGTCGGCCGGCCCCTCTCCGGTTCAACTGCTCAGCGCGGCCGTCGGCAACTGCCTGGCAGACTCGCTGCTCTTTGCACTGCGCAAGTTCAAGCAGACCCCGGAGCCGCTCACCTGCGACGTGCAAGCCGAAGTGGGGCGCAATGCGGAGGGCCGCATGCGCGTCCTGAGCATGACGGCCACACTGCACCTCGGTGTGCCTGCCGGCTCACTGCTGCATCTGGATCGCGTGCTGGAGCAGTTCGAAGCCTTCTGCACGGTCACGCAGAGCGTGGGCCAGGGCATCGCCATCACCACGCGGGTGATGGACAGCGAGGGCCGTGCCCTGAAGTGACTTTTACGCTGCCCATCGGGGCGTTTTCACCGGCCACGCGACACCGGCCCCCTTGAACCTGTGGTCAGCACCACCGTGCGTCAAAAAAGGACAGCGGCGGCGGAAAGCGTTTAGTACAGTATCCGGCTCTCTGCCACCGCGCGAGCGTCGTGTTGCCATGCTGACTGCCACCCAAGCCGTTACAACTCCGCCTCTCAACGCCCTGCCCGCAGATGATGCTGAACGAGCGGTGCTGCACAACGAGGTGCATGCGCGCCCCTCGCCGCGTATCCGGTTGCCGGCGCTGGTGGTACAGGTGGCGGTGCTCAATGCGGACGTGAGCCGTGAGACCGAGTGGGCCCACCTGCGGCAGTTGACCGGTCAGGCCGACCTGCCGTTTGAAGCCTTGCAAGGCTCCTTCCTTCGGCTGCGCTTTGCCGACCACACCTTCAAGTGGGAGCGACACACCGAGTTCACACGTTACTCCCTGGTGCAGACCTTGCCCGAAGGCGCAGCGGACGGCATGGACGAGGCCACGCTGCTGTCCCACCTTGCCGTCAGCTCGGAATGGCTGCGCACCATCCCGGGCCGCACCATGTCTGCCGTGATGCTCGCGATGGTGAACCACCCCATCGAGGACGGCCAGGCCATCAAGGAGCGCGCGCGCGCCTGGTTCGAAGGACGACCGGTGCTGGCGTCGATGCTGGGCACCCGGCACTCCTGTGCCCTGACGGATTTTGCCTTGCGGCCCAGCGGCTTCGAGCGGATGTTCGTGGTGGCCCCAGAGGGCACCAGCGAGACCCGCGCCGGCCGCATCTCGCAGCGCCTGCTGGAAATGGAGACCTACCGCATCATGGCCCTGCGGGGCCTACCCGTGGCCAAGGCACTGGGGCCGATGCTCACGGATGCGGAAGCCCAGCTGGCCAACATCACGGCACGCATGGAAGGCACCGACTCCACCGATCAGGAACTGCTTGAAACCCTGATTCAGCTGGCTGCCCGCGTCGAGCGCGCCACGGCCCAGCACATGTACCGCTTCTCGGCGACCCAGGCCTACAACGACCTGGTTCAGCAGCGGCTGCGGGAGCTGCGCGAACAGGCCATTCCTGGCACCCAGACCATGGGCGAGTTCATGCAGCGACGCCTGTCTCCCGCGATCGCCACGGTGGCCGCAACGGCACAGCGACTCACCTCACTGTCGCAGCGCATCGAACGCACCAGCGCCCTGCTCCGGACGCGAGTCGACATCGTCACCGAGGCCCAGAACCAGCAACTGCTGGCTCAACTGACACGAGGTCAGGATCTGCAGCTCAAGCTGCAGAGCACCGTCGAAGGGCTGTCGATCGCAGCCATCTCGTACTACGTCGTCAGCCTCATCCTCTACATCGGCAAGGCAGCCAAGGCCGGTGGGATCCCGGTGAACCCGGAGCTGATGGCCGGCGGGTTGATCCCCCTCGTGCTGCTCGGCATCTGGTGGGGCACCCGCCGGTTGCAGCGCAACCTGCATCAGGGCGCCCCGCACTGACCTGTCAATCCCAGCGCCAGGCCCGGATCAGGTCGACCGCGTTGTCGCCGCCTGCCTGGAAGCGCAGGGTCATGCGCTGTCCGAGACGGTAGATCAGCTGCCAGCTGCCACTGGTGGCGTTCAGGTTGCGCTCGTAGCCCACATACCAGAAGCGCGACACCTGCTTGCCCACGTTGACGACAGTCTCGCGCACGGTGCCGTCGGTCTGCCTGACCGACAGTTCGTCCAGCCCGAGGCGACCGATGAGGTTGTCGGAAGGCGAAGACTTCTCGCCGGACAGCAAGGCCACAGCCGCCGACTGCAGCAGCCCGATGTCGGCTCCGCCCAGTCCGCTGGGGGCTCGGCCCAACACCAGCCACGACAGCTTCTCGGTTTCCGACATGGCAGGATCGGAGTAGAGGCTCACCCGCGGATCCATCGCCGTGCCGGTGATGGCCACCCCCACCTTCACATCGACAGCAGAGACAATGGCACCAGCGCTGGCAGACTGCGGGCGCATGGCCAGGATGTCGAGCCGTGGGTTCTCGATCGGCCCCGTGAAGGTGATGGCCCCGCGCTCGATGACGAGGCGCTGCCCGTAGGCCGCGTAGGTGCCCTGGGCCGTGCGCACCGTGCCCGTGAGGGTCGGCCTGTTGTTGGGCGTGGTGAAACGGAGTTGCCCTGTCAGCAAGGTGTCGACACCGCGCCCCCGCAAGCGCAAGGCCTCGCCCAGGTCCAGCCCGACCGATGCCTGCAGCTTGCGAGGCGTGGTGGGCGCCTTCACCGGCTCGTCGTCCGCCAGGGCCGGCTCGCCCGGGCGGCGCAGCACGTTGACATCGTCGCCGATCGTCGGTGCGTCGGATCGGCTGATGTCGACGAGGCCCTCGTCCACACCCACCTGCCCAGTGAGACCGATGTCCTGTTCGTTGAAGGTTGCCTGGAGCGCCCCACTGACCCGCACCCGCCGGTCCACGCGCTGGAGCAAGGCGAACCGCTCCGCCTGCACGCGCAGCGTCGCCCGAACCTCGTCCCCGAACGAGGCCTCGCCCTCGGCACGGAGCTCGCCACCCTGCGGGCCCCCGCGCGCGCGCAGGCGGGTGAGGCGGGCATGATCGCCCTCGAGCTCGAGCAGCAACTCGCCGTCCGTCATCTGCACCCCAAGTAGCGGCTGGGCCAGCGCCAGGCGTTGACCTTGCAACCGCCCGCGGTATTGCGGAGCCCCGAGCGTTCCCGCCAGGGTGGCCTGGCCCTGAAGCTGCCCGCCCAGGCGCCAGCCTGCGGGCATCCATCCCCCCCAGGGCCGCAGGCTGCCGATCTGCACGTCCAGGGTGCCCGACAACGGGTCGGTGGCGACGGGCAGGCGCCCGGGTGACGCCACCTGCACCACCTGCTCTCCCCGCAGTCGGCCGAGAATGCGCCCCTCGAACAGCTGCGTCAGACGCCAGACGCCCTGGCGGGCCTGCAAGGCCACCCGCGCTTCGGTGATCCCCAGCGGCTGCTGGCTGTTGCCCTCGATGGTGGGCTCAGACACGGTCAGGTCACCTGACTGCCGAGCCAGCTGCAGGTCCACGACCCAGGGTTGCGCCGCGCTGTGGGTCACTTGAAGCTGGCCACCCACCATCAGGTCGCCCCCCCAGCCCCCTTCGGGCTGCCAACGCTGCAGCAGCGAGGCCAGGTTCTGCGGTGGCAGCTGAAGCCGCACATCGGCATCGGCAGGAGCCTGGTCCGCCCACAACATCTGCAGGCTCTGCAGGTTCAACGTCACGCCCAGCACCGTCAGGCGCGTGGCGCCCAGGCGCAGGCGCTGACCGCCCCCTTCCGGCATCACACTGAGGCTCACCGGTTGAGCCTCGAGCACAGTCTGCGCGTTGTTGCGGGTATTGCGCCAGACAAGCTTCTGCACCCGCCCCTGCCAGCCCTGCCCTGCGACCCCGCCATCGGCCTCCAGGTCGAAGTGGAAGGGCATGTCGGCGCCAGCCCGTCCCTGCGCATCCTGAGCGGCTGTCGCGGCGCGAGACAGCACCATGTTGGCCTCGGCAGCCAGCCGATGAGCCGCCCCCCGGCCGCTCAGGCGGGCGCGCGCCTGATCGACGCGCCCCATGGCCGCGCGAAGACCGCTCAGGTCGAGTTGACCCTCCAGCACCGCATCGCGTGCCGCCAGATCGACATTCCACGTCGCCGAGCCCGACTGCATCACAGCGGGCTTTCCGTCCGACGCCTGCCACGTCAGCTGCGATGCCGAGAAGCGTCCGGTGCTCACGAACCGGGGCCAGTGGCCGTCCCAGCTGAAGGTGGCCTCCGCTGTCCCACCGATCCGGCTCAGCCCGACCAGCGGCAGAACGGGTTGAAGCGCGGACAGGGCCGGCCCCTTGACCTCACCGCGCCAGCGCTGCGCAGGCGAGTCCGGTGTCCACCAGGCGCCCCCCCCCTGCCCCGGCTGGACCGGCCAGCTTCCCTCCAGCGTCACGGCATTGCCTGCGGCGTCGAGTGTCAGCGTGACCGTCGACCGTCCTGCGGCGGAAGCCCCTTGCCATCGGGCCGAGCCACTGACCGGCAGGCCGGCCAGCGTGCTGGGCTCCAACGTGACACGTGCCTGACCTCGGCCTCGGCCGTCCACATCGATCTGTGCCGCTCCGTTCAGCCGCGAGGCGGCGCCGATGGTGGCGGGCCAGGGCACCCAGTAGCGAGGATCGAACGCACGGAACGCGAGCGCCGCGCGGGCGGACCAGCCTGTCTGGGCCACCTCGTCCCCGCCCCATCGCAGCAGCGCATCCGTCAGGCGTGCTTCCTGCCCATGGTCGGCCTGCAGCAGCACCCTGGACACGGACAGAGAAACGGCAGACACCTCGCTGTCCATCGTCAGGCTCACGGCTTGAGCCGGCCACTTCACCGGCGTTCCGGCGGGCCGCCTTGCTTCGCCGCGCAAACGGGCCTGGACAGCGGCACGCCAGCCGGACAGATCCGAGGGCATGGCGCCAGCAACCAGCTCGGGACGCGCCGTCACCTCCCCCTGCAGCCGCAATGGAGGAGCCCGGCCGTCCAGAGCCAGCAGATGCACGTCCTGCAACGCCAGGGTGAGTCCGCCACCGGCATCCGCCAGGCGCCAACGCCCGGTCAGCGCCATCCGGCCCGCCGTACCGGCCTGTCTCGCCACCGGAGGCAGCTCTGCCGTCAGGGTCACGGCGCCGGTTTCCAGCACGGCGCGCAAACCTGCCGGACTCCGGGCCTGCTCCAGCGCTACCCGGCCTCGCAGCGCCTGCAAGGGGACGCGCCCCACGTCCCATGCGCCTGCCACCCCGTTGCGGAGGTCCACATCGGCTTCCAGACCCTGTGACCCCTGCGGCTTGAGGAACACACTCCCTTGCAACCGGGTCTGCGGGGCGCCGGCCCAGAGCCTCGACACGTCGAGATCGCGAGCGCGCACAGCCAACTCGGGCAACGGCCAGGCCGCGAAAGGTTGCACGCGCGCCATGGCAGACACGTCCTGCGCCCCATCACCTGTCTCGCCGGGCTGCAGGCCCAGCTGTCCTTCGATGCGGACATCGTGCAAGGTGCCGCCCACCCGCCACGTGCCGCTTGCCTGGGCGTGCCGCAGCTGAAGCGCGGCCTCCAGAGGCATGCGCCCCGTCACGCCCAGCTGCCCCGCGCCGGACAGCCGCCACCCCATCCAGCCCAGCTGGCGGACTGTGATCGCGTGCGCCGGGGCAGCCGATCCGCTGGCCTGCGGTGACGCTGTCGACGCCGCCCCTCCCTTCTGAAGCCGCAGCCCAAGGTCCACCGGTCCGATGGGACGCCCCTCCCCCCACAGGTTGCTGTGCGCCTCCTGCAACTGGACCTGATCGATGGCCACCGAAATCGGCAAGGCCAGCGACGTCGGCGGAGGTGCGGACGGCGCGGGCGGACCACTCACCCAATGAAGGCGCAGTTGCCTGGCCGAAAGTCGCTGTGCCTGCAGGCCCATCTTCCAGGGCGCCTCGCTGTCGATCACCAACGCCATGCCTCGCCACGTGGGCTCGACCAGGCTGAGCCGCCCGCCTCGGGGCAAGGTCAACTCGATGCGGCGGGCTTCGAAGTCGCCCAGCAGGGCGCCCTTCGGCTCGGTGACCTGCAGCCCCGGCACGGCGGCCAGCAGGCGCGCCGTCGCCCCGTCGTGGTGGGCCAGCGCCCATGCGACAAGCAACAGCGCCGCGGCCAGCACCACCGTGCCCACGCTCAGCGCCGCCATGGCCCTGAGCAGCACCATCACGCCCTGTCGGAGCGAAAGAACCCGGCTCACAGACTGATCCCCACGCTGAAGTGAATGCGCCAGTCCTGCAACTGCTGGCCATGGGCGATGTCCAATCGCAGTGGCCCCACCGGACTCCGGTATCGCAGGCCCACCCCGTAACCGACCCGGGGATCGAGCTTGTCTGCACTGGAGGCCGCATCACCGGCATCCACGAACACGGCCCCCCAGAGCGCGGGCAACCGAGCCAGGATGGGACGGGCCACTTCGACACTGGACGTGAACATCACCCGTCCCCCCGTGACCACCCCATCGGTGACCACACCCAGGGAGCGGTAGGCATAACCGCGGACCGACTCATCGCCCCCGGCGCGGAACAGCAGCGTGTCGGGCACGCTCACCTGTTCCCGCGCGAACACCTGACCAGCCTCGCCGCGCACGGTGGCATACCAGCCGGCCGGCAGAGGCCAGTACCAGGTGGAGCGGGCATAGGCCCGCCCGAAGAAGCCCTTCTCCTGGAGGGCACTGTAGCTGCGACCCAGCGTCAACTGCAGCAGGGTCGTCGAGCCGCGCGTCGGCAGGGTCTGGCTGTCGACATCGCGGTAGATCCACTGGGCCGTCGCGCTGTAGGCAGACGCGTCCGACACCTTGTCGCCGGCGTTGGCGGTGACGCTGGCCGTCTCGAACTCCACATACTGCATGCGCTCGAGCCGTTCCCCCTCCCGCAACAGACCCACCCGGGCACGCGCACTCAGGGTCACGGCCTTGTCGTCTTCGACCGTGCGGCTGGCCTGCGTGGACAGCAGCCCCCGACGGCGCCCCTCCCAGGGATGGGAGGTGAAATCGAGCCGCCCCAGCCGGTTGTTCTGCCCCAGCTGCACCCGGGCCTTGGCCTGCCAGTCCAGCCCGAAGAGGTTGCGGTGCAGATAATCGGCCGACACGCGTGGCCCGGTGTCGCTGCTCACACCGATGCCGGTGGTGGCCGACTGCAGTTGCTGCTCGCGTACCTGGACCAGCACGGGTGCCGCGCTGGCCTGTGTCGGATCCAGATCGGTGGTGACGAAGATGCTGTCGAACAGGTTGAGCTTCTGGATCCGCTCCTGCCAGTCCAGCAGGTCCTTCTCTCGGTAGGCATCGCCCTTCCGGAACGGGGCCGTATTCAGGATGGCCGAGGCGGGCTGACGGCTCAGCCCTTCGATCCGGACGTCCCCGAACGAGAATGCCGGGCCGCTGTCGACCACCATGAACAGCCGGGCCAGCCTGTCGGTCGCATCCACCGTGGCCGACGTCCCGCTCCAGGTGGCGGTGGGGTAGCGATCGGACCGCAGCCTTGCCAGCGCCTCGTTCTTGGCCGCCGTCCAGTCCACCTGCCGGAACACCGCACCGACAGGCAGCGACCACTGCGCAGACAAGGCGTCCACCAGGGACCGGGCTGCGGGCTCGCCATCGTCCAGCCGCGCGTCCAACTCGCCTTCAAATACGAACTGAACCTTCGACACGCGAGTCAGCTGCCCGGGCTCCACCGACAAGGTCACGACAATGGGCTGGCCATCCTGGCCGTCGGACACGCGGGTGGCGATGCGCGCGCCGAAGTAGCCTTCTGCGTCGATCAAGGTACGGGCCTGCTCCGGTGCCGACACCACGAGCCGCCTCAGCTCGGTACGGCTGATCGGGATCGCATCTGGCGCAGCCGACTCCCGTTGAAAGCGGGCGATGTCCAGGTAGTTGCGCAACAGGGCGTCCAGCGGAGCCGGCGCCACGATCTCCAGCCGCCAACCCTGCGCGCTCAGCAGGTCGGCATCGTCCGACGATACGGAAGCTCCGTCCGCTCCATCCAGGGCCCGCAGGTCGACCGGGGGAACCGGGGGCTCGGCGGCCCAGCCCGGCACCACCGCACCGAACGCCACCGCCCAAGCCAGGGAGGCCACCACCCGTGCCCACCCCGACCCGTGGCGCAGTGTCATTTGCTCAGCAGCCGCATGGCCCCCTCGAGGCCCTGCAGCGTCATCGGGAACATGCGTCCGCCGACCAGTTGCTGGATGATCGAGATGCTCTGGCGATACGACCACACGCCCTGAGGCTCGGGGTTGATCCAGACATGGTTGGGGAATGCGTGCGTCAAACGCCCGATCCATTCGGCCCCCGGCTCGTCGTTGTTGTATTCGGTGCTGCCACCGGCTTGCAGGATTTCATAGGGCGACATGGTCGCATCCCCCACGAAAACCAGCTTGTAGTCCTTGTTGTACTTGCGGATGATGTCCCACGTGGGGATCTTCTCGGTAAAGCGCCGGTGGTTGTTCTTCCACATGAAGTCATAGACACAGTTGTGGAAGTAGTAGAACTCCAGGTGCTTGAATTCGGACTTTGCCGCGGAAAACAGCTCCTCGACGCGGTGGATGTGGTCGTCCATGGTGCCACCCACATCCATCAGCAGGAGCACCTTCACCGTGTTGTGCCGCTCGGGCACCATCTTGATGTCCAGCATGCCACCGGCTGCCGCCGTGGCATGGATGGTGTGATCCAGGTCCAGCTCTTCCGCGGCCCCCTGGCGCGCAAACTTGCGCAGGCGACGCAGCGCCACCTTGATGTTGCGCGTGCCCAGTTCCACGGTGTCGTCGTAGTCCTTGAACGCACGCTGGTCCCACACCTTCACGGCGCTGCGCTTGCGGCTGCGGTCCTGCCCGATGCGAATGCCCGCCGGGTTGTCGCCATAAGCGCCAAACGGCGAGGTACCGCCAGTGCCAATCCACTTGTTGCCGCCCTCGTGCCGTTCCTTCTGCTCCTCCAGCAACTGCTTGAGGCGCTCCATCAGCTGGTCCCAACCCATCGCCTCGATCTTGGCGCGCTCCTCCGGGCTCAGGTCTTTCTCCAGGTGCTTGCGCAGCCACTCCAGCGGCAGCTCGGTCGTCAGGTCGACTTCGGTCACGCCCTTGAAGTAAGCGCCGAAAGCACGGTCAAACTTGTCGAAATGGGTCTCGTTCTTCACCAGCGTCATGCGCGCAAGGTGGTAGAACTCGTCCACCGACGGGCCGATCACCCCTTCACGGATGGCCTCCAGAAGGTTGAGGTACTCCGGGATGGTCACCGGCAGCCTGGCCGCGCGCAATGCGTAAAAGAAGTCAATGAGCATAAGGCGTCCTGCAAGATGACTGCTATTGTGGCCCCGGTTGTGTCGGGCGCGCCGACCCACCGTCCCTGATGTCGAGGGCCGAATGCAAGCGACCCATTTCCTGATCATCTTCATTCTCGTCACCCACACACTCAACTCGGGCATGTGGTGGGTAGCCGGCAGCTGGATGGGGCTGTCGCGGCGCGCTTCCAAGCACTGGATGCTGTCCAACCTCTGCTACGGCACGGGGCTGTTGCTGACCGTGCTGTATGCCAAGGATCCCGACCTCGTGCAGTGGATGCTGGCCGGGATGATGGTCGTGGTCGGCGCGGTCAGCCAGCACAGGGGCATGCAGACCTTCCTGAAGCTGCCCGACACGCGCTTCGAGCACGCGGCACTGATGCTCGCCGGCATCGGGTTTGCCCTGGTGGTGGCACTGCCCATGGCATGGCGCGAGGCGGGGCTTGCCGCCTGTTTCGGCGCCACGGCCCTGGTGATGACCCACTTGGCCACCGAGTGCTTCGCACCGCTGAAAACCGAGTTCGGCCCTCAGACCGCCTGGGTCCACACCGTGCTGATGGCGTTGGCAGTGTGCACCTTTGCGGGAACAGCCGCGGGCCTGCTCTTTCCCGAATGGCCCCGCCCCTGGTCCCAGGTGGCAAGCGAGGTCGTGCACTCCTGGCTGGTGATGGGCAGCCTGACGCTGTCCATCCTGTCTAGCTTTGTCGTCGGCTACATCGTGGTGATGCGACTGGTGCGGCGGCTCGAGCACCTGTCTCATCATGACGGCCTGACCGGCCTGCTGAACCGCCGCGCGGTCGAAGCCATGCTGGACCGGGAGGTGCAACGCCTGCAGCGGTTCGGGCAGCCGTTCAGCCTGCTGCTGATCGACATCGACCACTTCAAGCGCATCAACGACCGGCTTGGCCATGCCGCAGGGGACGCCGTGCTGGCCGCAGTCGCCGCCGCCCTGAAGGAAGAAGCACGCGAGGTAGACCGCGTGGCACGCTTCGGCGGCGAAGAGTTCTGCGTGGTCCTGCCCCACACGGACCGGGAAGGCGCGCTGCACGCTGCCGAGCGCCTGCGTTCAGCCGTCGAAGGGCTGAGGGTGCCGTGGGGCGAAGACCTGGTCACCGTCACCATCAGCACGGGCCTTGCGTGCGCCGACGATCAGAGCGAATCCCTCTCGCTGCTGCTCAAACGGGCTGACATGGCACTTTACGAAGCCAAGGGCGCAGGCCGCAACCGTGTCGTGCTCGCGACGCCGTTCGAGGCAGGTGCCCTGGCCACAGCCTGATCCCGCGCGCGTCAGCGGTGGTGTCGGGCCATGTAGACGAGCTTCTCGAACAGGCTCAGGTCCTGCTCGTTCTTCAACAGCGCGCCCACCAGCGGCGGCACGCTGACCTTGTCGTCCTGACTCTGCAGTGCCTCGGCGGGGATGTCCTCGGCCACCAGCAGCTTGAGCCAGTCGATGAGTTCGGACGTGCTCGGCTTCTTCTTGAGCCCGGGCAGGTTGCGCACTTCGTAGAAGTGGCGCAGGGCGGCGCTCAGCAGGTCTTTCTTGATGTGTGGGAAATGCACATCAACGATCTGCTGCATCGTGGCCGGATCGGGAAAGCGGATGTAATGGAAGAAACAGCGGCGCAGGAATGCATCCGGCAGGTCCTTCTCGTTGTTCGACGTGATGATG
>NZ_CAJYGK010000053.1 GCF_913773725.1 uncultured Aquabacterium sp. | reverse complement strand
CCCGTCATAGAGGCAACGTCCGCGCGCCAGTTTCAACCCACGCGCCCGTGATGGGCGCGACGGTCGGCGCAGCCCTGATGGCGGCCGGGTCAGTGCAGTTTCAACCCACGCGCCCGTGATGGGCGCGACGGCCCGGCACGTCATCACCGGGGTGGTGACTGTGGTTTCAACCCACGCGCCCGTGATGGGCGCGACTCCCGCATGCTGTTTGAGTGGGACAAGCCAGGCAAGGTTTCAACCCACGCGCCCGTGATGGGCGCGACGCGACGAGCTGTCAGCAGCCACGCCACCCAGGGAGTTTCAACCCACGCGCCCGTGATGGGCGCGACGATGGATGCGCTTAACTAATGAAAGGATGCGCAAAATGTTTCAACCCACGCGCCCGTGATGGGCGCGACACCTGCTTGAGCAGCGGTGACCACTCGACAACATAGTTTCAACCCACGCGCCCGTGATGGGCGCGACCGTAGTCCATGTACGGCTCGTGCTTCGGGTATTGTTTCAACCCACGCGCCCGTGATGGGCGCGACGCTCTTTCGTGCGCAGACCTTCGACAACGAACAGGGTGTTTCAACCCACGCGCCCGTGATGGGCGCGACATAGAAATTCGGTATGAGCAGACTGACTTTGCTGTTTCAACCCACGCGCCCGTGATGGGCGCGACGCGGCTTGTTCTGGGGCCTCGTTGGGATGCTTCAGTTTCAACCCACGCGCCCGTGATGGGCGCGACTGGCGGCCCCTGAGCTCGCTTGTCAGCTCAAGCAGGTTTCAACCCACGCGCCCGTGATGGGCGCGACAAGCAGAAGCAGGCAGCGATCAGCCAGAAGACGCTGTTTCAACCCACGCGCCCGTGATGGGCGCGACGCCAGGCGTGCGGCATCGTGCCGAGCTTCAGCAACCGTTTCAACCCACGCGCCCGTGATGGGCGCGACTGCCAGACGACGAAAACCACGTCATGCCTCGAGTGTTTCAACCCACGCGCCCGTGATGGGCGCGACGGGTTTTGGAACGCATACTGATCGGCGGAAACCTGTTTCAACCCACGCGCCCGTGATGGGCGCGACATTGATTCGCGAACTGTCCGCATAACTCGATTCGCTGTTTCAACCCACGCGCCCGTTATGGGCGCGACACGAACATCGCCCGCGATGGCGAGGTGATCATCGAGTTTCAACCCACGCGCCCGTGATGGGCGCGACAATCCGACGTGGACAAGTTCACGGCCATCGTGAAGTTTCAACCCACGCGCCCGTGATGGGCGCGACTTCGTCCAGGCTGCGTCCTCCCGCTCGGGGTCCAGTTTCAACCCACGCGCCCGTGATGGGCGCGACGCCAAGCTCTACAGGCAGTCGGTGCTTTCGTATCGGTTTCAACCCACGCGCCCGTGATGGGCGCGACAAGCGTCAAGGCGACATCCTCGTCGCAATGCTCAAGTTTCAACCCACGCGCCCGTGATGGGCGCGACGCATCAAACCCTGTTCGGCAAGCGCATGAAAAATTTGTTTCAACCCACGCGCCCGTGATGGGCGCGACCATCCAGTTCCTCAACACTGCACGGCAGGATGTTGTTTCAACCCACGCGCCCGTGATGGGCGCGACCATTGTCTCGGGGCTCACTCGAGCCATCTTGTACGAGTTTCAACCCACGCGCCCGTGATGGGCGCGACGATCGTGCAGGTGGAGGATCGCCACGATGGCGAAGTTTCAACCCACGCGCCCGTGATGGGCGCGACAGTATTGGTATCTGTTCGACGTGCACGGCGCGTATGGTTTCAACCCACGCGCCCGTGATGGGCGCGACGAGGATGAGCCAAGCGCACATTGACGCCTTCTACAAGTTTCAACCCACGCGCCCGTGATGGGCGCGACGCACCGGCATCGTCTTCATTGAGCAATAAAAGCGTTTCAACCCACGCGCCCGTGATGGGCGCGACTCGCTGATGGCGTGATCCTTTGGAACGACTCCAAGTTTCAACCCACGCGCCCGTGATGGGCGCGACTCGTTCATCGGTCGTGTCATCGCTAAATAACGTTGGTTTCAACCCACGCGCCCGTGATGGGCGCGACCATGAAAGGATGCGCAGGAGCCCGCGACGTGCCGTTTCAACCCACGCGCCCGTGATGGGCGCGACGCCGTCTTTATAAACCGTTGAGGCAAAAGAAGAAAAGGGCTCGCATATGCGAGCCCTCGCCGGAGTTTCAAAAGCTAATGGCCTCCTGCCCGCACGGAGGGCCGTTCAACCCCATGAATCAAGATGTTAAAGAGCTGCGAACCTACGGTGAAACGACCAACCGCTTGAGGTTCGCAAACAGACTCACAGGACCAATGGACCATTGAGATCGAGCACCGGCTTCGCCCCGATGTGCTCGACCTTCGATTGCCAGTTCTTGCCGAGGTAATAGAACCGCAGACTGTCGACCGACGGGTTGATGATCGAGATGAGACTGGCCTTCAGCTCGACCCAGAGCGCGGGCTCCACTTCAACCTCGAAAACGGAGAACTGGACCCGCTGCCCCCGATTCAAGCAGGCCTTGGCAATCCGGCGCAAGCGCCGTGCACCAGCCTTGTCTTCAGTGCTCACGTCGTAACTGACAAGGACCATCATGGCGTCAACTCACTTCCATAGAAACGGCGGATAGCCATCAAGATCTCCGCGAAGATGGCGAGCCAGCAATTGCGCCTGGATGAACGGGAACAGGCCAATGGGCGCCTTCTCATCGAGATAAACATGACGCATCTCTTCTCGCTTGCGCTCTTGGTAGGCAGTCAGGACGATCTTTCGAGAATCCTCCTTGAGGAGTACGGCGCCGTTGTCCATCGTCTGAAAGTCCTTGGAGGTCACCTGCCTCAAATTGATCAGGGACAGTGCCAACCTGTCAGCCAAAAACGGCCGGAACTCTTCCAACAGATCAAGGGCCAAGCTGGGGCGCCCGGGGCGATCTCGATGCAGGAAGCCAACCGCAGGATCAAGTCCCGCGCTTTCGAGCGCCGATCTGCAGTCATGCGTCAGCAACGTATACAAGAAAGACAGCAGCGCATTCACCGCGTCCATCGGCGGCCTGCGACTTCGCCCTTTGAACCGCATGCCTGAGTCAGGAGCTCGAATCAGGTGATCGAACACACCGAAGTAGCTTTGCGCTGCCTCACCCTCCAGCCCACGCAGAACGTCGAGCGTCGCTTCGTTCTGCACCTTGTCCAGGATGCGTCCCAGACGCTTGTGGGCATGGGTGAGAGCCGCTCCAGCTTCCTCGGTCAGTTTGTCGCCATGGTCTCGCAAGCCGCGGCCCAGAACCACACGCTGGTTGTATAGCTTTCCCGTGAGGATGTTCTGCACGATCTTCGCACAGCGCCCCGGGTCGTCCGTACGGCGATACTGCTCTCGACGCAGTAACACGTTGCCTGCGACTGGTCCCTCGAGTCTTGCCAGGAAGCGGCCGTGCATGGACAAGTAGGACACGGTGATGCCTTGCTCGGCGCAGTAACCCAGCAACGGCGGGGACACCATCACACGGCCGAGGCAAACCAGCCCCTCGAGCATGTGAACCGGCAAACGTGCCCGAGTCTCTCCATCGACCTCCATGACGATGTTGGCGCCCTCCTTGCGGAGCCACGCTCCCTCGGTCGTGACGTACAAGGTGTTCAATTGCCGTCGCATGCGTCACTCGCTTTTCAACTGCTCACGCAACCAATGCTGCACGGACTCGCCTCGCTGCAGCAGGTTCGGCTGACACAGATCGATCATCGAGCAGTTATCGCAGAGCTTGGGCGAGTAAACAGCCGAAGGTGTACGCCCGCTCATGATCATCCCCCGTGTGGCGTCGATGGTCTCTCGAGTCAACCTGCGCAAGGCTTCATCGAAGGACACCACAACCCGCCTGCGCGTTTCACCGTAGTACAGCGCTCCCTCGGGGATGTGGCAGTTCAACATGTGCTCCAAGCACAAGGCCTGGGCGCACAGTTGGACCTCATCGGCTTGATGCGCCTTGGGCCGTCCGCGCTTGTACTCAACGGGGTAAGGGTGCTCGACGGCATCAAGCCCCATGTGGAACTCAACGACGTCGGCCACCCCCGTGATGCCCAATGCCGGCTCAGCGAGCGGCATGCCCGTCACGGTGCGAACGCCTCTTCGGCGCTCCATCCTGGGCTTGTCAGCATTTTCGTGAAGCAGGCGCCCTTCGGCTGTGTGCTGGCTTTCGGCCCACAGTTGCTCGACATGAATCAGCCCGCACTGCCTGGGGCAGTACAGAAAATGCTGCAGGGCTGACAGAGGGATCAGTGCGTCATCGTCCATCCCGCCAGCTCCCCCTCCTCATCACGCCGCGATCACAGCAGCTCGTGCAAGGTGACGCCAGACGGCAGTGAGTCGCGCTTGACCGAAACCTTGTAGTCGGTGAAGGCCCGTGCCGGACCGTCCGCGTCGGTCGTGAGGCGCTCGACTTCGACCGCTTCGAAAAGCTTATGCGCCGGGGCGTTGCCCATCGCACTTTCATGCTCGAACACGAACAGCTTGCGGGCGGCCATCTCGCCGCGCGCAGCGGACCGGTCATGCTCGAACATGTTGATGAGCGATTGCCAGAGCAACTGCAGATCGCTGTCGGAGAAGCCCGTTCGCTCGGCCAGCTTGGCCGAGACGAAACCATGCACGCGGTACAGGCCGTAGGGGATGATGTGCTTGCGGCCCATGGTGCGGTTGTCACCGCTTTGGTCTTCAGCTTCCTTCTGCGTCGTCACTGCCATGCGCGTGATGGACACCTCGATGGGCACCACCGGATCGATCGACGTTGCGAAGGCAAATTGCACAGGCCCACGCACCTGGCCAGCATTGACCCCCGTTGTCATGACGGCACCGAACGCACGGATGTCAAAGAAGTTGCGGCACATCCAAGCGGTCAACTCGCGCGCCTTGGCTTCATCTTTCGGCAGCTTCTTGAGCTCTTCCGCCGTTTCCTTGTCCAGCCCGATGGCCTTGCGCCCAATGGCGTGCTGGTTGTTCAGCACGGCCTTTTCCTGCATATAGATGGCAAAGCCATCGTTGTCGCCCTTGTCCAGCGTCACGTAGTTCCGGATCTTGCGCTTGAGGCAAACGTCCGTCACCAAGCCCTTGTTGGTTTCCGGGTCCAGACGCGGCAAGTTGCCGGCATCCGGGTCGCCATTGGGGTTGCCATTGGCGACGTCGAACAGAAAGACGAATTCGTAGCGGTGCGTGATCGCGCTCATTGGGCGCCTCCTTGGTCGTTGGCTTCGTTGGTGTCGGCGGAAGACGCTGGCTCGCTCTTGTCAGCCTTCTGAAAGCGAGCCTGCGCCTGGTGGTAGTAGCCAATCGCAAAGCGACCTTGGTCTTGCAGACCCAGATGCTTGGGGAACGCGCCTGGCAGCTTGTCGATGACCTCCTGGATGTCCCGCTCGATGTTGATCGCGGCACCCGGCTTGTCCTTGCGAATGCGGCTCATGTGGTTCTGCGTGTTGCGCAGCAGGACCGGGAAGACCAGGGCCGGCGTGGCCGACGCCGAGCCGTAGTAGCGATCGCGGATGGTTGCGTTGACCTGGCCACCCAGCGCCAGCCGCTGTGCGCCTTCAAGCACCGCGAACAATCGCCCGAGCAGATAGCCCGCATTGGTGGAATGCACATCAAGACTCACGGGAACCTCCTTGTCTGGGTCATTGGAATAAGAAAGCCGCTGATCACGCGTCAGCACCGCCTTGCAGAGCGCTACTCGCACGCCGCTGATGTCACCGTCGGAGCGCATGCGCATGACGACATTGGTCAGAACGCCCTGCGGGTAGTGGCCACCAGTCAGGATGGCGCGCATCAACTCGCCAGCCAGCAGCGGAGGCACGTCGTCGGCTTTGGCCTTGGGCGGGTCACCACGCGACGGAGCGGTGGCCAACGCAAGGCGCCAGACACTGGGCGCGGCCTTCCAAGGCGAGGGCTCCAGGTCCAGATCCTGGGCATGCTGGCGCAGGCGTTGAATCAGAACACCCAAGGTGTCGCACAGCCAGTAGCGGATGGACAGACGCGATGCGTTGGGCGCCAGTCCCAGCACGAACATGCGGGTGCTCTCGTCTAGCTTCGGGTTCAGATCCTTCAGCGGGCGGCCTTTGGCCACGATCTCCATGGCGTGGTGGATCTTCTCGGTCTCCTGCCCCTCGTCGCTCTTGCTATCCGGGTTCAGCAGCGCGGCCAACAGGTCTTCGCAGTTTTGAGCCTGATCCGGATCCTGTGCTTCGGCCCAGAACACCACCGAGGCATCACCCACGGAGAGACGTTGGCGGTTGTGTGGATCGCGCCGCAACAGGTGGTTGAGCACTGTGGTGTAGGCAAAAGCGGCCTGCTCGGACACGGGCGCGTTGTCGCCCTGACTCTTGCCATAGGAATTGAAAGCATCCAGGTTGAACGAGACGATCGAAGCCCCTGAGCTCTGCGCGCCGTTGACGCCCTTGATGGCAGGATGCAGGCGAGCCACCTCGGCCTTTTCGCCCGTGACCAGACACCGCTGGGCAAGGTGTGCGGGCGCACCGGATTCTGCAGCGGGCGCCAACAGCCGCGCACGCGCGGCTTGCGCGGCAGGCCGCTGATGCAGGTACTGGAGTTCACCGTCCAGCTTGAAAACGACGTTGGCGTCCAGCATGTCTGCCGAGAAGGGAGCTGACGCGAACCGCTCGGGCGTCCACTTGGACAGGAACTTCAGCAGGGCCATCAGGCCAGGATCTGTGTCGTTCGCCAGCGCCTTGGTGTGAAAGGCTTTAAATGCCTCGTGCTCTTCCGCCGTGCGCTTGCTGCTGGCGCTCACCCCCAAGACGTAGCTGGTCTTGTCCCACAGGAAATTCGACTTGATACCCGATGTGCGCTTTTCTGGCTGGGGCACGCTCAGGGTTTGGGGCACCGGCTTCTTGCCGCTGGTGTCCAGCAGAGACTGCACATCCACGGGGTCACCCTCAGCCGAGAGCACGATGGCGTAGCTGATCTTCTCTGGGCTGTAGCCGTAGGGGGACAGGCCCCGCTCGCCGCGCTCGATCAGGCGCTGGTATTGGTGTGTCAGGGCTTCGAGGATCATGATTTCACCTCGTCGCTGTGCCACTGGGGAATGGTGATCACGCCGTCCTGCATGTGAGCGCGGAAGAAGCGCGGCGTGTTGCCTTGATCAAAATCGATGTCGTGCAACATCCAACCCAGGTCACGCGAGCCGGCCAAGGCAGCGTCGGCCGGTGGCGTGGGCTCGTCCGCCGCCAACAGGCTGAAGTGCGCCGGGAACTCGCGCACGCCAAAGCAGGGCATCTGGAAGAACTGGCCCTTGCGAGCACGCCGATTGAAGATGTCGAGGTGTTTGCCCACTGAATCTTCTGCGCCAGCCTTGGGCGTGAGTTCGAAATGCGCCTCGATCACGTACGCAACATCGCGTAGGACGGTGGCAGCGCGTTGCTGACGATCCTCATCAACCAGGTTGCACAGGCCATCTGTGGATCCGGCCTTCATCGCCTTGCTCACCGCGCTGGGTGGCAGTTTGCTGCCGACCTCGTTGCGACGGATCGACTCGAAGCGGATCGGCTTGAGCACATGGATGCGGTCGATGTGCCATCGAATCGCGGGCTTCCAGTGAATGGCCTCCAGGAGGCCTCGCGCAGCGGACGGCGTCATCGCGTCGTACGACACACGCTCGACCTTCATCTCGGGACGCGTGAAGCACGCCCGCTCGCCCCACACATGCAAACGAATGCCAAATGCCATCATTCCCCCTGTAGCAATTTTTTTACTTTGCACCCACGGGGGCAGCTTTCCGCTGCCCCCGACTGCGCGAACGCACACCGAACAAGCGCTTGCTTCTAGTCAATGTTTCAATCCACGCCATTAAAATGGCGACCGAGAGCCCGCTCTCGGTCGCCTTAGGATCTCCTGATCGTATGGCGGACCATACGCACACCCTCCTGCAGCGAAATGACTGCTGCTGTCTTCCCCACTGCTCGTGGATTGGGTTGCCACAAAAGCCTCAGCGTTGGCGCGCTGGGGCTTTTTCCTTTTCTGCGCCAGATGATAAGTGGCCATCATCAGCATGTCAACTTAGCAACGCCACCGACAAGGAGCTTACTTCTATTCAATGAAGTTCCTACCAAGCAAGCGCTGCTACGCTGATGAACGACGGCTCATCCCAGCTAAGCCCCACGCCTGGGTCATACAGACTCTCATTGGCCAAGACCATGAACTGATCCCCCCACTCTTCAGGACGGACGGCCTCGATGGCGCCCGCCTTTCGCAAGGCGTCAAAGCCGTGCTTGGGCACCTGCACGAGATAACGTTGCAGCCGGCGGCTGACACCTTGTAGGCCGTCCACGTATTGCAGGTCTCGGATGGCATCCCTGGCTTCCCGCTCAAAGGGAATGATCACCGGCATCTGCACGCTGTCGATCATCTTGAATTTCTCCGCCAGCGTATCCATGGGCAGGCTTTGAATCTTGGCCTTTTTGAGCAGGCCCAGGAGGTTCACGGCGTCAAGTGCCTCATCGCCTTTCTGCCAATAGAGCTGCTTGAAGTACCGCTCGATTGCAACCGGGTCCAGCGGGTCGCCTTGGTGCGTCCTCAGCACCTCGCGGGTCACGTCGGCGAACTGTCGGAGTTCGGGCGGTGCCTTCCAATCGTCGTTGGCATTGGCGAAGATCCGGACTTCACTGCTTTCGGCAGCCCATCGGCCTTCTCGGTTGCAACGCCCCGCAGCTTGCGCGATGGAATCGAGGCCCGCTTCCGCCCGGTAGACCGTGGGAAAGGCCACATCGACGCCCGCTTCGACCAGCGCCGTGGACACCAGCCGACAAGGCAGCCCCTGTCGCAGGGCTTCGCGGGCGGCGGCCAAGATCTTGCTGCGGTGCGCTGCACACATGAGCGTCGTCAGGTGATAGGTGCCGCTCAGGTCTGACATGCCTTGGTACAAGGCCCGCGCATGGCGCCGGTTGTTGACGATGCACAGCACTTGCTCGTGCTTGCGCAACTGAGTCAGCAGCGTCTCATCATCCAGGGTGCCCACGTGCCTGACCGTCACGCGCTTGAGCCGCTCAAAGAGCCGTTGCGGCTCGGGGGCCAGCTCCCGTACACCGTCGAGCCCGCCCTCGAAGCCATCGAGCCCCGCGGCCGCGTCAGGCGCCTTCAATGCAGGTTGGGTGGCGGTGCACAACACCACGCTGCTACGGTAGTTGCGCGCCAATTCGTCCAGTGCAGCCACGCAGGGGCGCAGCACCTTCAATGGCATGGTCTGCGCCTCGTCCAGGATCACCACGCTGCTTGCAATGTTGTGGAGCTTGCGGCATTTGGAAGGACGATCGGCAAACAGGCTTTCGAAGAACTGCACCGCCGTGGTAACCACAATGGGGGCATCCCAGTTCTCCATCGCGAGATGGATCTTCTCTTTCGCCTCCTTGCTGGCGCGGGGATCGTCGGTGAAGGCGCTGTGATGTTCCAGCACCGCATCGTCACCCCACGGGCCGAGCGCTTGGCGAAACACCGCAGCGTTCTGCTCCACGATGCTTGTGAAGGGGATCACGAAGATCACGCGCCGCTGACCATGCCGGATGGCGTGATCCAGGGCAAATGCGAGCGAGGCCAGCGTCTTCCCGCCACCCGTGGGCACCGTGAGCGAGAACAGGCCTGGCTCCAACTCGGCTCGGTCACGAACATGCCGAAGAATCTCGGCCCGTATCTGATTGACCGCCCCTTCGGCCCGAAAACCTGACAGATGCTGATTCAGACAGGCCCTCAGCTCCCCCAGCCCCGGTCTATTGCCCGGCTCATGCCTCAGCGGCGAGCGGCCCTCGACACGGTTGTAATAAGCCTCTGTGTCCAAGAAGTCGGCGTCGACCAGGCAGGAAAAAAGCATGCGGACCAGAAATGCCATCTGGAACATGCCTCGGTCTTGCCGGGGCGAGAAGGAACGGAGAGCCGGCGAGGACGAGGGCAGCGCCAGTTCGGCCTGCCACTGCGGATCCAGATCCGGCAACTCTGCAGCCAACCGCTCTTGAAGACTCGTACGGCGCCCGTCGCCCTTGCCATTGGCCAGTCCGGCATGGTGTCCCGCTATCGCATAGGCGAGCAGATGCCCTATGGACTTGTAGCGCTCCAGCGCGATGCGGGCGCCCCATGTGGCGTGATCCACTTTCTGGGGGCTGCCCCGAAGTCGGGCCTGAAACTCGACCGAGTACTTGCCCAGGTCGTGAAGCAGCCCGGCGCAGAACGCCAGCTCGCTGGCGTGGAAACTGGCGGCGAAGTCGGACGCCAGAGCGCCGACACCCTCCAGATGGTCTTTCAGGCCCTGCCACTCGGACTCGTCTCTGCCCTCTGCAGAGTGCGCGTACCAACGGATCGAGGTCGATTCAACACCAGCGTCATTGCGCTGCGTTTGAAACAGTCCGTCCATGAAGCCTCCCTGCCTTGAGGACGATGACGCTCGCCAGACGAGCGATGGGTCCATTCTGGCAATCGGGAGGCTCAAATACTGAGCCTTGTTGACTGAAAAAGCTCACCCAAACGGATGAGGCTCACGGTGCCTGGCGCCCCGCAATCTCCCTCAACACCTTCACATAGTTCTCCACCGGCTGCCCTCCCGACACCAGGTGCCGGTTGTTCACCACCAGCGCCGGCACGGCCTGGATGCCGGCCGACATGTACATGTCTTCCTGCTCCCGCACCTCGTCGCCATAGCGGCCTTCCGTCAGCACCAGCTGCGCGCTGGCCTCGTCCAACCCAGCCTGGCGCACGCAGGCCAGCAGCACGCCGGGGTCGTCCATGGCCTGGCGGTCGCGGTGGCAGGCTTCCAGCAGCGCCTGCTTCAGCGCGAGCTGCTGCTCGGGGTGCTCTTCGCCCGCCCAGTGCAGCAGGCGGTGCGCGTGGAAGGTGTTGTAGATGCGGCCACGCCCTTCGCTGTTGAAGGTGAAGCCCACATCGGCACCGCGCTGGCGGATGGTCTCGCGGATCTGCGCCTGCTGCTCGGGCGTCGAGCCGTACTTGCGGGTCAGGTGCTCGCCGATGTCTTCGCCGCCCGGCGGCATCTGCGGGTTCAGCTCGAAGGGCTGGAAGCGCAGGGTGAACTGCATCTCGTCGGCCAGCTCGGCCATCGCGCGGCGCAACGAGGCCAGGCCGATGGCGCACCACGGGCAGGAGATGTCGGAAACGAAGTCGAGTTGCAGGGTGGGCTGGGTCATGAAGGGCTCCTCGGGCGTCATGTTGCCTCAGCCGCCTGGCCGAGCCGGGCCGCAGCGGCGCTCATGACCCCCATGCCAGAATGGCGATTCCGTCAGGCGCTCGCGGTGGGCGCCTGTCTGTCGTCCCCCTGTCTTAACCAGGAAGCACATGTTCAAGAAGTACTGCCTCGCCGCCGTGATGGGCGCCGCCCTGCTCGCCACCGGTTGCACCACCATGACCACCAACAACATCCAGGAAGTGCAGGCCGAGCAGGTCAAGGGCTGCAAGAAGCTGGGCGCAGTCAATGGCAGCGACGCCATCTTCGTGGGGCTCAGTGCCTCGATCGGTTCGAAGAACGCCAAGGCCAAGGCCATGAATGCCGCTGTGGACCAGGGCGCTTCGCACGTCGTCTGGAGCCAGATGGGCACCAGCATGACGAACGAGTGGATCGGTACGGCCTACCGCTGCAAGTAAGCCGCACCGCTGGCGCGCAGGATCAGCGCGCCAGCTCGGCCCGCATCGCGTCGATCACGGCCTTGTAGCTGGGCTGACCGAAGATCGCGCTGCCGGCCACGAAGGTGTCGGCACCGGCATCCGCCACGCGGCGGATGTTGTCCACCTTGATGCCGCCGTCGATTTCCAGGCGGATGTCGCGGCCCGACGCGTCAATGATCTTGCGCACCTTCTCGGCCTTGCGCAACGTGCTGTCGATGAAGCTCTGGCCACCGAAGCCCGGGTTCACGCTCATCAGCAGCACCACGTCCACCTTGTCGATCACCCATTCCAGCACGTCCACCGGCGCAGCGGGGTTGAACACCAGCCCGGCCTGCACGCCTTCCGCCTTGATGAGCTGCAGCGTGCGGTCGACGTGGGTGGAGGCATCGGGGTGGAAGGTGATGATGTCGGCACCCGACTTGGCAAAGGCCGTGGCCAGCGCGTCGACCGGCTGCACCATCAGGTGCACGTCGATGGGCACGGCGGTGCCATCGGCCTTGACGGCGTGCTTGCGCAGCGCCTGGCACACCATCGGCCCGAACGTCAGGTTGGGCACGTAGTGGTTGTCCATCACGTCGAAGTGGATCCAGTCGGCCCCGGCGTCGATGACGTGGCGCACTTCCTCGCCCAGGCGGGCGAAATCGGCGGACAGGATGCTGGGGGCGATGCGGAAGGTGCGGGACATGGCGGGCTCGGTGGATGGGGAACCCGTCATTGTAAAAAATTCGTTCAGCTTCCGCCTCCGGGTGGACAGCCCCACGCGACGCTGGGTTTTGTGACCCACGTCACGCAAGGGCTTTCCCTAGAATGGGTCGGATGAGCCAAGCCGAATTCACCTGCTCCGTGCAGCCCCAGTACCTGGACGAGCAGAGCAACCCCAGCCAGAACGAGTACGCGTTCAGCTACACGGTCACCATCCGCAACACGGGCACGGTGACGGCGCAGCTGGTGGCGCGCCAGTGGCTGATCACCGATGCGACCGGCCGCACGCAGGAGGTGCGCGGCCTGGCGGTGGTGGGCCACCAGCCGGTGCTGCGCCCCGGCGAGCACTTCGAGTACACCAGCTGGACCAGCCTGGGCACGCCGCATGGCGTGATGGAGGGCACCTTCTTCTGCATGACCGAAGACGCGCGCCCCTTTGAAGCCCCGATTGCGCCGTTCACGCTCGCGCGCTCTCAGTCTCTGCATTGATGGCCTGGATCAAGACCCTGCTTCGCCCCCTCACGCGCCAGCGTTGGTGGCCCCGCCCGGGCAACCGGTTGCCCATCGAGGCGCTGCTGGACAGCGCCAACCCCCAAGCCCCGCTGGTGGAGCGGCATCTGTGGCTGATCCAGCTGATCGACTGGGTGCGCCGCGGTGAGCCGGTCAGCGGCACGCAGTTCGTGGTGCGCCACCTGCGCACGCACCCCGAGCGGCGCGCCCGCGTGGTCGGGGTGCTGGCCGCGTTCTGGCGCGACACCGATGTGGCCGCACTGCTGGCGGACTACGGCTTTTCGCCGCGCAGCTCCTTCCTGAACGAGCTGGGCGAGCGCCTGCGCCGCAAGACCCTGCCCGGCACGCCCGACACCGGCGACCTGGCCAAGCTGTTCAACCTGCTGTTCGACGACCCGCTCGACGGCGCCTGGCTGGCGGCGCTGGATGCGCCCACGCTGGAGGAGCTGGCGGCGCTGTGGCGCGAAGCCCTGGCCGAGCCGACGCTGCCCGCCTCGCCCGCCGGCTGGCGCGAGCCCTTTCTGGACGCCATCGCCTACCTGGTGTCGCAGGTGCGCGCCGCCGGCATGTCGCCCGCCTTCCGCAGCCGGCTGGGCACACGGGTCGACGATGGCTTCGTGCCCGGCGAGGGCGGCCACGATGGCGGCCCCACCCACATCGTGGCCAGCAGCCAGAGCGACGAGCAACTCGGCCGCGAGGCCTTCCGCCAGCTGGGGCGCGCCGCAGAGCGCCTGCACGAACTCGCCATCAACGAAGCCAACCTGCCCCCGGAGGAACGCCAGGCGGCATCGACCGCGCTGCTGCAGGAGGCGCAGTACCTGCGCGCGCTGCTGGACCGCTGTGCAGCCGCGGCGCGGGGCCTGCACGGCCACCTGGAAGCCCAGGGCATTTCGGTCGACCTGGTGTTCCAGATCGACCAGCTGTGCGCGCGCTGCCGCCGGGTGGAAGAGCTGCTGGAGGTGATCCTGGCACCGCAACCCGCCCCCGTGCTGCGCAGCCTGCTGTGCGAGCTGCTGGAGCAGGGGCAGCGGCGGCGCAGCGTGCGCGCGCTGTTCTCGCGGCATTACGCCATGCTGGCGCGCAAGGTGGCCGAGCGCAGCGCCGAGACGGGCGAGCACTACATCACCCGCAACCGCGCCGAGTACCGCGACATGCTGCGCCGTGCCGGGGGTGGGGGCGCCGTGATCGCAGGCACCACCTACATGAAGTTCGCCGTGATGGCGCTGGGCCTGTCGCCGTTCTGGGCGGGGTTCGGTGCGGGGGTGAACTACGCCGTGAGCTTCGTCATCGTGCAGCTGCTGCACTGGACGGTGGCCACCAAGCAGCCGGCAATGACGGCCCCGGCCATGGCCGCGCGCCTGGCCGACACCCGCACCGACGAGGCCATCGAAGGCTTTGTCGACCAGGTGGCCCACCTGATCCGTTCACAGGTGGCCGGCATCGTGGGCAACCTGGCGGTGGTGGGGCCCCTGGTGCTGCTGGCCCAGGTGCTGGCGTGGTGGGTGATGGATGCGCCGCTGATCAGCGCGGAAAAGGCCGAGTACGTGCTGCACTCGCTGACGCTGCTGGGCCCGACGCTGCTGTTTGCGGCGTTCACCGGGGTGCTGCTGTTTTCGTCCAGCATCATCGCCGGGTGGGTGGAAAACTGGTTCGTGCTGCACCGGCTGGACAGCGCCCTGCGCTGGAACCCGCGGATCCGCCTGTGGCTGGGTGCCGACCGGGCCGCCTACTGGGCACGCTGGTGGCGCGAGAACATCTCCGGGCTGGCAGCCAACGTGTCGCTGGGCCTGATGCTCGGGCTGGTGCCGGTGATCGCGGGCTTTCTGGCGCTGCCGCTGGACGTGCGCCACGTGACGCTGTCGATGGGCCAGATCATGGCCGCCGCCGGCACGCTGGGCCCGGGCGTCATCCACTTCCCCGGCTTCTGGTGGTGCATGGCGGCGGTGCCGCTGACGGGGCTGCTGAACGTGGCCGTGAGCTTCATCCTGGCGCTGCGCGTGGCCGTGCGTTCACGCGAGGTGCGCGTCACCGACCGGGCGCGGCTGCGCAAGGCCGTATGGCGCCGGCTGCGCACTCAGCCCTTGAGCTTCCTGTTGCCACCGCGCGAGCCGCGGTCGTCGCCTGCAGGCTCATCGGTCGAGCCGGGCAACTGATCGGGGGGCGCGTCGTCCGGCGCGTCCAGCTCGCCCCCGCGGCGGCCCGAGAACATCGTCCACCACACGACAAAGATCAGCAGCGCCAGCGCGGCGGCGGCTTCCAGCACAATCAGGTCCATGATCGTTCGTCCGTTCTCGCCGGTGCGTACCGGCCTGCTCGCGGCCATTGTAGGCAGCCTGGCCGCCTGTACCAGTGTCCCCCTGCCGCCGTCGCCGACACCGCCCGCTCCTGTCATCGAGCGGCCCCAACCACCCGCCACGCAGGTGCCGAGCCGCCCGGCGCCGGGCCCCATCCCCGGCGCGCTGCAACGCACCAAATCGCAATGGGCCCCGGCCCGCTGGGAAGACCTGCCCGGCTGGGAAGCCGACCGCGTTCGCGAATGGTGGCCGGCGCTGCACCGCGGTTGTGTGAAGCCCGTCAACGGCTGGGCCAGCCTGTGTGCCGAGGTGCGCCGGCTGGGTGCCAACTGGGGCCAGCAGGTGGACGACGCCTTCGTGCGGCAGTGGGTGCAGAGCCATCTGCAGCCCTGGCGCGTGGTCGGGCTCGATGGCGTGACGGACCGCGGCCTGCTGACGGGCTATTTCGAGCCCATGCTGGAGGGCCGGCGGCGCCCCGAGGGCCGGTTTCAGCACCCGGTGCACCGCGCCCCGGCCGACCTGACCCAGCGACGCCCGCACCTGACCCGCACCGAACTGGAAACCACCGCCGAGGGCCGCGCCGCGCTGGCCGGGCGCGAACTGGCCTGGCTGGCCGACCCGCTGGATGTGCTGCTGGTGCAGGTGCAGGGCTCTGGCCGGGTCAGGCTGCTGGACGACCGCGACGCGCAAGGGCGGCCGAAGGTCGTGCGCCTGGCCTTCGGTGGCCACAACGACCAGCCCTACCAGTCGGTGGCGCGCTGGCTGGTCGATCAGGGCGCGTTTCCGCTGGAGCAGGCTTCGTGGCCGGCCATTCGGCAGTGGGCGGCGCAGAACCCCACCCGGGTGAGCGAGATGCTGCGGGCCAACCCGCGCGTGGTCTTTTTCAAGGAAGAGGCCCTGCCCGACCCGGACCTGGGGCCGGTAGGCGCGCAGGGCGTGCCGCTGACGCCCGGTCGCTCGATCGCCGTGGACCGCGACAGCGTGCCGTTGGGCACACCCGTGTGGCTGGACAGCACCGTGCCGCAGGCGTGGAGCGCTGCGCCCGCCGCACCGCAACCGCTGCGCCGCCTGGTGATGGCGCAGGACACTGGCGGCGCCATCCTGGGCGCTGTGCGGGCTGACTTCTTCTGGGGCTGGGGCGACGAGGCCCTCAACATGGCGGGCCGCACCAAGCAGCCGGTCTCGATGTGGGTGCTCTGGCCGCTCAACCCGTGAGCCAGCGGGCGGCGAACTCGTCGCCCGGCACGGCAGGCCCGCGGTACCAACCTTGCATCTGGTCGCAGCCCAGCGCCAGCAGGGCGTCGGCCTGGGCACGCTGCTCCACGCCTTCGGCCAGCGTGCGCAGGCCCAGTGCACGCGCCATGCTGATGATGGTGTGCACGATGGTGTGGTCCTCGGGCTTGTCCAGCATGTCGCGCACAAAGCTCATGTCGATCTTGAGCTTGGTCACCGGCAAACGCTTGAGGGCCGCCAGCGACGAATAGCCCGTGCCGAAGTCGTCGATGGACAGCACGAAGCCCGCGGCCACCAGCGCACGGGCCATGTCCTCGGCCTTGCGCGGCTCCTGCATCATCGAGCTTTCGGTGACCTCGAGCTCGATGCAATCCGGCTCGATGCCCTGCGCGCGCACCAGCGCCACGGCCCGCGCCACAAACCCTTCGGCCGCCATCTGCCGCGCCGAAACATTCACCGCGACGCGCCCGGTGAACGGCAAGCCCGCCTCCTGCCACTGGCGCACCTGACGCGCGGCCTCGGACAGGGCCCAGTCGCCCAGCTCGTCGATCAGACCGCGGGTCTCGGCCACGGGTATGAACTCGGACGGCGCAATCCAGCCAGCGTCCGCGTCGTGCCAGCGGGCCAGCGCTTCGGCGCCGCACAAGGCCCCCGTGTGCAGATCGAACTGCGGCTGGAAGTGCAGGCGCAGCTGGTTGCCGTGCAGCGCAGCCTTGAGGCGCGTGGCCAGCAGAAGGCGTCGCTGCAGCTCGTCGCTCATGCCCGCGTGATAGAAGCGCAGCGCCCCGCCGCCCGCCGCCTTGGCGCGGTACATGGCGGTGTCGGCGTGCTTGAGCAGGTCCTCGGCGGTGCGGCCATCCTCGGGGAACAGGGCGATGCCGATGCTCATGTTGAGCGTGAAGCGCACGCCGTTGACGACCACGGGTTGCTCGACCGTCTGCAGCAAGCGCTCGGCCACCTGCGCTGCCGAGGCCGCATCGGAGGGCCCCAGCAGCACGAACTCGTCGCCCCCGAGCCGGGCCAGCGTGTCGCGCTGTCGGACCACGGCATTGAGCCGACCGGCCACCTCGGCCAGCACCTGGTCACCGATCAGGTGGCCCTGCGTGTCGTTGATCTCCTTGAAGTGGTCCAGGTCGACATAGAGCAGGGCCACGCCGTGCTGCTCGCGCTCGGCCTGAGCCAGCGCCTGCTGCAGGCGGTCGAGCGCCAGCGTGCGGTTGGGCAGGCCCGTGAGCGTGTCCTGGAAGGCCAGACGCTGGATGCGCTCGCTCGCCTGGCGGCGCTCGGTGATGTCGTACACCGTGCCGAAGGCCTTCACGACGCGGCCATCGGCCCCGCGCTGCAGCTTGCCCCGGGATTCGACCCAGCGGATCGAGCCATTCGGCCGCACCACCCGGTGCTCGATGCGGAAGGGGCGGCCCGCCAGCGCGGCCCGCCAGGCGCTGTCGACCTCTTCGCGGTCTTCGGGGTGGACGGCATCGAGGAAGACCTCGTAGCTGGCCGGCCCGCCGGGATCGCGGCCGTAAAGGCGATAGGCCTCGTCGGACCATTGGGCCTGCCCCGTACGCAAGTCCACATGCCAGCTGCCGATGCCGGCCACCGCCTGGGCGTTGAGCAGATCGGTCTCGAGCCGGGCCTGCAGGCGCAGGTCTTCCACGACCATCAGCAGGCGGCGGCCCGGCAAGCCGCTGCTGTCCGGCAGCAGCGACAGCGTCAACCCCACCGGGATGGCCAACTCATTGGGTCGGTCCAGCACCCGCAGGGTGGTGGCCTCGCGCACCGGGCGGCCTTCGCCGATGCGCGACAGCAGGGTCTGCAGGGGGGCGGCATCCACCACCTCGCCCAGGGTGCGCCCCTGCAATGCCGCCGAGCCCGTGCCCAGCATGTCGACCAGCGCGCGGTTGACATACAGCACCCGCAGGTCGCTGGACAGCACCAGCGTGCCGAAGGGCATGCCGGTGAACACGTTCATGTAGTCCTGCAGGCGGGCGATCTGCTGGTCGCGGTGGGCGATGTAGCTGTCGATGGCCAGGCCGATGTCGAGCAGCACCACCTTCATCAACGCCTGCACGGCGGGCAGCAGGTAGGCCGGGTCGGTGCCCAGGCGCGCGATGACGTCGGGTAGCAGGCCGACCAGGTAGTGGCTGTAGGCCCCCAGGTACCACGCGGGCGCCAGACCCACACGCGAGTGCGCCATGCCGATGGCCAGCCTGCGCTGCAGGTAGTCGGCGTCGTAGGGACCGGAGGTGAGGGTGTCGAAGTAGTCGGCCTGCGCGCGCTTGAGTCGGTCGAGCAACCCGGGCTGCTCGATCAGGGCGCGCATCTCCTCGAACTCCGCCAGGTGCTCGTAGAACGCATCGACGAACCCGGGAGCGTCGTCCTTCAGACTCGTGTGCAGGAACTGCAGCGCGGCGACGTCGTCCGGCCCAAAGCCCAGAAAGGCCTGGCGGCGGGCGAAATCGGCGAGCTGGGCCGTCTGCAGGGCAGACATGGGTTGAGGAGGGACGGCGCCGCCATCACCCAGGCCAGAGGGTGGCAGGGACTCAGGAGCGGCACGCTCGGACGCGGCCATGGAAGGAAATCACGGAGGGGCGGAGGGAGGCACGCATTATGCGCCCGCCGCCTCTCGGCGCATAGGCTCACTGGCCGATCTTCAGGGATATGCCGGTGAACAGCGAGACGTCGTTGCGCTTCTGTCCAGCCGCCACGCGGCTGTTGTAGGTGTCTGTGACGCCCACCGTCAAGGCCAGCGCCCGCGACATGGAAACACTGAGCGAGGCGTTGAAACGCATCAGCTGGGCTTTTTCCCCGGTCAGCCCCGGGTAGTACTCCAGGCGCTGCTTGAAGAAGGTGTTCTCGGTCAGCTGGTGGCTGGTTTCCTCGCCCAGCAGCAGGCCGGTGGTGCGGAAGCGCCGGGCAGTCTCGTCGCCGATGGTCTTGTCGATGTCGTAGCGGTCGTCGGTGTGGCTCAGACCGGCAAAGATGTCGACCGTGTCGGCATCGCTGCGCAGCAGGTGGCGACCGAAACCCGCGGCCACCTGGGTGCGCAGCGCCAGGCCCGTCACACGGTCGCGCTCCAGCCCCAGCTTGCCGAAACCGAACATCACCAGCGAGATGTCGCGGTTGTGCTGGGCCGAGGTCACCCACTTGCCGGCGCTGGTGCGCGAGCGGCCATCGACCTTGTTCTTGCCTTCGTTGACCTGGGCCACCAGCGTGGTCTTGGTGGTTTCGGTGGTGCGCGCCACATCGAGGTTGAGCAGCAGCGCCTGGGTGCTGCTGTTGCCCTCCGTGGCCGCCAGCGACGCGCCCGCCACGCCCTTCCAGTAGCCTTCGGCTTCTTCCGGCTGGGCCCGCACCGGGGCGGGCAGCGGCATGGCGAGGGCCAGGGGAGGCAGGGTCTGGGCCCGGGCCGATGCGGCCAGGGTGACGGCCTGGAAGAGGGCGAGCAAGGGGACGACACAGCGGCGGGCTGTCATGAAACGGGGCTCCTTCAGGTCCTGGACGTTCGGATGACGACCAAGGATTGTCGTAGCAGCGATCCGACACCCGGCGCACGGCGCCGAAGCCCCTGTCGTCAGTACGTTTTGTATGGCAGAAATTTACCCGACATGACGATCTGGACACGGTCTCCGGCCGGGTTGGCTTCACGCTGCAGGTCCATCTTGAAATCGATGGCGCTCATGATGCCGTCACCGAACTCTTCATGGATCAGCGCCTTGAAGGTGGTGCCGTACACGCTGATGAGCTCGTAGAAGCGGTAGATCAGCGGGTCGGTGGGCACGCTGGTGGGCAGCGAGCCCTTGTAGGGCACTTCCTGCAGCCACAGGCGGGCCTCTTCGGGCAGGTCGAACACGTCGCCGATGATGGCGGCCTGCTCGGCGGTCAGCGTCATCTGGCCCAGGCAGGCGGCGGTCACCCACTCCTTGCTCAGGCCCACCTTGGTGGCCACGTCGGCCCACTTGAGGCCCTTCTTCACTTTGGCCTGGACGATCAGGTCGGTCACGTCTTCGCGGTTCATGTCGGCTCCTTCAGCAGTGTCGGACGGGGGAAAAGGGATGGGGGTCAGGACAGGGTGGCCACGCCATCAGCGGAACTGGCGTTCGGCCTCGGTGATGGCCACGTCGTTGATGCTGGCCTCGCGGCGGGCCATGAGGCCGCGCTCGTCAAAGGTCCAGTTCTCGTTGCCGTAGGCGCGCCACCACTGGCCGCTGTCGTCGTGGTACTCGTATTCGAAGCACACGGCGATGCGGTTGCCTTCGAAGGCGAACAGGCGCTTCTTGAGGCGGTACTGGTGCTCGCGCGCCCACTTGCGTTTCAGGAAGGCCTTGATGGCCTCGCGGCCCTGGAAGAACTCGCTGCGGTTGCGCCACCAGCTGTCCTCGGTGTAGGCCAGCGCGCAGCGCTCGGGGTCCCGGCTGTTCCAGGCGTCTTCGGCCATCTGCACTTTCAGGCGGGCCGTGTCTTCGGTGAAAGGGGGCAGCGGGGGACGGGTGAAGGGGGTCTCGCTCATGGGGGGGTCACTCATCAGAAGGACACGTCAGTGGCATCCGGCGCGCTCAGGCACACAGGCCGGCAGGCTGGGTGTCGGGCGGAAATGCAGAGGGTGTGGCGGCCAGGCCGGGGCGCACCTCCGGCGGGTGGGCCGGCGCGCGGCCGTGGCTCAGGTCCTTGGCGCGGTCCACCAGGAAGTCGACCAGGTGGTTGCGCAGCGGGTAGTACTGCGGGTCGTGGTGCAGGCCGGCGCGGGTGCGGTCGCGCGGCAGGGTGTTCACCACGATCTCGGCCACACGGGCGCGCGGACCGTTGCTCATCAGCAGGATCTTGTCGGCCAGCAGGATGGCCTCGTCCACATCGTGCGTGATCATGAACACGGTCTGCTGCGTGGCCGCGCAGATGCGCAGCAACTCGTCCTGGATGGTGCCGCGCGTGAGTGCATCCAGCGCGCCGAAGGGCTCGTCGAGCAGCAGCATCTTGGGCTCGATGGCAAACGCCCGCGCGATGCCGACGCGCTGCTTCATGCCACCGGACAGCTGCGACGGCTTCTTGTCGATGGCATGGGCCAGGCCCACGAGCTGCACGTACTTCTCGACCTGGGCCTGCACCTCGGCGCGGCCCTTGTCAGGCCACTTCGAGCGCACGGCGAACGCGATGTTCTCGCGCACCGTGAGCCAGGGCATCAGCGCATGGCCCTGGAAGACCACGCCGCGCTCCAGCCCCGGCGCATTGACCTCGCGGCCGTCCATGAAGACGTGGCCGTCGGAGGCCTGCTCGAGCCCGGCCAGCGCGTTGAGGATGGTGGTCTTGCCGCAGCCCGAGTGGCCGATGATGCAGACGAACTCGCCGCGCTGGATGCCGAAGTTCACGCTGTCGAACACGGGTTCGGCCGCGCCGGGGTAGGCCTTGCCCAGGCCTTCGACCTGGAGGTAGGGGCGCTCAGTCGACATAGCTCACCGCCTTTTGCAGTCGGCCGAAGGCCGCGTCCAGCACCATGCCCACCACGCCGATCGTCAGGATGGCGAAGATCACATTGGGCAGGGAGAGGTTGTTCCACTCGTTCCACACGAAGTAGCCGATGCCGGTGCCGCCCACCAGCATCTCGGCGGCCACGATCACCAGCCAGGCGATGCCCATGCTGATGCGCATGCCGGTGAGGATGGTGGGGGCCGCGGCCGGCAGGATCACCTCGATGGCGGTGCGCCACTTCGACACCTCCAGCGTGCGGGCCACGTTGAGCCACTCCTTGCGCACGCTGGCCACACCGAAGGCCGTGTTGATCAGCATCGGCCAGATCGAGCAGATGAAGATCACGAAGATGCCGGAGATGGCCGAGTCCTTGATCGTGTAGAGCGCCAGCGGCATCCACGCCAGCGGCGAGATGGGCTTGAGCACCTGGATGAAGGGATCGAGCGCACGGTAGACCAGCGGCGACATGCCGATCAGAAAGCCCAGCGGGATGGCGATGGCCGCGGCAATCAGGTAGCCCAGCCCGACCCGGCCCAGCGAGTGCGCCAGCTGGATGCCGATGCCCTTGTCGTTGGGCCCGTTGTCATAGAAGGGGTCGCTCAGGTTCTGAGCGATCACCTCGCCCATCTGGTGCAGCGTGGGGAACGACGACCCGCCACTGCCGCCACTGGCTTCGGCGGCCGGGTCCTTGCCCATGAGCTTGAGGTACTCGATGCGCTCGGGCGTGAGCGTGACGGTGCTGACCTTGGGCAGCGTGGCCACGTGCCAGATGCCCAGCAGCACCGCCAGGATGAGCACCGACAGCACGGTGGATTTGGCGCGTTCGCCTCGCCACCACGGCAGGGATCGTGACATGGCGGGGCCCTCAGGTGCGCTTGATGGCGAAGCTGTTGATGTAGGCGTCGGGCTTGGCCGGATCGAACGCCTTGCCCATGACCTTGAAGCCGGGGTAGGCGCCGTCGGGCGCCGTTTCGCCCAAGGCCTTCATCTGCTTCTTGGCGTCGGTCAACAGGAAGACCTGCTCGGCCAGCTGCTTGTAGTTCACGTCGCCCTTGACGTAGCCCCAGCGCTTCATCTGGGTGAGCATCCACACGGCCATCGACTGCCACGGGATGGGGTTGAAGTCGGCCCGGTCGGGCACGTTGCGGACGTTGCCCAGGCCGTCGGCGAACCTGCCCGTGAGCACCTGGGTCAGCACGGCCTCGGGCTGGTTGAGGTATTCCTTGGGCGCAATCACCTTGGCGATCAGCTCGCGGTTCTTGGCCTGGCGGGCCATGGCGGCGGCCGTGAGCACCGCGCGGTACAGCGCGGCGAAGGTGTTGGGGTTCTGCTGGATGAACTCGGCACGGGTGCCGAAAGCGCAGCACGGGTGGCCATCCCACAGCTCTTTCGTCAGCAGGTGGATGAAGCCGACCTCGTCGTACACGGCACGCTGGTTGAACGGATCGGGGCCCAGGTAGCCGTCGATGTTGCCGGCGCGCAGGTTGGCCACCATCTCGGGCGGCGGCACCACGCGGATCTGGATGTCCTTGTCCGGATCGAGCCCGTGCTCGGCCACGTAGTAACGCAGCAGGAAGTTGTGCATGGAGTACTCGAAGGGCACGGCAAACTTGAAGCCCTTCCAGTCCTTGGGGTCGCGCTTGTCCTTGTGCTTGACGTGCAGCGTGATGGCCTGGCCGTTGGTGTTCTGGATGGTGGCCACGTGCATGGGCTTGGCGGTAGAGCCCAGGCCCATGGTGATGGACAGCGGCATCGGCGACAGGAAGTGCGTGGCGTCGTACTCCTTGTTGAGCATCTTATCGCGGATCAGCGCCCAGCCGGCCGTCTTGACCACCTGCACGTCCAGCCCCTGCTTCTTGTAGAAGCCCAGCGGGTGGGCCATGATCAGCGGCGTGGCGCAGGTGATGGGGATGAAGCCGATCTTGAGTTCCTTCTTCTCGAGCGGCGCGGCCTCCTGGGCCATGGCCTGCAGGCTGGCGGTGGGCAGCACGCTCGAGAGCGCGGCCATGGCCGTGCCCTTGCCGACGGCGCGCAGGAAACGGCGGCGCACGGCATCCTGCGGGAACAGGGCCTTCATCAGGCTGGCTTCGATGAACTCGCGCGAGTGCTGCTCGAAGTCCTCGCTTTCGCTGCGCGCCTGCAGCGTCTGCACGGCGGCATCGCGACCGGCCTGGGCGGCCATCGCGGCCTCGTGTTCTGCGGGACTGTGGGCGCCGCCGCAGGCGCAGTGCAGGCGCAGCGGACGGTCGGCGTCGAACGGATCGAAGTAGCGGGACATCGGGGCTCCTTGCGGTCAGCGATGTGCCACTGTAGAAAGCGGGCCGGTCGGGCGCCATCACGGCGCCCGTGATTTCCCTGTAGGGCTGGCCCTACATGGCCTTGCGGGCGCCGCGCTCCAGGTCAATCGTGTGGGTCACGGCCGCTTCGGGTACACCCAGCGCCTGCAACGCCGATGCCGTCAGCTGCAGACCGGCTTCCACGGCCTCGGGCACGACGACGGTGGCGCCCGCCTCGAGCAGCTCGCGCGCGTGGTCTTCATCGCGGCTGCGGGCCACCACCGGCACGTGCGGGCAGGCACTGCGCAAGGCCTGCACCGCATGCAGTGCGGCGGCTGGCTGGTCCATCGTGACCATGACGACGGCGGCCCGGTCGACATGCAGCTTCTGCAGCATTTCGGGGCGGGCCGCGTTGCCGTAGTACACCGGCCGCCCCTCGCCGCGCCATTGCGCCACGCGGGCCGCGTCGTGCTCGACCGCAATCCAGGGCACCCCCTGGCGGCTCAGCACATCCCCGGCCAGGCGGCCCACCCGGCCGAAGCCCGCGATGACGACATGGCCGTGCGACACCTGGGCCTCGTCGACAACGGTGGTGTCGCGCGGGCCACGCAGACGGGCGTCCAGCGCCTCACCGGCCATGGCGCCCCAGCGCGCCAGCATCGGGGTCACGAACAGGCTCAGGCCCACCACCAGCAGGATGAACTGCACGGTCTGGCGGTCCATCAGGCCGGACGTGGCGGCCACGCCCACGACGATGAAGGCGAACTCGCCGCCCTGGCCCAGCAGAAAGCCGCCTTCGATCGAGCGGCCCCACGACAGTCCGCCCAGACGGAACAGCCCGGTGACGATGGCCGCCTTCAAAAAGATCAGACCGACCACCGACAGCGGCAGCCACACGGGATCACGCAGGATGGCGCGCACATCGATGCCCATGCCGACCGACATGAAGAACAGGCCCATCAGCAGACCCTTGAAGGGCTCGATGGTCACTTCGACCTCGTGTCGGAACTCGGTTTCGGCCAGCAGCAGGCCGGCCAGGAAGGCGCCCAGGGCCATCGACAGGCCCGCCGCAGCGGTGAGACCCGCCATGCTCATGCTGATCAGCAGCGTGAGCGCCATGAAGACCTCGGGCTGGCGCTGCTGGGCGAATGCGCGGAACAAGGGCTGGATCAGCCGGCGGCCGAACACCCCAATCAGGCCGACCACCAGCACCGACTTCAGCACCGTCAGTCCCACGGCCGTGCCCACGTCGTCGCCCGCGCCGCGCGGGCCCAGCAGGTCGATGAGGATGAGCACCGGCACGACGGCCAGGTCCTGCAGCATCAGCACCGAGAACGTGGCCTGACCCAGCGGGGTGCCGAGTGCCTGTCGCTGCGTGAGCAGCTGCACCACCACCGCGGTGGACGACAGCGCCAGCACCAGGCCCAGCACGAGCGCGTTCGGCCAGCGGTTGCCGAAGGCCCACGCGAGCAGCCCGATGCAGGCCGCACTCAGCAGCACCTGCGCGGTGCCGGCACCGAACACCCATTTGCGCAGCGCCCACAGGCGTTCGGCCGACAGCTCCAGGCCGATCATGAACATCAGGAAGATCACCCCCAGTTCGGCCAGCTGTTCCACCCCCTCCGTCTCATGGAAAGTGATGTGGGCCAGCCAGGGAAAGGTGTCGATCCACAGCGCGAGGCCATGGGCCCCAAGCAGCACCCCGACCGCCAGGAAGCCCACGATCTGGTTGATCCGCAGGCGTTGCAGCAGCGGGATCAGGATGCCGGACAGGGTGAGAAACACCAGCGCTTCGCGCAGAAACGGCAGGGTGTGGGATTCGGACAAGAGCGGGGTCTCCTCGGCATGCGAACGGGTTTCGGAGGGCTGGCCTCCACGTTCCGAGCATAGCCTCAGTGCCGCGTCGGGGGTCCGAGGAGGAGCGCCTCCCGGCCGCCGCTTCTTCGCACGCCCGCCGAGGGGGTATCAGCGGCGGGCCACGGCCGTGCACCCGGCTCGGGCGAACACGCCGATGGCGTCGCCCAGCCGCCCAGCGCGGTCCTGCAGATCAGCGGCACTGTCGGCAGCCCGCTCCACCAGTGCGGCGTTCTGCTGGGTCATCTGCTCGAGCTGCGAGACCGCTTCGCAGACCTGGGCCACGCCGGCCGACTGCTCGGAGGTGGCTTCGCTGATGTCGTGGATGAGCGCAGTCACCTCGCGCACCTGGGCCACGATGGACTCCATGGTGCGACCGGCCGTGTCCACCAGGGTGGCGCCGTCCTGCACCTTCTGCACGCTGTCGTGGATGAGGCTCTTGATCTCGCGGGCGGCATCGGCACTGCGCTTGGCCAGGCTGCGCACCTCGCTGGCCACGACGGCAAAGCCGCGGCCCTGGTCGCCCGCGCGGGCCGCTTCGACGGCGGCATTCAGCGCGAGGATGTTGGTCTGGAAGGCAATGCCGTCGATGACGCCGATGATGTCGGCAATCTGTCGGCTGGACGACGAGATGGTGCTCATGGTGTTCACCACCTCGCCGACCACCTTGCCACCCTGGCCCGCAGCCACGCTCGCCAGCCCGGCCAGCTCGGCGGCCTGACGGGCGGTGTCGGCATTGGCGCGCACATTGGCGGTGATCTGCTCCATCGAGGCGGCGGTTTCCTCGAGGTTGACGGAGGTCTGCTCGGTACGGGCGCTGAGGGCATCGTTGCCCTCGCTGATCTGCCCGCTGGTGCCCCCGACCCCCTGCACCTGCTCCGCCACGTCGTCGACCAGCGAGCGCAGGTTCAAACCCGCCTGGTTGACGGAACGCAGGATGGTGCCAATCTCGTCGACGCGGTCGAGGTTGACGTTCTGTCCCGGCTGGCCCGCCGCCACGCTGAGCGCCTGCCGCTCCAGCAGGCCAAGCGGCGCCGCAATCTGGCGCTCCAGCCACCATGCGGAGGCGCCGCCCAGCGCCAGCAGCACCCCGGCCATGGCGGCCAGCGCCGGCCCCTGCAGTCCCAGCAAGGCGGCCGCCGTCAGCGCCAGCACCCCCGACACGAGCACCGGCGCCAGCAAGCGGGCGCGCACGCGCAGCGTCTGCAGGCAGGAAGCCCAGCGCCACAGGCCCGTGCGCACCACCAGCCCCTGATGAAAGCCCAGCGCCCCCTGCTTCTGCTCGCGGAAGCGCCGGTACAGCGCCTCGGTGGCCGCCACCTCATCGCGCCCGGGCTTGGTGCGGACCGACATGTAGCCCACCACCCGGCCATTGCGCATCATCGGCGTCACGTTGGCCCGCACCCAGTAGTGGTCGCCGTCCTTGCGGCGGTTCTTGACCAGCGCCGTCCAGGAACGCCCTTTCTTCAGCGTGGCCCACATGTCGGCGAAGGCCTCCACCGGCATGTCCGGGTGGCGCACGACGTTGTGAGGCTGACCCAGCAGTTCCTCGCGCTCGAACCCGCTGACGGCCAGGAAGGCGGCATTGGCGTACGTCACCCGGCTGTCGGCATCGGTCGTGGACAGCAGGGTGGCGTCGGCCGGGTAGTCGTGTTCGCGCTGGGTGACAGGCAGGTTGTGACGCATGGGAGGCTCTCGAAGGGGGAGGTCAGAACCGGCTGAGGTTTTCCGGTCATTCGGCGCCGAGATACTCCCATAACGCGTATCGAAATGTAATTAACCCATCTCGTTATCCTGGGCAGCTCCCGTGAACAATGCCACGGCGCCTGGGTTCAGACCGCGACGAGGCGCTGGCGCACGGCATACAGCGCCAGCTCGACGTCGTTGCGCGTGCCGGTCTTTTCCAGGATGCGCGCCCGGTAGGTCGAGACGGTGTTGGGCGACAGGCTCAGGACCTGTGCGATCTGGCTGACCGACTGCCCCTCGGCCAGCAGCCGAAAGACCTGGTGCTCGCGCTGTGACAGGGCCTCGTGGCCGGGGCGCTCGCGCAGTTCGTGCAGCGACACCGCCATGGCTTCGGCCGCCGCCGCCGTCAGGTACACACCGCCCGCCGCCGCCTTGCGCAGGGCCGCGGTCAGTTCGTCGGGGTCGGCTGTCTTGTTCAGATAGCCGGCCGCGCCGGCACGCAGGCAGCGCACGGCAAACTGCTTGTCGGGGTAGGTGCTGAGCATCAGCACGGCAAGCCTGGGGTGTTCGGCCTTGAGCTGGCGCAGCACGTCCAGCCCGTCGCGGCCGGGCAGCGCGATGTCCAGGAGCACCACGTCCAGGCCGCCCCCGCCCTCGGCCAGCCGCGCGCGCACCTGCTGCACCGCATCGCCGGCATCCATCGCTTCGCCCACCACGTCGATGTCGGCCACATCGGCGAGCAGCTGGCGCAGCCCGCGGCGCACCACGAGGTGGTCGTCGACCAGCAGCACGCGGATCATGCGGCGCGCTCCTGAGGCAGGCGGCTGTGGGCGCCGGCCTGGTACAGCGGCATGCTGAGGATCACCTGCGTGCCCTGGCCTGGCTGGCTGTCGATGTGCAGCCAGCCTCCGAAGTGGCCCGCGCGCTCGCGCATGCCCATCACGCCCCAGGCATCGGGCCGCTCGAAGGCGCTGGGCGGGGCGCCGCGGCCGTTGTCCTTCACCCGCAGCGTCAGGTCGCTGGCGGTGGCGCTGATGCGCACCTCCACCCGCGTGGCGCGCGCATGCCGTGCCACGTTGCTGAGCAGCTCCTGGAAGATGCGGAACACGGCCGTGGCCAGCGGGCCGCCCGGGTCTCTCAGGCCGGGGGCGATGTCGATGGCCCAGTCGCACGTGAGCTCGCTGTTGTCGATGAAGTCCTGCAGCTGCCACTCCAGCGTCGCCCACAGGCCCTGGTGATCCAGGATGGAGGGGCGCAGGTCGGTGATGATGCGGCCGACGTTGTCCACGGCGCGGTCGATGAGCCCGCGCATGTCCTGGCACTTGCAGCGCAGGGTGGGCTGGTCCAGCACGCGCTTTTCCATCCAACTCACGTCCATCTTCAGCCCCACCAGCAGGCTGCCGAGTTCGTCGTGGATCTCGCGGGCGATGCGGATGCGCTCCTGCTCGCGCACGTGCTCGATGTGGGCCTGCAGGTCCCGCAGCTGGCCCAGGGCCTGGCTCAGGGCCTGGGTGCGCTCGGCCACGCGGTGCTCCAGTTCGTCACGCGCCTGGCGGATCAGGTCCTGCTGCTGCTTGCGCTCGGTGATGTCGACAAAGGTGACCACCGCGCCCAGCACCTGCCCGCCATCCAGGATGGGATAGGACGAGTACTCGGCCGGGAATGCGCGGCCGTCACGCCGCCACAGCACCTCGGTGTCGATGCGGCACGGCACGCCGGCCCGGAAGGCGTTGTAGATCGGGCAGTCATCGACCGGGTAGCCGCGACCGTCGGCATGGGTGTGGTGCGCCAGGTCGTGCATGTTGCGGCCCAGCACCTCGTGCGGCTCGTAGCCCAGCATGCGGGCGCCTGCGCGGTTGATGAAGGTGCACAGGCCATCCATGTCGATGCCATAGACGCCCTCGCCGGTCGATTCCAGCAGCAGGCCCAGCCGGTCGCGCCAGACGGCGGCGGCCCGGGAGGCGTCGGCCCCGGCAGCGGCGGGCCCCGAGAGGGGGTGAGGAGGGGTGCTCATGGTGCCAGGGGCGTTCGCAAGGCCCATGCCACCACGAGGCCGCCCGGCCCACAGGAAAACCCGCAGAACCGAGCCCCCGGCCCCTCAAATCGCGAAGGCCTGGCGCACCGCGGCGGCCAGTTCGGCGTGGGCTTGGCCGGCTTCGGGGATGAAACGCCCCATGTTGATGAAATCGTGCAGCACCCCGGGCCACACACGCACCTGAACGGGTACGCCCGCCGAACGCAGCCGGTCGGCGTACAGCTGGCCCTCGTCGGTCAAGGGGTCGCATTCGGCCAGCCCGATCCAGGCCGGCGCCACGCCCGTGTGATCCGGCGCGAACAGGGGCTCGCGGAACCAGGCCTGATCGGGCGGCAGGGGCGCGGCCGACTGGGCCTGGAACCAGGCCATCAGCTCGGCCGACAGCGGGGTGTCACGCGACCAGGTCTTGAACGACTCGGTGGCCTGGCGCGCCTGCACCGTGGGGTAGAAGAGCGCCTGCAGCCGCAGCGGGATGCCGGCATCGCGCGCCATGAGGGCGGTCGATGCCGCCAGGCACCCGCCGGCGCTGTCGCCCGCCACGGCCATGCGGCGCGTGTCCAGACCCAGCGTGTGACCGTGGTCTGCCAGCCAGCGCAGCGCAGCCATGCTGTCTTCCAGGGCGGCCGGGAAGCGGTGCTCGGGCGCCAGCCGGTAGTCGATGGCGACCACGGCCACGTCGGCCAGCTGCGCCACGCGGCGGCACATGGCCTCGCAGGTGTCGAGGCCGCCGATCACGAAGCCCCCGCCGTGCAGGTACAGCAGCACGGGCAGCCCCGCTTCGGTGCGCGGGGCCCACAGCATCGCCGGGATCTGGCCCGCAGGGCCGGGGATGCCGAGCCGCTCGACCCGACCCAACGCCGGGCCGGGCTCGCTCATGGCGCCCACGCCCGCGGCATAGGCCTGCCGCGCGGCCGCCAGAGGGAGGGTGTGGAGGGGCGGCAGGCCGGCGCGGCGGATGTTGTCCAGCAGGGCACGGGTCAGGGGGCTGAAGCGGTCGGAGGGCGACATCGAAACGCAGGAGGTGGGCAAGGGGCATCCTGTGCGGTGGCACAGGATGGACGGTCGTCGGCCGCGGTCAGGGCAGGCTGATGCGGATTTCCAGCACGCCGCTGTCGTCGCGATCGACGGAGCGGGTCGACAGCGTACCAGCCTGCTGGGCTTCGGTGCGCTGGCCGCTTCGCGCCACCACCGTCCATTCGCCCAGGGGCACGAGCAGGGTCGAGGCCACCTCGGTGCGCCGGCTGACGCCATCCGGCTCGTAGGCCTGCCCTGCGCGGGCCGAACTCGCCTGGAAGGCCACGCGCACCGGCGCACGGCCGCCCGGCCAGCTGGGCTGCACGCTGAGCCCTTGGCCCAGGTCCAGGAACACCGGCGCCGCCGCTGCCCCAGTCCCACTGCCACACGGTGTAGGGCCGGCTTTCGCCGACGAACAGGCGCGCCTGCCCGCCATTGAGCACCAGCATCTGCTGCTGCCCTTGCTCCCGCGTGCGGGTCTGCACGCTGCCGCCCCCGATGGTCACCGTCGTCTCCGAGCGCCGGGTGGTGGACACGGTGTAGCCACCCTGCGGCCCCGGGCTGGTGGTCGTGATGCTCACCCCGGCACCGGCCCGGTTGTCCGCCACCTGGCCGGCCACCCGCCACTCGATCAGCAGATTGCGCTGGGGCAGGGCTTCGGCGCGCACGCCGCCGGTGGCGCCCAGCGCCATGAACGTGGCGGTCAGCGCCCCGATCCAGACGGGGAGGACGGGCTTCAGAAGGCTCGACAAGGTCATGACGCGTTCCTCGAGAACTGGACCACCGCAAGGGGCTTTCTTGCGTCTTCCGAAAAACTGTGACGCGCGAAGCTCAAGACCCGGCCGCTGGTGGTCGATATCTGGTCAATCTGCCACAGACCGGGCGCCCCTGCCGGGAAGTCGGTCGGCGGTGCCCTATGTGTCTTTCGAGATGGAGGCTCGCACACATGCAGCTCGAAGCCCTTTTCAAACAGCCCCAGGCCCTGCCGGCCGTCCCCAAGATCGTTCACGAGTTGATCGACAGCTTCAACAGCGACGACATCTCGATCGACGAGATCGCGCGCAAGCTGGCCGCCGACCCGGTGCTGTCGGCACGGCTGCTGCGCCTGGCCAACTCGGCCTACTACCACGTGTCGCGCAGCATCGGCACGGTCAACGAGGCGCTGGCCATGCTGGGCTTCGTCACGGTGCGCACGCTGGTGATCAGTTCGGGCCTGACGGGGGGCTACAAGTCGATGCCCGGCATGGACCTCAAGCGATTCTGGCGCTACAGCCTGCACACGGCCGCCGTCGGTGGCTGGCTGGCGCGCAAGGCGAATGTCAACAGCGACCAGGCCTTCACGGTGTGCCTGATGCACAGCATCGGTGAGCTGGTGATGCATGCCGGCATGCCGGAACAGATGCTGCAGCTGGACAAGATCGCCTCGCCGATGGACCCGCGCCGCATGGACATGGAGCGCACCTCGTTCGGCTACACCTACGCCGACGTGGGCGCCGAGTTGGCGCGGCTGTGGCGCTTCCCGACGGCGTTCGCCGATGCGATCCAGCACTTCCCGGAGCCGCTGGCGCATGCCCCGTTCGACCCGGTGGCCGCGCTGGTGCACGTGTCGGCCTGGCGTGCCCGCTCGGAGCACAACGAGCTGAGCCCCGAAGAACTGGCCGCCACGGTGCCGACCGCGGTGCTGGAGCGCATGGGCCTGAAGGCCGACCTGATGCTGACCGAGATGCCGCCGCTGGCAGAACTGGCCGAGGGCCTTGACTGCCTGATCAGCTGAGGCCTTCGCTCAGATCGACAGCGGGTCCACGTCCACCGCCCAGCGGATCAGACCGCTGCGGCGGTGTTGCTGCGCCTGGGCCAGCCACACCGGCTGCGCCGCGACCAGAAAGCGCTGCAGCGCCAGCCGCTGGGGTGATTCGATCATCATCTGCGCGCGCTCGACGTTGGCCACCCGCTGCACCGGGGTGGGCACCGGCGGATACAGGCGCACGGCCTCGTCCGCGTCGGTCTGCACGGCGCGCGCGGCCTCCAGCAGAAAGGCCTGTGCCGCCTCCTGCGTGCGGGCTTCGGCCCGCAGCATGGCGAGGCTGGCGTAGGGCGGCAGGCCCGCCATCTCGCGCTCCTTGAGCTGCTGGCGCGCAAAGTCGGCGTAGTCGTAGCGCCGCAGCGCCTGATAGAGCGGGTGCAGGGGGTGCCAGGTCTGCACCCACATCTCGCTGCGCCCCGCCACATCGGCGTCCCGCCCGGCCCGCCCGGCGGCCTGCAGCAGCAGCGCGAACTGGCGCTCGGCCGCGCGGAAATCGCTCGCGAACAGCGCCGAATCGGGATTGACCGCCGCCACCAGCGTGATGCGCCGGAAATCGTGCCCCTTGGCCACCATCTGCGTGCCCACCAGCACGTCGACCTCGCCCGCGTGCACGCTGGCCAGCTGCGCCTCCAGCGCGCCCTTGTGCCTGGTCACGTCGGCGTCGATGCGGCCCAGGCGGGCACCGGGCAGGGCCTCGGCCAGCTGCTCTTCCAGCCGTTCGGTGCCACGGCCCACGGGCGCGATGTCCTGGTTGCCGCAATCCGGGCAGGCCCGCGGCACCCGCTCGGTGAAGCCGCAATGGTGGCAGCGCAGCGTGCGGTCGACCTTGTGGAACACCCGCCAGGCGCTGCAGTGCGGGCAGCCGCTCTTCCAGCCGCAGTCGCAGCAATGCAGCACCGGCGCGTAGCCCCGGCGGTTCAGCAGCACGAGGCTCTGCTCGCCGCGTTCGACGCGCTCGGTGATGGCGGCCAGCAACTCGGCCGCCAGCGGCGGCGCGCTTTCGCCGCGAGGCGGCTTGGGTGCGCGAGACAGGTCCAGCACCCGCACCACGGGCATGTTGCCGTCGCCCACCCGCGCCGGCATGGCCAGGCGCCGGTAGCGACCGGTGCCCCCCTCATCGGCAGGCAGCGCGTTGAACCAGCTCTCCAGGCTGGGCGTGGCCGAGCCCAGGATCACCGGCACCTTCTGCAGGTGCCCGCGGTACACCGCCAGATCCCGGGCCGAATAGCGGGCGCCGTCCTGCTGCTTGTAGCTGGGGTCGTGCTCCTCATCGACCACGATCAGGCCCAGGCGGGGCAGCGGTGTGAACACAGCGAGCCGGGTGCCCAGCACCAGATCCGCGTGGCCGTAGTGCGCCATCAACCAGTTGCGCAGGCGCTGCGCCGGCGTCAGGCCGCTGTGCAGCGACACGATGCGCCGGTCGGCGAACCGGGCCGCCACGCGGGCTTCCAGCTGCGGCGTGAGGTTGATCTCGGGGACCATCATCAGCACCTGCTGCCCGGCATCGAGCGCCCGCTCGGCCTGGCGCAGGTAGACCTCGGTCTTGCCGCTGCCGGTGCTGCCCCACAGCAGGAAGGGCTTGAGCTGCCCGGCCTCGCTCAGGGCGGCCAGCGCCGCGTCCTGCTGGGGTGTCAGGTCGGGGCGCGCGGCCCCGGCGGCGTTCGGGTCGTGGGCCGCCACGGCCTTGTGCAGGCGCTTCTCGCGACGGGCCCACTGGGTGGCATCCAGCTGGCGCAGTTCAGGAGGCAGCACCATCAGGGCCATTTCGCCCAGCGCGCGCTGGTAGTAGCCGGCTGCAAACGACACCACCTGTCGCCATGCCGCAGGCAAGGGGGGCAGACCGTCGAGCACCTCGGTGATGGGCTTGAGCTGGTCGTCTCGCAAGGCGGACACGCTGCCATCCGGCACGGCGATCTCATCCCACACCACCCCGAGCACCACCCGGCGGCCCAGCGGCACGCGCACCAGCGTGCCGGGCGGCAAGGCCTGCGGTGCGAGGTAGTCCAGCGGGCTGGTCAGGCCGCTGTGCTGCGGCGTCTCGACCACCACAGCCACGCGCGCACCCGGGGCCGCCCCATCGGCGGCCAGCAAGACGTCCCCGACGTGTCTCTGTTTTTCTGACAAGGGCATGAAAAAGAATCGGCAAGTGCTTGATCCAGAAGGACCGCGCCCTTATCCCCGACGCCTGTGGATAACTTTGTGGGGAAGCGTTGTAAACGCACGCTAACTGCTTGTCACGCCGGGCGCTTCTCCAGATTGCCTCATCGCGCAGCATCGGGAGCACCTCTATAAGAATCAAACACTTAGCGCACGCGCCCTGGGATCATACCCGGGCTGCGCCACAGCGCGGCGCCTGCAGCGTCGCTCGTGGCGCAGTGGGGATAACTGAGAGCCCGCAAAACCGAAACAAGGGTTTTCCCTAGTTGCCCACACGATGACGGGCGCTGCCGTCAGACCGTGACGCATGCCACGGAAAATCGGACGGCCCATCGCATTCCGGACATCCCTGACCCCAGTTGCATGCCAGAGCGGATGCAATGCCGACAGAGTGCCATGCAAGTCCTTGATTCTTCGACCCTCGAAGCGCCGCCCAAACCTGTGGATAACTTTGTGGGAAAAAACGGGACGGTTCTCACGCCCGGGCCTTGTCCCAGGGTTTCCACCCACTCCACCCAGGTCAGGGATTTCCGGAAAAGCCTTTCAATATCAATCACTTGCCACGAGTTTTCGTGCATTTTGCGGGTCTTGACCGCAAGGCCGAAAGGTGGTCCCCCGCTCGCCCGAATGTGGGGATAAGTGTCTGACCGCGGACAATGCTCGTGCATCTTCCGAGGGCGCACTGCCCCTGTTTTGTGCTAGCTTGGGCGACCGGATCGGTGCAGGCCGCCCGGATGAGCGGACAGGCGACAAACAATCGTTTGAACGCGGTATGCTACTGGTTGCACACCGGCCTGTGGCGTGGACACGCTGCGCCGTGCGCCCCCTGTCAAACCCATCACTGAGAGACACAAGCATGAGCTTCTCGATCGAAACCAAACTCGGCGACCTGCTGGACAACGAAGCCACCAAGGCCATCCTGGAAAAGCACCTGCCGGGCATCTCCACCCACCCGCAGATCGGCATGGGCAAGGGTTTCGCGCTGTCGATGGTCGCGAAGTTCTCCGGTGGCCTGATCACCGAAGAGGCCCTGGCCAAGATCAACGAAGAGCTGGTCGCCCTGGGCTGATCCACCGTCTCGCTGACACCGTCTCGACCCCCTGGCATCGCAAGGTGCCGGGGGGTTTTTCATGGCGCACGCGCCGTCAGAGCCGCCCCACGCAGCGCGGGGAGCCGCACCGGCACACCAGCCGGCCGCCATGGTGCGTGGCCCCATACCGCGCCGTGAGCTCTTCCCCCGCGGCGATGTCCCGCAGGGCGTAGAAGGCCACGCGCCCTTGCTGCACCTTGAGCACCATGTTGGGCTCACAGGCGTGGTTGGCAAAGCGCAGCGGGTCGGTCGACCGGGTTGCATCCACGGCGCGGCGCTCGGAGACCGCCACCATGAAGATGCGGCCGGTGCGGCGCTCCGCCTCTCGCGCGCGAGCGCGGGCCTCGGCCATGTCGACGAACTCGCCGCGGATCTCGCCGATCTTGGCGCGCGCCGGGATGGCTGCCGTGGCGAACGCCCCCTGTCCGTCGATGGCACTGGGTCCGACGTACACCGGGTGCTTCTGCGGATCCGCCGGCGTGCCACGGACCGGGACAGCACCCGGGGCCGGCTGAGGGGCGGGTACCGGGGCATCGGCAGGGGAGGACAGAGGGCGCAGCGTGGGCATGCTGCGATTGTCGGGCATGGCCGCCCGGTGCGCAGCGCTCCGGACCTCAGCCGAGCGTGGCCTCGGGGTCGTCCCACTCCAGGATCTGCCACGCCTCGGGCTCGGTGGGGGCACCGGGCCGCACGGGCAAGGTCACGCCGGCCATCCGGGCATCCAGGCGGTGCAGCTGACATGGCAAGGCCTGGCCGTCCAGCTCGGGCAGCGTCGAGCGCTCGACCTGCCAGACGCCCTCGTGCAGGGTGCCGAAACTGATCTCGCAATCCAGCCAATCGTGTGCGCGTTCTGGCTGGGTCAGCAGGGCCTCGGTCAGGCTCAGGCCGGGCGGCATCCCGCGGGGCCAGCCCCGCTGTCGCGGCCGCACCCGCGCCAGGTAATGCCCCGCGAGCAGCAACCGGCGGCCATCGTCGCGCCCGTCAATGTCCAACCCGCCCAGGGCGACGTAGCATCCGCTCGAGCCGGGCAGGCGTTCCCACACCTCGTTGTAGTCGGCATGGATGCCGACTTCGACCAGGCGATCGGGGCGCTCGAACAGCAACCAGCCCGCATCCGGATGCAGGCTGGGTGGCTGGAAATCGGTGTGGCGCAACCAGGTGCAGACCTCGCCCGTGGGGTGGGTCTCCACGGTGGTGACGCCCGTGAAACCCTGCTGCTCGGCCAGCAGCGCGAGCTGAGCCGGCGTTTGCTGCGCCAGCGGAGCGACATGGCGGGCCTGCAGCGCCCGCTCGGGCACGCGCAGGTCGACGTGCCAGCGGCTGGTCTGCAGCCAGCGCACCCAGCTGGTCGTGTCGCTCGGGGGCGCACCGGCATGCTCGGCCAGCGTGTCGGTCTGCAGGAGCGTGCGCACCCACACCCCCCGGAGGTCATCCGGAACGGGGGCGGTGATGGGCCACGCGCGGGGTGTCGTCGCAATCATCGCGCGCACCTGTGCCGCGGAGCCGTCCCTGACCGGCCTGCCTGTCTCATCCGTGCTCGTCCCTGTGTGGTGGTCTGAGGGCGGCGGCAGATTCTGGTCGCTGTCCGTTTCGCCCAGGGATGCACTGTACAAGAGTTGCAGCGCCGACACATCGGGCTCAGCCCGACATCGGCCCCTGGCCTCGGCCGGAAACCGCTCAGGCGGCCAGGAGACCGTCGGCGCGCAACAGGCTTTCCAGTGCCTGTTCGCGGATGCCGTAGAAGGCCTTGATCTCGCGGATCTGTGCCAGCACCTCGTCGTTGGGCTTCGGCCGCAGGCGCTTGACCGCCAGAATCATCTTGTTCTTGTTGGTGTGCTCCAGCGAGATGAACTCGAACACCTGCGTGTCATAGCCAGCGGCCTCCAGCAACAGCGCGCGCAAGCCATCGGTCAGCATCTCGGCCTCCTGCCCCAGGTGGATGCCGTGCTGCAGGATGGGCCGCAGCGGGTGCGGGCTCAGCAGCTGCGGACGGATCTGTTTGTGGCAGCACGGCGAGCACAGGATCACCTCTGCCCCGGCGCGGATGCCCAGGTGGATGGCGTAGTCGGTGGCGATGTCGCAGGCGTGCAGGGCGATGACGACATCGAGGTCGCTCGGGTGGTAGTCGCGCACGTCACCCTGCTCGTAGGCCATGCCCTGCAGACCTAGCCGGCGGATGACACCCTGGCAGAACTGGACCAGGTCCGGCCGGAGCTCCACGCCGGTCACGCGCGCCTGTCGACCCAGCGTGTTCGTCAGCCAGTCATGCACGGCAAACGTGAGGTAGCCCTTGCCCGAGCCGAAGTCGGCGACATGCACGGCGGGCTGGTCGGCCAGGCGCGAGCGGCCCAGCGCGGCGGCGAACACCTCGACGAACTTGTTGATCTGCTTCCACTTGCGCGACATGGCCGGAATCAGGTGGCCCTGGGCATCGGTCACCCCTAACTCGCGCAGAAAGGGGCGCGCCAGGTCGAGGTGGCGGTGCTTGTCGCGGTTGTGGGCGGCCAAGGCCCCGGCGCCCGGCACCTCGGGCACGGGCGATGCCGAATGCGCTTCGGCGTCGCTGGCCCCGCCGGCCTCACCGGGCGTTGTCTTGCCGATGCGCACACTGGCTTTGCCTTTCTTGCTGAAGGCGAGTTGCACCTCCTCCGAGGGCGTGTGCAGGTGCGCGTTGCGGAAGGCCCCCGCCTGCAACCAGCTCAGGATGGCCTCGACGCCCTCGTCAGCGGGCAGGTTCTTGGTGATGTCCTTGGTCGGATAGCGCCAGACCAGGCTCAGATGCGGCTCGTCGCGCAGCGCCACGGCACGCACGATGACGCGCTGCAGAGGCTGCCCCGCGGCATCGGCTTCGGCCACGCCGCCCTGGTAACCCACCAGCACCAGCCGCTGCAGCCGGTCGGCTGTCAGCGCCTCACGCAGCAGCGTGGTGAAACGGGCCAGGTGGGGGGCATTGAAGGCGGCAAGGGCGGTGTCGGTCATGGCAGGCGGCGAGGTCAGCGCGCGATTGTGCCTGCTCGCACCCCTGCACGCGAGCCCCGCGGCGACGCGGCAGTCACCGCTGCCGGCAGCACGCCAGCCAGGCACGCGCCGCGTGGCTCATGTAGCGCCCGCGCGCCCACAGGTGGGCCACCGCCCAGTCCATCTCGCGCGCGGGCAGGCGCCGCTCAGGATCGCCCTCTGTGGGCAAGTCCTGCACTGTCCATCTCGCGCGCGGGCAGGCGCCGCACGACCAGCTCGGGCGCCAGCTGCAGGCGCTCCAGCACCGGCAACGGCAGGATGGCCGTGCCCATGCCCGCCTGCGCCATCGACAACAGGAAATCCCACTGGCCGCTTTCGGCCACCACATGGGGCGTCACGCCGTGCGCGCGCCACCAGTCGTGCAGGTGGCGGTGCAGGGTGAAGCCCTCGCCCGGCATCACCACCGGCTGGCCGTGCAGGCTGGCCAGGCCGGGCCGCTTCAGCCGCGTCCAGGCCATGTCGGCCGTGCCCACCAGGCACACCGGGTATCGCCCCAGCAACGCGGTTTGCAGATGGGCCAGATCGGGGGCCAGCGGCAGCGTGCCCACGCCCACCTCCAGCTCGCCGGCCGCGATCATCTGACCGATCACGTCGCCGCCCGCCTCCTTCATCTGCAACACGATGCCCGGGTGCGCGGCCCGGAAGCGCTGGATGAGCGGCGAGAAGAACACATTGACCATGGGCGGGATGCCGACGACCAGCGTGCCGCGGCTGAGCGCGGCCAGGTCGTCCAGCTCGGTGTGCAGGCCCTGTACCACGGCCAGGGCCTCCTGCCCGCGCGCCAGCACCACCTGGCCGACATCCGTCAGGCGGACGCCGCCCGGAACCCGCTGCAGCAGCGGCTGACCGACCTCGTCTTCCAGCTGGCGCACCATCTTGCTGACGGTCGACTGCGTGACGTGCAGCGCCTCGGCCGCCTGCGTGAAGCTGTTGCGGCGCACGGTTTCCACAAAGTAGCGCAAGGCGCGAAGGTCCATGATGAGGTCTCCGGATTGCCATTCTTTTTGCGACTGGCCTGCATGAATATTAGTCGCTTTACGCATGCATACCGTTTGTCGATACTGCGGCGACCTCGGCATACCGGGTTCGCGGCCCGCCCCGGGGCATTGACGCACAGGAGACACCATGCACCCCGATCGCATCCGCCTGCCCCAGCTGCGGGACAAAGTGATGTCGGCCCACGAGGCCGCTGCCCTGATCCACGACGGCATGACCGTCGGCATGAGCGGTTTCACCCGCGCGGGCGACTGCAAGGCGGTGCCCTTCGCCCTGGCCGAGCGCGCGAAGACCCACCCGCTGCAGATCACGCTGATGACCGGCGCCTCGCTGGGCCATGACGCCGACAAGGTGCTGAGCGACGCCGGCGTGACAGCGCGCCGCATGCCTTTCCAGGTCGACGCCAGCCTGCGCCAGCGCATCAACGCCGGCGAGGTGATGTTCATGGACCAGCACCTGTCGGAAACGGTGGAAATGCTGCGCAACCGCCAGCTCAAGCCGGTGGACGTGGCGGTGATCGAGGCCACCTGCATCACGGCCGATGGCGGCATCGTGCCGACCACCTCGGTGGGCAACTCGGCGAGCTTTGCCATCCTGGCTCAGAAAGTGATCGTCGAGATCAACCTGAGCATGCCGCTCGAGCTCGAAGGCCTGCACGACATCTACATCCCGACCTACCGCCCGCACCGCCAGCCGATCCCGCTGGTGTCGGTCGACCAGCGCATCGGCACGCCGGCCATTCCCATCGACCCCGAGAAGATCGCCGCCATCGTCTGCACCGACCGCCCGGACAGCCCGTCGACCGTGCTGCCGCCGGATCTGGAGACCGCGGCCATCGCCGATCACCTCAACGACTTCCTGATGCGCGAGGTCAAGGCCAACCGGCTGAGCCCGTCGCTTCAGCCGCTGCAGGCCGGCATCGGCACCATCGCGAACGCGGTGCTGCATGGCCTGCTGGATTCGCCCTTCCAGGATCTGCGCATGTACTCGGAGGTGCTGCAAGACAGCAGCATCGACCTGCTGGACGAGGGCCGCATGACGTTCGCCTCGGCCGCGTCGATGACGCTGTCGAAGGCCTGCTACGAGCGGGTGATGAACAACCTGGCGCACTACAAGTCGCGCCTGGTGCTGCGCCCGCAGGAAATCAGCAACCACCCCGAGGTGGTGCGCCGGCTGGGCCTGATCACCATCAACACGGCGCTGGAGTGCGACCTGTACGGCAACGTCAACTCCACGCACGTCAATGGCACGCACATGATGAACGGCATCGGCGGCTCGGGCGACTTCGCGCGCAACGCCCACATGTCGATTTTCGTGACCAAGTCGCTGGCCAAGAACGGCGACATCTCGAGCATCGTGCCCATGGTCACGCATGTGGACCACACCGAGCACGATGTGGACGTGATCGTGACCGAGCACGGCCTGGCCGACCTGCGTGGATTGGCGCCCCGCGAACGCGCCCGCGTGGTCATCGACCAGTGCGTCAGCCCGCTGTACCGCGATGCGCTGAAGGACTACTTCCGCGATGCCTGCCGCCGCGGTGGGCACACACCCCATGTGCTGGAAGAGGCCTTTGCCTGGCACACGCGCTACCGCCAGACCGGTTCGATGTTGAGCCGCGACATGATGCTGGCCGACTGAGCCTAGCACCACCGGCCGACGGGCTGCCCGCGTGCGGCCCGGCTCGTCAGCTCGGTCGGCACAGGGCCCGCAGGCCCTCCACATCGAGGATGTCGACGCGACCATAGCCCTTGGCGATCAACCCCTGGTCGGCCAGCAGGCCCAGCATCTCGTTGACCGTCTGGCGCGTGAGGCCCAGCGTGGCGGCAAACTCTTCCTGGTTGAGCGACACGGTGCGCAAGGCCGCCTGGGCCGTCAACATGCCATGCCCGGTCGACAACTGCAGCAGCCGCTTGGCCACCCGCGCCTGCGTGCCGAGCAAGGCGGCGTCTTCCAGCTCTTCGAACGCCGCACGCAGCTTGTGCACGGCCAGCGCGGCAAATGCCTGCCAGTGGCGCGGTTCGGCCTGAAGCAGCGCCTGCAGCGCCGGCAAGGGCACCCACAGCAGGTCGGTGGCCTCCCGGGCCTCGGTGTCGTGCGTGCGCGGGCCCTGGTCGATCAGCGCCAACTCGCCGAACCAATGCGGCGCGGGCACCACGGCCACCAGGTTCTGTCGCCCGGACGGGGTGACGGTGCCCACATGGACCGAGCCGCGCAGGACAGCGTACAGACCGCAATTCGGGGCACCGCGGCGAAACAGGCATTCGCCGGCCTTGAGCCGCCGCAGACGCCCGGCCTCCAGCAAGGCCTCCTTGAGATCCTCCGGCAGCGCACCGAACCACGCACTGCGATCGAGCAGCGGACGGTGAGCATGGGCGTCGAAAGCAGGAGGGCCGGACATGGTACTGCGGGGTACAGGCGGGGTTCGATGATGCCACGAAGGGACGGCGGCGCGACACACCCCGGACAGGGTTGCGGGCAAACCCGGGGGCGCACGGTGGCGAAACGTCGGAGGACCGACAGACGCGCACCGGCCCGCCGCCGGAGCATCGGTGGCATGAAAACGCTCACCGACCAACTCGCCCAGTACGCCGATTACCACCGGGACCGCCGCAACATCGCGACGCACCTGGTCGGCATCCCGATGATCGTCGTGGCCGTGGCCATCCTGGCCTCGCGCCCGGTGCTGGCCGAAGTGGGGGGCGTGGCGCTGTCGCCGGCCACCCTGCTCGTGGCCGCGTCGGTGCTGTACTACCTGCGGCTGCACCTCGGCTACGGGCTGGTCATGGGGGCACTGTTCGCCAGCACGCACGCCATCGGCCAGGCCGTGGCCGCCGGCAGCCTGGCCAGCTGGCTGGGAACCGGGCTGGGGCTGTTCCTCGTCGGCTGGGTCATCCAGTTCATCGGCCACGCCTTCGAAGGCCGCAAGCCCGCCTTCGTCGACGACCTGATCGGTCTGGTGATCGGCCCGCTGTTCGTGGTCGCCGAGGTGGGCTTCTGGCTGCACATCGGGCGCCGCATCCAGGCCGACATCGAGGCGCGCGTGGGCCCGACCCGCGTCGGCCGGCCGGATCACCATCCCGCCTGAACACCCGGCGCCCGCTGCCCGCAACGGCAGGGGGCATCGCCACACGGCTTCGCCCCCGGCACAGCGGCGGCGTAGGATGGGCGGCATCGCCATCCCGGGCGCGTTGCGGCGCCGTCCGGAGGCCGCATCCCGTCGCCCCGTCCCGCCATGTCCGTCCTCACGCCCTCCAGCCTGCCCGCCCCGTTCACCAACCTGACACCCGCCAGCGTGTGGACCCACTTCGCGACGCTGTGCCGCATCCCGCGGCCGTCCAAGCACGAGGGCGTCCTGCGTGACCACCTGGTGGCCTGGGCGCAGGCCCGCGGGCTGGCCACCCAGGTGGACGAAGCCGGCAACCTGATCGTGCGCAAGCCGGCCACGCCCGGACACGAGGCCGCGCCCGGCGTGGTGCTGCAGGCGCACCTCGACATGGTCACGCAGAAGAACAGCGACAGCGGCCACGACTTCTTCCATGACCCGATCACGCCCGTGGCCCGCGACGGCTGGCTGGTGGCCGAGGGCACGACGCTGGGCGCCGACAACGGCATCGGCGTGGCGTTGATGCTGGCCGTGCTGGAAGACCCGGAGGCCGTGCACGGCCCGCTGGAAGCCCTGTTCACGGTGGACGAGGAGGCCGGCATGGGCGGTGCCCACGGCCTGGCGGCCGGTGCGCTGCAGGGCCGGCTGATGCTCAACCTCGACACCGAAGAGTGGGGCGAGTTCTACCTGGGTTGCGCCGGCGGCGTCGATGTGGCGGTCAGCCGCCACGCCCCGCCGGTGCCGCTGGAGGCCGGTCACGCGCTGCGCGATGTGAGCCTGCGCGGGCTCCGTGGCGGGCACTCCGGTGTCGACATCCACGAAGAGCGCGGCAACGCCATCAAGCTGCTGGTGCGCGTGCTGCACGATCTGGGCACCACACTGCCGCTGCAGTGGGTCAGCCTGCGAGGCGGCACAGCGCGCAATGCGCTGCCACGCGAGGCCTTTGCCACCGTGGCCCTGCCCGCCGACAGGGTCGACGCCCTGCATGCGGGCCTGGCACGCTGGCAGGCGCTGCTGGCCGATGAACTGCAGGGTGTGGAACAAGGACTGAGCCTGACGGCAGAACCCACGCCGGCCCCGCTGCCCGGACTGGTCATGGCACCGGCCGAGCAGGCCGTCTGGCTGGCGAGCCTGCACGCCGCGCCCCATGGCGTGCGCCGCATGAGCCGACAGGTGCCCGGCGTGGTCGAAACCTCGAACAACCTGGGCGTCGTCAGCCTCACGCCCGAAGGCGGCCAGGCGCACTTCATGGTGCGCTCGCTGCGCGACAGCGGCAGCCTGGCGCTGGCCGAAGAGATCGCCAGCCTGTTCCAGCTCAGCGGCACCACGGTCGACATCAACGGCCACTACCCCGGCTGGACGCCGAACCCGGGTTCGCCGCTGCTGGCCTTGTGCCAGCGGGTCTATGCCGATCGCCACGGGGCCCCGGCACACGTGCAGGTCATCCATGCCGGGCTGGAATGCGGCATCCTGGCTGCGAAACACCCGGGGATGGACATCGTGTCCTTCGGCCCCACCATCCGCGGCGCACACGCCCCGGGCGAGCGCGTGGAGGTGGCCTCGGTGGGCCGGTGCCATGACCTGCTGCGGGCCATCCTGGCGGAAGCCGCCGTCCGGCCGCCCAAGGCGGGCGCAGCCACAGTCTGAGCGATCAGGCGGCGTCGGGTCCGGTACACGGCGCGCGCCCATCCCGCTCACAGGCCACCGCCCGGAGACCCCACCGTGCCCCGCATCTTCGACCCGCTGACCGGCGACCTGTTCGCCGACCTGCCGCCGGCAGACGCTGCGGACGGCGCGGCTGCGGCCGTCTCCGGGGAGCGGGCCGCACGCATCGACCTGGACGAGGGTGTGGTGCTGCTGCCTGGCCGGGCACTCGACGACGAGGCGGGCATCCTGGCCGGGGTGCAGTCGGTCATCGCCACCGCCCCGTGGCGCCAGATGCAGACGCCGGGTGGCCTCACCATGCAGGTGGCCATGAGCAACGCGGGCGCACTGGGCTGGATCAGCGACCGGCGCGGCTACCGCTACAGCGGCATCGACCCCTTGCGCGAAGCCCCGTGGCCGCCGATGCCGGACGCCTTCCTGGCGCTGGCGCGCACCGCCGCCGAGGCCGCCGGCTTTCCCGGCTTCGAGCCCGATGCCTGCCTGGTCAACCGCTACGCGCCGGGCACGCGGCTGTCGCTGCACCAGGATCGCAATGAGCGGGATTTCAGTGCGCCCATCGTGTCCGTCTCGCTGGGCGTGCCCGCGACCTTTCTGCTGGGCGGCCTGGCACGCTCCGACCGCACCCGCCCCGTTCCACTGCAACACGGCGACGTGCTGGTGTGGGGTGGTCCGGCGCGGCTGCGCTTCCATGGCGTGCGGCCGATCAAGACAGCGCACCACCCGGCCTTCGGGCCCGACCGGATCAATCTCACCTTCCGGCGCGCAGGCTGAAGCAGCCCGACGGGCGGAATCAGCGCGCGGGCGCGTCGATGCCGCCGTCCAGGCGGATCTGCACGGCGCCGCTGCGCGCCAGCTGCGCCACCACGTCGCGCGCCACCGCGGCCACCTCCCGACCGGCGTACAGCGCGGCCAGGGCGGGCTGCCGATCGAAGGCGGCCTGCACAATGGCCTCGATCGCGGACTGGCTCAGTGAGCGAGCCTCCATCAGCTTGAACGACACCAGCACCTTGAGCGCGTACTCGGCGTGCTTCACCGGCTCGTTGCGCAACCAGTTCAACCGCGCTTGCGCCGCTTCGAGCGCCGGCTGCACCGCGGTGAACGGCGCGCCATGGCCCGGGATCACGACACGCGGCGCCAGGTCGGCGATCAGCGCCAGCGTGGCCGCCTGGGCCTCGAAGCCCGCCTCGCCGACGAGTTCGGGAAAGATCACGCCGAATCCCTTCTCCCACAGCGCATCGGCCGATACCAGCACACCCTGTCGATCGCACCACAGCATCACCATGGCATCGTCATGGCCCTCGGCGGGCAGCACGGTCCAGTCCTCGCCCCCCAGGTGCAGGGTCTGGTGGGGGTGCACCAACGCATCGAACCGGAAGCGCGGGCACTGCTGGCTGGTGGGGCGGTAACTCAGGCGGTCTTCGTCCCACACGGCGGCCGCCTCGCTCTCGCCGGGCGGGATCCAGGTGACGCAATCGTGCCGGTCCTGCAGCGCCGCGTTGCCGCCAGCGTGGTCGGAATGCAGGTGGGTGTTGACGATGCGCTTCAACGGCCGGCCCGCGAGCGCCTGGTCGATCAAGCGCAGCGTGTCGTCCACTTCCGTGACGTAGCCGGTGTCGACCACGGTCGCGCCGTCGTCGTCGAACAGCAGGATCTGGTTGGAGGACAGCCAGCCGCGTTCGAGCACGCGGAGGGAGGGGGGCAGGGGCACGGCGTTCGAGGGCATGGGGCGATGATGCGACCTTGCCCACCGACCGCGGGCTGGGGAATGCCGTGGTTGACAGCACAGCAGGGCCGAAAAAAAGGCCCGCACCCTCGCGGGCGCAGGCCTCTCAAGGAACCGATCGGTTCACGCTGTCATCGTTCAACCCTGGCGGATCAGGTGGTCGAAGGCACTCAATGCCGCCGTCGCACCGGCCCCGGCCGCAATCACGATCTGCTTGTACGGCACCGTGGTGCAGTCGCCGGCCGCGAACACGCCCGGCACGTTGGTGTGGCCCTTCGCGTCGACGATGATCTCGCCGAACTTGCTCAGTTCCACCGTGCCGCGCAGGAACTCGGTGTTGGGCACCAGGCCGATCTGCACGAACACGCCTTCCAGCGGCACCGTGTGCTCTTCACCCGAGACGCGGTCCTTGTACTTCAGGCCATTGACCTTGCCCTCTGCGCCGGTGATCTCGGTCGTCTGCGCGTTGGTGTGGATGGTCACGTTCGGCAGGCTCTTGAGCTTGTTGACCAGCACGGCGTCGGCCTTGAGCGTGTCGGCAAACTCGATCAGCGTCACGTGGGCCACGATGCCCGCCAGGTCGATGGCGGCCTCGACACCCGAGTTGCCGCCGCCGATGACGGCCGTGCGCTTGCCCTTGAACAGCGGGCCATCGCAGTGCGGGCAGTAGGCCACGCCCTTGTTCTTGTACTCGGCTTCGCCGGGCACGTTCACGTTGCGCCAACGGGCACCGGTCGACAGGATCACGGTCTTGGCCTTGAGCGTGCCGCCGTTTTCCATCTTCACCTGAATCAGGTCACCGGGCTTCGCAGCCGGGATGATCTGCGCGGCCTTCTGCAGGTTCATGATGTCGACGTCGTACGCCTTGGCGTGGGCTTCCAGCGCGGCAGCCAGCTTCGGCCCGTCGGTTTCCAGCACCGAGATGTAGTTCTCGATGGCCAGCGTGTCGTTCACCTGCCCGCCAAACCGTTCGGCGGCGATGCCGGTGCGGATGCCCTTGCGGGCTGCGTACACACCCGCGGCTGCACCGGCAGGGCCACCGCCCACGATCAGCACGTCGTACGGCGCCTTGGCGTCGATCTTGGCGGCTTCCTTGGCAGCCGAGTTGGTGTCGAGCTTGGCCACGATCTCGGCCACCGACATCTTGCCCGAGGCGAACACCTGGCCGTTGAGGAAGACCATGGGCACCGCCATGATCTCGCGCTTCTCGACCTCTTCCTGGAAGGCGCCGCCTTCGATGACGGTGGTCTTGACCTTCGGGTTCAGGATGGCCATGAGCGACAGCGCCTGCACCACGTCCGGGCAGTTGTGGCAGCTCAGGGACATGTAGACCTCGAAGTTGAAGTCGCCGTCCAGGGCGCGGATGTTGTCCAGCGTCTCGGCTTCTTCCTTCGGGGGATGACCGCCCGTCCACAGCAGCGCCAGCACCAGCGAGGTGAACTCGTGGCCCAGCGGCAGGCCGGCAAAGCGCAGGCTGGTGTCGCTGCCCACGCGCTGCAGCGTGAACGAAGGCTTGCGGGCGTCCTGCCCGTCGGTCTTCAGGGTGATCTTGTCGGCGCGCAGACCTTGGATCGTCTGCAGCAGCGCGAGCATCTCGCGGGAGTTTTCACTGTCGCTCAGGGAGGCCACGATCTCGAACGGCTGTTGCACGCGCTCCAGGTAGGCGCCGAGTTGGGCTTTGAGGCTGTCGTCCAGCATGGTGGTCATCCTTTTCTGAGTGAATTCGGTGTCAAGCGACTGTGAAAACCGGCCTCCTGTACTGCGTCAAGGGTTGGGGCCAGCGAGCAGGCTGCACTGCCCCACCCCGGCCGGCTTCGTGGGCCCGCAGGGTAGGCAGTGTCAGCGGTGTGGGAAGGGCGCGCCCTCTCACAGGTCAAACAACAGCGTGTCTGACGTCAGGTCGATCAGATCTTGCCGACCAGGTCCAGCGACGGAGCCAGGGTCTTGGCGCCTTCCTTCCACTTGGCCGGGCAGACCTGGCCGGGGTTGGCGGCGGTGTACTGGGCAGCCTTCAGCTTGCGCAGGGTTTCCGACACGTCGCGGGCGATCTCGTTCGAGTGGATTTCGACGGTCTTGATGACGCCGTCCGGGTTCACCACGAAGGTGCCGCGCAGGGCCAGGCCTTCTTCGGGGATGTGCACGCCGAAGGCGTTGGTCAGCGTGTGGGTGGGGTCGCCCACCAGCGGGAACTTGGCCTTGCCGACGGCCGGCGAGGTTTCGTGCCACACCTTGTGCGAGAAGTGGGTGTCGGTGGTCACGATGTAGACCTCGGCACCGGCCTTCTGGAACTCGGCGTAGTTGTCGGCAGCGTCTTCGATCTCGGTCGGGCAGTTGAAGGTGAAGGCGGCCGGCATGAAGATCAGGACGGACCACTTGCCCTTCAGGCTCTCGTCGGTCACCTCGATGAACTCACCCTTGCCACCACGGTTGACGAAGGCTTGGGTCTTGAACGGCTGGACTTGCGTGTTGATCAGGCTCATGGATCGGTTCCTTGGTTTGGGTTGTGTTGTGAGACAACAGGACGAATATTAGGTCAGCCAGTCCCATATAGCGAATTGATTGAACAAATTCACTTCATTGATGTCGTCTATTGGCATGTCACCCGGCGGACATGAAAAAGCGGCCTGTGCACCGAGGTGAACAGGCCGCGAGAAAAGGGCCCCAGGGACGCCGGGGCGCGAGGATGCCAGTTTCAGTACACGTAGAAGGTGGTCCCGGTGATCGGGCGGTCCGCCATCGGGTTGACGGCGAAAGTGGCCACGGCCGGGCTCACGGTCTTGCCCGTCACCTTGACCGCCACCGAGATCGAGTTGGTCCCGCTCGGCACGCGGCAGACGTACAACCCCGTGGTGCCGACCGTGCAGGTCACGCCCGACGTGGTGGAGCCGATGGTGGCCGTCCCGGTGTAGGCGGCCCCGGTGGAGGTACGCAGCGCACCGGCGACCATGGTGGCGCCCGTCACATCGACCCCTGCATTGGCAGGCTTGCCGAGTGCAGCCACGATGGACTTGGTCTGCAGCACGGTAGACACCACGTTCTCTGCCGTCGTCCCGCATGTGGTGCCAGTGGTGGTGCACTTGATCTGGGGCGACGAGAACAGCGCGACCCGCGGATAGACGTAGGACATCACGGTGCCAAAGCTGCCGCTCACGCCACGGCCGTAGCTGTAGGGGAACACGCCGGTGGTACCGGAGTTGGCCTTGTCGTGCACTGCCCCCAGGTTATGTCCCAACTCGTGCGCAAAGCTGAGGGCCGAGCAGTAGCTGCTGCCGTTCTGTCCGTCATTCAATGCCGAAACGCCCAGCAATGGAACCTGAGCACGGTAGGCTGCCAGCCCTTGCGAGCCTGCCGCCGGCACATAGGCCAGACCACAGGTGTTGGTTGACGCGGTCACGCTGTTGAACGGCGCGAAGAAGGTCACCAGCGCAGCGCCCGCCGTGGTGCGCAAGGTCGAGACACCCGTGAAAGCGCCACTGCTCATGCGCAACGCCGGCAACACGGTCTGCGGTGAAGCATCAGCTTGGTTCACCAGCTTCCAGCCCACCACCTTGAAGCGCACGCCCGTACCGCTGTTGCCATACGCGGTATTGGCCACCTGAACCAGGTTGGACAAGCGAGTCCGGGCAGCGGTCTCCGTTCCCCACATCTTCACGAACGAGGGGCTGTAGGTCATCAACAGCGTGATCGTGGTGTCGACCGTCCCGGCCGCGAGCGCCGACGGCACCGCGGTGGTCGCGCTCGTCGTCGTGGTCGCGGTGTTGGCCGCGGTTGTCGCGTTCTTGGTCGACACGGCCGCGGCCGCATACGGCTCCTCGTGGCCATCCGTCACATGGTCGTCACCACGCGGCTCCGTCCAGCCCGCTGCGCGGGGATCCAGCATCACGGTCCGACCATTGCGCGTCTGCACCTGATACTCACCCTGGGGCGTGAAGATGGCAGCGAAGGTGGCGTCCGTGCCGACGGTGACCACCGTGGCGTTGCCGCGCCCTTCGAGGCGGCTGATGGCTTCGAGCTGGAGGTTGCCCTCGGCGTCCAGCGCCGTGCTCGTGACGATCGCCACCTCGGTGCGCCCACCCGGCAGGGGGATGGCCAGTTCGCTGCCCACCGTGGCCTGTGTCAAAGCAGACAGGTTCTGGTTGACGACGGTGGTGCCTTTGTCGAGGCGTTCGCCCAGCGCCCAAACCTGGCCGCTGACCTGGGCCATGTCACGCGTCGTCACCAGCGAGCGGTCGGCTTCCTGGCGGAAGTTCACCAGCTTGCCATTGAAGCGCACGGCCCCCACCACCCGGCCATTGGCCAGTTCCTGGATCACCACCCGATTGCGCTCGTTGCCGGCCAGATGGCCGTGCCAGTAGCGCAAGCCGCCCACGCCGGCCGTGGTGTGCTCGAAGACCACGTTCTGGCGGCCAGCCACCGGGAAGTCGATGCTGACCTGCGTGCCAGGCTGCATCGACAGCAGTTGCTCCACCCGAAGCGAAGCAGCCTGCGACAGATTGGTGCTCAGGACCGACGAGGTGGTCGGTGCTGCAGCGTGCGAAACGAGACCGGACGCGCCCAATGCAACCAGAGCGGCAACGGTGATGATCGAAGAACGAAGATTGAACTTTTGCCAGCGCATGAGCGCCCTCCTGTTGACTGGTGACCACAAGGTCGGTCGGACGGGCAGCGCTGGGCTGGATGACACGATCCGGACCGCACGCTTGTTACACGTACGACCTTCCGTGGCGGCCCGGCTGGCGTGAACGATCGGATCGTCTTTAGCCCCGCAGCTTTGCGCCCTCGCCCTTTCGGACGGGTTGCCCTTGGGAATGAAGCATAACGGCGCTGGTTTGCCGCTGTCTGTGACACCCTTCACACACGGGAATTTCCGGTAACGGCGTTGATACAAATCACGGTGTGATCAAACGTCACTCAAGGACCGAAATGGCATGTTTTTCCCAGACAAATGACTGGGCCCTGAACAGGGTGCTGTTCCGAGTGCTTGTCAGACAAATTCTTACAAAGAAGCTAGCCGTGCGCCGACCTGCCTTACAGCCAGCCGCCTATCAAGAAAACTGGCCGTTGTTTGCACAATGACTCCATCGACAACGCAGTTCCGCACTGCACCGCACAGCCAGACAACGGAGCCCGACATGACCAACGAACAGATCCTCAACGAAATCCGCGAAACCAACCTGTCGTACCTGATGCTGGCTCAGAACCTGATCCGCACGGACCGCGAACAGGCGCTGTTCCGCCTGGGTCTGTCGGAAGAAGCGGCCGACCGTCTGGCCTCGCTGACCCCGGCTCAGGTGCTGAAGATCGCGTCGGGCAACACCCTGGTGTGCCGCATGCGTGTCGATGACGACCTCGTGTGGAACCTGCTGACCAACCACGGCAAGGGCGCCGCCAACGACGCCGTCAGCCGCCTGCATGCCTCCATCCTGATGGCCGGCCGCCACCAGGAAGCCGCCTGAGTCTCGGTATCACCCGCCTGACCCCGTCCTCACGATCCGCCCCCCTCCGAGAAAGCCCATCATGCGCACCAAGAGCCTGTTGACCGAAGCCAAGCAAATCGAGCGCGCCGTCACCCTGATCAACCTGGGTGCCCGCCTGCAGGTTCTGGAATCGGAAACCGACATGTCTTACGAGCGCCTGCTGCGCCTGTACAAGGAAGTCTCGGGCAAGTCGCCGTCGAAAGGCCAGCTCCCCTTCTCGACTGACTGGTTCATGACCTGGCAGCCCAACATCCACGCCAGCCTGTTCATGAACATCCACGAGTACCTGAACAAGGCCGCGGAAATGGACGAGATCGACGTGGTGATCAAGGCCTACCAGCTCTATCTGGAGCAGACCGAGGTGCAGGGCCTGGAGCCGATGTTGTCCGTCACCCGCGCCTGGCGCCTGGTGAAGTTCGTGGACAACGGGATGTTGACGATGACGAAGTGCTCCAAGTGCGGGGGCCACTTCGTGACCCACCCGCATGAAATCTCGCGTCACTTCGTCTGCGGGCTGTGCAACCCCCCGGCCCGTGCTGGCAAGGGCAAGGCCGCTGGCGGCATCCAGATGCACTGAGTTCCCGAGGGGGACGGCCCCTCATCCGGCGCGGCGCCGGTTCACGCCGCATCGCAGTGGTTGTTCTCGTTGTCTCTGTTGTCCCTGCTGTAACCCGCCGGACCGGCTTGGCCGTCAAGGCCCTGCTCCCGTCAGGCGGACCCGTTCTGTTTCATGCTTGTCTCCTCCTAGCAGCACGGCAGTCTTGTGCTTTCCATACGGGCCCTTCGGGGCCCGTTTTTTTTGCCCGGGCGTCTTGTACAGCGCTGCTCCAGTCCGAAACACCGCGGCGCAGATGTGTCACCGCTGTCACACGGGCTCGAGAAATTCATGATCACCCCCCCGGGTCTCCCCGGACACGGGCCCGCGGATGGCATCGGCTCGCCCCGCGCGCGCCCTTGGGTACGCCTGGCACGGTGTCTGCACCCGGACACTGTCCGCTGCCGGCCAGACCGGCACACACCGCACGCACAACGACACCATGAGACACCCCACACCGCACCGCCATCCCGCCTTGCTTCAACTCAGCCCGCTGGCCTGGGCCACCCTGGCCACCTGTGCGGGGCTATTGAACGCCTCGGGCGCCATGGCAGCCGAGTCTTCCGAGGCCCCGTCCGAAGTCGAGCCCGTGGTCGTCAGCGCCAGCCCCCGCGCCACGCCGCTGCAGGACGCGCCCTTCGCAGCCAGCGTGGTCGATAACCGCACGCTGCGGTCCGCCGGCCCCATGGTGAACCTGTCCGAAGCAATGGCCCGCGTTCCGGGTCTGGTGGTCAACAACCGCAACAACTACGCGCAAGATCTGCAGATCAGTTCGCGGGGCTTCGGCGCTCGGGCCACCTTCGGCGTGCGCGGCCTGCGTCTGTACACCGACGGCATCCCGGCCACCATGCCCGACGGCCAAGGTCAGGTGGGTCACTTCGACCTGGCGAATGCCCAGCGCATCGAGGTCATTCGCGGGCCATTCTCTGCCCTGTACGGCAACGCGGCCGGCGGGGTGATCTCGCTGGTCAGCCAGCCCATCACGGAGCGATACTTCGAAAGTGCCATCGACATCGGCAGCAACGCGCTCTATCAGGTCAGACTGGCAGGCAGTGCACCCATCAGCGACACACTGTCCATGTCGGCCAGCGCCTCCAGCATGCACACCGATGGCCCGCGTGACCACAGTGCCGCAGACCGCCATCTGGGCAACGTCAAGGCCGAGTGGCGGCTGACGCAGGACCGCATCGTGGCGCAACTCAGTCACCAGGTCCTCCAGGCGCAAGATCCGCTGGGGCTGAACCGGCAGCAGTTCGACGCCGACCCCGACCAGACCACGCCAGAGGCCCGCCAGTACAACACCCGCAAGAACCTGAACCAGACCCAGGTCGGCACGAGCTGGCAACACCGGTTCACGCAGGCCGGTGCGCTGCAGGAAAGCCAGCTGGTGGCGTACGCCGGACGGCGGACGGTGACGCAGTTCCAGAGCATCGCAGCCAGCACCCAGGGCACCAACCCCCTGACATCGCGCCACAGTGGTGGGGTGGTCGATTTCGACCGGGATTACATGGGCCTGGACGGCCGACTGAACTGGCGCTGGACGAACGTCGACCTGGTGACCGGCCTCAATGCCGAGGACCAGTACGACGCGCGCCGGGGCTACCTGAACTACACGGGTCCGAGCAGCAGCCCCGTGTATGGGGTCAAGGGCAGCCAGCGACGCGACGAGGCCAACTCGGCGCGCACCCGTGAGGCCTATGCCCAGGCGGAATGGACTTTCGCCCCGGAGTGGGCCGCCACGGCCGGCCTCCGCTCAGGGCAGGTGACGATGGTGAGCAAGGACAACTACGTCCTGGGTGCCAACGTCAATGATTCGGGCTTGCTGCGCTTCCACTACAACACGCCGGTCGTCGGTCTGCGCTGGAAAGCCAGCCCCACCCTGACGTTGCACGCCGGCGCAGGCCGCGGCTTCGAATCGCCAACCCTGGGTGAGGTGGCCTATCGACCGGATGGCTCTGGCGGCTTCAACATGGCGCTCAAGCCGCAGACCAGCCGCCACGCCGAACTGGGCAGCAAGTGGCGCCCGTCCGCCGGTGTCGGCCTGGACGCCACGCTGTTCGTCGTGAACACGAGCAACGAGATCGGTGTGCTCAGCAACAGCGGCGGCCGCTCGACCTTCCAGAACGTGGGCCACACCCAGCGCAAGGGGCTCGAGCTGGCGGGCCAATGGCGCCTGAATCCGCAGTGGCGGGCCGCTGCCGCCTTCACCTGGCTCGATGCCACGTACCGCGACAACTTCCTCACCTGTGCGGGCACCCCGTGCACCGTGGCCACCGCCCCTGTGGCGGCCGGCAACCGCATCGCCGGCACGCAGAAGCACAACGCCTTTGCCGAACTGGTGTGGCAGCCGAAGCGCGGGATGGAAGCCGGCCTGGAATGGCAGGCGCGCGGGCGCACCGCCGTCAACGACCGCAACAGCGACTTTGCAGCCGGTTGGGGCGTCGTCAACGTCCGCTGGACCCAACGCTTCCAGCTCGACGCTCAGGGCAGCGCCATCGAGGTGCTGGCCCGAGTGGACAACGTGGGCGACAAGCGCTATGCCGGCAGCGTGATCGTCAACGACGGCAACAGCCGCTTCTTCGAGCCTGCAGCGGGCCGCAGCGGCCTGCTGTCCGTCCGCTATCTGCACGGCTTCTGAGCGCCCCCCCCGCACCACGCCCAAAAAAGCGGCGCCCCCCGGGGCGCCGTGATGAGACCGGGGTGCTGAATCCCGGCGTCGCTTGAAAGCGGTTCAGTGCTGCTTGTTCTGCCAGTGCAGCTTGCGGTAGATGGTGTTGCGGCTGATCCCCAGTTGCTTGGCCGCTTCGGAAATGTTGCCACGGGCCGCCTCGACGGCCTGACGAATGGTCTGCAGCTCAATGTCGACCAGAGACGCCGGGGCCGCCGACGCCGGGGCCGGGGCCGCGCCATTCGGGGCGCCCCGCAGCGCATCATGCGGCTCGGTGCCACCCACGGGGGCATGGGCTTCGGCGTAAGCCGCCACCCCACTCCCGCCATGCGACGCGCCGAACCCACCGCTCGAAGCCGGTCCGTGAGGCAGCCCGCCGCCCATCGACGACAGGCTGCCACCGATGTAGCCTGAGCCTGCCCCGACAAGGCCGCCGCCGGTGGCACGCGCGCCCAAGCCGGCCTGGCTCTGACTGCGCAACACATCGTCCATGAAATCGTCCGACAGGTGGGCTCGGGTGATGAAGCGCTCGTCGCCGGCCATCACGCAGGCGGTGCGCAGCACACCGGCCAGCTGACGCACATTGCCCTGCCAGCGGCACGCCTGGAACAGGTTGACCACATCGGGCGCCAGTTCATGGGCCACGTCGGGGCACTCACGCTGCAGGATGCGCTCGACCAGCACCATCAGGTCGGTGCGCTCACGCAACGGCGGAATGCGCACCACCAGCCCGTTGAGACGGAAGTACAGGTCCTCCCGGAACGTCTTGCGCTCGATCATCTCGCGCAGGTTGCGGTGGGTGGCGCACACCAGGTTGATGTCGATCGGGATGGCCCGGCCGCTGCCCAGCGGCGTCACCTCGCGCTCCTGCAGCACGCGCAGCAGGTGGGCCTGCAGCGACAGCGGCATGTCTCCGATCTCATCCAGAAACAGCGTGCCGCCGTGGGCCTGCACCATCTTGCCGACCGCGCCCTTACGGCGTGCACCGGTGAACGCGCCTTCCTCGTAACCGAACAGCTCGGACTCGATCAGCGTTTCAGGGATGGAAGCGCAGTTCACCGCCACGAAGGGTGCGGTGGCGCGGCTGGAATCGTTGTGGAGGGCCCGGGCCAGCAGCTCCTTGCCAGTCCCCGTCTCGCCCTGGATCAGGATGGGAATGTCGCGGTTGAGCACCCTCTTGAGCTTGTCGAGCAGGGCCGCCATCTGGGTGTCGCCCGTGGCCAGCGCAGTCAGACCGAGCTTGCGTGACGACGAGGACCTGGGAGGCTCACCCGATGAGCCAGCTGATGAGCCATCGGCCACGAACGCATCGGCCAGCTTGCCGCTGGGCACGCCGAACGGGCTGCCCGGCGGCATGGCCGATGACACCGACGTGGGGCCACTGCCCAACGCGCCGCCCAGGCCCGCCGGGGTCGGGGCGCCGGTGACCCCGGCCACTTCCGCTGTGCGCAGGCCCGCACGCCCGGCAGCCGCCGGGTCCCGGGGCGCCCCGGCGGCAGCCGGCGGCAGGCTCAGCTCCCCCGCAGGCAGCATGCCGGCTGGCGACGGCGCCGGCGTGGCCTCGACCGCATCGGCCGCGGTGTCGGACAGGCTGTGCCACACCGGCCAGTTGAAGCGAGCGCGCAAGTGCAGTTGCCGTCCCGACACGGTCTCGACCAGCATGGGAGCCGCCTGCGTCGAGCGGAAGCGTTCGGTCAGCGCTCCCATCGTCGCCCCGAACAGCGAGGTGACGGTGTGCATGCGCAGCGCAGCGCTGCTCATGCCCAGTTGCTCCTGGGCGCCCCGGTTGGCGCCCATGATGCGGCCGTCCGGGTTCACCGCCAGGATGCCTTCGGTCAGGGTCCCGAGGAACTCGGGGCGGGCGTGCAGGTAGATGTGCCCCACATTGCGATGGTCGTCCGAGAACCAGTGGTTCTCGATCATCCGCACCGACATGCGCACCAGCCCCAGCGTGTAGGGGTGGAAGGTGTGCTGATCGCCCGTCACGTCCAGCACGCCCAGGATGTTGCCCCGGGGATCAAGGATGGGCGCCGCGGAGCAGGTGAGGAAGTGGTTGGCGTTGATGAAGTGCTCGGCCCCGTGCACGAGGGTCGGCAGCTCCTCGATCAGGGCCGTGCCGATCGCGTTGGTCCCCTTGGTGGACTCGGACCAGTTCACGCCCGGGCTCAGGGCCACCTTGGCAGCCCGCTGCAGGAAGGCATCCGGGCCGATGGTATGCAGGATGGTGCCGTTGGCGTCGGTCAGCACGACCATGCTCTGCGAATCGAGGATCTGGGAGAACAGCGTCTCCATCACCGGCGCCGCGTGCAGGTAGAGCCGGTGATTGCGTTCGCGGGCCAGGGCCAGCTCGTTGCGGCTCAGCGTGGGGAAATCGACGCGGTCGGTGCGGTTGAGGCCCAGCGTCATGCAGCGCTCGTGAGACTGCTGAATCGTCTCCGCGTGGCGCTCCCCCAGAACGGGCTCGGGCATCATCGGGCCGCCCGTCTCGGACAGGCCGCCGCGCAACGGGGCCCCTTGGTGCAGCGATCGCATGGTCATCTTCGCAGGTCTCCTCAGCACTGTGACCGGTGCCCCCGCCGACGGGATCGCCGCCAACCTGGTACACCGTGCCGGGCATGTGTCCCCGACGCGTCACCTTCTGGAGCACACACAGACCCCAGAGGACCGCCATCGTAGGCAGGGGTGTCAAGAGGCCGACACTGCCGGGAACCCTCTTAGGGTTTACCCTCAAAAGTGTCACGGAGCGTGACAGGTGTGCCGCGGCGCTGTGTCACGAGCGTGCCACATCGCACACCTGGCCAGAAGGTACCAATCCGTTCCGAAACGAACGTCCTCGCCGGGGCGGGCGCGCCATTTGCCGAACGCGGTGAATCGGCCGTCATGGCCCCTTTCCGGAGACCGCCGCCATGCCTCGTCAGACCTCTCCCGCTCCCTGCTTCTCTCTGCGCCATCGGGTCGTCCTGTCCCTGTTCGCGATCGCGGCCCTCGGCCTGACAGGCTGCGACGAAGCCAGCAGGCTGCCTGCGGAAGCCGGTTACGGGCCCCAGCCCAACCTGCCGGCGCCCTCACCGCAGCGCATCCCGACGGTGCATGTGGCGCAGGCCACCGGCTGGCCGGAAGGACGCCAGCCGGTGGCTGCAGAAGGACTCAGCGTGCAGGCCTTCGCCAGTGGCCTGCAGCACCCGCGGTGGTTGCTGGCCCTGCCCAACGGGGATGTGTTGGTGGCCGAGACCAATGCGCCACCCAAGCCGGAAGACAGCAAGGGCATCCGAGGGTGGTTCATGCAGAGGGCGATGAAGAAGGCGGGCTCGGCCGGCCCGAGTGCCAACCGCATCACCCTGCTGCGCGACGCAGACGGCGACGGTCGGGCCGAAACGCGGATGGTGTTGCGCGATGGACTGAACTCGCCATTCGGCATGGCCCTGGTCGGCTCGCACCTGTATGTGGCCAATACCGATGCCGTCGTGCGCCTGCCCTTCCAGCCGGGACAGACACGGATCGAGGCCCCACCCGAAAAGGTGCTCGACCTGCCAGGCGGGCCGCTCAACCACCACTGGACCAAGAACCTGATCGCCTCGGCCGACGGCAAGCGTCTGTACATCACGGTCGGCTCCAACAGCAACATCGCAGAGAACGGCATGGACAAGGAGGAGGGACGTGCCGCCATCTGGGAGCTGGACCTCGGCACGAAGCGCCACCGTCTGTTCGCCACCGGACTGCGCAATCCCAACGGCATGGCCTGGGAAGGCGGCCGACTGTGGACCGTGGTCAACGAGCGGGACGAACTCGGCAACGACCTTGTGCCGGACTACCTGACCTCGGTGCAGGAGGGCGGTTTTTACGGCTGGCCTTACAGCTACTGGGGCCGGCATGTCGACGAGCGGGTCCAGCCCCAGCGTCCGGAGCTCGTGGCCCATGCCATCGCCCCGGACTACGCGCTGGGCGCCCACACGGCGTCCCTGGGCCTGGTCAATGCGGCCGGCAACCGACTGTCGCCAGCGTGGTCGCAGGGCATGTTCATCGGGCAGCACGGGTCGTGGAACCGCAAGCCCCGCAGCGGCTACAAGGTCGTTTTCATCCCTTTCAACGACGGCAAGCCTGCGGGCGCCCCGGTCGACGTGCTGACGGGGTTCCTCAGTGAGGCGGGCGAGGCGCACGGCCGACCTGTTGGCGTGGCGCTGGACCGGCAGGGGGCGCTGCTGGTTGCGGACGATGTCGGCAACGTCATCTGGCGGGTGGCCGGTGCGACGCCCCGTTCGGGGGCCAAAGCACCGTGAGATGCGCAGGCAGACCGCTTTTCTGCAAGGCACGGAGGTCGGATGTCCCTATGATGCACATCGATGTTCTTCCGCCGTATCACCAGCAGCATCGTCACGCGGCTTGTCCTGTTCGGACTGGCCCTGGCGCTCACCGGATCCGCCATCCGGTATCAGGTGCTGCCGGCCTTCCTCCACGATCAGGTGGGACAGGTGGTGGCCGGGCAGCAGGCCGCGCTGGCGACCTATGTGGCGCAGGACATCGCGGCCAAGCTGGATGATCGGGAGAGGGCGCTGCAACGGCTCGCGGCTGCCGCACCGTGGCATGCCCTCCATGATGCGGAAACCATGCAGAACTGGCTGGCCACTCAGCACCGCACCCAGCCCTTCTTCGTCGCAGGCATGGCTGTGGTCGCCCCCGACGGGCACACCCTGGCACAGGTCCAGACCACGTCCCCGCCCCTGACCCTCGATCGGTCCGGCGACCGCGTCGCCCTTCCGGAATGGGTGGACACCGCCCTGCGCGGCTCTTCGGCCCTGGGGCGCCCCCTGCGATCTCCCCAGACCGGTGAGGTGTTGCTGCCCATGACCGCGCCCGTACGCGACACCCTGGGGCAAGTGCGCGCCGTGCTGATCGCGGCCACCGAGCTGGGCGCCCCCGGCTTCCTGCAGCCGCTCGAGCAGGCCAGGCTGGGCACGGAGGGTTCCTTTCTGCTCATCACCCCTCGGGATCGCCTGATCATCGCGGCCACCGACCCGGCCCTCGTGCTGCACCCCGCGCCGGCAACCGGACAGGTCCCGCTGTACGACCAGGCCGCCGTTGGCTACCGAGGGGGCGCCGTCATCCGGGAGCCCGGAGGCGAAGAAATGGTCACGGGGGTCGCGCCCGTTCCCGGCGCTGGCTGGATCGTCGTCGCCCGGGTGCCTGCCACGGAAGCGCTGGCCGCCGTCGCCGAGGCCCGCCGCTTTGTCAGCGTCCAGGCCGCGGTCACCGTCGGGGTCTTCCTGCTGCTGGCGTCCGTGGGCCTGTACCTCGTCTTCCGCCCCCTGTTGCGCACCGCCGCCCTGGCCGATCGCATGAGCCGCGGCGAATTGCCACTGGCATCCTTGCCCGTTCTGCGGGACGACGAAGTCGGTCACCTGACCAAGGCCTTCAACCGGCTGTTGCGGCGCCTGCTCGATACCCAGAATGAGCTGGCGCGCATGGCACACCACGACCCGCTGACCAGCCTGCCCAACCGCGTGCTGCTGGCAGACCGCATGGCGCTCGCACTGGCCCGTGCCCGCCGCAACCACACCCGCCTGGCCGTGCTCTTCATGGACCTGGACGGGTTCAAGCCCGTCAACGACCGGTTCGGCCATGAAGCAGGGGACCGGGCCCTCATCGAGGTGGCCCGCCGCCTGGACCGCGTGGTGCGCGAAACCGACACCCTGGCACGGGTGGGGGGCGACGAGTTCGCGCTCGTGCTCGGCGATCTCGGCCCCACCTCGACCGACGCCGAACTGGCCGCGCGCGCGGTGGCCAACAAGTGCATGAACGCACTGGCCACGCCCATCCGGATCAACGGGCAGGACGGGTCGCTGGGCCTGTCGATCGGCATCGCGCTGGGCGACGGCGACAGCTCGCTCGACGCCCTGATGAGCGCGGCTGACAGTGCCATGTACCAGGCCAAGGAAGCGGGGCGCGGTCGCTTCGTCGTGCATGAAGAAGAGGCCACACCCTTGATCCCCACGGGCACGCGGCGCACCGGGTGACCCTTGGGCCCGGCATTGGCGGGAACAACGCTTGCTGGAGCGGGTCACACCACCATGGATCCCCTCTTCGCCTTCCTCTCTCTGACTGCGATCGTGCTGGGCCTGCTCGGCGTGGTCCTCCCCCTGCTGCCGGGCACGCCGCTGATTTTCGCCGGCATGTGGCTGGCCGCCTGGGCGGACGGATACACCCGCATTGGCGTGGGCACCCTTTTGGGTCTCGGGGCCCTGGGCTTTCTCGGCTGGCTGGTCGATTACGTCGCCGCCATCGTGGCCGTGCGCCGGGCCGGGGCGAGCCAGCAAGCCATGGGTGGCGCCGGGCTCGGTTCGGTGGCCGGGCTGTTCGGGGGGCTACCGGGGCTGATCCTGGGGCCCATGCTGGGCGCCCTGCTGGGCGAGTGGGTGGCCCGCAAGGACCCGGCTCGCGCTGCCCGAGCCGGCGTGGCGGCTGGGTTCGGCTTTGTGCTGGCCCTGATCGCGAAGATCGTGCTCGGACTGCTCATGATGACCTGGTTCGGGGTCGCCTGGTTCATCGGCTGATTCCGCGACACCCGGCTTACAAGCTGTTTCACGCTCACCCTTAGGGGGTGGGCCATCTGCCGCCCGTCCACCGGAAAATCCCCTGCTCAAGCGCACTGCGCACACCAACAACATCAGGGAACCGTCCATGGGCATGGGCACAACGAGGCTGCCGGGCGCTGTGGCGTCCGGGGCGCTTTCCGGCTGGGCAGAAGGCCCCGGCCGCCTGCTGGGCCGGTTGATCGCCGCCTGGCAGACCGACACCCGTCTCTACACCCTCACCGGCGTGGGCGCAGAGCGCCCGCTGCCTGCCGACCTCATGGTCGAGCGCTTCGTGCTGACCGAAGCTGTTTCCGAGCCCTTCCGGCTCGAACTGCACGCCCTCGTGCTCGACGCCCATGTCGAACTCAAGCAGCTCTACGCCCGGCCCGTCACGCTGCATACCACCCTGGCCGACGGCCGCCGCACGCGTCGCAGCGGCTACGTCACCGAAGCCCGCAGCCTTGACGCCGACGGCGGCCTGGCCCGCAAGGCCCTCGTCATCCAGCCCTGGATCGCGCTGCTGGGCCACACGCTGCACAGCCGCGTCTGGCAGGACAAGAGCGTCATCGACATCGTCGAAGACGTGTTCGCCGACCACCGCAGCGTGGCCGCCTGGCACTGGGACGACGGCGTGGCCGAGCACGTGGCGCAAGGCCTGTGCGCCAGCCAGGGCGGCCAGCGCACCTATTGCGTCCAGTACCGCGAATCGGACCTGGCCTTCGTGCAGCGCCTGCTGGCCGAAGAAGGCATTGCCTGGCGCGTTGAAGAAGACGACACCGCCCCGGGCGGCCACCGCCTCGTGTTCTTCGTGCACAGCGCCGCCCAGCCGCAAGACGCCACCAGCATGGCCGACGGCGGCATCCGCTTTCATGGCAGCAGCAGCCAGGAGGCACAAGACAGCATCCAGGCCCTGGGCGCCTGGCGAGCGCTGGGCCCCACCGCCACCGTCGTGCAGGGCTGGGACCCGCAGGCCCACGCCGCCATCACCGCCGAGGTGCCCACGGCCCACGCCTGGGGTGGCGACGAAGCCCGCAGCCTGCAAGGCTGGCTGGCCAGCTACGACCCGACCGGCGACTGGCTCTTCAGCGGCAGCGACGAAGCCACCTTCCTGGCCACGCTGCTGCAACAGGCCCACGAAGCGCGCTACAAGACCTGGCTGGGCCGCGGCACCGTGCGCACGCTGCGTGCCGGCAGCTGGTTCGCCCTCACGCACAGCACGCTCGACACCCTGGCCGCCTTCGGCCTGGCCGACGAAGACAAGCAGTTCTTCACCACCCGCGTGACGGCCCTCGGCATCAACAACCTGCCCAAAGACCTCAGCGAGGCGGTGGCCCAGGCCATCGGGGCATCCGACCTGCTGGATGACGGCCTGGACGGCTTGGACGGCGCCCCCCCGCTGGGCGAAGCCCGCACGCCGGCCGCAGACACCACCGCCCTGCGCGAGCGCGCGGCGGCCACCGGCTTTGCCTGCGCCTTCGAAGCGCTGCGCCGCAACGTGCCCTGGCGCCCCGTGCTGATGGACGACACCGGCCTGCGTCCCCGCCCGCGCCCCACCGCGCTCGGGCCCCAAACCGCCATCGTGGTGGGCCCCGGCGGCACCGTGTCGCCCAGCGGCGCCGACGAGCTGTACACCGACGTCCAGGGCCGCATCCGCGTACAGTTCCACTGGCAGGCCAACCCCTTTGCCCCGCAGCGCGCCAACACCGACCACAGCTGCTGGCTGCGCGTCGTGCAGCGCGCAGCCGGCCCCGGCATGGGCCACCAGTTCATCCCCCGCATCGGCCAGGAGGTGCTGGTGGGCTTTCTGGGTAACGACATCGACCGCCCCGTGGTCATCGGCGCGCTCTACAACGGCCAGGGCGAGTCCGGCATCCCGCCCACGCCCGGGGGCCACACCGCGCAGGCCGACACCACCGCGCTGGCGCAATCGACCGACCACCGCCCCGCCAGCCAGATGAACTGCGTGGCGGCCGGCGCAGGCGGCCACAGCCCGGCCTGGCACGGCGCGGCGCCCGGCAGCACCAGCGACGGCAACGAGGGCCAGGCCAACGCGGCCGCGCTCAGCGGCGTCAAGAGCAAGGAGTTCGGGGGCAGCGGCCACAACCAACTGGTGTTCGACGACACGCCCGGCCAGCAACGCCTGGCCCTGCACACCACGCAGGCGCAGACCTGGCTGCAGATGGGCCACCTGCTGCACCAGGCCGACAACCACCGCGGCAGCCTGCGCGGCCTGGGCCTGGAGCTGCGCACCGACGCCTGGGGTGGCCTGCGCGCCGCGCGCGGCGTGATGCTGAGCACCTATGCCTTGCCGCAGGCGCAAGGCCAGAGCGCCACGCCGGCCGGCGACAACGCACCCGGCATGGCGCTGGCCAAGCAGGCGCAGCAACTGAGCCAGACCTTCCACCAGGCGGCCACCACGCACCAGACGGTGGGCGTGGCCACCGCGGCGGGTTCACTGGGCGCCGGCCAGAGTGCGCTGAACGACCGCGCCGCCCCGGCGGCCGCACTCACCCAAAGCCTGAGCGGCATGGTGAGCACGGCCAGCCTGGGCGAGGCCTGCGGCGATGCAGCCGACCAGTGCACCACGCCCGGCACGGGCAAGGTGCCGCACATGGCCGACCCGAACATTGCCCTGATCGGCAAGGCCGGGCTGGGCCTGACAGCCGGACAGGACCTGCACCTCAGTGCGCAGGACACCGTGCAGATCGCCAGCGGGCAGGACACGCAGGTGGCCGTGGGCGGGCAGGCGCGCGTGCACACCGGGCAGGCCATCGGCGTGTTGGCAGGGGCCGTTCAGCCGGGGTCGGAAGCCGCTGGCAAGGGACTGACGATGATCGCTGCGCAAGGCGCAGTGGACATGCAGGCGCAGGCCGGTGCGGCCCAGGTGGCGGCCAAGCAGACGCTGGAGTTGAAGACGGCGAATGGGGTGGTGAACATCGCAGCGGCCAAGAAGGTCGTGCTGGCGGTGTCGGGGGGGGCGAGCATCATCATCGAAGGCGGCAGCTTCACGGCGCAGTGTCCGGGGAAGATCACGGTGAAGGCGGGGAAGAAGGCGATGGTGGGCGGTGGGCAGCAAAGTGCCACCTTTCCTCAGATGCCCAAGAGCATCTGCGTCGAATGCCTCAAAAAGTCGCTGGCGGCCGCGCCTGTTTTCACCTCGGTGGGTTGATCGACATGGCGCTCGACTTCATCGATCCCTGGGTGCCAGACTGGGCTGACCATCTGCAGCGTCTGCTGGGTCGCCTCCCGGAGGGGCATCACGTTCACCTGCTGTTTGACAGCGTCTTTGTCCCGGGTACGCATCAACGGTTCGGGGCCTCGACCCGCTGGCTTGCCTTGTTCGATGGCAATCCGGGTGACCCGGCCACGCTGCGCAGCGTCAGCCCTTTGACCCTCACCTTTGCGTCCCACAACACCACTTTGCTGACTGTGCTCCAGGCGGGCTCGGGGGCTCCGGCGCTCAGCGCCGTGATCACGCCCGAACCGTTGGAGGACTGGACGGCCCGCTTGCGCCCCTGGTGTGTGGTGCAAGTCGAGAACCAGTGGTTCAACTGCCGCTTTCCGGATACCCGACGCCTGCCGGGCTTCCTCGCCGCCCTGAGCGATGCGCAGCGTGCAGCTTTCATCGGCCCGGCCATCGCCTGGCACCACATCGGGCGCGACGGCGCATGGCATGAACTGCCGATCGAGGCCACACCCGACGCCGCCATCCCGGACGAAGTGACGCTCGAGCAGGACCAGTTCGATCAAATGCTGGACGATGCAGCGGTTGACGAAATGCTGTTTCGCTTCATGACCCAAGGGCGCCATCAGCAGTTGACGCACGCAGCGCGATATCGCCTGGCAGCCCAGGCACTGGAGGCGGCCCAGCAACACAAGCTGCCGGAACGCGCCCATCTTGACTGGGTCGACCACTGGCTATCGGAAGCCGGGCGCGCGGATGCGGCTGACACCCCGCCCAACACACCAGACACGGAAACCGCCTTGCGCGCCTGGTCTGAGGAGAACCTCGCTTGATCACATCTTTCACCCGAACCGTGTGGCGCCTGTCCGCCCTAGTGCTGCTGCTTGGCAGCGCAGCATGCAGCTCGGCGCCCAAACAGCTGGGCCTGCCCGTGGTGGGCGTGAACTACACCGACTTCGACTACAGCATGTCGGTCTACGACACCGCACGCGCGGACAACCGCGTCAGTTCGGGCGAGCTCACGCCTTTCTCCGCCGGTGGCCAGATGTGCTGCTTCGACCTGCCGCGTCAATGGCAGCCGGGCATGAAGCTCAAGGTGCGCAGCTACAAAGGCGTCTCAGAAGGCGGGAAGTGGGTGCGCGACGACGTGACCGAGCAGTTGGTGGAAGTGCCGCGCTACGAGCCGGGAGAACTCGGCACGCTGTGGGTGCTGCAATTCGCGGATGGGCGGGTGGAAGTGCTCAACAGCATGGTCTCGCCAGAGCATCCGCAGTGGACAGGGTCGGTGAAAGGCTGGCCTCAGCCGTCGCTGGCTTACCGGACGAAGATTTGGAAGATCTATTACGACCAAGCAAATGGCTACGTAAAGCTCTTCGAAGAATCTATCCGCAACCTGCAACTCAACCCCGAGGAAGAGCTTAGAGACGCTTGGAACCATGCGGCGCGACGACGGCCTGATGAGCTTAAGCGATTCCGTGGTCCAGACGACCCTGAGTACAAGAAATGGCTGGCGTCCTCGTACGAATCTTCCTTAGCCGATAGCAAAAAACAGTTGGAGCAGATTGCGGAGGAGAGGCCAAGATGATCCGGCTAAGCGAATTGATTTCAAGCTCCTATGCCTCGGCTGACAACTACGAAGTGGTTTTCGATGGGCGCGAACGCAGAGATTTGAAGCCATATTTGTCCCGCGAACAACCCCAATACGGCAAACCCGGCGAGTCCTGCAAGTACAACCTGTTCTTCGGCTTCTTTTTCGACGGCACGCGCAACAACTACATGGCGTGTGAGCCGAGCGACCCGCAGGCCGCAGCGACGAAGCACAAAGAGAAGGAAGAGCGCAAGTCCCCCAACTGCCACAGCAATGTCGCGCGCCTCTACGACGTCTATCCGGGCCAGAGCGTGCCCGGCGTGCTCGCGTCCGACACCGACTGGGCCTACAAGCCCGAGCTGTACAAGCACTTCTTCAAGGTCTATGTGCCAGGGGTTGGCACCGAGTTCAAGCAGATCGGCGACACCGGCAAGGGCCTGCTCGATGGCACGCTCGGTGCGGCGGCCGCCAACAATGGCAGCGCCCGTCTGGTGTGGGCATTGGTCCAGGCTATCAACAACGTGCATCGCTTCTTCAAGCAGGGGGCCATGCTGATCACGGCCGACGAGGCTCACCGGCTCGCCAACCGGACGTACTTGTCTGCCAGCACGTTGAAGCGGCTGTCTGAGCGCGGCTGGTTTGCCGACCCCAGCGACGACGGCGCAACAGACCCAGCGCGCGCCACCCGCGAGGCCTTCACAGGCCTGCTGACTCGGCTGCACGACGCGATCCGGCCACACTGGCCCACCGGCCCAGACTTGAAGCCGGCGCGGCTGGATCCCGGTATGGTCGAGAAGATCAACGTGTCGGTCTTCGGCTTCTCTCGTGGCGCGACCAAGGCACGAGTGTTCGTGAACTGGCTGCAGGCGCTCGGCAAGCTCGACGCGCAACTCTCTGGCATGTCCACAAAGCACGCAATGACGCTGGGTGGCTTCCCATTCGAGATCGAGTTCCTCGGCATTTTCGACACCGTGGCCTCAGTGGGCCTGGCCAACACACTGGGCAACTCGCTGTTCGGCCGCTGGCTCGACGGGCACTCGGCCTGGTCGGATGCTGAAGTCAGCTTGCGCGTTCCGTCGGATGTGCGCTGCCTGCACCTGGTGGCCGCCCATGAGGTACGGCGCAGCTTTCCACTAGACTCGATCTCGGTCAACGGGCAGTACGACGGGAAGATGCAGGAGATCGTGCTGCCCGGCGTGCACTCCGACATCGGCGGTGGCTACGCGCCGCAGGAGCAAGGCAAAGGCCTGAGCGCCGATGGCGAGGACATGCTGTCGCGCATTCCGCTTATCATGATGTACCGCGAGGCGCGCCTGTCCGGTGTGCCGCTGAAGCTCGAGTTGGCGTCGGACAAGGCCAAGAAGCGGTTCGCGCTGTCACGGCGCACCATCGACGACTTCAACCGCTACCTTGAGGTCTGCCAGGCAGGCAAGCCCGTCGTGACTCAGTCGGGACAGACGGTGTGGCCATCGTCGCTCACCGACATCTTCCGCGAGCAGCGCCAGCTGTACATCCAGTGGCGTCTGCTGCGTCGCGTCGGTCAGTCGCTGCCGCTGCACGAAACGGAAAGTTTCAGGCGTTCCTCCACCTTCGACCAGAACGATCTGCACTCGGCCAACAGGGAACTGGAAAACGAGCTGGACGCCTTCCAGCAGTGGCTCCGGCGCAAGGGGCCGGACTTCGTGCCGAAACGGCAGTCTCCGGGTTTCTCGGACGACCACGCGCGCGAATGGGAAGAGCTGGCCACATGGTGGCATGCGGCCACACCGATCACGGATGCCGCAGCCGCCTTCTTCGACGAGTACGTGCATGACTCCCGTGCCTGGTTCAAGCTGGTGCCCGGTAACCCGGACAGTCAGGACGACATGGAGGCCATGCTGGAAGATTGGCACAAGCGGATCCAGCGGGCGGAGCGCGCAAGCCAGAGGCACCACGCCGGCCGGGAGATGCCAAATGGCGACGGGTTGACCGACGCTCAGCGCCAGGCTGCAATGGAGTTCCACCGGACGAAGCAGATTCCTCGCATGCTGACCGAAGGCCGTGAACCCTTCCTGCTTGCGAAGGCGGGCTACCTCCGCTATCGCAAGGTGTACGCGGGCTCGGACAGGATGCTGATCTCCAATGTGCGACCGCCAACGCCCGCGACGCCGGATGTTGCGGCCCCCGACAGACCGCGTGCGATCGCATGAGAGGGCAGATCCGAGCTCACGGCCTCCGATCCACGATCCTTGTACTCTTGATCTCGCTCTGGGCGAACAACAGTCACGCCATGGGCGAGCGTGTGGTCATGGAGGGCGTCAGCATGACGGGCGTGGACCACTTGGCAGACCACCTCAGCGTGCAGGACTTCTGGGTAGACGGGCGCCATGGGTTCCAGGCCGGGAAGGGCGGTAGCGTCGTTTGCTGTGCGCGCATTCCAATGAAGTGGACAGCTGCCACCAGTATCGAGGTGCGGTGGGAGGTGGCCAACTGGCGCGAGGGAACATGGCGGTGTTTCCGACGGCGGGTCCCGCTTGATCGCTATGCCGAACTGGGTGCACTGTTTGTTCACTTTCTTCCGGATGGCAGCGTCAGGGCGGTGGTGTCCAACTATGCGCCTTGGTCTCCGGTTTACAAGGGCCCTCGCACACCGATTCCGCAGAAAGCGCCCTGGGATCATTACCCGATGCCCCCCGCCACCGAGGACTGCCCCGATAACAAGTACAGCGCTCCATGAACGGACTCAACATCGACGAAGCGCGTGTGCAGCCAGGGGGCCCTCGCTCAGCTTTCGCTGCATTCTTCACCGCTTGCCTTGGCATCACAGCTTGCGTGGCGTCCCCATCCAGTCCAGTGGCAGAAAGCGGGAGCGGAGCACATGACCTACAAGGTCTTTTGATTCAAGGCTACAACTACACGGACACCTACATCGACAGCTTCACGGTCAATGGAGCAGGCGGAGGCAACGTCTTTGTGAGCAGCCCGACGACCGGCGGCGGCAAGTCAACGTGTTGCTACAGCTTCAACCCGTCGAGCAAGGCACAAGTGACCATTCGGTGGTCAGCCAGTTACTGCACGTACTTGACCACCAACAGATACGGTGAGACCCATCAATGGCGCAAGAGCCTCTTTCGGGAGGTTCAGGTGCCTGTCGCCGACCTTTCAGGCGGCGAGCCTGCTGCGCTGGAGGTGCACTTCTACCCCGACGGTCATGTCGAAGCCGCCGTGACGCCCGGCTATTCCCCACCACGGCTGAAACTGCCCATCACCGGAGACGAACAACGCCCAGGCGCCTCTCACAACCATCCACCGTGCAACGATGATCAACGCCAGCAAGCCCGCTGAGGCCTCCACGGCAGGTCACGCCACGCGACAGCCTTACGAAGCCCTGAGCAGCAGCTTCGAGCACCTTGACCACACCTGTATGCCCACCGCCACCACACTGAAGATCGCCTTCTTCTTCGGCGGAACCGGCAACAACCTGGAGGCTGACGAGAGCACGGACAAGCACAGCAATGTCGAGCGCCTGTTCAAAGCACACCCAGGGAAGATGTCGAGAAAGGCATCTATACGCACCACATCCCTGACCGGGGCCGGCAGGGTTCATCAGTTCCGTCTATTCCACTGATCAGGCCAGACAGGCTGGTGGTCCGGGCAGCGATCCATCTGGATTGCTCCGCTGAACGACCAGGGTCCTGCCCGAGGCAGAATCAGAGCATCTCGCTCACCCTTCCCGCTCGTCCCATGCCCACCCGCCTCACCCCCATCCTGGCCCTCGCCGCCGCCCTCATCCTCCCCGCCCACGCCGCCAAGCCTTTCCAGGGCCCTGACCTCAGCGGTGTGTACGACTGCACCGGCCAGGACGCCAAGGAGGGGCCCTACACCGCCGTCGTCACCATGGCGCTCGAAAAGTCGCAGAGCGTGGGCGCTTATGGCGCTTACGCGTTCAAGATGGACGTGCCCGATTTCGGCACCTACCTGGGTCAGGCCGTGGCCACGGGCTCGCACATCGCCATCACCTTTGCCCTGACCGATCCGTCCACCAAGGACTACGGCACCGGCCTGGGCACGGTCTCGGTACGCAAGGGCAAGGCCAGCTTCCAGAAGTTCTATTACGAGGCCGAGTTCAAGGGCGGCAACCACGGTTTCGAGCGCTGCGTGCGCCGCTGAGCACCGCATGGCCGCCCGCACGCCGAGCGGCCGCCACCCTCGTTGACCCGCTCGCTCCTCAGCACTCCACGATGTTGACGGCCAGCCCGCCGCGGGCCGTCTCCTTGTACTTGCTCATCATGTCGGCGCCGGTCTCGCGCATGGTCTTGATGACCTTGTCCAGGCTCACGTGGTGGCGCCCGTCGCCGCGCAGCGCCATGCGGGCCGCATTCACGGCTTTCACCGACGCGATCGCGTTGCGCTCGATGCACGGGATCTGCACCAGCCCGCCCACCGGGTCGCAGGTCAGGCCCAGGTGGTGCTCCATGCCGATCTCGGCGGCGTTCTCGACCTGCTCGGGCGTGCCGCCCAGCACCGCGCACAGCGCGCCGGCAGCCATCGAGCAGGCCACACCCACCTCGCCCTGGCAGCCCACCTCCGCCCCGCTGATGCTGGCGTTTTCCTTGTAGAGGATGCCGATGGCGCCGGCCGTCAGCAGGAAGTCGATGACGCCCTGGTCGCTGGCGCCGGGCACGAACTGGCGGTAGTAGTGCAGCACCGCGGGCACGATGCCGGCCGCGCCGTTGGTGGGCGCCGTCACCACCCGCCCCCCCGCGGCGTTCTCCTCGTTCACGGCCAGGGCGTAGAGGTTGATCCAGTCCATGGCGCGCAACGGGTCCTGCGCGGCGGCGGCATCGGGCGGCGCCGACAGCTGCCGGTGCAGTTCGGCCGCGCGTCGGCGCACCTTGAAGCCCCCGGGCAGGGTGCCGTCGGTGGCGCAACCGCGGGCCACGCAGTCCTGCATCACGCGCCAGATGCGCAGCAGGCCGCGGTCGATCTCGTCGTCGCTGCGCCAGTGGCGTTCGTTGCGGCGCATCACGGCGGCGATGCTCAGGCTTTCACGGCGCGCCAGCGCCAGCAGCTCGTCGGCGCTGCGAAACGGCAGCGGCAGCACGGTGGTGTCGGGGGCGATGACCTTGTGGCGCTGACCGTCTTCGGCCACCTGTTCGCTGACCACGAAGCCGCCGCCCACCGAGTAGTAGCGCTGCGCGTCGAGCACGGTGCCGGCGTCGTCGAAGGCCCTGCACGCCATGCCGTTGGCGTGAAAGGGCAGCGATTCGCGGCGGTGGAAGATCAGGTCGTCGCGTTCGGCGAAGGCGATGTCGTGAGACCCCAGCAGCGCGATGCGCCCTGCTTCGCGGATGGCGCCCAGCGCGGCCGGGATGGCATCCACGTCCACCGATTCGGGCTCGTGGCCGGCCAGACCCAGCAGCACGGCCTTGTCGCTGCCGTGGCCCTTACCCGTGGCGCCCAGCGAGCCGTACAGCGCCACCGTGACGCGGGCAGTGCGGTTCAGCACCCCGCCGCGCTGCAGGCGCTCGGCAAACATCCGCGCGGCGCGCATCGGCCCCACGGTGTGCGAGCTTGAGGGCCCGATGCCGATCTTGAAGAGGTCGAAGACGCTGACAGCCATGACCCCATTGTTCGGCCGAACCGGGCCGCGAGGCATGGCGGATTCCCCCAAGCCCTGATGGGCACAGGGGCAGGCGGGTGAAAGCCGGGGCACAGGACGGGCCCCAGCCCCCTCGCGTCACCCCTTGTCCGGCAGCAGGAAGTTGCGCGCGCCCAGCCCCAGGGCATCGGCGGGCTGGGCGGTCTCGTCCTTCAGGCCCACGCCGGTCAGTTCGCGGCGGCGGGCTTCGGTCAGCAGCCAGTGCAGCTTGTCGGCGGCTTCGTCGTAGGGCAGACCGGCGGGGCGCACGTTCGAGATGCAGTTGCGGCTGGCGTCGGTCAGGCCCACACGCGGCATCCAGGTCATGTACAGACCCATGCTGTCGGGTGAACTCAGGCCCGGCCGTTCTCCGATCAGGATCACCACCAGGCGGGCGCCGAGCAGCTCGCCCACCTCGTCGGCCACGGCCACGCGGCCTTGTTCGACCAGGGAGATCGGGGCGATGCGCCAGCCTTCGTCGCGCAGGCGGGGCACCATGCGCTGCAGAAAGGGCAGGGCGTGGCTGCCGATGGCGAGCGCAGACAGGCCATCGGCCACGACAAAGGCGAGGTCGTAGGGCCGAGCGGTGGGCGCGTCGGCCCCGGCCGTTGCCCGGCTGCCGCCCGCATCACGGCGCTCGGTCAATTGCGCCCGTGAGGCCGCATCCAGCCTTCGCCCCAGGTCGGGCCGTTGCAGGTAGGTGTCGCGGTCGGTGGCCGCGCTGTGCAGCCGCAGGCAGCCCAGTTTGAGCGAAGCCAGCGCCTGTTGCAGCGCGTCCAGATCCAGCGCCAGGTGCACGGCATCGCGTGCCTGGGCGTGCGCCAGCTGGAAGGCCAGTTGCGGCTGCGTGGGTTGGCTCACGCCGGCCCGACCGAGCCCGATGCGCGCGGCGGTGAAGTGGCGCAGCGCGGCCCAGGGGTTGGCGTGCACCAGCGGGGGCGCGTCGGAACGATCATCCTGCGCCATCAGGCCGCCCCCTTGAGCGCAGGCTGAAACAAGGCCGGCATGCCCTCCGGCAGGCGGAAGCCGGCATCGGCCTGGCTGAAGATGCCCACGCGGGCCAGCCACGCTTCGAACTCGGGCGCCGGCCGCAAGCCCAGCACGCGGCGCGCATACAGCGCATCGTGGAAGGACGTGGTCTGGTAGTTCAGCATGATGTCGTCCGAACCCGGGATGCCCATCACGAAGGTGCAGCCGGCCGCGGCCAGCAGCGTCAGCAGCACGTCCATGTCGTTCTGGTCGGCTTCGGCATGGTTGGTGTAGCAGACGTCGCAGCCCATGGGCAGGCCCAGCAGCTTGGCGCAGAAGTGGTCTTCCAGCCCGGCGCGGATGATCTGCTTGCCGTCGTACAGGTACTCTGGCCCGATGAAGCCCACCACCGTGTTGACCAGCAGCGGCTTGAAGTGACGCGCCACGGCATAGGCGCGGGCCTCGCAGGTCTGCTGGTCGACACCATGGTGGCCGTTGGCCGACAGCGCACTGCCCTGGCCGGTTTCGAAGTACATGACGTCGTCGCCGACCGTGCCGCGGTGCAGCGACAGCGCCGCCGCGCGGGCCTCGCCCAGCACGGCAAGGTCGATGCCGAAGCTGCGGTTGGTGGCCTCCGTGCCGCCAATGGACTGGAAGACCAGGTCGACCGGCGCGCCGCGCTCGATGGCCTGGATGGTGTTGGTGACGTGGGTCAGCACGCACGACTGCGTGGGGATCTCGTAGCGGTCGATCACCTCGGCCATCATGGTCACCAGCTTGATGACCTGGGGCACGTTGTCGGTGGCGGGGTTGATGCCGATGACGGCGTCGCCGCTGCCATAGAGCAGGCCGTCGAGCATGCTGGCCGCGATGCCGCTGGCGTCGTCGGTCGGGTGATTCGGTTGCAGCCGGGTGGAAAAGCGCCCCGGCAGGCCGATGGTGTTGCGAAAAGCCGAGCGCACCGCGCATTTGCGGGCCACCAGGATCAGGTCCTGGTTGCGCATGATCTTGCTGACGGCCGCGGCCATCTCGGGCGTGATGCCGGGTGCCACCGCGGCCAGCGCATCGGCATCGGTGTCGTCGGCCAGCAGCCAGTTGCGGAAGTCGCCCACCGTCAGGTGGGCGATGGGCGCAAAGGCCGTGGCATCGTGCGTGTCGAGGATGAGGCGGGTGACCTCGTCTTCCTCATACGGGATCAGCGCCTCGTTCAGGAAGGTGGCCAGCGGCAACTCGGCCAGCGCCATCTGGGCCACCACGCGTTCTTGCGCCGAGCCTGCGGCCACGCCGGCCAGCCGGTCGCCGGAGCGCGCGGGCGTGGCCTTGGCCATCAGGTCCTTCAGGTCGCGAAAGCCGAAGGTCTGCGTGCCGACGCGGTGGGTGTAGCGGTGCGATGCAGAGCCGGTCATCGTGTCAGTGCAGGGCAGGGGTGGCGGGCGCGGTCGGTGCCTCCGTGCGCTGGTGGCCCGTGGCACGGTGGTAGACGTAGCCCACGGCCAGCATGGCGACGAACACGCAGAAGATCAAGAAGTTGTAATAGACCATGGCGACCATGCAGACGGTGGCACCGACCAGCGCGATGGCGGGGAAGACCGGGTACATCGGCGCACGGAAGGGCCGCGCCATGCCCGGCTCGCTGCGGCGCAGCTTGAACAGGCTCAGCATGCTGAGGATGTACATCAGGATCGCGCCGAAGACGGCCATCGTGACGATGTTGGCTGTCAGCGTCTGGCCGCCGAACTGGATCAGCTCGTCGCTGTAGATGGCCGCGATGCCGATGACGCCGCCCGCCAGGATGGCGCGATGCGGGGTGTGGAAGCGCGGATGAACCTGGGCGAAGTAGGCCGGCAGGTAGCCTTCACGGGCCAGCGCGAAGATCTGGCGCGAGTAGCCCAGGATGATGCCGTGGAAGCTCGCCACCAGGCCGAAGAGGCCCAGCCACACCAGCATGTGCAGCCAGCCACTGTTCTCGCCCACGATCATCTTCATGGCCTGGGGCAGCGGGTCGTTGATGTTGGCCAGCTGGGTCCAGTCGCCGGCACCGCCGGCAAACACCATCACGCCGATCGCCAGCGCCACCAGCGTCAGGATGCCCGCGATGTAGGCGACGGGAATGGAGCGCTTCGGGTCCTTGGCTTCTTCCGCGGCCATGGCCACGCCTTCGATCGCCAGGAAGAACCAGATGGCAAACGGGATGGCAGCGAAGATGCCGGGGATGGCCGCCAGGCTGAATTCGTCCTGCCCGGACCAACCGCCCTTGACCAGGTTGGCCACCGAGAAACCGGGCGAGACCACGCCCATGAAGACGAGCAGCTCGAAGATGGCCAGCAGCGTCACCAGCAGTTCGAAGGTGGCGGCAATCTGCACGCCGACGATGTTGAGCCCCATGAAGATCAGGTAGGCGCCCAGGGCCGCCGTCTTGGGGTCGAGCGATGGGAACTGCACGTTGAGGTAGGCCCCGATGGCCAGCGCAATGGCCGGTGGCGCGAACACGAACTCGATCAAGGTGGCGGCCCCGGCCAGATAGCCCCCGGTGGGCCCGAAGGCGCGGCGGCTGTAGGCAAACGGCCCGCCGGCATGCGGGATCGACGTGGTCAGTTCGGTGAAGCTGAAGATGAAGGTGGTGTACATCGCGGCCACGAACAGCGCCGTGACCATGAAGCCGAGCGTGCCGGCCGAGGCCCAGCCGAAGCTCCAGCCGAAGTACTCGCCCGAGATGACGAGGCCGACGGCGATGCCCCAGAGCTGCAGGGTGCTCAGCACGGGTTTGAGGGTGTGCGAACCGGGTGACGAAGGGGTGGACATGGCGGCGACGGGCTGATCGGGCAGCCGGGTGGATGGAGCTGAGCCTCAATGTAGGAAGCACCCCGGCCGCCGCGTTATCGGAATTTGGCAAACCTGCCCCGCGCAGCACCGGCGCCCCTGCAGGTTTGCCAAATCTTGATAAGGCTTGGCGCACGACTGCCGAAATACTGGGGAACGTCTTCGCAACCACCCTGGAGCCTCACGCATGTCCCTGCCCCTCTCGCTGCGCCGCCTGCCTTCGATCGCCCTGGCCGCCTCGCTCGCGCTGCTTGCCCCGCTGGCCGGCCACGCCCAGACCACCACGGCCTCTGGCTGGACCCTGACCGGCACCGCCGGCGTGGTGTCCGACTACCTGTTCCGCGGGGTCTCGCAGACCCAGGGCAAGCCGGCCGCCCAACTGACCTTCGACGCCACCCACACCAACGGCTGGTTCGCGGGCCTGTTCGGCTCGGGCGTGTCGAATGCCGCCTACGCCAACAGCTCGGGCACCGAAATCGACCTGTACGGCGGCTGGCGCACCGAGATCGGCGCCGGCATGGGCCTGGAGCTGGGCTTCATCAGCTACTGGTTCCCGGGTGCCTTCACGCGCGACGCCGATGGCAAGCACGTCAGCTACGACACCCAGGAGCTGCACGCCGCCGTGAGCCAGGGCGCGGCGTCCGTCGGGGTCTGGTACGCGGTCAGCTCGCACTGGGCCGCCTTCGCGGTCGATCCCTACAGCGGGGTCAACAAGAGCTCGCGCGGCTCGACCTATGTCGAGGCCAACTGGAACCCCGAGATCGCCCCCGGCTGGACGCTGAACCTGCATGCCGGCCGCCAGATCGTCAAGAACTTCGGCCCGTACAACTTCACCGACGTGAAGGTGGGTGTGTCGCGCGTGGAAGGCCCCTGGACCTTCTCGCTGGCGGCCAGCCACAACACCGGCAACGCCAAGAAGGGCGACACCGCACTGTGGACCTTCTTCGATTCCAACGGGCGCGGACGGAATGTGGTGGGCACGCGCTGGGTGGCCAGCCTGACCCGGGCCTTCTGATCGGGTGACAGGCGTCGGGGGGCACCGCAAAACGGGTAGGAAAGTTGCTTGAAGCAGGGTTGACGTTGTTTTCAGCCCTGCGCCATGCCCTCAGCCCGCCCTGTCGACGCCCCTTCGGCCCCGGCCGCCCCACTGTGGGGCGCCCTGGCGTCCGCGCATGCGGGCCTGCACGAGGTGCGGGCCCACGATGTCGACGAGCATGCCCACAACCTGACGGCCTGGCAGCAGCACTACGATCAACTGGGCCCGGGGCGCTTTGTGGGCCGGCTCACCGAATGGCGGCTGCCCCACATCCAGGTCTTCCGCGAACAGACCAGCCAGGCGCTGCGCCAGTCGTGCGAGGTCTGGACAGACTCCTTCTGGTTCGGCGTGCCCGACCCGCTCGCCACCCTGCCCACCCGCATCAACGGCCGCCTGCACGGCACGCATGACGTGATGGTGCGCCCGGGTGGAGAGCGCTTCGAGCTCGTCACCCCGGACCGCCACAGCCTGTTCGGCGTGGTCGTGCAGCGCCAGGCGCTGATGGACGCCGCCGCGCAGCAGGGCTGCCGGCTGGACTGGCACGCGCTGCAGCAGGCAGAGGTGCTGCGCGCCCGCGACGACGCCCGGCAGGCCTGCCTGCATGCATGCACTCGACGGGCTGCTGCCACTGAGTGAGCCACAGCCCGCGGCCCGCCGCGATGCCGACCTGCAGGCCATGGAAGGCGCCGTGCTGAGTCTGCTGCTCGATCTGCTGGACACCAGCGAGGTCGACACCGCGATGCGGCACAGTCTGGCCCGTCGGCAGAAGGTCGTGACGCAGGCCCACGCCTACGTGCTCGCGCACCCCGACCAGGCGGTGACCGTGCCCGAGCTGTGCGAACGCCTTCACGTGAGCCGACGCACGCTGCAGTACTGCTTTGAAGAGGTGATGGGCCTGAGCCCGATCCAGTACCTGCGCGCGATCCGCCTCAATGGCGCACGCCGCCACCTGCGCGAGGCCGCCCTTCAAGGCCAGGGCGTGCAGGACGTGGCCGCCCGCTGGGGCTTCTGGCACCTGAGCCAGTTTGCGCTGGACTACCGCAAGCTGTTCGGCGAGAGCCCCTCAGAGACGCTCAACCGCGGCGCGCACTGAGTCCGAGGCCGAGGCGGTCTCGGAAGCGGCCAGGCGGCGGGCCTCGGCCCGGGCCACGCAGGCCAGCCGCTCGGCATCGGGCATGTCACGCCACGCCCGGATGTCGTCGATGGTGCGCCCGCACCCGATGCACACCTTGTCTTCGTCCAGCTTGCACTGGCTGCGACAAGGGCTGGGCACAGCCGTGGGGGCGGAAGGAGGGGGCGAGGACGACATGGGCCGACACTGTAGGGCAGAGCGCCAAGCACGCGCTGGCGTCGCGGTCTTGTCCCCACCCCTTGCCGGGCCCCGGTTGCAGAGGCCGATATGCTCACGCCCATGCTCGACGTCCGCCAGCTGGCCAAACGCTATGGCCCCGACCCTGTTTTCTCCCAGGTCGACCTGCAGGTCGCGCCGGGCCAGTTCGTCGCCATCGTGGGCGAATCCGGCGTCGGCAAATCGACGCTGCTGAACGCTCTGGCGGGGCTCGACACCGTCTCGGAAGGCACGATCACCGTGCTGGGCACGCCCATCACCACGCTCGACGAGGCCGCCCAGGCCCTGTTCCGCCGCCAGCACCTGGGCTTCGTCTTCCAGGCCTTCCATGTGCTGCCCCACCTCGATGTGGCGCAGAACGTCGCCCTGCCCTTGATGCTGCTGGGCCAGCAGGACGATGCCCGGGTGGCACAGGCGCTGGATGATGTCGGGCTGGCCGGCCTGGGCGCCCGGCTGCCGCAGCAACTTTCGGGCGGGCAGTTGCAGCGCGTGGCGATCGCGCGGGCCCTGGTGCACCGTCCGGCCCTCATCCTGGCGGACGAGCCCACCGGCAACCTCGACCCGCGCACCGCCGAACAGGTCATGGGCGTGCTGGTGGCCCAGACCCGGCAACACGGCGCAGCCTGCGTGATGGTCACCCACTCCGAGGCCGCCGCGGCCCGTGCGGACCGGGTGCTGCGACTGACGCCCACGGGCCTGATCGAACTGCGCGGGTCGGCATGATGGCCGCCCCCTCTCCGCTGGGCCGCCTGCTGCGCGCCTTTTCCTGGCCCGAACTGCGACACCACGGGCTGCGGCACGCCACCGCGGTGCTGGCCGTGACCTTGGGCGTGGCCCTGGCTTTTTCGGTGCAGCTGATCAACAGCTCGGCGCTCAGCGAGTTCAGCGCGGCCGTGCGCAGCGTCAACGGCCAGGCCGATCTGACACTGCGGGCCGCCAGCGGCGGCTTTGCCGAGGCCTTGTATGCCAGGGTCGCGGCCCACCCCCAGGTGGCGCTGGCCAGCCCGGTGGTGGAGGTGCGCACCCGCGCGCGCCGGCCGGGCCAGAATCCGGCTCAGGCCGTGAGCTTGCAGATCCTCGGGCTTGACACCCTGGTTGCGGCCCCGCTGGCCCCATCGCTGATGCCCCGACAGGCGCCACAAACCGAGGTGCCGGCCAAGGAAGCGGGTGCCGACGACGGACGCTTCACGCTGCTGCAGCCGGACGCGGTGTCATTGAACGCCGCCGCCCGGCGCACCCTGGGCGTGCAGGCCGGTGACGTCATTGAGGTCCAGGCCGGCCTGCGCTGGCAGCGCCTGCGGGTGGTCGGCACGGTCAGCGCAGGCGGCGCCGCACTCGGGGTGATGGACATCGCCGGAGCACAGCAGGTTTTCGCCCAGTTCGGTCGCCTGCAGCGGCTGGACCTCAAGCTGGTGGACGGCGCCCGTCCCGCCGACGTGCGGACGGCACTGGACCTGCCGCCCGGCGTGAGCGCCGATGCCAGCGAGGACGCCGGCGAGCGGGTGTCCAACGTGTCGAGCGCCTACCGCATCAACCTCACCGTGCTGGCCCTGGTTGCGCTGTTCACCGGGGCCTTTCTCGTGTTCTCCATCCTGTCGCTGTCGGTGGCCAAACGCCAGCAGCAGTTCGCCCTGCTGGGCGTGCTGGGCCTCGGCGCGCGTGAGCGGCTGCAGCTGGTGCTGGCCGAATCGGCGCTGATCGGCGTGGTGGGATCGGCGCTGGGGCTGGCCCTGGGCACGGGACTGGCGGCCGCGGCGCTGCGGCTGCTGGCAGGCGACCTGGGCGGCGGCTACTTCCCTGGCATCGCGCCCACCCTCCAATGGTCTCCCGGTGCGGCGGCGCTGTATGGGGGTCTGGGCATCGTCGCCGCGCTCGCCGGTGGCTGGCTGCCGGCCCGCGCCGCACAGCGGCTGGCACCGGCCCAGGCGCTCAAAGGGTTGGGCGAACTGGGCGGGGCCGGACGGTCCGCGTGGATCGGGCCCGGCCTGCTGATCGCCGGCACCGGAATGGCCCTGCTGCCGCCGGTCGGTGGGGTGCCGCTGTGGGCCTACCTGGCCGTGGCGGCCATCCTGATGGGCGGCATCGCCTGCGTGCCGGCCGCCGTCGGCGCCATGCTGGGCACCTTGCCGGCCCCCCGCCACCCGGCCGCGTTGCTGGCCATGGAACGGGCCCGGCGCATGCGCCACACCGCCACGGTCGCCATCGCTGGGGTCGTGGCCAGCCTCAGCCTGTCGGTGGCGCTCACGGTGATGGTGGCCAGCTTCCGCGAGTCGGTCACCCAATGGCTGGATGTGGTGCTGCCGGCCGACCTGTATGCGCGCACGGCCACCAGCAGCGACCATACCGACACCCTGAACCTCGGCCCCGCGCTGCTGGACGGCATCCGCGCGCTGCCGGGGGTGCGCCGGGCCGAGGGCGTGCGCGTGGTCGACCTCCGGCTCGACCCGGCCCAGCCAGCGATTGCCCTGATCGCGCGCCCGTTGGCGGATCCGGCACGCGACCTGCCGCTGGTGGGGCAGGCGTGGCCGACCCGCGCGCTGCAACCGGGCGAAGTGGGGGCCTGGGTGAGCGAGGCCATGGTCGACCTGTACGGCGCCCGCCCGGGCACCCGCCTGCTGTTGCCCCTGCGCGCAGGCCAGCCGCCTGTGGCCACGCGCGTGCTCGGCGTGTGGCGCGACTATGCCCGTCAGCAGGGCGCCGTGGTGCTGACCGAGTCCGACTACCAGCGCCTGACCGATGACCGCGCGCTCAACGACCTGGCGCTGTGGCTGACTCCGGAGGCCCGCACCGACGTGCTGCAGACCCGCATCCGGGCGCTGGCCAGCCAGCAAGGACTGGACGGCGCGCTGCTCGAGTTCGCCGAACCCCGGCAGATCCGGGAGGTCACGCTGCGCATCTTCGACCGCAGCTTTGCCGTGACCTACTGGCTGCAGGCGGTGGCCATCGGCATCGGCCTGTTCGGCACGGCGGCCAGCTTCTCGGCGCAGGTGCTGGCTCGGCGCAAGGAGTTCGGCCTGCTGGGCCACCTGGGCTTCACCCGGCGGCAGATCCTGGCCACCGTGGCGGGCGAAGGCGCGGCGCTGACGGGCGTGGGGGCGCTGCTGGGCCTCGGGCTGGGGGTGGCGGTGAGCGTGGTGCTGGTGCACGTGGTCAACCCGCAAAGCTTTCACTGGACCATGGACCTGATGCTGCCCGGCTGGCGCCTGGCCGCCCTGTGTGCCAGCGTGGTGGCCGCCGGCACGCTGACCGCCTGGCTGGCCGGGCGCGCCGCCGCAGGCCATGACGCCGTGATGGCGGTGAAGGAGGACTGGTGATGGGCGTGTCACGCCGCATGCATCTGGCTCACATCATGAGCCTGTCTGCAGGATGGAGCCTGTTGCCGAGCCGAACCCTGGCCGCGCAGGAAAGCGCAGCCGTGCCGGCCGACGGCCGCTCGCCGGAAGACATCCCGAAGCCCGGCCGCGCGCTGCGCTTTCCGCGCGACTTCGGCGCCCACCCGGGCAGCCGCACCGAATGGTGGTACCTGACCGGCTCGCTGCAGACCGAGGGCGAGGCCCCGCGGCGCTTCGGTTTTCAGATCACCTTCTTCCGCTCACGCACCGACGTGGCCCCCGGCAACCCGAGCGCCTTTGCGCCACACCAGCTGCTGTTCGCCCATGCTGCGGTCACCGACCTGGCTGGCCGGCGCCTGCTGCACGACCAGCGCCTGGCCCGCGCCGGCTTCGGCCTGGCGGAGGCCAGCACGCGGGACACCGCCGTGCGCCTGCGCAACTGGACCCTGCGGCGCGAAGGCCCGCCCGAGCAGAGCCGCTACCTCGGTCACATCGAGGCCGGCGATTTCGTGCTCGACCTGCGCTTCACACAGACCCAGCCCGTGCTGCTGCAGGGCCAGGCCGGCTTTTCCCGCAAGGGGCCTGACGTGACCCAGGCCAGCCACTACTACTCGCACCCCCAACTGCGGGCGACCGGGCACCTGACGCTCAAGCGGCCCACCGGCCAGAGCAGCCCACCGCGCGAGGCCGTGGCTGTCACGGGCCTGGCATGGATGGACCACGAATGGAGCGAGACCGTGATGCACCCCGATGCCGTGGGGTGGGACTGGATCGGCATGAACCTGGCCGACGGCAGCGCCCTGACGGCCTTCCGTCTGCGGCGTGCCGATGGCAGCACGCTGTGGACGGGCGGCAGCTGGCGGGCACCGGGCCAGCCCGCGCGGGCCTTCACCCATGGCGAGGTGCAGTTCGCGCCGGGCCGCGTGTGGCGCAGCCCGGCCACCGGGGCCGCCTATCCCGTCAGCTGGACCCTCACACTGCCGCAAGGGCGTCGCTACACCGTGCAGGCCGAACTGGACAACCAGGAGCTCGACAGCCGGGGCAGCACCGGCAGCGTCTACTGGGAAGGGCTGAGCGTGCTGCGCGACGCCACCGGGCAGGCGGTGGGCAGCGGGTATCTGGAGATGACGGGTTACGCCAGCCGCCTGGCCCTCTGAGCCGCAACACGCCCGGGTACCGCGGGGTTCCCCGGTCTTGTGCCCGGCTCCTGATCGGCATTCAATGGCGTTTCGCGTGGCATCCCTCACGATTTGCTGCCCTCAGCGGCCACGCCATCCCCCTCAGGAGGCGCCGTGGAAACTGTGCATGCCCCTTCCGCGTGGCGACGCTCGCGCGTCATGGCCACCGTGGCCTGTGCCCTGGGCCTGATGGCCGCCATCTGGGCCGGCTTCACCGGGCACCTGCCCATGGCCGCGGTATTGAGCCTGTCGGCAGCGCTGTTGCTGCCGCGGTCACTGCTCGGGCGCGGCGCCCGCCGGCAGCGGCCTCCCAGCGCGCCTGCCGCCGATCAGTCCGCGTCCAAACCAGACTGGCGACGGGTCGCCTGATCCAGGCGGGCATCGAGTGCCTGCAGGGCGGCCAGGGCCCCCATGGGCAGGCCCACGTCCAGCGGGCTGGGCACCGCTGGCTCGCGCAGGTTGATGCGCACCAGGCGCCCCCCCAGTTGCTGCACCACGGCGTGGCTGAAACGGCGCACCGTCGGTACCGCCGTGCCGGCGCCCAGTTCCACCACCACCGGGCGGCTGACCTGTGCCAGCCAACGTCGCAGTCGATCGGACTGGGCCGACTCCCGGTCATCCACCCAGCCACCATCCCCGAACATCAGGATGTTCGGGCGCGCCAACCCACCGCATCGCGGGCAGGTGGGCGGCGCGTTGCGCAGCAGGCAGGCGTCGTCGTCCACATCGGGCACAAAGGCATCGGCCGGCCAGATGGCGTCGCTGCACGGGCCCAGGCACTGCAGATGGTGGATGGAGCCGTGGCACTCGTGCACGGCCTCCGCGTCGAACCCCGCCTTCTGAAACTGGCCATCGACATTGCTGGTGAACACCCGCACGCCCTGCAGCATGCCCTCGCCCCAGCGTTTCAGGATGCCGAAGCCGGCATGCGGCGCGGTGGCGCGGTACAACGCCAGCCGATGGCCGTAAAAGCCCCAGGCCAGCCCCGGGCGGCGATGAAAGGTGTCCGGCGAAGCGGCGCCGTAGAAATCGATGCGGGCCCGGCCCAGCGCCGGGTAGGCCTTCCAGAAGCCTTCGTTGCCGCGGAAGTCCGGCAGGCCTGAATCGATGCCCATGCCGGCACCGGCCGCCACGATCAGGGCGTCGGCCTGGGCGAGCAACTCGGCGGCATGGTCCAGGGCCGCGGCAAGGTCGGGCGCTGGCGGGGTGGGGTCCGGATCGGAGGGGTCCATGGGAACGGTCTGCGTCACAACGGGAGATCGGACGGCATGCCCGGGGGCCGCGGCCTCACCACGTGAGCTTACCGCGCCCGGCCTTGACCTCGGCGCGCACCGCCTTGCCCTTCAGGCGGCGCTGCTTCGAGCCCAGCGTAGGCCGCGTGGCCCGGCGCGCCTTCTGCACCACGCTCGCTTCGGCCACCATCGCTTCCAGGCGCGCCAGCGCTTCGGCCTTGTTCTGGGCCAGGCTGCGGGCCGATTGCGCCTTGATCACGATGACCCCGTCCTTGCTGATGCGCTGGTCGCCCAGCGCCAGCAGCCGGGCCTTGATGGCCTCGGGCAGGGAGGAAGCCATCACGTCGAAGCGAAGGTGCACGGCGTTCGACACCTTGTTCACGTTCTGCCCGCCCGGGCCTTGCGCCCGGATGGCGATGAACTCCACTTCGTGATGGGCAACCGTGGTCGACATGGGGGCTCTCCAGGATCGGCATCATAGGACGGCCTGCGGGCATGCCGTTTGCCGCCCGGGGGTGCACCCAGGAACCCCGATGCCCGTCACACCGCCTCCCCTGCTGCGCGCCGATCTGCCTCGAATGGCGCAGGCGCCGGCGTGCACGCCGGCCGAGCCGCTCGGGTCGGGTGGGGCTCCTGGCAGCGGGTGGCCCCAGCCGGATGACGGTGCCGCCCTCCTGTCCGACGCCCCGCTGCACATCGTGCTGAACCCGGGCTCGGGCCGCCCGGACAGCGCGGACTGCATGGCCACGCTGCGCCAGGTGCTGGACGCGGCAGGCCGCCGCTACGAACTGCACGCCCTGCGCCACCCGCGCGAGTTGGCGCGCGCCGGCCGGCGCGCCGTCGATGCGGCACGCGCCAGCGGCGGCGCCGTGGTGGCGGCCGGCGGGGACGGCACGGTCAACGCGCTGGCCGCACTGGTGCTGCCCACCGGTCTGCCGTTCGGGGTGTTGCCACAAGGCACGTTCAACTATGTGGCCCGCGCTCACGGCATTCCGACCGACACCGAAGCCGCCCTGCAAGGGCTGTTGAATGCCCGCATCCAGCCGGTGCGCGTCGGCCTGGTGAACGGCCGGCCCTTCCTGGTCAATGCCAGCATGGGACTGTACGCGCGGGCGCTCGATGACCGGGAGGAGATCAAGGGCCGGCTCGGGCGCAGCCGCCCGGTCGCCATGCTGGCCGGCCTGCTGACCGTGCTGCGCCCGCATCGCAACTGGGTGATCCAGCTCGAGGTGGATGGCCAGGCCACGACCGTCGTCACCCCCACCCTGTTTGTCGGCAACAACGCGCTGCAGCTCCAGCAACTGGGGCTGGATGCAGCCGCACAGCCCGGTGAGGACCAGCTGATGGCCATCATGACGGCCCCCATGAGCCGCATGCAGATGCTCGGTCTGCTGCTGCGCGGTGCAGCCGGCCGGCTTGCCGAAGCGGAAGCCGTGACCTGCCTGCCGTTTCACACCCTGACCCTCAGCCCGCGCCTGCCCCGCAAGCCACGGCGACTCAAGGTCGCCACGGACGGCGAAACCACCTTCATGCAGACCCCGCTGCGCTTCACGGTGGCGCCGCAGCGGCTGCAGTTGCTCGTGCCGGCATGAGGGCGGCATGCCGGTGCTGCTGCAGATGTCCGACACCCACTTCGGGACCGAGTGCCCCGCAGCACTCGAGGCCCTGGCCGCCTTGTGGGCGCAAGAGCAACCCGAGGTGCTCGTCTGGTCGGGCGACATCACCCAGCGTGCCCGCGGGGCCGAGTTCGACGCCGCACGGCGCTTCCATGCCCGCCTGCGTCCGCGCCACACGGTCTGCGTCCCGGGCAACCACGACATCCCGCTGTTCAACCTGCCGGCGCGCCTGCTCGATCCCTACCGCCGCTACCACCGGGCGTTCGGCCCCCCGGACGATGTCTGCCTGTCCCTGCCCGACCTGCTGGTGCTCGGCGTCAACACCACACGGGCATGGCGGCACAAGCACGGTGAGGTGTCGGCCGCCCAGGTGGAGCGCGTGGCCGCCCGCCTGCGCCGCGGCACGCCCGGCCAACTCCGGGTGGTCGTGGTGCACCAGCCCCTGTGGGTGACCCAGCCGCAGGACCGACGCAACCTCCTGCGCGGCCATGCCCGCGCCCTGTCCTGCTGGGCCGAGGCGGGCATGCAGGTGGTGCTCAGCGGCCACATCCACCTGCCGTCCATCCATCCGATCGCGCGCGCTGGCGCAGCGCCTTTTGCCGCACCTGTGTGGAACGTCCAGGCAGGCACCGCGGTGTCCCGCCGGGTGCGCGGCCACGCGCCCAACTCCGTCAACCTGATCCGCCTGGGGCAGGGCTCGGCCACCGACGCCGTCATCGAGCGCTGGGACTTCGACCACCAGGCAGCGGCATTCCGGCGCGTCGAGGCCCATGCCATGGCCGCCCCCCTGATGCCGTGATGCGCCCTGACACACGGCGGGACGACAATGGCGGCGTATGACGCCCATGCCGCCCGCCACACCACCCGCTCCACCCACCTTCCGCGAAGCCGTGGCCTACTGGCTGCGGCTGGGATTTCTGAGCTTCGGTGGCCCGGCGGGCCAGATCGCGCTGATGCACGACGACCTGGTGGAGCGCCGGCGCTGGATCTCCGAGCGGCGCTTTCTGCATGCACTGAACTACTGCATGGTGCTGCCCGGCCCCGAGGCCCAGCAGCTCGCAACCTACATCGGCTGGCTGATGCACCGCACCTGGGGCGGCCTCGTCGCAGGCGGGCTCTTCGTGCTGCCGTCCTTGCTGATCCTGATCGCGCTGTCGTGGGTCTACCTGGCGTGGGGGCATGTGCCGGCGGTGGCCGCAGCCCTGTACGGCATCAAGCCGGCCGTCACCGCCATCGTGGTCTCGGCCGCGGTGCGCATCGGCAAACGCACCCTGCGCAACGCCTGGTTGTGGGGCATCGCGGCCGCGGCCTTCGTCGCCATCTTCGCCGCCGGCCTGCCTTTCCCCCTGATCGTGATCGCGGCTGGCCTGATCGGCCACCTGGGCGGGCGGGTGGCCCCCGCCGCCTTCACCGCCAGCGCGGGCCACGGACAGGCCGGTGGGCCTCACGCACCGGCCGTCATCGACGACACGACGCCCGTGCCGAGCCATGCCCGCTTCACCTGGGCGCGCTTTGCGCGGGTGCTGGCGGCAGGCCTCGGCCTGTGGGCCCTCGGCATGGGCGCGCTGACGCTGCTGCTCGGCTGGCAGGCCGTGCTCACGCAGATGGCCTGGTTCTTCACCAAGGCAGCGCTGCTGACCTTCGGCGGTGCGTATGCGGTGCTGCCTTACGTCTATCAGGGTGCGGTCGACCACTTCCAATGGCTCACCGCCGGGCAGATGATCGATGGCCTGGCGTTGGGCGAGACCACGCCGGGGCCGCTCATCATGGTGGTGTCCTACGTCGGCTTCGTCGGCGGCTGGACCCACGCCCTGTTCGGCCCCGACGCCCTGCCGCTGGCCGGCATCGCGGCCGCCTGCGTGGTCACGCTGTTCACCTTCCTGCCGTCGTTCTGCTTCATCTTCCTCGGCGCGCCCTTCATCGAGTCCACGCACGGCAAGCTCGCCTTCACCGCGCCGCTGACCGGCATCACCGCCGCGGTCGTCGGCGTCATCGTGAACCTGGCGCTGTTCTTTGGGTGGCACGTGCTGTGGCCGGCAGGCTGGTCGGGCCCGTTCGAATGGCCCGCCGCGGTCATCGGGGTGCTGGCGGCCGTGGCGTTGATCCGCTTTCAGACCAGCGTGATCAAGGTGGTGCTGGTGTCGGCGGCAGCCGGGCTGGTCGTGCGCCTGCTGCCCGGGCTCATGACCTGAGTGCCATCTTCGCTTCCAGGCCGGCCTTGACCTGCGGCCACTCGGCGGCGGTGATGCTGAAGATCACCGAGTTGCGCACAAAGCCGTCGCGCATGACCATGTGGCTGCGCAGCAGCCCTTCCTGAACCGCGCCCAGCCGCGCGATGGCCTGACGCGACCGCGTGTTGCGCTCGTCGGTCAGGAGTTCGACCCGGTTGCAGCCCCACACCTCGAAGGCGTGGGTCAGCATCAGGCACTTTGCCTCGGTGTTGATCGCCGTGCGCTGGGCCGACGCGGCCAGGAACGTGAAGCCGATCTCGACGCGGCGGTGGGCCGCCTCGATGTTGCGAAAGCGCGTGCTGCCCACCACACGGCCTGTGGCCGCGTCCACCGTGGCAAAGGCCAGTTCGCGCCCTGCGGCGAACGCCGCCTCGGCGTTTGCCAGCAGGCCCGCCACCTCCGCCGGGGGCGGCACAAAGGTGAAGGGCAGTTCCCACAAACGCCCGTCTTCGATCGCCAGCGCAAGACCGGGCAGGTGAGAGGCCACCAGCGGCTCCAGCCGCACATGCCGTCCCACCAGCGCCACCTTATCGATCTTCATTCAACCCACCTCGTCTTTTTTCTGCCGATCACGCCAGCATGCACCAAAACCTGGTGCCAAGCGCCCCGGATCCAGGGACTTTGCCTGATGTGCGGGGGCGCCCGCCTGGGGCTGAATAGCCGGTGACGCACCGTACCACGCCCACACCCGCATGCCCTCCGTCCATCCCGCCGTGCACCTGACACCCGCTCGTCGACACCGCCTGCCGTGGCTCTGGGCCACCGTGGTGCTGAGTGGCGCCGCGATGCTGGCATGGCACGCCGCACGGCCTGACGACACGGCCGGCCACGCCAGCCCCGGTGCGGCCGAGACGCCCTGGCTGGCCCCCAGCCTCGCGGGCACCGAGCCCGATGGCCAGGTGCACGCAGGTGGCGGCCAACTGAGGCTGAGCCCCGAGCTGCTGCGCCGCTTCGATTACTGGCTGACCACGTATGGCGAACGGCCGCTCGAAGCCATCGACGCCGACGTGCGCAGGGACCTGGCCGGCGAACTGAACGCCGAGGCGCAGGCTCAGGCCATGAGCCTGTGGAAGGCCTATGTGGCCTTCAAGGCCGAACTGGCCCGCCTGCCCGCGCTGCCGAGTGGCTCGCTCGAGGCCGAGAGCCTGAGCCGTCAGGTGCAGGCCGTGCGCGCCGTGCGGGCCCGCCACTTCACCCCCGCCCAGGTGCAGGCCTTGTTTGCCCAGGACGATGCCGACGACGACCTGGCGCTGGCTCGTCTGCGCATCCAGCAGGACAGCACGCTGAGCGCCGGCGAGCGCAGCCGTCGACTCACGGACCTGCAGGCCCGCCTGACGCCAGCCCAGCGCGAGACGGAAGCCGCCCCGCTGCTGCACCAGACGGTGCGCGAGGCCGTGGAGGCCGCCCGCGCCCGCGGTGCCGATGCCGCCGAGGTGCAGGCCATCCGCACCCGCCTGGTCGGCCCGGAAGCCGCGGCCCGCCTGGCCGCACTCGATGACGCCGAAGCCGCCTGGCAGGCCCGCGTGCAGCGCTACCGCCACCTGCTGCAACACGATCCCCAAGAAGCGGCCGCCCACAAGGCCGCGCAGTTCAGCGAGACGGAACAGCTCCGCCTGGCTGCCTACGAGCCCTGACCCCGAAGAGGAGACAACCCTGATGATGAAGCGCACCCTGACCCGCGTGGTGGCCGCCCTGACCATCGCCACCGGCACCCTGACCGCCATGGCGCCCGCCCAGGCGCAGACGGGCACCTACACGCAGACGCGTTACCCGGTCGTGCTGGTGCATGGCCTGTTCGGCTTCGACTCGCTGGCCGGCTCGCTCGACTATTGGTACAAGATCCCGCAGGCCCTGCGTGCGGGCGGTGCCCAGGTCTACGTGGCCAAGGTGTCGGCCGCCAACTCGACCGAGGTGCGCGGCGAGCAGCTGCTGACGCAGGTGCGCGAGATCCTCGCGATCTCGGGTGCGAAGAAGGTCAACCTGATCGGCCACAGCCACGGCGGCCCGACCACGCGCTACGTGGCGGGGGTCGCTCCGGAGATCGTCGCGTCCGTCACCAGCATCGGCGGCGTGAACCGCGGCTCGGCCGTGGCCGATGCGCTGCTCAAGATCGCCCCGGACGGCTCGCCCTTGAACGGGACCCTGGCCGGTGCAGTGGACAGCACGCTGGTCGCCCTGATCGAAAAGCTTGCCGGCCAGCCTGCGCTGCCGCGTGATTCGGGCGCCGCACTGGTGTCGCTCAGCACCGCCGGCAGCGCGAAGTTCAACCAGCGCTTCCCCGCCGGTGTGCCCACCAGCGGCTGCGGCGACGGCGAGCACGTGGTCAAGGGCGTCCGCTACTACTCGTGGGGCGGCAACCGCACGCTCACCAACCCGCTCGACATCAGCGACCCGCTGTTGGCCGCCACGGGCCTGCTCTTCAAGGGCGAACCGAACGACGGCCTGGTGGCCGCGTGCTCGATGAACCTGGGCAAGGTCATCCGCACCGACTACCGCATGAACCACCTCGACGAGGTCAACCAGGTGCTGGGCCTGGTCAGCCTGTTCGAGACCAACCCGGTCGAGGTGTTCCGTCAGCACGCCAACCGGCTGAAGAACGCGGGCCTCTGAGCCCGCACACGCCGGCCTGGCGCGAGGTCAGGCCGGCGTCACCCCGTCGGCCTTGAACATCGTCTTGATGCCACGGATGGCCTGGCGGATGCGCGATTCGTTTTCGATCAGCGCAAACCGCACATGGTCGTCGCCGTGGTCACCGAAGCCGATGCCGGGTGACACGCACACCTTGGCCTTCTCCAGCATCTGGCGCGCGAACTCGATCGAGCCCAGGTGCTGGTAGGCCTCGGGGATCTTCGCCCAGATGTACATCGAAGCCTTCGGCTTGTCGACCATCCAGCCCGCCTCGTGCAGCCCCTTGACCAGCACGTCGCGGCGCTTCTGGTACTGCGCGGCGATGTCCTTCACGCACTGCTGATCGCCTTCCAGCGCGGCAATGGCAGCCACCTGCAGCGGCGTGAAGGTGCCGTAGTCGTGGTAGCTCTTGATGCGAGCCAGTGCGGCCACCAGATCCGGGTTGCCGACCATGAAGCCGATGCGCCAGCCCGCCATGTTGTAGCTCTTGCTGAGCGTGAAGAACTCGACCGCGATGTCCTTGGCGCCGGGCACCTGCATGATCGACGGGGCCGTCCAGCCGTCGTAGACGATGTCGGCATAGGCCAGGTCGTGCACGACGAAGATGTCGTGCTTCTTCGCCAGCGCCACCACGCGCTCGAAGAAATCCAGCTCCACGCACTGCGCCGTCGGATTGGATGGGAAGCCGAGGATCATCATCTTCGGCTTGGGGTAGCTGCCGCGGATGGCCTTTTCCAGTTCGGCAAAGAAGTCCACGCCCGGCACCAGCGGCACCGAGCGGATGTCGGCCCCGGCGATCACGGCGCCATAGATGTGAATGGGGTACGACGGGTCGGGCACGAGCACGGTGTCGCCGCGGTCCAGCGTCGCCAGCATCAGGTGCGCCAGGCCTTCTTTCGAGCCGATGGTGACGATGGCCTCCTTGTCGGCATCGATGTCGACGTCGTAGCGGTCCTTGTACCAGTGCGAGATCGCGCGGCGCAGACGCGGGATGCCCTTCGAGGCCGAGTAGCCGTGGGTGTCGGGCCGCTGGGCCACTTCGGTGAGCTTGGCGACGATGTGCATTGGCGTGGCCCCGTCGGGGTTGCCCATGCTCATGTCGATGATGTCTTCCCCGCGGCGGCGGGCGGCCAGCTTGAGTTCGGCCGTGATGTTGAAGACGTAGGGGGGAAGGCGGTCGATGCGCGCAAAGCGGCGCTTGCCCGTCAGAGAGGACATGGTGTGGTCTTTCACGTGAGCGCCCGGAACCGTCCGAGCGACGTGACCGCGCAATGTGGCGCAGCCCGCAGCCATCCTAGCCGAAGTGCTGGCAGCGATAATCCCCCGCATGTGTGGAGCCGAAGTCAAACCCCTGTCCGACAGCGTGCGCCGCGTGTGCACGCTGCTTGAAACCCTGGGCCACCCCCATCTGCCGATCGCGCTCGACGACGCCGCGCACACCGCGCAGCAGGCGGCCGATGCGCTGGGCGTGTCGCTGGGTCAGATCGCCAAGAGCATCATCTTTCGCCTCAAGCCTGATGACCGCGCCGTGCTGGTCGTGACCAGCGGCGACCGCCGGGTCGACGAGCACAAGGTGCAGGCGCTGGTGTGCGGTGCGGGCCAGTCGCTGGGCCGCGCGAATGCCGAGTTCGTGAAGGCGCGCACGGGCTTCACGATCGGTGGGGTGTCGCCGCTGGGGCATGTCGAACCGCCGGTGGTGCTGCTCGATGAAGAGCTGGGCCGCTTCGATGTGATCTGGGCGGCGGCCGGCCACCCCAACGCGGTCTTCAAGCTGACGCTGGCCGACCTGGTGGCGTGGACGCAGGCGCCCGTGGTGGATGTGACGGTGCGCTGACGCCCGGCGATCAAGCCAGGGTCTTCGGCGGATTGCCCTTGTCGGGCGGGCCGCCCCGGTGCGATTTGGTCCAGCTGTAGTCGGCCGGGCGTTCGTCGCTGACGCCCGCGAGGCCGACGTGGTCGCCCAGCTCGGTGCTGATGACCACGTGGCGGTGCAGGGGCTGGCCCTCGGCACTGCGCGCCTTGCGCTGCGCTTCGGCAAAGGCCAGCGCCTCGGACAGTTCCCCATCCGCAAAGCCCTGCACGCCCGGGCCTTGCTCGCTCAACCAGTAGACGACGATGCTCATGCCGCGATCATCGCACCTCCGCTCAGGCGGCCGGCTGCAAGCCGATGTCTTCGGGGGCCACACGGGCGGGCGCGGCCAGGTCCACCGGCGTGTCGGGCGTGACCAGCGACGACACCTCGCGCACGGCGTCGAACACGGCATCGGGATCGGTGTGATGCACCATGTGGCCGGCCCCCGGCACGATGTGCAGCCGGGACTGCGGCAGGCGGTCCTGCACGCGCTTTGAATGCCAGCCGGAGGTGATGAGCCGGTCGTGTTCCCCCGCCACCAGCACCACGGGCACTTGAAGGCGGCTGTGCCGCGCACGCTGCACGACAGACGACGGGATCAGCATCGCGGCCTCGGCTGCCGCGGTCTGGATCGACAGCGGGCGCAACGTCATCCACTTCGGGTAGCGCGCGTTGAAATCCCGACGCACCGCGCTGTCGCCGGGTGAGAACACGCGCCACATCGTCGGCCCCCAGATCGCCCGCGACAACAGCGGCGACAAGGTGTTCGCCATCAGCGGCCCCAGCAAGGGCAGGGCCGGCAAGCTGTTGATCAGCACGTCGAAGCGTGGCGCGGGCGTGTAGTAGCCGCCCACCAGCACCAGGCCCTTGAGCTCGCTCGGCGCCTGCTCCGCCATGGCCACCGCCACCAGCGTGGCCCAGGAATGGGCGAGCACCACGGGACGGTGCACGCCCAGCAAGGTCAGCGCCTGCAAGAACAGCCGGGCCTGCTCATCGGGTGTGTAAAGGCGGCCGGACGGGCGGGTGCTGTGCCCGTAGCCCGGGCGGTCGAACACGAACACGTGATACTGCCGAGCGGCGCGCTCCACCAGCCCGCTCATCTCCATCTCCTGACCCATCATGCCCATGCCGTGCAGCAGCACCAGCGGCGGCGCAGCCGGGTCGCCATGCCGGGTGTAGTGCAGGCGCACACCGTCCACTTCGACGAAGTGCCCGGTCGGCGGGTTCTCGGCTTCCACCCGCGTGCGCTGGCGGTTCACGTACCAGGCGCTGGCTCCCAGGGCGGCCATGGCCCCCAGCGCCACAGCCCAGGTGGACGGCCGCGCAGCCGCACGGCGTACCGACCGCGCCGCCGGCTGAAGGGCGGCTGCCGCATCGTGCAGGCGGGCGACCGGGACGGATCCGCGCACGGATCCACGCGTGAGAGGGGACAGGGACATGACGGCTCCTCTGAAGGGTTCAGGATCCCGTCGTCCGGCAAACCGGATGCCTGCCGAGCTTCCACCCGCCTCAGGACGAGGCGCGGGCAGGCTCAGCTTTCGAGTGCGCGCTGATACAGGCTGCGCTTCGGCGCCGCGAACACGCGCCGCACCATGGGCTCGAAGAACTCGAGGGGCAGCGTCTCGGCCTCGGGGTCGAAGGCCGCCGCGTCGTAGCGCTCGCAGAAATGCGCGGTGCGGCGGTAGAGCTCGGTCTGGTCCTTGAAGCGCTCGCGCAGATTGCGGTCCATGCCCAGGTGGTGGAAAAAGTAGTAGCCCTGGAAGATGCCGTGGTGGGCCACCATCCAGTGGTTTTCCTCGCTCACGAAGGGCTGCAGGATGACGGCCGCCACGTCCGCATGGTTGTAGCTGCCCAGCGTGTCGCCGATGTCGTGCAGCAGCGCGCACACCACGTACTCCTCGTCCTGCCCATCGCGGTGGGCCAGCGTGGCCGTCTGCAGGCAGTGCGTGAGCCGGTCAACCGGGAAGCCGCCGAAGTCGCCATCGAGCAGCTTCAGGTGCGTCAGCACGCGGCCGGGCAGCTCGCGGGCGTAGGCGCCGAACTCGCGCGCGATCACGGCCCAGTCTTCGGGCGTGCCGTCGCGCATGTGGTGGAAGGTGGCAGTGGGGGGCGCAGCAAGGGTCATGCGCCCACTGTGCGCCGGCGACGCAGCCGCTTCAACCGGGAAAGCCAGCACCCCCGGGTCAAGTCAGGGCGCGCTCAGGTGGGCGCGGGGTACTTGACCGCATTCTTCACCAGCTTGTCCTGCACGGCCGCCTCCAGGTCGATGCCGGTCTGCATCGCGATCTGCACGAGGTAGAGCATCACGTCAGCCATCTCCTCGCCGATGTGCTGGCGCGTGGCCGGGTCGTCGGCCGCGTGGGCCGATTCTTCCGGTGTCATCCACTGGAAGATCTCGGCCAGCTCGGCCGCCTCGACCATCAGCGCGGTCGACAGGTTCTTGGGGGTGTGAAACGGCTGCCAGCCGCGCGCGTCGGCAAACGCGCGCAACTGAGCCTGCAGGTGCGTCAGGTCCATGGGACCGCAGCTTAGCGCTCCATTGAGTCACCCGAGCTCCAGCGATGCCGGCGTGCCAGCACACCCAAGCCGGTCAGAGCCAGAATCACGGCTGAAGGCTCGGGCACCTGCGGAGTCAATCCGTGCTGGGCAAGAACCGCCGCCACGACGCCCCCTGCGCCGCGCGACATGGACGACTGACCCAGCAGGCCATCACTGTAGAAGCCCCGCACCTCGTCAAAAAGAAATGGCATGCTGCTGAATAGCATGCCAGGGAGCTCCTCGACCCTTCCATCCACGATGGTGAAGGTGTCGCCCAGAGTGAAGGTAGGCAGGGCAGACAGATACCAGCGCAGATCAACCAAGCTGTAAAGCCGGTCACCAGGCCCAAGTTCGCCATCCAGATTCGTGTCGGCGAAAAGGTCCGGTATGTTCACCTGGGCGCGGGGCCCCAAAGTCTGGGCGATCGTGCCGAAGACATCCACGAGTCGGTAGCGCCCCCCTACCGGGTCGAACACTGTGGCCTCTATGGACAGGTCGCTCACCTCTCCCGCCACGACCTCATCAGGAGTAGGCGCCGCCCGATTGCCAGTGCCCGCTGGTGTGTATCCGCCCGACACCTTCTGGATGATCTGATGAATGTCGGGAAGGGTCGGGTCGGCGGCGACTCGGACTGTCACATTGTCTCGAATGTAGCGCTCGGCGGGAGGCAGACCGGGGAGGCGAACAATGTAATCGCCGCCGCCGCCGATCTTGGTGATCACCTGGCCTTCCACCAGGGCCGGCTGCACATCCTGCTTTTGCGCGTTGGTCCGCCAGATCGAGACCGCCGCGAAATCGAACAGTGTGTACTCAGTCACGACCCCGTCAACGGGCGCTGGAATCACAACGTCTATGGGGTCCGCTGCTGTTGCAGCCGCAGCCACCACAGCCAGCACGGCTCCCGTAGCCACCCTCCAGATCACAGCTTTCATGAGCTCTCCCCTCATCAATGCACGCTCAACCATGCGCGGCTCCGCAGGGAGTGCCCTCAGTGACCACCCCCCCCGTTCGCCGGCTCGCATACTTCAGGATTCAGCATAGACAAAGCACATCCCACCGACACTCCCTAGGTCAATGGCACATCGCTTGAGGGCCGTGCATTCAGGCGATCTTCACGACGACACGGCCGCGCACCTGGCCGTCCAGCAGCTTCTGCGCTGTGGGGATGGCGTCGGCCAGCGAAATGGTCTCGGTGATCAGCGCCAGCTTGCCCGGGTCGAGATCACGGCCAAGGCGCGCCCAGGCTTCCAGGCGCTTCTCGCGCGGGGCCATCACGCTGTCGATGCCCGCCAGCGTCACGCCGCGCAGGATGAAGGGCGCCACCGTGGCGGGGAAGTCCATGCCGCCGGCCAGACCGCAGGCGGTGACCACGCCACCGTACTTCGTGCTGGCACACACATTGGCCAGCGTGTGGCTGCCCACGGTGTCCACCGCCCCGGCCCAGCGCTCTTTGGCCAGCGGCTTTCCCGGGTTGCTGAACGCGCTGCGCTCGAGGATCTCGGCTGCGCCCAGGGTCCTGAGGTAGTCGGCCTCCTGCGGACGGCCGGTCACGGCCACCACGGTGTAGCCGAGCCTGGCCAGCAGGGCCACGGCCACGCTGCCCACACCGCCCGCGGCCCCGGTCACGACGATCTCGCCGCGGTCCGGCGTCACGCCGTGGCGCTCCAGCGCCAGCACGCACAGCATGGCCGTATAGCCCGCTGTGCCAATGGCCATCGCCTGTTCAGGGGAGAAGGCCGATGGCAGCGGCACCAGCCAGTCGCCCTTCAACCGGGCCTTCTCGGCCAGGCCACCCCAGTGGGTTTCGCCCACGCCCCAGCCATTGAGCACCACCTGATCGCCGGGCTTCCAGTCGGCGTGCGTGCTGGTCTCGACGGTGCCCGCCAGGTCGATGCCCGGCACCAGCGGAAACTGGCGCACCACAGGGGATTTGCCGGTGATGGCGAGCCCGTCCTTGTAGTTCAACGTCGATGCGGCCACACGCACCGTGACGTCCCCATCGGGCAGTTGGGCGTCGTCGATGGACTCGAGGGCAGCGCGGTAGCCTTGTTCGTCCTTGCGGATCAGGATGCCTTGAAACACGTCTTGTCTCCATGCGGTTGGCGGGATGCGGAGGGCAGCATACTGCTTTGCTGTCTGCGCCGTGCGGCTTGCCCCCATGGGCTCAAGTACCCCCCGCGGTGTCCGATATCCCATCAGGCGCCTGTTCCGACATCTCCGACATCCCATGTTCCCTTCCCTGGTCTCAGCCCGGCGCCCGGCTCGTGCCCCCCGCGGGTTCACGTTGATCGAGGTCCTGCTCGTCGTCGCGCTCCTGGGCGTGCTGGCTGCCATCGCCCTGCCCGCCTACAACAGCCATCAGGACCGTCTGCGCGCCCGCACCGCCGTGCAGGACATCGCCACCCTGTCCGTCCAGATCCAGCGCCACTGGGACGATCACCGCGCCTTTCCGGACAGCCTGGCCGCCATCGGGGCCGCCCGCAACGACCCCTGGGGTCGCCCCTACGTCTACTACAACGTCGATGCGAACGGCCGCGGTGGCGCACGCAAGGATCGGGATCTCAACCCCATCAACAGCGACTTCGACCTCTACAGCCTGGGCCCGGACGGTGCCACCAAGAGCCAGATCTCCCAGAAGGACAGCCTGGACGACGTGCTTCGGGGCCGTGACGGTCAGTTCGTCGGTGTGGCCACCGATTTCTGACGGAGCCCATGGCAAGGTCCACGCCCCTGTCTCTGCGCACGCTGTTGAGCCAGCGGCTGGCCCATCGCCTGTTCGCCCTCTTCCTTCTGGCCGCCGTGCTGCCCCTGGCGCTGTCGGACGGCATCTCGCACATCGCGGTGCGGGAGGTGGCCCAGACCCTGGACGAACGCGCCAGGGCCGACACCACGCGACGCACGGCACGGCAGGTGTTCGACCGGTTGCTGGCGGGCAAGACGCTGCTGGCCGCCACCCCGGCCGCCGACCCCGTCCGTGACGGCCTGGCTGCGGCCTGGCTTCCGGGGCTGGAGCGGGTCTTCCAGCGGCTGTCGTGGCTGGACGATCGGGGCCGCACCGCCTGGTCCAGCGACCCGGCCGTCGACCTGGGCCGACGCTGGGAAACGGCCCAGGCCGGCCCCTACAACCGGCCGCCGATCCCCGAGTCGCGCGGCGACCACCGCATCGAGGTCCGCCTGCGCGTGGCCACCGGTGCCGACCACGCCCCCCAGGTGCTGCTGGCCGTGAGCCGGGACGGCCTGATCCGCTGGATCGGCGAGCTTCGCGCCGACCACCTGTGGGCGCCGGTGCTGGATGCCGGCCACGACGGCCTGTGGCGGGTGCGCGATGCCCGGGGCGTGGAACTGGCCCGGCTGGGCGGTGGCGACGCGCTGCGCACGGACAGCGACGCTCCCCAGCTGCGCACCGAGAGCCGGCTGTTCCTCGGGGCCGAGTTCGGCGCCGGCGACTGGGTGTTCGAGCAACGCAGCCCGCAGCCCGAAGTGCGCTGGATGGGTCAGCCGCTCAGCGTGTGGTTGGGGCTGGTGGCCGCTGCGACGCTGCTGGGCATTGCGCTGCTGTGCCTGTGGCAGCTGCGTCGCACGCTCAGGCCGCTGGCCGAGCTGACGGACGGCGCACGCCGGGTGGCAGAAGGCCGCCGCGGCACGCGGGTGCAGACGGACCGCGCCGACGAGATCGGCGTGCTGGCCCGGGCCTTCAACGACATGGCCGCCCGCATCGACGACCGTGAGCAGCAGCTGGTGCACCGCGCCGTGCACGACAGCCTGACCGGGCTGCCGAACCGGGACGGTCTGCACGAACGGCTCCAGAGCCTGCTGGACGCGCCAGGCGCCGCAGCCCGCCTGGCCGTGCTGTTCATGGACCTGGATCACTTCAAGGACGTCAACGATAGCCGTGGTCACCAGGCAGGCGACCAGATCCTGCGCCTGGTGGCCCAGCGCCTGCACGAGGCGGTGCCGCCGGGCACGTTCGTGTCCCGGCTGGGCGGAGACGAGTTCGTCATCGTGCTGCCCGAGGCCGACGAGCACGATGCCGTCGCGGTGGCCCAGGCGGTACTCGGCCGCATCTCGGCGCCCTACGAGCTGGGCACCAGCACCCATGTGCTGGGCGCCAGCCTGGGCATCGCCCTGAGCCCGGGGCACGGCCGCACGGCCGCCGAACTGCTGCGTTGCGCCGACATCGCGCTGTACGCCGCCAAGGCCGACGGGCGGGGCCGGCATCAGGTCTTCCAGCGCGCGCTGGACCTGGCCGCCCGCCAACGCGTCAGCCTGCTGGCCGAACTGCGCCAGGCCCTGGCCCGCAACGAGTTCGTGCTGCACTACCAGCCCCGCGTGCGCCCGGCCGACGGCGCGATCGACTCGGCCGAAGCCTTGATCCGCTGGCAGCACCCGGTGCGCGGCCTGCTGTATCCGGGCCACTTCATCGAGGTGGCCGAAACCGGCGGGCTGATCGGCGAGATCGGCCTGTGGGTGCTGGATGCGGCCTGCGCCCAGATCGCGGCCTGGCGCAACCAGGGCCTGCTGCTGGGCCGGGTGTCGGTCAATGTCTCGCCCCAACAGCTGGCCGATGGCGCGCTGGTCGCCCATGTGCGCGATGCCCTGGCGCGCCACCATGTGCCGCCCCAGGCGCTCGAGCTGGAGGTGACCGAAAGCCTGCTGGTGGGCGACACCGCCGCGGCACGCGCCCAGCTCGCCGAGCTGCGCCAGTGGGGCATCTCGATCGCACTGGACGACTTCGGCACAGGCTACTCGTCGATGGCCATCCTGCGCCAGCTGCCGATCGACGTGATGAAGATCGACCGGGCCTTCGTGACGGACCTGGGCCGGGACGACGGCGCCATGGCGATGGCCTCTGCCATCGTGGCCATGGCCAAGGCACTTCGGCTGCACCTGGTGGCCGAGGGCATCGAGACCGAAGGCCAGGCCACCATCCTGCGCGAGATGGGTTGCGACGAACTGCAAGGCTTCTTCTACAGCCGCCCCCTGCCGCCCGAGGCCTTTCACCTGCTGCCGCGCCACCTGCTGCCGGCGCTGTCGGGCGCCACGCCGGTCCTCGCCTCGCGCCCGGGCTGACGCCGGGGCATCGCCGGTTGGCCAGGGGCGGCCCCGCAATCGGGTCATGCCGACAGGCCCCCAACCGGGCGCGCCCGCGCTACAGTGGCCTTCATGTCACGCCGCCTCTTCCTCGCTCAGTCTTCCGTGGCCCTGCTCGTGCTGGCCGCCACCCGCCAGGCCCTGGCCCTGTCGCTCGCCGACCTCAGCAACCAGGACGCCAGTGCCGGCGTGAAGGCCGCGCTGGAAAAGGGTGCGCTGGCGGCGGTCGGCCTGCTGGGGCGCAGCGGCGGGTTTCTCGACAACCCCAAGGTGCGCATCCCGCTGCCGGGCTACCTCGAAGACGCCGCCCGCCTGCTGAAGATGACGGGCCAGGGCAAACGCGTCGACGAACTCGTGACCTCGATGAACCGGGCCGCCGAAGCCGCGGTGCCGCCGGGGCAGGACCTGCTGGTCGGCGCGGTCAAGTCCATGAGCGTCAGCGACGCCAAGAAGATCCTGACCGGCGGCGACAACGCCGTCACCACCTTCTTTGCCGACAAGACCCGCGCCCCGCTGGGCGAGAAGTTCCTGCCCGTCGTCACCCAGACCACCGAGCAAGTGGGCGCCACCAAGGCCTACGACCGCATCGCCAGCAAGGCCTCGGCTGCGGGCCTGGTCAAGCCGGAAGAAGCCAGTGTGGCCCGGTATGTGACGGGCAAGACGCTCGACGGCCTCTACACCATCATCGGCGAGGAAGAACGCAAGATCCGTCAGGATCCGGTCGGCACCGGCAGCGCCCTGCTTCAGAAGGTGTTCGGCGCCGCCCGCTGAGGCACAGCGCGCTCACCACGCTTCGCGCACCCGCGCGTTGACGGGGTGGGCGTCCAGCCAGCGCACCAGCGCCAGCAGGCCTGCCAGCGACACGAGCGCGCCAGCGCCAAAAGCCCAGGCATAGCCCAGCGTGTCACCCACCAGCCCGCCCGCCACGCTGCCCAGGGCCGCCAGGGACACCCCCACGCTGCCCAGCAGGGTGTAGTCCGTGCCGGCGTGGGCCGGGTCGGCCGCATCCATCATCAGCGAGAACAGCGCCACGGTCACCATCGTGCCGATGACGCCTTCCAGCATGGTCGCGCCCCACAGCAGCGGCAGCCCGCCCACGCCCAGCGCGGCGGCCACGTACAGCGCATACACGGCGGCCTGCAGCATGCCGCTGCCCAGCAGGGCCGTGCGCCGGCCCACCCGCAGCATCAAGGCCCCACCCAGCGCGGCCCCGAGCAGGCTGGTGCCCGACCCGACCGTGCCTTTCAGCAGCGCCAGGTCGGCCTTGTCCAGCCCCTGGTCCAGCAGAAAGGGCGTGATGAGGCCGGCCCCCATCTGGTCGCCAAAACGAAAGCAGAAGATCAGTCCGGCCAGCGTCAGCACGCCCGGGCGCAGCGCCCGGCTCAGCCACAACCACGCAAGCTGCCGGCCGCGGGGGCGATCGTCCGGCTGCGGCGCAGGCGCGATGGCAGCGGGCTCGCGCATGCGCCACACCGGCAGCGTCAGCAGGGCCAGCAAGGCCGCCATGCCCAGAAAGGTCACCGTCCAGCCCGTGCGCGCAAACACCCACAACAGCAGCCCACCGCCCAGCACCATGCCGAAGCGGTAGGCGCCGACCTGGATGCCGTTGGCCACCCCGCGCTGGCTGGCGCTCAGCAAGCGCACCGCCAGCCCGTCGGTGGCCACGTCCTGCGTGGCGGCAAAGAGGTTGAAGACGAACACGGCGACGAACAGCGCCACGCTGCCTTCGTGAAAGCCCAGCCATGCCATGGCCAGCGCCAGCGCACAGGACGCCAGCTGCATCGACAGCAGCCAGGTGCGGCGCGCACCGTGGTGGTCCACCCAGGGGGCCCACAGCAGCTTGAGCACCCAGGGCGCGGCCAGGAACTGCAGAAAGCCCAGCGCGGTCAGCGACCAGCCGGCCTCGCGCATCAGCACGGGCAGGGCCAGCGTGAAGAAGCCGTAGGGCAGCCCCTGAGCCGCGTACAGACCGGCCAGCAGCAACAGCGGGGAAGACGACGAGGGCGGGGCGGGCACACGCATGCCCGCGATGCTAGTCCTTGCGACGCAGCCCCGGATACGGTGTGTCGCTGTCGGGCAGCGGATAGGGGTCGGCCACGTAGGTGGGGCCCTTCATCAGCATGACGATGGCGCAGCCGATGGCCACGGTCAGCACCAGGGTCCAGTGCAGCACCATGCCGCCGATCAGGATGAAGACCAGGCGCAGCGTGTCGGGGTCGTGCGCACCACTGGCGTCGGTCGGCGGGGCCAGCCACCACGCGACCCCGGCCACCAGCAGGAGCACGGCTGTGCCCACCAGCAGCACACGGGGCAAAAGGCGCCAGATGCGCCATTCAAGGCCGGCAGGCGAGCGCACGGAGCGGGGGTGTTTGACAAGCCAGGGCATGACCACAGGTTACGCCAGCGCTTCGCCACCAGGACGGACGTCAGCGTTGGCAATGTGGCTTCATGCAGGCGCGGTGACGGCCGATCGACCCACGATGGGAAAGCTGCCGGGCTCGCGCCCCCCGGCGGTCGGGTCCTTGAACGCCGCCGGCAGCAGGGCCACCTTCAACGCCTCGATCACCTCGCCCAGTTCGGCCGCGGCCTTGATGCGCGCACCATGGCGCTTGAGCGCGCCCTCGGCGGTTTCGACAAAGCGCGGGTTGCGCGTCTCGTTGGCTCCGGCGATCAGCGCGCGCACCGCGGCCTCCTGCTTGCCTTCCAGGCTCAGGGCCATGGCCGCCTGCACGCGCGCATTGACGGCCTGGTAGGCCGCACGCAGCAACTCCTTGTGCGTGTCGAGCTCGGCCGCGCCGCTGAGCACGTCCAGCGTCACGCGCGAGGAACAGAAACGCGCCCCGATGGCGCTGACGGTGCGGTCGGCGAAGTCGCGGTTCGACACCCGCTCGGCGATCAGGCCCAACAGCGTCACCATGTTGGTGGCCGCCTCGAAATCGCCGGCAGGCGACATCAGGTCGCGCACCATTTCCTCCAGCAGCGGCGCCAGGTCGGAGGTGCGCTTGCGCTGGCACAGGATCAGGGCCTGCACCGTGTCGGCAAAGCGCTTGAGCCGCAGGTTCAGCGGGTCCTTGCTCAGGGCCCGCGTCAGGTCGTCGGCACAGCGCTGCAGCGTGCGGTCGTCGTCACCCAGGTACTTGCAGAACGACAGCACCACCATGGCGATCGGGTCGAACATCCTCGAGCCCGCCCCGATGCGCACCACCCGCTCCATCAGGCGCTCGGCCTGGGCCTTGCGCCCCGTGTACAAGGCCATCAGCCCCGCCTTCTGCAGCCGCACGATGGACGAGGGCGTGATCTCGCACGCCATGGCAAAGGTCTCGTAGGCCCCGTCCATCTCGCCCTGGTTGAGCTGCACCTTGCCCATCACGTCGTACGCGTCGGCATACGACTTGTGGTCGGCAATCAGGTTCTCGAGCGTGGTGCGGGCCTCCTGCAGGTGACCTTCCGCACCCTGCACGCGGGCGATGCCGAGCCGGGCCCACGGCAGCGCCCGCTCCTTCGTGACGACCTCGTACAGGTGCTGCGCCATCTCGATGCGCCCCTGGCTGATGGAGATCTCGGCGCCGATGCGTGCGGTGTACAGCCAGTAGGGCTTGCGCTCCTCGAAATGCTGCAGGCACAGCTCGGCCGCCTCGTCCATGCGGTTGGCCTCGATGGCGTCGAAGATGGTCTTGAGCTCGCGCTTGCGCAGACGGGCCAGCACGATGCGCTCCATCAGCGCATTGGCGGTGTAGGGCTTGAGCAGGTAGCCGTCCAGCGCGGCCTCGGCGGCCTCGGCCACACAGCCGTAACTCGCCTCGCCCGTCACCATCACGAAGGTGGTCGACAGGGGCAACAGGCCCTTCTGGCGCAGGTCATCGAGCAGATCGCGGCCGGTGTACTGCGTGCGGTCGAAGTGGTACTCGCACACCACGAGGTCATACGGACTGACCTCGAGGCGCTTGCGGGCGTCCTGCGCACGGCCCACTTGCTGGATGTTGTGGATGCCGTACTCGCGCAGCTGCGACACCAGGATGCTGCGCGACAAAGGGTTGCTGTCGACAACAAGGGCGCGGATCTGGTGACGGTCTGCATCCAGGTGGAACATCCGGCCAGCATACCGCCGGGGACGGCGCCGCAATCGATGGAACAGGCAGGTTCCTCCCGGTTTCCCACACGTTCGGCGTGACGCCTGTCACGCAAGGTGCCCGGCACATCATCCTGTAGCATGTGTTTCAAAACCTTTCTGCCCCGTCCCGAGATGACCTGCCGGTTTCCGATTCCCCCTTTGCGGGCCGCCTGGCTCCTGGCTGCCACCACGCTGCTGACCGCCTGCGCCGTCCAGCCCGATCGCCAGGGGCGCCTGCAGTTTCAGGTGGACAACGCCGAACTATTCGGCCAGACGGTCGATGCCTTCCGCATGCCGGATGGCAGCGAAGCGCGGTTGCGGGTGCTCAACGGTCAGTACTCGATCAAGTTGCAGAAGTACCTGCGCGTGATCCCGCTGGACAAGGCCACCACCGTCAAGGTGCAGTCGGTGAGCCTGGTCAACGGCCGCACGCTCATCGTGCTCGACAAGGCCGAACGCAACTGCAATTTCAAGACGCACCTGATCTCGTTGCAGGGCGCCGAGGTGCTGGCCTGGGACTTCGGGGACTGCAACACCGTGCCCGTCGTCAACACCTATGCCGACGCGGCCACCTTCGACTTCGCCTACCCGAACAAGACCATCCGCTTCACCTACCAGGACGCACGCCTGCTGCGTGCGGACTACGCCGGCCCGCCCCCCGGCGCCCCCGCCGCCGCCGCGGGCCCCCTGCCGCGCACCGCGGCACGCCATCAACCTGGCCTGCCCAGTGCCCCCACGACCGAGCGGCCCAGCGGCACGCGGGCCGCGGCGACCGGCCCGGCGCCCGCACCCTCCGGCACGGCGCGCAACACCGCGGCGCCCGCAACGGCCAGCACCACCCCGGCCCGGCGGACGCCGGCCGCTGCGGGCTCGGGGGGCAGCAGCAACCCCACGCGCGTGGCCGGCCCGGCGCCTGCCGGCGCGATGAACTTCCCGGCACAGGAACAGAAGCCCGTCCGCATCGTGCTGGACAACTGACATGACCCGCGGACAGACCGTCTTCATCGCGCTGCTGACGGCGCTCTACCTCTGCTTCGAGCTCGCCTTCAACGCCCGCCTGCTGGACGTGGTCGGGGGCGCGCCGACCACGGACCAGCTCCACCGCATCGAGGTGTTCGGCCGCAGCCTGTCCGGCGTGGCCGTGTCGCTCGTGGTGCTGCAGGTGCTGCTCGGACGCAGGCAGCGCTCGGGGCGGCGCACGCCCAGCTTCATCGCCATCGCCTTCTGGTGTGCGCTGTCGGGGGGCGTGGTCTATGGCTCGCTGCAGACCCTGGTCGAGCAGCTCGTGGCGACCAGCAGCCCGTCGTTTCGCCGTGCCAGCCTCAACATCGTGCTGGTCCAGCGCGCGCTGGTGGAGGGTCGCGTCGAGCTCGATGGCCTCACCGACGACGCCGGTCTGTTCGGGCAGCCGGCCGGCAAGGCCTTTCTGGCGCAGTTTCCCGTGATGGCGGCCTCGGTCGACCGGCTCGACGAGAAGATCCACGACGCCAAGCTCACGCTGATCCGCCGCCAGGTCGAGCAGTCGCTGGGCGGGCCGGCCGGCTACTACGGCCGCTACGTCGAGGCCGTGAACAAGACGCAGGACCAGTGGCGACGTTATGCCCGCATGCCCGGCGCCGGCGACATGGACGACGAAGTGGCACGCCGCCAGGATCAGGCCTGGGGCGACTACCTGCGCGACCTGGGCCGGCGCGGCTGGACACCCTCGACCGTGCCGGGCGGGGCCCAGGATGCCGTGCGGCGCAAGGTGCGCCAGCGTGTGCCCGTGCCGGCCAGCTGGGACCTGGCCGACGAGGCGACCTTCCGCGAGGCCGTGGCCACGCAGGTGCGCCGCAAGGCCGATCGCGCCGGCGCCCAGGGCCTGACCGTCAAGGGCCGGCGCATCCCGCCGGGCCTGGGCTGGCCCGCCTTCTTCGCCCACCCCGGCGTGCAGGCCGAGCTGCGTGACAAGCTGCACCTGCCCGCCGGCATCGTGCTGCAGCCCGGCTACCGGGATGGTGCCGCGTTCCAGCGCGAGGTCTTCCAGCCCCTGGTGGACAAGATCGCCCGCGAGGAACTGACCCGCTACGACGCGCCGGTTGAAGACTTTGCCGACGGCCGCCCGCTGGCCGACCGGGGGCTGGACGCCGCGCGTGCAGCCATCGTGCCGCCGGTGGCGCTGTTCTTCTCGTTGCTGGGTGCCGTGGGCCACCTCGCCAAGCTGAGCTACCTGCTGCTCTCGCTCACGGTGGCGGCCGTGCCCGCTTGGCAGGCACGCGCCCGCTTCCTATGGGCCACGCCCATTGCCGTGCTGGCCCTGGTCTGGCTGACCCTGAGCTGGATCGACAACCCTGTCACCGAAAGCCGCCTGTACGCCTACATGCGCGACCAGGTGCGCGACGGCTACGCGCAGCCCGACGGTCTCAATGTGCGTGGCCGGCTTCTGGGCAACGCCCTGCATGTGGTGGCGGTGGGCCAGGGCTATGGCTACCCCGTCAATGAACTCGTTCGCACCCGCCTGCTGGGCGGCATCACCTATGGCTATGTGCCTCCCAACCCTTGAGCCCCGCAGGCTGGCTCGCCGTCTGAGCCTGACGCTCGCCCTGCTGGCACCTGTCCTGGCCCAGGCCACCTGCCAAGGCATGGCGTTGCACGCCCACCGGGGCACCCCCGATGCGCCCGAGAACGCCCAGAGCGCCATCGTGCGGGCCTTCGATGGCCCCTGGGATGGCGCCGAGATCGACATCCAGCAGCTGGCCGATGGCCATTGGGTGCTGCACCACGACCTGCAGGTGGGTCGCACCACGACCCTGAGCGGCCGCCGTGTTCAGGACCTGTCCAGCGCCGCATGGAAGGAGGTGCTGCTGAAGGACCGTGCAGGGCGCGTCACGCGCGAGCCCGCGCCCTTTCTGAGCGCAGTGCTCGACAAGCTGCGCGATGACGACCGGGACAAGGTACTCAATGTCGAACTCAAGCAGAGCAACAGCCGCTGCGACGCCGCCCAGCAGGCGGTGGCCACATTGCACCGCGGCCTGCCGGATGGCAACTGGTTCCTGACCGCCATCGAGCGCCGGCAACTGCAATGCGCCCGCCAGGTCGACCCGGCAGGCTACCTGGGCCTGATCGTGCTCGATCCCCAGGCGCTGGCCCGCCAGAATCCGGCCACCCGCAACAGCGCCAGCCGGCTTCAGCCGCCTGTGCTCGACGACGCCTGGCTGCGCCGCCTGCAGCAGGAGATCGGCAAGCCCGTCGGCGTGCACGTCGACATCAACACGCTGGCAGCCAATCCGCGCCTGTTGCCCCTGGCCCGCGACCTCGGCATCCCCGTGTTCACCTACCACCTGGGCGCCGACGCCGAACACGCCCGCGCCCTGCGCGAAGCACGGCGCACCACGGGCCTGCTGCCCAGCGGCGCCATCATCGATGGCCAGCCGGCCGCCTTCTGCGACGGGGTGGCCGCGCCATGAGCGAACAGACCTCCACCGCCGAAGCCCCGGCCACCGCACCGGCGGCCGATCCCGCCCACCCGCCCGGCCTCGTGCTGGGCGTGGTCGCTGCGCACATCGAGCCCGTCACGCGCTTCGACGCCGCGGACCTGACACAGACCGCGCCAGAGGAGACCTACGGTCTGCCCGTGGAGATCACGGTAGATCAGTTCGTGAGCTTCTCGGAAAGCGTTCACACCGGCCCCGCGCGGCTGCCAGCCGGCACCGACAAGCACCCCGGCGAGTACGGCTTCCGGCAGGACCTGTCCGAGCGACTCGCACGGGCCCAGGAGGAAGCCCCGCGGGCCCTGCAGGCCTGGGCCAACGAGCAGGTCGGCAGCTACCGGCGGCTGATGCCTCGCTCAGCCGGCTTCCTGCGTGCGCCAGGCACCGTCGGCTACGAGCACACCTGCCACCAGTGCAGCGGCGCCTGCCAGGTCTCGTGCCCATCCTGCTCCGGCGTGGGTCACACCAACTGCCACGCCTGCTTTGGCGCCGGCAAGATCAACTGCTATTCGTGCCACGGCACCAAGCACCTGTCGTGCAGCAGCTGCGGCGGCCGGGGATCGTGGACGGAACAGGTCAGCCAGCAGACCTGGAACCACAGCAGCAACAGCTACGTCACGAGCTACCAGACGGTCTACCGCAGCTGCTCGGCGTGCTCCAGCAGCGGGCGCACCACGTGCTACCACTGCGGCTACGACGGCAAGATCAGCTGCAGCGGCTGCTTCGGCAAAGGCCACATCGACTGTGCGCGCTGCCATGCCACCGGCCGCATCGACTGCCCTGGCTGCCTGGCCTCGGGCATCCAGCACGTGCGCGGCACCATCACCGCCGAGGTGGTGCACGACGAAACCCTGTCCGTTGTGACGCCCGACGAGACGCTGCGCGCCCTGGTCGAGCACAAGGTGCCGCGCGAAGACATGCCTCAGCTGGGCGCCCTGCTGGACGTGCTGCACAGCGTGCAGGGCCAGGCCCTCGAAACCCGGCACCGCCTGCGCCTGGACGTGCGCCGCGCCAGCCTGCGCGCCAGCGACGACGACTTCGTGCTGTACGGCTTCGGGCCCGAGGCCCGCGTGTTCAGCTTCGAGAACATCGCTGGCCACATGCTGGCCGATGACCTGGCCACCCTCGAAGCCCGCGTGGCCGGCTCGGCACGCTGGCGGCGCCACCGTGGCAGCGACCTGCTCGACACCACGGCCGACTTCCTGCGCTCCGAGCTCAACATGCTGATCGCCGAGCGGGTGGCCGATGCCAAGGCCAGCCCGGAGGATGCCGCCGCCGCCGTCGAGACCCATTTCAAGGGCCTGGTCGACCAGGCTTACGTGGCCCGGGCCACCACCGCGTTGCGCACCGCCCTGGCCCGGCTGTACGGCTCGGAGCTGACCGAGCCAGCCGTCTACCTGTGCGGGCTGACCGCGCTGGCCGCCGGCGCGCTGTACGGCACCGGCTGGCCCGCCCCGGGCGTCTGGCAGCCCGTGCTCTGGAGCCTGGGCGGTGGCGCGCTCGCGTGGTTGGCACTCGAGTGGACAACGCGTCGCCGCATCGCCCGCCATTTCGACGGCGATTTCGGTCGCCGCGTCCTTGAACAGCTCAAGGCCAACGGCAGCGTCAAGCGCTGGCGCATCGGCATGGGCGTGGCCGCCCCGGTGGCCGTGTGGCTGGCCCTGGTCGGCACGGGCATGCTGCCCTTCGTGCGCCAGCACCACACGCTGCAGCAGGCCCGCGCCGATGCGCAGATGCTGCTGGCGCAGTGGCCGATGCAGTTCGAGCCCGACCTGCGCCTGCGCACCTACCCGGCCGAAGCCGTGCTCGAAGAGCAGGCCCAGGCGGGGCAGACGCAGGCCCAGCTCATCCTGGCGTGGCAGAAGCTGCTGGGCGCGGGCGGGGCCACGAAGGACGTGGCCGGCGCCGCCCGCCTGCTGGAGCAGGCCGCCCCGCAGGCCCGTGAAAGCAGCCTGTGGCAGGCCGCCAAGGCCGTGCAGCTGCTCAACCAGGAAGCGCTGCCCGACGACATCCGCGCCGCAGCGCAGGACCTGGACCGCGCCGCCGACAAGGGGCTGGTGGAAGCACGCTACTGGCAGGCGCGCATCCTGCTGGCCGAGCAGAGCCCGCTGCATGACGCCCGGCAGGGCCTGCGCGTGCTGACGCAGGCGGCCGACAAGGGCCACGCCCATGCGGCGCTGATGCTGGGCAACAAGCTGGCCAAGGGCGAGGACACGCGGCGCGATGTGCGCGCCGCACGGCGCTATCTGCAGCAGGCGGCCGGCAAGGGGCTCACCGAAGCCAACGAGGCGCTGCAGAAACTCTGAGCGGTCAGCGCCGGGCGGGTGAGGGCGCAGGGGCGCGAACTTGCGCACCCCGCACCTCGAAGCGGGCGGTGGCGCGCACGGCCTGCCGCTCGTCCACCAGTTCGAGCACGTGCTTGCCGGGCCACATCGGCCAGGCCCGGTCGCCCGCCGGGCCCAGGCGGCGGCCATCGAGCCGCCAGGCCCAGCGCGCGGGCAGGCCGTCCACGCCCTTGAACATCAGCTTCTGCGCGTGCAGGGGGATGTCCGGATCAAGCGCGTAAATCGTCCCATCGCCCGGCGACTGGATCAGAGTGTGAGCCACACCCCGCGCGCTGGCCAGGCGGATCTCGGCCTGCTCGGTGCCGGCCACGAACCACTCGTTGCGCGCCGCCTCCAGGCCGCCTTCGAAGTGCACGGCCTGCTGCACCAGCCCGGCAGGGGGCGGGGGCGCTCGGTGCGCCTGCGGATCGGGATGGCGCCGGTGCAGCTCGTCCATCACCGCGCGCCACACGGGGGCGGCGCCCGTGGTGCCCGACACGCCCCACATCGGCTCGCCATCGGCATTGCCGACCCACACGCCCACCGTGAAGCGCTTCGAAAAGCCCACGCACCAGTTGTCGCGCATGTCCTTGCTGGTGCCCGTCTTGGCGGCCGCCCAGTAGCGCGCCGTCAGCGCGTTGGCCAGGCCGAAGGTCGGCACGCGCGCTTCCCGGTCGGCGAGCACGTCGGCCACGATGTAGGCGGCGGCCGCGTCCATCACGCGCACCACGGGCGCGGACACCGGCTTCCCATCGCCCACGGCAGCGCTGACGGCGCGCCACGGGCTGTACAGCCCCCCCTGCGCCAGCGCCCGGTAGGCGTTGGTCAGGGACACGAGCGAGACCTCGGCCGAGCCCAGCGCCAGGCTGTAGCCATAGTGGTCGCCGCGGTGCGTCAGCGGCAGGCCGAGCGCCGTCAGCCGCTGGGCGAAGCGCTCGGGCGTGACCAGCACGAGCGCCCGCACCGCCGGCACGTTCAGCGACGAGCCCAGCGCCGTGCGCACCGACACCGGACCCTTGTGCCGGTGGTCGTAGTTCTGCGGGATGTAGAGCCCCGCGCCGGTGTTGAGGCCCACGGGCGAGTCGTCCAGCACCGAGGCGGCGGTCAGCCAGCGTTGCTCGATCGCCTGGCCATAGAGAAAGGGCTTGAGCGTGGAGCCGGCCTGGCGCAAGGCGCTCACGCCATCCACCTCGGCCGCCTGCGACAGCCCGCCGCCGCTCGACCCCACCCAGGCGCGCACCTCGCCCGTGGCGTTGTCCAGCACCACCACCGCGCCGTCCTCGACGTGCCGGTTGCGCAGCTCGCGCAGCCGCAGGCGCAGCGTGTCGCGGGCAAAGCGCTGCAAGCCGGCGTCCAGCGTGGTCCTCACGCGCGCGGGCGGCGTGGGGCCGGCGATGCCCGCCAGCACCCGCCGCGCCAGGTGCGGGGCCAGTTGCGCGTCCGCGTCCAGGCGTTCGCTGTGGCGCAACGCCAGCCGCTGCGCGGTGTAGGTGGCCAGCGCGCTGCAATTAGGCGCCAGCTTCTGCTCGCGCAGCAGCGCACAGGCGCGGTCGGCCACCCGTCGCGCCGGGGCATTCGGCGCGCGCACCAGCGCGGCCACGATGGCCGCCTCGTCGTGGTTCAGGCCCGAGGGGTATTTCTGGAACAGCCGCGCCGACAGCGCACCGATGCCCACCACCTCGCCCCGAAAGCCCACCAGGTTCAGGTAGGCCTCCAGGATCTGGTCCTTGCGCCACTGGCGCTCCAGCCGCAGCGCGGTGGCCGCCTGGCCCAGCTTGGCCACGCCCGAGCGCGACTGTCGGCCGCCACCGGGCATGGCCAGATCTTCGTCCAGCAGGCCGGCCAGCTGCATGGTCACGGTGGAGGCGCCGCGCGTGCGGCTGTTCCACAGGTTGCCCCAGGCCGCCGCGCCCACGGCCTGCCAGTCGACGCCGGCGTGCTCGTAGAAGCGCCGGTCTTCGGACAGCAGCAGGGCGGTTCGCAAGGCCGGCGACACCTCGGTCAACGGCACCCACGCGCCGCGAAGCTGCGTGGGGTCGGTGCGCACGGCCTGCAGCGGCACGCCACGGCGGTCTTCCACCACCGTGTCCGAGGCGCGGTAGGCGGCCTTGACCTCGTCAAAGCGGGGCAGGGCCTGCACGGGCAGGGCCCACAGCGCGCCGCACAGGGCCGCCCAGCGCCACGCCTGCCGCGGGCACCGCCCCCACCGCGGCCCGCGGTGGGTCATGGCTTCACCACCACCGGCGCGTTGGGCGCCTCGCCGAACATCTCGGGCGCGTACATGGCTTCCATGCGCGTCTGCGGCAGGCCGAAGGTGCCCGGGTTGTTGAGGCGCACCGTGTACTCGACCTGGAAGCGGCCCTTCGGCAGGTAGCGGTAATAGGCGCGGTAGGCCTCGAAGCTGCGCTCCTTGTAGGCCAGCCAGCCGCGGTCGTCTTCCTGCTCGCTGGCGGTGTCGATGGCGCTGTCGCGGCCGAGGCCGCTGCCCAGAATCGTCGCCCCGCCCGGCACCGGGTCGTTGAGCACCACCCAGGTCGCATCGGCCTGCACGTCGATGTCGAGCCGCACGCGCAGCACGTCGCCGCGGCTGTACTGGCCTTTCACCTTCTGCTCCACCGGCGTCACCGTCTTGGTGAGGCGGTAGCCCGAGCTGAACGGCACCTGCACGGGCACCGCGGCCTTGCTGGTGAAGGTCACCCACGGCTTGCCCGTGCCATCGTGCGTCACGCGCACAGTGGTGTCGGCCTTGTTGCCGCCCACCGCAAAGCCGCGCGGCCAGCCCAGCGCCAGCGTGCCGCCCGCCGCCTGGCCGGACCAGTTCAGCACGCGTGCTTCGCCGCTGGGCACCGGCGCGCCACCGGCCACCGGCATCTCGAACAGCGCGCGGGTGCTGCCGGTCACGGGCTCCTTCTCGAAGCGCTTCGAGAAGGCCTCGACCGCCACGCTGCCCCAGGCATTGGCCACCGTGGTCGACCAGTGCCCGCGCTGCTGGCGTTGCAGCGTGCCGGTCATCAGGCGCGGCATGTCGTCGGCCCAGCCCGGGCGGTCCATCGCGCCCAGCAGCATGCGCACGCTGTTGACGTCGCCGTTGGCCATCAGCCACCACCAGCTGTCGTCGCGCTCGGTCGAGAAGCCCAGCCGCGTGCCCTGCACGTTCAGGCGCGCACGCAGGATCTGCTCGGCCTCGGCCAGCCGCTTGTCGCGCTCGGGGATGTCCTTCACGCGCTGCAGCACCATCAGCCAGTCGATCACCGCGCCGGTTGGCCACTGGTTGGGCAGGATCTGGATCGAGCCCAGCATGCGCGGCAGCACGCGGCCCGTGCGGCTCAGGGCTTCGAGCGCCGCCAGCTTGCGCACGTCCAGGTCGCCGTTCTTCAGGAAGGCGGGCGCCCAGAAGTCGCGCTTGATCTGCCCTTCGACAAAGGCAATCAGGCCGCGCTCCATCTTCTCGCGCGTGTCGGCCGGGATGCGGAAGTCGTAGCCCAGCCGGCTGGCCTCGTCGGTGATGGCCAGCAGGTAGGCGGTCAGGCTGTCGCTGCCGGTGCGCGGCATGCCGGACGAGGGCGGGAAGTAGTTCGCCAGGCCGTCTTCATCGAGGTACAGCGGGATCTGGCTGGCGATGCTCTGCCAGTAGGCCGCGTCACGCAGGCCGATGGCCACCGAGGTGCGCTGCTCCAGGCAGCTCCAGGGGTAGCGAGCGAAGAACTCGCGCACGCCGGGCAGGCCATCGGCCAGCCGCGGCTTGAGCGCCACCTCGATGCCGCCGCGCAGCGCGCCGTTGCCATCGGGCAGCGCTTTCAGCGGCGGGGCGATCGGGATGCCCGCTGCCTTGTCGAGCTGCATCAGCGTGGCCTGCTGCACCGTGACCGGCACGGCAGGCACCACCTTCTGCGTGAAGGCCATGCGGTCCTGCGCCCCGGTGCTGCCCGTGGCCTTCGCGCTCACCTGCCAGGCCAGCTGCGCCACGTTGTAGGGCACGGTGATGTCCCAGCCCGCCTCGGCCGCAGCGTTGGGCTCGATGCGCAGGCGCTGCTCGGGCAGCGGCCCGCCGGCCTGGCCCTGCAGCACCACGTCCATGGCCTGGGCCGTCGTGTTCCGCAGTGTGAACATGGCGCGGTACTGGTCGCCCTCGCGCACCAGCGGCGGCACCCCCGACAGGATCTGCAGGTCCTGCGTGGCGCGGATCTGCGCCTGCCCCTTGCCGAACAGCGCGGCGTTGTCGCCCTGCACGGCATCGGCCACCACGACGATGCGGAAGCTCGTGAGCGCATCGTTCAGCGGCACCTTGACCAGGGCCTCACCGCGGGCGTCGAGCACCACGCGCGGGTTCCACAGCAGCAGCGTGTCGAACAGCTCGCGGGTGGGAAAATCGCCGCCGCCCCCGCCGGTGGGGACGGCCTTGCGGCCATAGTGCCGCTTGCCGATGATCTGCATCTGCGCCGTGGCGGTCTCGACGCCATAGGCCCGGGGCTGGATCATGGCCTTCATCAGGTCCCAGCTGTCGTTGGGCTGCAGCTCCAGCAGGGCCTCGTCCACGGCCGCCAGCGCCACCTCGGTGCCGGCCGGCACGGGCTTGCCATCGGGCAGCGTCACCTTCACGCGGACCAGGCTGGTGCCGCGCACCGGGTAGCTCGGCTTGTCGGGCTGCACGTCCACCTTCAGCGTGTGCGCCTTGTGGCCCACCTCGATCTCGGCAATGCCGTACTTGAAGGCGGGCTTGGAGAGGTCGACCATCGCGGTCGGCTCCTGGTACTGCTGGCCTTCGTTGCGCCATGCCTGCCACCACTCGCTGGGCGCGCGCCAGCCCCAGGTGAAGAAGGAATACCAGGGCACCTCGCGGATGCGGCCGCGCACGGCCAGCACCGACACGTACACATTGGGCGCCCACTCGGCCTTCACCGGCACCTCGATCGTCGGGTCCTGCCCGTTCAACTGCACCGTGAAAGTTTCGAGGATGCCGTTGCGCTCGATGGCGATCAGCGCGGTGGCCTGGCGGAAGGGACTGCGCACCTGGAACTTCGCGACCTGCCCGGCCTCGTACTGCCGGCGCTCGGGAATCAGGTCCATGCGGTCCTGGTTGTCGCCGCCGAACCAGACTTCGCCCTGCCGCGTGACCCACACCGACGCGGCCGAGCGTGCCAGGTGGCCGCCTGCATCCTTGGCTTCGGCGATCAGTTCGATCTCGCCGGCCTGCTTCATCTCGACCTCGCACAGCACCAGGCCGCGGGCGTCGCTCGTGCCACGGCAGACCGTGCCCAGGTCCTCGTCGGCGTTCTGGTTGTCGTAGGCGTAGAAGCCGCCCACCAGCCGCTTGCGGGTGGAGCTCGTCCGGTGAGCCACCGCCTTCACGGTCACGCTCACGCCGGCCTGCGGCACGCCCTGGGTGTCCAGCGCCAGCACCTGCGTGGCCACCTTCTGCTTGACCGACACCCACGAATCCGTGCGCACGCCCAGCACCACGGCGGAAGGCCACACCGGCAGCGACTGGCTCAGCGTCTGCACCTCGCCGTTCGGGTCGGCGTAGGTGGCCTGCACCAGCAGCTGCTGCGGCCGCGTCACCGCGGGCAGGCCGGGCAGCGTCACCTTGCCGGCGCCCTTGGCGTCCAGCGTGACGGCCAGCTTGTCGGCCACCAGCCGCGCGCTGCCGTCGCGCGGGTGCAGGGCGTTCTCCTCGTCGTCCTCGTCGACCCGATCATCCGAGAAGAAGCTGCGTTCTGCCTGCGAGCGCGGCTCGCGCGGTGGCTCGAAGCGGAAGCCCGGGAAGCGCTGCGTGCGCAAGGCCGCCTGCACGTCGGTATCGCCCAGCTGGGCCGACACGCGCACCGGCAGGCCGCTGGCGCCGCCGCCGTTGCCATAGTTGATCTGCAGGCCCAGCGGCACGTCGCGCGGTTGCACCAGCGCGCCCTTCGGTCCCATCAGGCGCCCGGTCATCACGGGCAGGCGGAATTCTTCGACGCGGAACGACCCGGTCTGCACATACCCGCCATGCGGCCCGTGCGGCATCTGCACGGCATACACGCCCAGCTTGGCGTCTTCCGGAATGGCGAAGGTGGTTTCGGCATGGCGCCGGCCGCGCCAGTTCAGTGTGAAACTGAACTCCTGGCCCGAGCCCTCGTGCACGATGCGGCCTTCCGAGGGCAGCTCGTCCGCCGTCGGCAGGCGCAGGCCGCGCAGCCGCTCGGCCCGCGCATGGTGCTGCATCGACACGGTCTGCCCGGCACGCAGCAGGGTGCGGTCCATCACCGTGTGATAGCGCACGGGCTCGGTCTCTTCGCTGTAATCCTGGTTCACGTGGAAGCGCCAGGCCTCGATGCCCTCGTTCCAGGTCGACCACACGAAGGCCATGTCGGCACGGCCCTGGGCGTCGGTCTTGCGCGCACTGACGAAGTAGCCCACTTCGCGGCCTGTCTCGCCGGCATCGCACGACGACCAGTCCATGCGAGGCAGCGCCTCGTTCACCAGCGCAAAGCCCTGGCGGTCGGTCCGGCCGCGCCACACCACCCGGCCCAGGCAGTCCGAGACCTGCACGGCGGCGTCCGGCACCGGCTGGGCCTTGTCGAGCGTGGTCACCCACACGCCCGAGTTGGCCGCCCCCCACTTGAAGTGCACGCCCAGGTTGGTCACCAGCACGCTGGTGCGCACGTACATGGGCGCGTTGCGGTCCAGCAAGGCCTGGCCCAGGCGCGGCGAGGCGATCTCGACCACGTGGAAGCCCGGCTGCGGCATCGGAATGCCGATCACCTCGAAGGGGTGTGGCTCGGTGCGCTGCGAGGTGGGCAGCTTCAGGCTGGTGGCGGCCTTCTCGCGCGCCAGCAGGCTCACGGTGCGGGTCTGCACCCAATTCGGGTCGTCCTCGCGGCGGTCGTCTTCCCAGCTGTCGGCGTCATCCCGGCGCTTCACCGGGCGCTTGGCTTTCGGCTGGGGCGGCGGCGGCAGGCGCACGCCCAGTTCTGCCTCCACGTCCTTGCGCTGCAGGCGGCGCTCGTCGTAGCGCTTGACGCGCGCCAGCCACGCGATGATGGCCGCGTCGTCCGCCACCTTCAGGTCGCGCACGCCGGCCTGCAGGCCCTTGATGGCCAGGTCGCCCTCGACATGGCGCACCGTCACCGGCAACGTGGGTTCGGCATTGAGCTCCAGCACGCCGAAGGTCGCCTTCGGGAACTTGGCCAGCGGCGGCGCATCGGCCGTGCGCGTCTGCAGCGGAAAGGCCGAGGCATTGCCCAGCGTGCGGCCGGCATCGTCCTTGAAGCCTGCCGGCAGCTCGATGCGCACGGCGGCGTTCTCGGGGAAGCCCGGCTGGAAGACGACCGCGCTCACGCCGCTTTCGTCCGGGTCGATGCCGGTGCTGCCCTTGTTGCGCGTGAAGAAGTAGAACCACCGGCGGAGGCCGCCGCTGTCGGCGCTCACCAGGCGCTCCTGCACCTCGCCCCGGTGTTGCTCGACCACCGGCTTGCGCTCCCCGTCCGGCGTTTTCAACACGATGCGTTCGGCCAGCTTGCGCGGCACGGGCGACGAGAACTCGATGCGCATCGGCCGGATGGGCAGGCAGTCACTGCGGGCGTTCACCCGCTCGCAGGTGAAGCTGGCCGTGAACGGCGGGCGCACGCGGTAGCTCAGCACCCGGTCGGCCGAGCTGCCCACGCCCGACGGCGTGGCAATGCCCTTGGCCCACACCAGCTTCACCTGGGCGTCCGGCGGCAGCGGGCGGCCGCACTGCACCGTCACCACGCGGGCCTGCTGCGCGGTCAGGTCCACCGCTTTCAGGATGTCGTTGCGCACCGCGCCGTCCACCACCTTGACGGGCAGGCGCTCGGCCACGCCGCTGACCTCGCAGTAGGCCCGCTGCTCGATGCTGGCCCGCGTGGCGGCGCCATTGAGCAGCAGCGCAAAGACCTGTTCCTCTTCGATCTCGTTGCCGCTGTCGGCACTCGGGTAGGCGCGCACGACGGCCGGCCCGCCGGTGCTGAAGGCAAAGGCCTTGCTGCCGGTCACGGCCTGCCCGGCCAGCGAGGCCAGGCCGGTGTTCAGGCTCACGTCGCACCGCGTGCCGGCCGGCACGTCCTGCGTGAAGTCGTACACCCAGGTCCGGTCGTCCACCCAGCGGCCGCTGCCCGTCAGGGGGCTCTCGTTGCGGCAACGCACCTGGGCCGGCGCCGGCAGACGCGGGTCGCCGAACTTCACCATCGGGTCCGAAAAGGTGACCCGGGCCTGGCGCACCTTGGCCACCTCGCCCTGGGGCGACATGGTCTGCACCGTGGTGGCCAGCACCTGCGTGGCCACCACCACCGAGACCACGCCCAGCGCCGCCAGCACCGCCGTCCACGCCCGCCCCTGCACGGCCGCGGCCCATCGGCCGCCCCTGGTCTGCCATGACCCGCGCATCTGCAATCCTTCCCGATCGTTTGTTCTGCGCTGCACTATATCGGGGGCCCGGGACGCGGCTGGCGCCCCTCTCGGGGGATCAGCGTGGGGCCAGCCACCGCCGCAGGCGCGGTTCGATCACGTTGAAGCCAGTCAGGCAGACGAAGGCCAGGGTGAGGTTGAAGACCAGATGGGCCCAGGCCACGGCCATGCCGGGATCGCCCGCCTGCCGCACCACCGTTTCGGCAAACAGCGGCAGGAAGGGGAAGAAAGCGAGCATGCCCAGCAGGTTGAACAGGAAGTTCGCCTGCGCGGTCGAGCGCGCGGTGGCGCCCATGCCCAGGCTGGCGATCAGCGCGGTCGAGGTCGAGCCGACGTTGGCGCCGATGACGATGGGCACCGCGGCTTCCGCAGGCAGGGTGCCCTGCTGCACCAGCAGGATGGCCAGACCGGTGGTGACGCTGCTGGACTGGATCACCGCGGTCAGCAACAGGCCGGCCAGCACGCCCAGCAGCGGCACGCTGGCCAGCGCCAGCGCCGACACGAATGCCGGCTCGTTCTGCAGGGGCTTGAGGGTGGCCGAAATCAGATCCAGCGCAAAAAAGATCAGCCCGAAATAGAAGACCGACTGACCGGCCACCCGCACCCGCGCCGGCAGGACCGACATCAGGGTGCCCAGCACGATGAAGAAGGGCCCGATGCCGGTCAGCTTGAAGGACACCAGCCAGGCGGTCGCCGTGGTGCCGACGTTGGCCCCCAGCAGCACGCCCAGGCTGGCCCGAAACGAGATCACGCCCGCGTCGACCAGCGAGGCCGTCAGCGAGGTCACGGCGCTGCTGGACTGCAACACGGCGGTGGCCACCGCGCCCACGCCAAACCCCGCCCACCGGTTGCCGGTGACCCGGCTCAACCAGCTCTGCAGTGCCTCGCCGCCCACCGCACGCAACTCCCGGCTGAAGCCTTGCAGCCCGTAGACGAACAGGACGATGGCGGACACCACCGCAAAAAACGTATGAAGCTGGGACATGGATGGACAAGGACAAACTGCACCAACCCCAAGCATGCCTCAACCGGCCAGCAGCCCTGCCTAGAATCGGATGGTCCGAACCGACCTCCTCCCTGTGCCCATGGCCGACCACCGCCCCCCTGTGACCCAACGTCTGCGGCTCGCCATCCGTCTGTGGGTGCTGTCCGTGCGCGACATGCTGGCCTCGGCCGGCCCCGTGCTGCTGCTGGCAGGGGGGCTGCTGGCGGCGGCCTACTGGTGGCTGGATCCGCAACCGCCGCGCACCGTCACGCTGGCCACCGGCCCGGCTGGCAGTGCCTATGCCGCCTTTGGCCAGCGCTATGCCGATGCCCTGGCGCGCGACGGCATCCGCGTGCGTTTGCTCGCCACCGAAGGCACGGCCGCCAACCTGCAGGCACTGCGGGACGGCGAAGCCGATGTGGCCTTCGTGCGCGGCGGCAGCGACGACCTGGGGGCCGATGCCGACGCCGGCCTGATGTCACTGGGCGCGCTGTTCTACGAGCCCGTCTGGCTGTTCTACCGTCCGGCCGCCCTGTGGCCCCATGGCCGCAAGCCGACAGCCGCCCCCGCCTCGCCGCCGGCCCTGACCTCGCTGACCCAGCTGCGCGGCCTGCGCGTCAACATCGACCAGCCGGGCAGCGGCGTGCCCGACCTGATGCGCCGGTTGCTGGACGCCAATGGCCTGACCCCGCAAGCCCTCCAACTCAGCCAGCAGCCGGCCGACGCCGCAGCCCGCGCCCTGCTGGCCGGCCGGCTGGATGCCATCGTGCTCGTGACCGCACCCGAATCCCCCGTGGTGCAGCGCCTGTTGACCGAACCGGGCATCGCCCTGGCCGACCTGCCGCAGGCCGACGCCCTGGCGCGCCGCCTGCCCTTTCTGCAGACCGTCACGCTGCCGCGCGGCATGGTCGACCTGGCCCGCGACCTGCCTCCGCACGACATCGGCCTGCTGGCGGCCACCACCGCGCTGCTGACCAGCGAGGACACCCACCCTGCGCTGCGCCAGCTGTTCGCGCAGACGGCCCAGCAGCTGCACGGCGGCGCCGGCTGGTTCAACCGCGCACGCGACTTCCCCAACACCCGCACCAGCGAACTGCCCGTCAGCCCCGAAGGCGACCGCGCCATCAACGGCACCCCACCGTTCTGGCAGCGCTACCTGCCCTTCTGGGCCAGCAACCTGCTGGAACGCATGTGGCTGGTCATCGGCGGCTTGATCGTGTTGTTGCTGCCGCTGTCGCGCGTGGTGCCGCCGCTGTACACCTACCGGGTGCGGCAGCGCGTGTTCCGCTGGTATGCGCGGCTGCGCGAGGTCGAACTCCGCATGGACGACCCCGAGGCGCCCGCCACCGAACTGCTCGATGAACTCGACGAGCTCGACCGGGTGGCCAGCCAGATCACGGTGCCGCTGGCGCACGCGGACGAGCTCTATGCGCTGCGCAACAACATCGAGAAGACGCGGCGGCGGCTGTTGGGCGGGCGGGCGGCCGCGGACCACCCGGCCTCGGCCGCCTGAGCGCAGCACGCGGGCCCGGGCGCTCAGGACGTCGCCAGCCCCCCGGCTGAGGGACGTGTGGACAGCGTGGCGTCGCATGCAGGACAGCTTTCGTCGCATCTCAACCAGTTGGGTGCGGGTGGGCTTTCTATTGTGAAGATACGTTGTACGGCCCCACCGCACAACGCCCGCCCCACCCCCCTCAACATCCGATCACTGGAGTAAACGCATGACGACTTTGTCCCGTCGCCGTTTCCTGAGCGGCGCTGCGACCGTGCTGACCATCAGCGCGGCGCCTGGCGTCCTGGCCTCCCCTCCCAAGACCCTGCGCATAGGCTGGACCGCATGGTCCGACGCCGAAGCCGTCACCCACACGGCCAAACAATTGATCGAGGCCAAGCTCGCCACCAAGGTCGAACTGGTCATGACCGACATCGCCCTGCAATACGCCGGACTGCAGCGCGGCCAGATCGATCTGATGCTGATGGCCTGGCTCCCGAACACGCACAAGGGCTACTGGGACAAGGTGCAAGGAGACGTGGAGGACCTGGGCGCCCTCTACACGGACGCCAAGCTGGGTTGGGCCGTGCCCGATTACATCCCCAAATCCGTTCTCAACAGCCTGGACGACCTGAAGAAGCCAGACGTGAAGGACAAGCTCAAGGGCCAGATCCAGGGCATTGATGCAGGCTCCGGCCTGATGCGCTCATCGGAGCAGGCGCTCAAGGCCTACGGCCTGGACTACCGGCTGCTCACCGCCTCGGATGCCGCCATGGTGTCGGCGCTGGACCGGGCCATGCGAAAGAACGAGTGGATCGTGGTGACAACCTGGTCGCCGCACTGGCTGTTCTCGCAGTACAAGATCCGCTACCTTGAAGAACCGCAGAAGGTGCTGGGTGGCGCTGAAGAAATCCACGCGCTCGCACGCAAGGGCTTCACTGCCGACTTCCCGAAGGTCGCTGCGTTCATCAGAAACTTCAAGATCCCTCTGTCCGACCTGGAGGGGGTGATGTTCAAGGCCCGGTCGAGCAGCTACGACAAGGAAGCAGCGGCCTACATCGCCAGCCACCCTCAATTGGTCAGCAAGTGGCTGTCTGCCGCGCTGTGAAGCGCGCCTCCTGACGCATCTCTTTCGGAGTTCTCAACATGAAGTGTTCTCTTTACCGGGGTGGCCGGACAGCCACCTCGTGGACCCTGCTCGCCCTGTCCATGGCCTCGGCGCCCACTTTCGCCCAGGAAGGCGTCAAGATCAGCGGCCTGCTCGATCTCGGGCTTTTTCGTGACACCACCGGCACGACCCAGCTGGGCACGATCAGGCGCAGCAACGTGGCCTTTTCCGGCAGCGAAGACCTGGGCGGCGGCAACAGCGTGTTCTTCCGGCTCAGCACGCGCATGGAGTTGGATACCGGCGCGATCGAGAAGGGCAATCGCCCGTTCTGGCATGACGAAGCCACTGTTGGCCTGAAGGGCGACTTCGGCAGCGTGAAGCTGGGCCGCGCACTCGATGCCACGTACAGCAACGACTGGAAGTTCGACCCCTGGTACTACTTTGACCGCATTGCTTCGCCGGCCTGGGACCTGTGGCACTACAACTACCCCTCCGACCCCAAAGCGAATGGCGGCTCGGCCGAATACGGCCGCATCGACAATGGCGTCTACTACACCTCGCCCACCGTGGGCGGTTTCACGGTCAGCCTCAGTGGCTCGCCTGAGAAGCGAACGGGCGACAAGACCCGGTCCACCGCCGGCGCGCTGGTGTACAGCACGAATGACATCTCGGCGATGCTCTCGCGCGGGCGCAACAGTGCGGGCAACACCGACACCTTTGTCGGCTTGAAGGGCAAGGTGATGGGTGTGTCGCTGATGGGCGCCTGGAACGAAAGCAAGGCGGGCCCTTCGGTGGCCAAGACCATCACGCTCGGTGCCCAGTACACGGTGGACAAATTCACCTACAACCTGGGCTGGGGCAAAGTGAAGGTCGACGGCGCCGAGGCTCAGCGCGTGGCAGGCGCCATGGCGGGCTATGCCTTGAGCCGGCGCACCACCGTCTACGTCGACCTGGCCCGCAAGAGCTTCCCGTCAGAGTCGCGCACGGTGTATGGCGTGGGACTGTCGCACGCGTTCTGACGACAGGCGCGGGGTGCCACGCCCGGCACCCCGCACGGCCATGCTGAAGGCAGCATGAAAAGAGGCCAGCTGGCTTACCGCCCGCTGGCCTCGGTTCCTTGAAGAGCCTTTGCTCAGGCCACCATCGGCGGCCGTTCTCTCTGGCGGTGCGTCACCTTGCGCGCCGTGCTGGCCCCGATGGACTGCCGGCGCTCTTCGCTGGGAGGGTGCCCGAAAAGGTTGCGATAGGCCTTGCAGAAGTGTGACGACGACTGAAAGCCGCAGGCAATGGTGATCTGCATGATCGGCATGGCGCTGTGGGTCAGCAGTTCGCGGGCTCGGCGCAAGCGCAGGTTCATGTAGTACTGCGCCGGGTTCAGATTGTGGTAGCGGTGAAAGAGCCGCTCGATCTGCCTCAGCGACAGATGAATGGCGTTGGCAATCTCCTGCAGCGACAGCGGCTCCTCGATGTTGGCCGACATGATCTCCATGGCCTCGGTGAGGTGCTGGTATCCAGGGCCGATGCACTCAGGCTGAGGCACCCGCTGCCGGTCGGTGCTGGCACGCTGCCGCTCGAGGATGAACTGCTCCGAGATCTGTGAAGTGAGATGAGGGCCGTGGTGAGACCGGATGAGGTGCAGTGCCATGTCGAGGGGCGCGGTGCCCCCCGAACAGGTATAGCGGTCGCGGTCGATGGTGAACACCGCCTGCGCAAACTGCACCTTGGGAAACTCCTCCCGCATGGCTGCGAGGTTTTCCCAGTGCACGGCGCATTTGTAGCCATCCAGAAGACCGGCGCTGGCCAGAGCGAAAGACCCCGTGCACAGGGCGCCCAGCGGCCGTCGCTGGGAGGCCAGGATGCGCAGTTGCAGACGGACGTGCTCGTCGGTGGCGGCGCGCACATCAATGCCCCCGCACACGAACACCATGTCGCAGGTTTCCAGCTGCTGCAGCCCGCCCGTCGGCTGCACCCCCAGCCCATTGCTGGCGAGCACGCCTGGACGCACCGGTACCACAGCCCAGCTGTAAAGCGGCTGGCGACTGGCATAGTTGGCCATCCGGAACGCCTCCAGCGCATTGGCGAATGCGATCATGGAGTAATCCTGCAGCAGCAGAAAGCCCACCCGCCGAGTGCGGCTCGGCCCGACGGTGGGGGGACTCGGCAGGTCGGCGTCGAGCGCCAGATCGGGTGAGTGGGCCATGGTGGGGTGTGCGCCAGAAGAGGGTCAGTGGGATTCGGCCCGCGCAGAGCTGCCGAAGCTCTCGGTGATGCGGTCGAGGATGATGGCCAGCAAGACGACAGCCAGGCCACTCTCGAAACCCAGGCCGACGTCGAGGCGCTGGATGCTGGCCAGCACATCGTTGCCCAGGCCACCCGCGCCCACCATGGACGCAATGATCACCATGGACAAGGCCATCATGATGGTCTGATTGACCCCGGCCATGATGGTCGGCAGCGCAATGGGCAACTGGACCTTGAACAGCAGTTGCAAACCGGTGCAGCCAAAGGCGTTCCCGGCTTCCACCTGTTCAGCGTTGACCTGTCGGATGCCCAGGCTGGTGAGGCGCACCACCGGCGGCATGGCGAACACAACCGTTGCCATGATGCCGGGTACACGTCCGAGGCCAAACACCATGGCCGCAGGGATCAGGTAGACGAAGGCGGGCATGGTTTGCATGAAATCCAGAACCGGTCGCAATGTCTGCTGCACCCAGCCGCTGCGTGCGGCCAAGATGCCCAAAGGCACACCCAGCAACAGGCTGATCAACGTGGCGGACAGCGTCAGCGCCAAGGTCACGACCGTCTGCGGCCAGAAGCCGGTGATGCAGATCAGGGACAGAGAGCCCAGCACGAACAGCGCGAACTTCCAGCCGAGTCGCCAGAAACCGACGGCCGCTGCCATGGCGATGAGCAAAGCGGCCGGTGCGACCGACAACGTCGCTTCGATACCGGTTGCGAAGCCATCCACGACCGTGCCGATGCTGTCGAAGACGGGGCCGCCATGCTCCAGCAGCCAGGCAACAAAGTCATTGACCCACTTGCCCAGGGGCAACAGGTCATGAGGGTTGCCGGTCAGGTTGGACAGCAGGTCAGACATGGCGGGCTCCTTCGGCGATCTTCACGAGCAGGCTCTTCGGGGTGATGCAGCCCAGCAGTTCATTGGTGTCATCCACCACCCCGATCGGCTCGTTGCCGCCCAGAACGCGACGCAGGGCTTCGGGCAAGGTGGTGCTGGAGGGCACGCGCGGCCCTCCGTTGAGGCGGCTCTTGTCGAAGCCCTGGTCGAGCAGGTCGAGCGCAGTGAGGTAGCGGGAGGTGTCCACCCCCTTGAAGAAGCGGCGCACGTAGTCGTTGGCCGGCTGGGTGATGATCTCGTGCGGCGTGCCGACCTGGGCCAGGGTGCCGCCCTCCATGATGGCGATGCGGGTACCGATGCGCAGCGCCTCTTCGAGATCGTGCGACACGAAGAAGATCGTGCGACGCTGTCCGCGCTGCAGCTCCAGCATGAGGTCTTGCATCTCCGTGCGCTTGAGCGGGTCGAGTGCCGAGAAAGCCTCGTCCATCAGCAGGATGTCGGGGTCCACAGCCAAGGCACGGGCCAGACCCACGCGCTGCTGCATGCCGCCCGACAGCTGGCCCGGGTACTTCTTCGCATAGGCCTTCAAGCCCACCTGCTCAAGCACGTGGTAAGCCTTGTTTTCACGCCAGCCGCGCTGGCTTCCCGCCACCTCGAGCCCGAACGCTGCGTTCTCGAGCACAGTGCGGTGCGGCATCAACGCGAAAGACTGGAACACCATGGCCAGGCGCTGCCGCCGCCACTTGACGAGCTGGTTGTGCGGCAGCTTCGCCAGGTCTTCGCCGTCCACGATGATCGAGCCGGCACTGGGTTCGACCAGTCGGTTGATAAGGCGGATCAGGGTCGACTTGCCCGAGCCTGACAGACCCATGAGCACGAAGATCTCTCCGGCGTCCACGTCGAAGCTGACGTTGTTGACGCCGGTCACTTGGCCGGTACGCTCGAATACCTTGTCCTTGCTCATGCCTTGTTGCAGCAAGCGCAGGGCTTCCTCGGGTCGAGGTCCGAAAATTTTGTAGAGGTTGCGTATCTGGATCTTGGTCGAAGTCATCTTGCCTCCGGTTGAGGGAACGCAAAGCACGACGGGGCCTGTAAACGCAAACTCCATGCCATTAGGGGAAGTGTTTGCAGGCTTCGTCAACATCGAAAACCGAGCTTGAGGCGTCTCCTGCCGGGTGAACAGCATCGGTTTCCTGGGGTTTCAGGTGGTGAACGCGGGGCCGTTGCACCTGAAGCGACACCACCGTGCACGCGGTGGGGACCAGCGGTCCTGCATGTCTGCTCTTGGTGCACTGCGGCCGCGCGCCATGCACCAAGGTCCGGATCAGCGGTCCAGGACCACGTCCCCTTGCGGATGGCTGCAGCAGGGCAGGATCCAGCCCTGATCGACGTCACGCTGGCGGATCCCGCCTTTGTGGTTCATGGTCACCTCGCCAGAGACCTTGTGGGTCTTGCAGGTGCCACACAGTCCGTTGCTGCAGGAGGCCGGCAGGCGTACTCCGGCCTGTATGGCCGCGGCCAGAATGGTCTGGCCGGGCTGACAGGTGAAGGTGTCGCCCAATCGGTTCAGCGTGATGCGGTGGCCCGAGGCCGCCACAGGGGGAGCGCTGCAGACGCCCTCAGCGGATGCGAGGCTCGCTGAAGCGAGCTCTTCGAAGTTGAAACTCTCTTCGCGGTAGCGCGCCTCCGGGTGTCCCAGTTCCGCCAGCAGGCGGCGGATGGCGGCCATGAAGGGACCGGGCCCACAGCTGTAGACGTCACGCTCACGCAGGTCGGGCGCGATGCGCATCAGCAAGGCCGCATCGAGTCGACCGCGATAGCCCGGCCAGTGCGGCTGGCTGCCATGCTGCTCGCACACGAAGGCCAGCTGCAACCGCGGGTGCTGTCGCGCCAGGCTGCGCAACTCGTCAGCGAAGATCAGGTCATCGGGACTGCGGGCGGCATGCACGAACAGGATGTCGGCGTCGGTAGACAGGTCCGACAGCGCCCGCGTCATGCTCATTAGCGGGGTGATGCCGCTGCCGCCGGAGACGAAGAGGTAGCGGGGGCGATCGGCACCGCCGAGGCTGATCGGCTGGAGCGGCCCGCCCTTTGCGAAGCAACTGAACTCGCCGGCCGGCCCCAGCGCGTCGACCTGCATGCCGGCTTGCAGGTGATCGTGCAGCCAGTTGGACATGGGGCCACCCGGCACGCGCTTGACGGTGATGCTCAATCGGTCCGGACGCGTTGGGCTCGACGAAATCGTGTAGCTGCGCTGCACGGTCTCGCCACCCGGACCGATGGGCACGCTCAGGGTCAGGAACTGGCCCGGCAGGTAGGCGAAGCGCCGCGGGGAGGGCGTGTTGAACACGAAGGTCTTGACGTCGTGGGTCTCGGGCCGCACCTGCACGCACAGCAGCGTGTCGTCGGTGTCAGAGGACCAGGCGGGGGCGCTGTCCATCAGGGACCCCGCTCGTCAGGCGGTGGTCGGGGTCAGCGCACGCATGCGGCCCACGTACCAGTTGCAAAACTTCTCCACCAGCGCTTCGGTGTAGGGCGAGTAGGGGCCAGGTGTGTACGCACCACTGGCCACACCGACCTGCGACTCTTCCACCAGGCGGCGGTCCTGGTCGTTGGTGGCGTTCCAGACCTTGGTGAGGTTGGCAACGTCGTAGTCCACGCCCTCTACCGCGTCCTTGTGCACGCACCAGGTGGTGCGCACCAGGGTCTGATCCGGCCCGATGGGCAGCACCGAGAAGCTCACCACATGGTCGCTCATGAAGTGATGCCAGGAGTTGGGTTGCGTCCAGAACGACAGCCCTCCGACGGCCGGGTCGGTGATCTGGCCCAGCAGCTTCTTGCTGGCGACCTCGGCGTTCATCGTCTGCGATTGCCCGGCACGGTCCAGCGGCAAGCGCTGCGTGCGGAAGCCTGTGACGCAGGTGTCGAGGACCTCGATCTCACGCGATGGCAGTCCCATGGACTCCCAGCGCTCATGGCTCTTGGCCAAGATGTCGCGGAACCTGGCCATGCCTTCAGCGTTGGCGGGGCTCGGCTGGTAGCCGAAGCCGTACTCGTAAAGTGACAACGTCAACTCGGGATGGTTGCCCACGCAGTGGTAGCACTCGCGGTTGTTCTCCATCACGAGCTTCCAGTTGCCCTTCTCGATGATCTCGGCCTGCGCGGCCACCTTGCAGTCCTTGAGTCGGTGCGGCGCCATGTAGGGCGTCAGCTGGGCAGCCATCTGCTCGAAGTCGGCAGGGGGCTCGTCGGCCAGGCAGATGAAGATCAGGCCTTCGAGGCTGCGCACGTGCACCTTCTTGAGCCCGTGCTGGCGCTTGTCGAAGTCGGCGCCCATGTGCTCCACGTGGATCAGGGAGCCCTTGGTGTCGTATGTCCACTGGTGGTAGGGACACACCAGGTTGCCCACCGAGCCACGGTGCGAAGCGCACAGCCGCGAGCCTCGGTGCCGGCACACATTGTGGAAGGCCTGCACCTCGTTGTCGTCGTCTCGCAAGATGATGATCGAGTTCTTGCCCACATCGACGGTCAGGTAGTCGCCCGCCTCCGGGATCTGAGGCTCGACGGCCACAAAGATCCAGTGCTGACCGAAGATGCGCTGCACATCGGCCTGGAAGACTTCGTGGCTCAGGTAGAACGGGGCCTCGAGGCTGTAGCCGGGGCGGCGGCGTTCGAGCAGGTCGTTGAGCAGATGGTTCTGGGCGTTGGACATGATGGGTCTTTCGCGAGTCGGAAGTGAGATGGGCTAGAAGCGGTGGAAGTGAACAAGGTCAGAAAGGCAGCAAGGCGTTCGCTTGCAGGTACTCGAAGACCGCACGCGCCTTGTCTTGCGCGGTGCCAGTCTTGAGCACCTGCGCTGGCGTCGCGGCGGCATCACTGCCGATGGCACCCAGCATCCGGCTGTGCCCGCTTTGCGCTCGGGGGACGTCAAGCGGCACCAGGCGCCGGGATGCAGGCACGCGCTGCCAGGTGGGCCCGGCGGGCTGGGTCAAGGCCGACGCCGTCGGCGCATCGATGAGCCGCACCTCGCCACTCAGCACGGCCGCATGCGCGTGCCGCTGGGTGACCGCAGCCGACGGATGGATGGCCAGCACGGCCGGACGCAAGAGGCGCCACTGGCGTCTGGCCCCTTTGGGCAAGGCCTGGGTCACCCGCCAGGCGGCTCCTTCGGTCTGAAGGCCCACAACATCGCGCATGACCTGGCAACGCAAGTGCCGGGCCAGGGTGTACGGCAACGCGCCTGAAGCCAGCCCGTCCTCGCCGCGCAGCCCGGTGAACACGAGGTCCTGCGTGTCCGTGCTGCCCGAGGCGATGGCGTCGGCCAGCACGAAGGCCGCGTCCTCACCCGGCGCCACGCTGAGCACGTCGATCGTGCGGGCGCCCAGGGCCAGATAAGCGCGTGCGACCTCCAGGTCGAGGGCTCCCGCACTGAGCAGGCGCACGTGCTCGGCCCCCACGCACTGCAGCGCGAGTGACACGGCCACGGCATCGCCAGGCGCACGCACCATGCGACCACTGACGGGATGAGGTCGCTGGCCGACCAACACGGTGATGTGGGGCATCAGAGGGTCTCCTTACGGGCCTGTCGGTGGGCCTGCACCAAGGCCAGCAGTTCGCGCATCAAGGCGGTGCTGTCCTCGACGGCCATCAAGGCGGCACGTCGGGCCATGGGGGCAGCGGCATCCGTGTTCACGGCAATCACGTGGCGGCAGTCCTTGATGCCTTGCAGGTGTTGCACCGCACCCGAGATGCCGACGGCCAAGTAGGTCGTCGCCTTGACCGTCTTGCCCGTCGCGCCGATCTGCTTGCTGCGCGGAAAGCGGCCATCGTCAACGGCCACACGGGAGGCACCGGTGGCGGCGCCCAGCGCATCAGCCAACTGCTGAAACAAAGCGAGATCGGTCACACCGTTGCCCGCGGCGAGGATGAAGTCGGCTTCTTCGAGCGCCACCGTGCGGGCATCACCGGGCTCGACGCCCAGGTCTTCGAGTCCAGCGTCCTCCTGGGCGGGCCAGCGAGGTGGCATGCCGTGTTCATCGGCATCCCAGCGGCGTCCCAGCCCCACGAAGGGCAGGTCGGTGCGGGCCACGCCCGGCGCGAGCAGCGCCACCTGCGGGGCACTGCACAGCGCATCTTCCCGGGCGTTGACACGCACCCGCCAATGCAGGCCCGCACCATGTCGCTGGACCTCCACCACCGAGGCAGCCAAGGTGAGCTGGCGGCCAGCTGCAAAGCGGCGACCGAGGTCGGCGTCGGCATCGTGATCCGGCAGACAGGTCAATGTGGGGCGCAGTTGCTGGTGCAGGTCGGTGAGCCATTGCGCCGCCGCGTCCAGGCCATGCTGCTCTCGCACGGCGTCCGGCAAGCAGAGCAGGCGGTCGGCGCCCATGTCGGCCACGTCGTCGTGGCAGGGGCCAAGGGTGGCCAGCACCACCTCGGTGTCGGCAGTGGCCAGCATGGCGGCCAGCGCCACCACTTGGCGGGCGTGACCATCGAGCGTACCCCGGTCGGTGTGGCACACCACCAGCACGCAATGGCGGAAGGGACCGGCGGCGCGCAGGCCGCGGGCCTGCACGTCATGTGCCGTGCGGGCAGTCAGGCGCTCGCCTTCGGTGCTGCCCAACACGATGCGACGCAAGCCAGATGGGGCGATCACCGCGGGGCGGCGTGGGTCCACACGGGGCAGCCCGGTGGGGGCGGCCTGCAGCAGGCCGGGGTCGACGAGATGGTTCATGCCACCTCCACGGCGCGGGCCACGAGCTCGGCGATGTCGAGCACCTCTGGGCGCGGCCCCACGACGCCCTCCAGCATGGCGGTGCATTGCGGGCAGGCCACGGCCACCACCTGAGCGCCGGTGGCGCGGGCATCCGCCATGCGCAGATCCGGGATGCGGGTCTCGCCGGGAATGTCGGTCCACGGCGCGCCGCCGCCACCGCCGCAGCAGCGGGCGGCCTGGGCGTGCATCCCCATCTCGGTGAGCTGAATGCCGATCGCCTTCAGTGCGTCACGCGGCGCTTGCACTTCCCGGTTGTAGCGGCCCAGGTAGCAGGGGTCGTGGTACGTGACACTGGGCAGACGCTGACCGGGAGCCGCCTTCAGTCTGCCGTTATCCAGCAGGTCAGCCAGCAACTGGCTGTGGTGCCACACCTCAAAGCTGGCGCCCAGGGCGGGGTACTCGTTCTTGACCGTGTGCAGCACGTGGGGATCGGCCGTCACGATGCGGGCAAAGCGGTGCTGCTTGAGCGTGTCGATCAGCTGCTGGGCCAGACGCTGGAAGCCGGCTTCGTCGCCCAGGCGGCGGGCGAGGTCGCCGCAGTCGGTCTCCGCCTCACCGAGCAGGGCCACTTGCACGCCCGCATGCTTCAGCGTCTTGACCAGGGCGCGCAGCGTGCGCTGGTAGCGCATGTCGAAGCCGCCTTCGCCGATCAGCAGCAGCCAGTCGGTGCTGTCGCCGCTGCTGGCGTGCGGGCGCAGCGTGGGCACGTTCAGGTCCACGGCCCAGTTGGCACGGGCGCTCAAGGGGTGCCCGCCGATGGTGTCGGTTTCACGCAGGTTGGTCAGCGCTTCGGCGCCCTTGTTGGGCACCACGCCATCGTTCAGCGTCAGGCCGCGGCGGATGTCGACCACCGTGTCCACGTGCTCGATCAGCATGGGGCAGGCTTGCACGCAGGCGCGGCAGGTGGTGCAGGACCACAGGGTCTCGGCACCGACCAGGCCGGGCACGATGGCCTGGTCGGGCGCGCCCTGGTGCTGGCCCACGGCCTGGCCTGGATAGGGGCTGCCGGCGTAGGCGGCATCGCTGCCACCCGCCATGCCCACCACCATGTCCTGGATGAGCTTCTTGGGGTTCAAGGGCTGGCCTGCGGCCTTGGCCGGGCAGGCCGCTTCACACTTGCCGCATTGCACGCAGGCATCGAAGGACAGCAGTTTGTTCCACGCAAAGTCGCGGGGCCGGCGCACGCCCATCGGGCGCTCGGCGCGGATGGGGATGACGCGTGCCGATGCACCGCCGCGGGCCACGGTCTGCGGCTGAGGCACCTTGGGCAGCGGCGTACGGCGCAGGGCCGAGGCGCCAATGGCCTGGCCCGTGGGCACGGCCGGCGCGAAGCGCTCGGGGCGCGGATGCAAACCCAGGTGGATCAGGCCGGCCACCGCGTGCTTCATGGGCCCGCCCAGGCCAATGCCCAGGGCCAGCTCGGCGGCGCCGAGGGCGAAGGCGGCGGCCACCAGCGCAGCCAGCCAGGTGGCGGCTTGCGCGCCCAGCAGGCCGATGGCCACGGCTGCTGCGGCAAACAGCATCAGGCTGTAAGGCAGGCGCTGCCATGGTCCTTTGGACAGGCGGGTTGGCGCCTGGCGGCGGCGCTGCGCCATCATGGCTGTGCCCACCAGCATGGCCAGGCCGGCCAGCAGCAGGGCCACGTCCAGCACACGGCTGTACAGCCCCAGGCCGTAGTTCAGTCCAACCAGGGCCAGGGCGGCCAGGCCACCGCCCGCAGTGAAGACGTGCGCGCGCGCCACAAAGGGTTCCTTGGCCACCACGTCGTGCAGGTCCACGAAGTAGCGTTTGGGCACCTGCAACAAGTCGGCCCAGTTCACTGCGGCCCGGCGGCCTTGGCGCCACAGCGTTGCGCGTTTCGCCAGGCCCAGTCCCAAGGCCAGCACGGCGGCCCAGAACAGGGCGCTGACCAGTTGAGGCAGTCCCATGATCAGAAGTCCTTGCACAGACGCAGGGCGTCGTAGATGGCGGCATGGATGTTGTGCATCGAGATGCAGTCGCCCACGCGGTACAGGAGGAACTGGCCCGAGCCCAGGGGCTGGGACAGCGCCGGCTGCGGCTTGGCATCGAACAGGGCGTCGATGTCGGTCTGGCCCTGGTTGGCTGAGCGGGCCTTGAGTTGCCAGTACAGGCCATCGTTGGGCTTGATGCCGTTTTCCACCACGACCTGGTCGACGGCCCGCTCTTCCTGGGCTTCGGTGTACTCGTTGCGCAGCACGGCAATCAGCTTGTCGCCTTCGCGGTAGACGCGGTCCAGCCAGAAGTTGGGCGTCTGGATCACGCCTTGGGCGTACATCTGGCGGTAGAAGATGGGGAAGGTGGTGCCCCCCACATCGTCCGAGACCTTCACGTCCGGCGTGACCACCTCGACCAGCTTGCCGCGCTCGGCGATGTAGTGCGCCACGCCCGCGCCCGCATGGGTGCTGATGCCGTCGTAGACCAGCACGTTGTCCTTCGGGGCCACCTTGCCGCTCAGGATGTCCCAGCCGCTGACGATGAGGCCGTCTGCTTCACCCCAGGCCGGCACCTGGTCGGTGAAGGGCACACCGCCCGTGGCCAGCACCACGATGTCGGGCCGCTCGTCCATGATCATGGCGACATCGGCGTCGACGCCCAGGCGGCGGTCCACGCCCAGGCGCTGCGTCTCGAGGTCGAACCAGCGGATGATGCCGGCCATCTGTTCGCGCTTCGGGGCCTTGGCAGCCAGGTTCACCTGACCACCCACGCTCGCCTGCTTCTCGAACAGCACCACGTCGTGACCCCGCTCGCGCGCCACACGGGCGGCCTCCAGGCCAGCGGGGCCGGCACCCACCACCACCACCTTGCGCTTCGGGCCGGTGGTGGGGGTGATGGTGTGCGGCATGGTCTGCTCGCGGCTGGTGGCGGCGTTCTGCACACACAGCACGTCCAGGCCGTTGTACTGGCGGTCGATGCAGTAGTTGGCGCCCACGCACTGCTTGATCTGGTCTTCCTTGCCGTCGCGGATCTTGATGACCATGTGCGGGTCGGCGATCTGGGCGCGGGTCATGCCGACCATGTCAACCATGCCGCTGGCCAGCAGGCGCTCGGCCTGCGAGGCGTCGCGGATGCTTTGCGCGTGCATCACCGGCACCTTGGACACCTGCTTGATACCAGCGGCCAGGTGCACGAAGGGCTCGGGTGGCAGGGCCATCGGCGGCATGCAGTTGGCCAGGGTGTTGTGCGTGTCGGCGCCCGAACCGACCACGCTCAGGAAGTCGATCAGGCCCGTCTCGGTCATGGCCTGGGCGATCTCTTTGGCGTGCTCGTGCGAGATGCCGTCTTCGTGGAACTCGTCTCCGCACATGCGCATGCCGATGCAGAAGTCGCGGCCCACTTCCGCGCGGATGGCCTTGAGCACCTCGATGCCAAAGCGCAGGCGGTTCTCCAGGCTGCCGCCCCATTCATCGGTGCGGTGGTTGACGCGCGGGCTCCAGAACTGGTCGATCAGCTGCTGGTGCGCCGCCGACACTTCCATGCCGTCCATGCCGGCGGCCTTCACGCGGCGTGCGGCCTGGGCGAAGTCGCGGATGATGCGACGGATTTCTTCGACCTCGATGGTCTTGGCATTGCCCCGGTGCACCGGCTCGCGGATGCCCGAGGGGCTGACCAGGTGCGGCCAGGATTCGCCATGCCAGGCACTGCGGCGGCCCATGTGCGTGGCCTGGATCATGATCTTCGCGCCATGCTTGTGCATGGTCGTGGCCAGGCGGTTGAGCGGCTCGATGACGGCATCGGTGCCCAGGTTGACCGAGGCCCACCAGCTCCAGGGGCTGTCCTTCGACACGGTGCTGGAGCCGCCGCAGATGGCCAGGCCCACGCCGCCCTTCGCCTTCTCCTCGTAGTAGCGGATGTAGCGCTCACCCGGGGCGCCGTTCTCGGCATAGACCTCGGCGTGGGCCGTGCTGACGATGCGGTTGCGAATCGTCAGCTGGTTGAGCTGAATCGGCTCGAACAGATGGGGGTATCGCATGGCCCGGTCCCTCAGCCCGCGGCGATTGGCCACACCGTGAAGACGCAGTGGTCATGCCCTTCGGCGGCGCACTGTGTTTCGGTGCTCTCGGTACGGTAGGCCGCACCGGTGTCATCGGCGACCCAGTCCATGGCGCCCGAGAACCAGCCGGCAAACAGGTAGCAAAGCTTGTCCTTGTTCACCGGCACACCCGCGATGCCCTGGGCCAGCACGAAGACCGAGTGGTCCAGGCGGATGCGGGCGTGTCCAGTGGCTGCATCCACCTCCTGGAAGCTGAACAGGCCCCAGCCCCGTTGCGACAAGCGCTTGAGATAGTGCTCGTAGCAAGCCAGCCCCTTGAGGCCGTGGGTCTTGCTCTCCTGGCTGCACCAGAAGTAGGCCGAGCGGTATCCCGCCTTGTACAGGCTCGCGGCATAGGCTTCCTTGCCGATGGCGGCCTCGGCTTCGACGTGGTTGTTCACGAAGAAGTGGCGGGGCACATAGATCATCGGCAGACCATCGGTGGTCCAGATGCCGGTCTCGGGGTGCACGTCAATGGGCAGTTGCGGTTGCATGGTCGGGCAGGGATCAGGTGGGGGATGAGGGGCAGGACTTGGGCATGAGGCGCGGAGAGGGGTCAGTCGCCCCACACGTCGCGGAAAAAGCGCATCCAGTTGCGGCCCAGCACCTTGGTGATGCGGGCCTCACTCCAGCCGGCCTGCGCCATCGCCACGGCCAGGTTGGGGAAGTCGCCGATCGTGCGGATGCCTTCGGGGTTGACGACCTTCCCGAAGTTGGTGAGGCGGCGCCAGCGGCCCTTGTCGTGGGTCAGCCACTCGAAGAACTCATGGCCATGGCCCTGGGTGAAGTCAGAGCCCAGACCCACGCAGTCTTCGCCGGCCACGTTGATGACGTAGTCGATGGCCTCGACGTAGTCGTGCACAGTGGACTCATTGCCGCGCTTGAGGAAGGGCGAGAACATGGTCACGCCGATGAAACCGCCGTGGTCGGCGATGAACTTCAGCTCGGCATCGCTCTTGTTGCGCGGGTGGTCCTTCAGGCCCAGCGGCAGGCAGTGGGTGTAGGCCACGGGCTTCTTCGAGGCCAGGATGGCCTCTTCAGACGTTTGGCTGCCCACGTGCGACAGGTCGACCATGATGCCCACGCGGTTCATCTCGGCGATGACTTCGCGGCCATAGCCCGAGAGGCCGCCATCGCGCTCGTAGCAGCCGGTGCCGATCAGGTTCTGCGTGTTGTAGCAAAGCTGGACGACGCGCACGCCCAGGTCATGGAAGGCCTCGATGTAGCCCAGGTTGTCCTCGAAGGCGAAGCCGTTCTGGAAGCCCAGGATGATCGCTGTCTTGCCCTCCGCCTTGGCGAGCTCGATGTCGGCCACGTTGCGTGCCAGCATGACGAGGTCGCTGTTGTCGCGGATCAGGCGCTTGAGGTTGGCGATGTTGTCGACGGTCTTGGCGAAGCCCTCCCACACCGAGACGGTGCAGTTGGCGGCGGTCAGACCGCCTTTGCGCATGTCTTCGAAGACGCTGCGGTCGAGGTTGGCGATGATCAGGCCATCGATGACGATGGACTGCTGGTGCAGGGCGGCGGCGTCGAAAGACATGGCGAGGCTCCGTCGGTGTCCAGGGTCAGCGGTAGATCGGGAAGCGGGAGGTCAGCGACTGCACCTGCTCACGCACCAGGGCTTCCACCCTGGCGTCGCCTTCGGGGTTCTGGCGCAAGGCCTGCATCACGTCGAGGATCAGGCGGGCGACTTCGCGGCAGTCGTCCTCTTTCAGCCCGCGGCTGGTGATGGCGGCGGCCCCCACACGGATGCCCGAGGTCACGGTGGGCTTCTCGTCGTCGAAGGGGATGCCGTTCTTGTTGCAGGTGATGCCCGCGCGCTCCAACGCCTGCTCGGTCTGGTTGCCCTTGAGGCCCAGTGGCCGCAGATCGACGAGCAGCAGGTGGTTGTCGGTGCCGCCGGTCACGATGTCCAGGCCACCGGCTTTGAGCACCTCGGCCATGGCCCGGGCGTTGGCCACCACCTGCCGGGCGTAAGCCTTGAACTCCGGCTGCAGCGCTTCGCCGAAAGCCACAGCCTTTGCGGCAATGACGTGCATCAGCGGACCGCCCTGTGCGCCAGGGAACACGGCCGAATTGATCTTCTTGGCCAGTTCCTCGTCGTTGGTGAGGATCACGCCACCGCGCGGGCCGCGCAACGTCTTGTGCGTCGTGCTGGTGGTGATGTGGGCATGCTGCACCGGGCTGGGATAGACGCCGGCGGCCACCAGGCCGGCCACGTGGGCCATGTCGACCATCAGGTAGGCGCCCACGCGGTCGGCGATGGCGCGAAACCGGGCCCAATCGATTTCGCGGGGGTAGGCCGAGAAGCCAGCGATGATGAGCTTCGGGCTGTGCTCGACAGCCAAGCGCTCGACCTCGTCGTAATCGATGCGCAGGTCTTCGCGCCGGACGCCGTACTGGACGGCCTTGAACCACTTGCCTGACAGCGCGGGCTTGGCGCCGTGCGTGAGGTGGCCGCCCGCCGACAGGGCCATGCCCAGCACGGTGTCGCCCGGCTGCACCAGGGCCAGCATCACGGCCGTGTTGGCCTGTGCACCGGAATGTGGCTGCACGTTGGCGAAGCGCGCGCCAAAGAGCTCGCACAGGCGGTCGATGGCCAGCTGTTCAATGGTGTCGGCGTGTTGACAGCCGCCGTAGTAGCGCTTGCCGGGGTAGCCCTCTGCGTACTTGTTGGTGAAGACGCTGCCTTGTGCGTCAAGCACAGCACGCGAGACGATGTTCTCGGAAGCGATCAGTTCGAGCTGGCCTTGCTGACGCTGCAATTCGTCGCCAAGGGCGGCGGCCACAGCAGGATCAACCTGGGCCACGGAGTGCTGGAAAAAGGAGGCGGTGTTCATGGTGGGCTTGAGGGGTGAGCTTCAGGTTGGCGTGGAGGAACACGCGGATCAGTGGCCGGCCTGGCTGGCGGCCAGCATCGGACTGATCACGGGGTCGGCGTGCACCGACAGCGGCGCCACGCAGGGCTTGTAGGGCGACGCAGTGCGGATCAGCAGGCGCCAGAAGTAGTCCGCGAAGCTGCGACGGAACAGCAGGACCACGCCCTGGCTGTCGGTGCGCAGCACGGTGACGTTCGCCTTGCCCATCACGGTGCCGATCGCCTGGCCTGGCTCCAGAGACTCGAAGTCATAGGGGCCGAGGTGACGCAGCAACATCAGGTGACGCGCGCCGCTCACACGCACCGCGGCATGGCCTCCGCTGTTGTCCACCACCTGGGCGAACAGGCCCTGCGTTGCCGCCTGCAGTGCGGCGCAGACGGCGTCACGTTGGACGCGTGCGCAGACCAGCCACCATTCGTCGGGCGACACCCAGAACACCACACCGACCCGGGTGCGCACCCAGGTCGAGGGCGCAACCGGCAAAGGCTGCCCCAAGACGCTGGCCACCGCGCCAGTGAAATCGGCATCGCTCGCATGACCGCGCAGGATCAGATAGCCCAGGTTGGGCAACTCACTGAACAGGATGCCGTCACCGGTCACCGGCGGGCGGGTCTGTCGGGCAAGGTCGAAGGCATGCAAGGGCGAGCGCAGGCGGGCGCTGAGGGCATCGGGAATGTGGTTGTCAGACATGCTGGCGGTCTCCCTTGGGGTCGACGAACACGGCGCTGGGGGCGACCTTCACAGGGGTCACCTTGCCGCGGGCATAGGCGTAGAGGGTCTGGTCTTTCCGCTGCTGGCCGCCCTTGACCACCGCCATCGCGATGGAGCGGCCCAGGAACGCGCTGTGATAGCTGGAGGTGACGTGGCCGAGCATCTGCGCAGGTGCGGTCGTGCTGGTGTTTTCCAGCAGCTGCGCGCCCTCGGGCAGCACGGTGTGCGGGTCCACGGGCAAGAGACCCACCAGTTGCTTGCGATCGCTGCGCGCGGTGTCGGTGCGGGCCAGCGAGCGCTTGCCCAGAAAGCTGAAGGGCTTCTTCATCGACAAGGCCCAGCTCATGCCCAGATCCACCGGCGTGACCGATCCGTCGGTGTCCTGGCCCACGATGATGAAACCCTTCTCTGCACGGAGGACGTGCATGGTCTCGGTGCCATAGGGCGTGATCTCGAACTCGGCGCCAGCGGCCATCACGGCCTCCCACAGGTCGTGCCCGTATCCGCTTTCCACATTCAGTTCGTAGCTCAACTCGCCCGAGAAGCTGACACGGAACACGCGGCATGGAAGGCCCGCCACGGTGCCGGCGCGCCAGTCCATGAACTTGAAGGTGTCGGCCGACAGGTCGATGTCCTTGCACAGCTTGGCCAGCACGGCGCGGGCCTTGGGGCCCACCAGGGCCACGGTGCTCCAGTGATCGGTCACCGACGACATCCACACCTTCAGCTCGGGCCACTCGGTCTGGTGCCAGCGCTCCAGCCAGTTCAGCACCTTGGCGGCGCCACCGGTGGTGGTCGTCATGTAGAACTGCGTGTCATGGATGCAGGCCGTCACACCGTCGTCCATCACCATGCCGTTCTCGTCCAGCATCAGGCCGTAGCGGCACTTGCCGGGTGCCAGCTGGCTCCAGGCATTGCTGTAGACGCGGTTGAGGAACTCGCGGGCATCCGGTCCGTCGATCTGGATCTTGCCGAGGGTGGAGGCGTCCATCACCGCCACGCCGTTGCGGGCGGCCAGACATTCGCGGTTGACGGCCGCATGCAGGTCCTCACCCTTCTTGGGGAAGTACCAGGGGCGCATCCACTGACCTACCGGCTCCAGCTCAGCGCCACGGGCCACGTGGGCAGCATGGCAGGCGGTGTAGCGGCTGGGCTCCAGCGTGTCGTCGGTCATGGTGCCTGCCAGCGCGCCCAGCGTGACCGGGGTGTAGGCGGGGCGATACGTGGTCGTGCTCACCTCCTGCACCGGGCGCTTCAACGTGCGCGCCGCAATCACGAAGCCGTTGACATTCGACAGCTTGCCCTGATCCGTACCAAAGCCTAGCGCGGTGAAGCGCTTGACATGCTCGATGTGCTGCCAGTTCTCGCGGATGGACAGTTCGATGTCGGCTGCCGTCACGTCGTTCTGGTAATCGACGAAGGCCTTGGCGCCCTCGCCTTCCCGCTTGCCGTCGGGCAGCCGGAACATCGGGCGCGGGGGCTGCCCCTTGCGGGCCGACACTTGGGGCTGAGTCGAACTGACCGGGCGGCCTTGCTCGCGCAGCACGGCGCTCATGGCGGTGGCGGTCTGTGACAGGCAGGCATCCAGCGCGAAGGCGCCGGTCACCGCGCCCACGCAGGCCACGCCGGCACGGCCCTCGCGTGGCGCCACAAAGGCGGCCACGGACTCGTCCCACGTCGGACGGCGGCCGTCATGGCAGAACAGGTGCACCGTCGGGGACAACCCGCCGGAAGAGAGCACGGCGTCACAGGCCAGTGTGGGGCCTGCCCCAGCCACTTCGTCGCGCGCTGGATGCAGCTTGACCAGGCGCACCCCCGTGACGCGACCACGGCCTTGGGCCTCCGCGATGCCGTGGCCCGGCAGCACCGTGACCTCCTTGGGTAGTCCCACGGGCTGCGCGTCGGTGCGCACATCGGCCACCGTGACGTGAGCGCCCTTTGCGACCAGCGCACGGGCGGCGTCGTAAATCAGGTCGCTGGTGCCACAGATCACCACACGCTGGCCCACCAGCACGCCATAGCGATGGGCATAAGCCTGGCCTGCCGAGGCAAGCATCACCCCCGGCAGGTCGTTGTTGCCAAAGACCAGGGGACGCTCGATGGCCCCGGTGGCCAGCACCACGTGGCGGGCCCGGATCTTGTGCAGGCGTTGGCGCGGCTGATCGGCCTGACGCTGCTCGACGCGCAGGTGATCCTGACACAGCTCCACCGCCTGCACGAGGTTCTGGTCGTAGAGGCCGAAGGCCGTGGTTCGCGTCAGCAGCGTCACGTTCGGCAAGGCCTGCAAGGCGCCGACCATGGCGCGGATGTATGCCGCAGCGTCCCGGCCATCGATGCGCTCCGTGGTGTCGGCAAGCAACCACCCGCCCAACTGAGGCTGCTCGTCTAGCAGCACGGTCTTGAGGCCGGCCTGCCCAGCTTGCAGTGCAGCCAGCAAGCCCGCCGCCCCGCCTCCCACCACCAGCACGTCCACATGGTGGTAAAGGTGGTCGTAATGCTCAGGATCCGGCTCGGTGGGTGCGCTGCCAAAGCCCGCGAACTTGCGAATCACCGCCTCGTAGGCAGGCCAGAGGGCGCGCGGCCACTTGAAGGTCTTGCTGTAAAAGCCGGCGGGCATGAACCGCGAGGCGGTACCGAGCGCAGCCTTGAGGTCGAACCGGAGGTGCGGCCAGCCCGACGTCGATGTCGCGACCAGACCGTCGTACAGCTCGGCTTGGGTGGCCTTGATGTTGGGGACCGTGTAGGCGCCCTCGCCCAGTTGCACCAAGGCATTGGGCTCTTCCGGGCCAAATCCGATGATGCCGCGCGGACGCCCATACTTGAAGCTGCGCCCCATCAGCTGCACACCGTTGGCCAGCAGCGCGGAGGCCAGCGTGTCTCCCGCATGGCCGGTGTAGCTGCGGCCATCGAAGGTGAAGCGCAGGGTGCGCGCCGGGTCGATCTGGGTACCCTGCGTCTGCGTGCGGCGCGCGGTCATGCTGCGGCTCCTTGGCGCTGAACGACAAGCTGCGCGTCGCGCTGTGCGGCGGCGTCCGGGTCGGCCAGGTACAGCGCCTTGCCAGCCTCCAGCGTCCAAGTGCCTGCGACCTCGTAGCTGGCGGTGTTGCGTTTCACCACGAAGACCTTGCGGCAGCCCGCGGTGTGTTGCCACTGTTCCCAGTACCAGCCCTTGGGGTTGGCGCGCTTGAACAGGTAGTCACCCCAGACCTCGTCGTCGACGGCTTCCGGGTGGGTGGGGCGGACCAAGTAAGCCTGGCCGGCATAGCTGAACTCTTCCTCGTCACGCAAGGCGTCGCAATGAGGGCAATGCAGTTGGAACATGGGCTGCTCTGCGGTGGGTGGGAACGGATGAGGGGAGGGATCAGTGGGCAACGGCAGCGGCGCCGTGCTCGTCGATCAGGTGGCCGTTGGAGAACCGGTCCAGTGCGAATGGCGCAGCCAGGGGGTGGGGTGCATCGTGGGCGATCGTGTGGGCGAAGACGTGGCCCGATCCCGGCGTGGCCTTGAAGCCGCCGGTACCCCATCCGCAGTTGAAGAACAGGCCCTGCACAGGCGTCTTGCTGATGATCGGACAGGCATCCGGAGACACGTCCACGATGCCGCCCCACTGCCGGTTCATGCGCACGCGCGAGAACTGAGGGAACAGTTCCAAGATGGCCGCGGCCGTGTGGTCAATGACGTGCGGCGAGCCGCGCTGGCCATAACCCAGGTAGCTGTCGATGCCAGCGCCGATCACCAGTTCGCCCTTGTCTGACTGACTCAGGTAACCGTGAACCGCGTTGGACATGATCACCGTGTCGATGACCCGTTGCATCGATTCGCTGACAAAGGCCTGGAGGGGATGGCTTTCCAGCGGCAAGCGCACACCGGCCATGGCAGCCAGCACCGACGAATGCCCGGCCGCCACGCAACCCACCCGGTCGGCCTTCACAGGGCCTTGCGAGGTTTGCAGCCCCTTGACGCGGCCGCCCTCGATGTCAAAGCCCAGCACCTCGCAGTTCTCGATCAGGTCCACGCCCAGGCGGCTGGCAGCGCGCGCAAAGCCTCGGGCCACCGCGTCATGGTGTGCAATACCGGCTCGTGGCTGCCAGCTGGCGCCCAGCACCGGCAGGCGGCGACTGCGGCCCGTGTCCAACTGGGGGATCTTCTCCTTCACCTCCGCGGCGGTCAGCACATGCGCGTCCACGCCTTGCAGGTGATTGGCCGCCACCCGGCGCTCGATGTCACGCATGTCCTGCAAGGTGTGGCCCAGGTTGAACACACCGCGCTGGCTGAACATCACGTTGAAGTTCAGGTCTTCGCTCAGGCCCTCCCACAGCTTCATGCCGTGTTCGTACAGCAGCGCGGCTTCGTCCCACAGGTAGTTGGAGCGGACGATGGTGGTGTTGCGGGCCGTGTTGCCGCCGCCCAGATAGCCCTTTTCAAGCACCGCAATGCGGCCCACCTTGTGGTTCTTCGCCAGGTAGTAGGCGGTGGCCAGTCCGTGGCCGCCACCCCCGACGATGACAACGTCGTAGCTGGGCTTCAAGGAGGCCCGCGTCCAGGCGGGCTCCCAGGTCTTGTGATGGTTCAAGCCATGCTTGAACAGGCTCCACAGTGAGTAATTCTGGCCGGGCATGTGAGGGTCGCTGAGTTCTCAAGAGGTGAATCCATTGTGGAAACTTCACCCTCTGTCACCTTGCCCCGCCCGGACGCACACTTGTCCAAAACCGACATCGTGGCAACGCGTCCCGCCACATGCCGCTCAGCATTCGACGATGTTCACGGCCAGGCCACCACGCGCCGTTTCCTTGTACTTCGTCATCATGTCGGCCCCTGTCTCGCGCATCGTCTTGATGACCTTGTCGAGGCTGACATGGTGCGTGCCATTGCCACGCAGCGCCATGCGCGCGGCATTGATGGCCTTCACCGAAGCAATGGCATTGCGTTCGATGCACGGAATCTGCACCAGGCCGCCGACCGGGTCACAGGTGAGCCCCAGGTGGTGCTCCATGCCGATCTCCGCCGCGTTCTCGACCTGCTCGGGTGTGCCGCCTGTGACGGCGCAAAGAGCCCCGGCGGCCATGGAGCAGGCCACGCCCACTTCTCCCTGGCATCCCACCTCGGCCCCGCTGATGCTGGCGTTCTCCTTGTACAGAATGCCGATGGCCGCCGCCGTCAGCAGGAAGTCCACCACCCCGCGGTCGTTGGCACCGGGGATGAACCGGCTGTAGTAGTGCAGCACAGCCGGGACAATGCCTGCTGCCCCATTGGTCGGCGCAGTCACCACCCGCCCGCCATCGGCGTTTTCTTCATTGACGGCCAACGCATAAAGGTTGATCCAGTCCATGGTCTGCAGCGGGTCGCGCAGGGCCGACTCGGGGTGCGCGGTCAACTGCCGATGCAGTTCGGCCGCGCGCCGCTTGACCTTGAAGCCGCCAGGCAAGATGCCCTCGGTGCTGCACCCCCGACGCACGCAGTCCTGCATCACCTGCCAGATCCGGAGCAGCCCCCGGTCGATGTCGTCGTCGCTTCGCCAGTGCCGCTCGTTGCGACGCATGATCTCGGCAATGCTGCAGCGCTCCCGTGCGGTCAGCTTGAGGAGGTCGGCCCCGCTGTGAAACGGATAGGGCAGCAAGGTGGTGTCGGGCGCCACGGTTTTGTGCCGCGTTCCGTCCTCGGCCACCTGCTCGCTCACCACAAAGCCCCCGCCGACCGAGTAGTAGCAGTGGCTGTCCAACGTGCCGCCCTCGTCGTCGAAGGCGGTGCAGCGCATGCCATTGGCGTGGAAGGGCAGAGTCTCGCGACGGTGGAACACCAGATCCGTCTTTTCGTTGAAGGCCACCGTGTGGCGGCCACCCAGGCCGATGCGGCGCTGCGATCGGATCTCGGCGAGCAGCGCCGGTACGGCGTCCACGTCCACCGTCTCCGGGTCGTGACCCGCCAGACCCAGCAGCACGGCCTTGTCACTGCCGTGGCCCCTTCCGGTGGCCCCAAGCGAGCCGTACAGGCTCACCTGAACCCTCTTGCATCGCGCCAGCTTCTCTTGCTGATGTAGCCGCTCCACGTAGAGCCGCGCGGCGCGCATCGGCCCCACGGTGTGCGAGCTCGACGGCCCGATGCCAATCTTGAAGATGTCAAACACGCTGACGGCCATGAGACGCATCCTTTCTATGGTCAAAAGACGCGTCCCGCTCCGGCGCTATTCGGCCGGATCGTGGATGCGTCTGTGTGGAGCGGCGGGCGTCAAAGGCCCTGACCCGCACGAAAAAAAGGGCAGGCGGCGGCTAGCGCGTGCGCTCGATCACAATGCCGACCTCGGCGCCGGGAATGGGTGCGAGCTTGATCAACTCCAGTTCCAGCCAGCTCAGGCCGAATTCGCGCAGCACCGTCTCCGCCATGCGTTCGGCCATGGCTTCGACCAACTGGCGCGGCTCCATGGCGAGCTCGCGCAAGCGCGCCACGACCAGGCTGTAGTCCACCGTGTCGTTCAGTGCGTCCGTACGAGCGGCCTCATGCGGTGGCAAGGCAAAGCTCAGCGTGAGGACGACAGGTTGCGGCGCGGTTTGCTCCCAGTCGTACACGCCGATGCGGGCGGGCATGTGAAGCCGGCGCAGGACGATGCGGTCGATGGCGCGGCTCATCGCAGAACCACCGTTCGCAGGCCGTTGATGAACACCCGACGTTCCAGCATGAAACGCAGCGCCCGCGACAACACCAGGCACTCGATGTGACGCCCGGCGTTGCGCAGTTGCTCCGGGGAGTCCGCGTGGTCCACGCGCTCCAGCGCCTGTTCGATGATGGGGCCTTCGTCCAGGTCGGTCGTGGCGAAGTGGGCCGTCGCGCCAATCAGCTTGACGCCCCGCTCGTGCGCCTGGTGGTAGGGGCGCGCACCCTTGAAGCCCGGCAAGAAGGAGTGGTGGATGTTGATCACGCGGCCCATCAGCCGCTGGCACAGGTCTGCGCTCAGCACCTGCATGTAGCGCGCGAGCACCACCAGCTCCGTGCCGGTCGATTCGATGAGGGCCATCAACTCCGCCTCCTGCTGAGGCTTGGTGTCCGGGGTGATGGGCAGGTGGTGAAAGGGCAGGCCCTCGGCTTCGGCCAGCACGCGGGCGTCCGGGTGATTCGACACCACCGCAGAGATCGTCATGTTCAACTCGCCGCGGCGCCAGGCCGCGATCAGCTCGCGCAGACAATGATCATGACGGGACACCATGATCATCACACGGGTCGGCCGGTCCAGCTCCCCCAGCCGCCATTCAGCGGAGGGGAACAGCCCGGTGTCGGCGGCCAAGGCCGAATGCAGCGCCTCGGGGCTGGCTTCGCAGCGGAACACGGCACGCAAGAAGCAGCGCGCGCTGTCGGCATCGTCGTACAGCGCGAAGGACTGCACATAGGCACCATGCGCGTCCAGCATGCGGGTTACCGCGGCAACCTGCCCTTGGCGGCTATCGCACTGGAGGTTCAACCACAGCAAGGGTGCGTCGGGACGCTGGCGGACATTCAGATCGGCGGACATGTGAGACAGGCGATGACGAAGCGAACAAGCAGGGCCGATTGCCCATGCGTCCGACTTTGGCAGCCCTGGCGGCGGGCGAGTGGTCGAAAACCGACCTGAACTTGCCTGGGGTCGGCGCCAGCCTCCGGTCCGCCCACTGCGGGTCGCCGGATGGCCGTGGCGGCCATGTTCATGGGCTCCGCTCTCCGTGATCAGGCGCCCATCAGCTTCTCTCCGAACTGCCCGTTCCCGCTGACGGTCACGATGAGCTTGTGTGTGGCGCGCGTCGCCGCCACATAAAACAACCGCGCTTCTTCTTTTTCATCCTCGCCGGGCGCGGGCATCGAGCCGGCACCCGGAACCGCCACCACAGGGAACTCCAGGCCTTTGCTAACTTTCATCGTCATCACGCGAATAACGTCTCTCACCGGCTGGTAGTCGCCGGTGTTCTTGCGGACCTGATGCGGTAGCTTCATGCGCGACAGGGCCTGTGCGCAGACGTTCATCGCTGCATGGTCGCGGCACAGGATCGCCATGTCTCCCCAGGGGTGGCCGCTGCTGTCGTGCTCTTCCTTCAGTAGCTCGGCAATCCGCCAGGCTTCGTCGCGCAAGCTGGGCAAACGAACCACGATCGGCGCACTGCCCTCGCGCCCACAGCCGATGGGCTTGACAACGGGAATGCCATCGTCGTCCCTGTCTTCGGGTGTGAGCAAATCGGCTGCGATCAGGTTCGCCGTTTGCAGAATCTGCCTTGTGTTGCGGTAGTTGATCTTCAGGATGGTGGTGCGCCCTTGCGCCTGGATGCCCACGCTCTTGAAACTGAACTGCTTGGACCGGCCGCGCTGGTAAATGCTTTGCGCGTCGTCGTAAAGCAGCAGCAAGCTGTTGGTGGCCGGGTCCACCATGTGCGTGATGAGTTTCAGCCATTCGGGCCTGAAATCGTGGCCTTCGTCGATGAGGATGGCCTGGTACTGGCCCGATGGAATCTGCTTTCTGTCCACCGCTCGGATCACGGCGTCCACCATGTCATCGAAGAAGTCTTTCCCCTGAGGGAGCGCCTGACCATACGCCGTGAGTTGGCGATGGCACCAGCGGTGAAAGTGCACTGCGTGCACCCGGTCGGCGATTCCCTTCGCTCGAAAAGCGGTGTCCAGCTTGATGGACAAGGGCTCGTTGAAGCAGAGAACCAGGATGGGCTTTGCGTGCAGGGTCTGAGCCTTTGCCAGGTACTCGGCCCGATAGCCCAAGATCATGGTCTTGCCAGATCCCGCCACGCCGTGGATGACTCGGTGCCCATCCCCCAGGCTGCGCGCCAGCTGTTCCTGCTGAAGGTCCATGACCTTCATGACGTCTGGCAGTTCAGCGTCTTCGTCCAGGTCATCAAACAGGTCAGCCTGCGTCTGCACGCGCACCTCCGGGAACATGATCCAGCGAACCCGATCAAGCTGAGGCAAGGACATCGCGCCGCCAAAGGAATGCGGGAACATGTCCCACAACCTTTGCTGGAAGACCTCGTCGTCCACCGTATCGAACATCTCGTCTCGGCAAACGACCAAGTGAGACTCGATGGCTTGATCGAGCCCCGAAGCCTCGAACTGTCTTCGAGTGATGTTGGAGAGGACCACGCCGTAGCCCCACGGAAAGGCGAGCTTGCCGGCATGGCTGCCTGACGGCTGCACAAGCTGCCTGTCACGCTCCAGAGCATTCACAACTTGGATGGCGCAGTGCCTCGCCTGGGCCAGCGGGTTGATGACGACCTTCACATCACCGCCCGGCATGATCTCCCAGTATTGCCGTGTCGCCTTCTTGATGGTGTCAAGGCGCCAGTCCTTCACCTCCAGAACGAGGAGTCCGCGTCTGGGATGCAGCAGCACGAAATCCGGATGGGCCTGCTTCGGACCGACGGGAACGTCGTACCAGATCAGGTAGTCGTCTTCAAGCTTCTGCTCCAGACGTTCCGCTGTGCGCTTCTCACCCGATGTCATGCGCGGCAGACACGTGGTCAAAGCCGGAATCAATATGGCCATGTTCGCCCCTTGTCTTGTCAGTCGTCCGGCCGTCGAGGGCCAGACGTTCAAAGTCCAAGTCGTTGATCGGCAACATGCGCAAGAAATGAAGCCCGACGGCCTGCAGCCGCGGTATCGCGCCTTCGCGTGGCGCCTGAGTTCCGGCCCTACTCCGCCCCCCTCACTGAATCAACACCCCCACCCCATCCCGCTTGGCCGCCCGCTTCGCCTCTGCCGCCGCCGACGCCACCTGCTCGGCCCGTGCGAACTGGTTCCGCCGCACGCGCTTCACGCCGATCGACATCGTGGTGAGCGGAAAGAACCGCATCTCCCCATGGCGGTCTTCCGCCTCGAAGCCGCCAGCGCGCAGGTCCGCCTCGTCGTACAGCGTCTGCACCGTCTCGTTGAACTGCGCCACGATGCCGTCGCACCGCTGCAGCCAATCTTCGCTCTGGAACAGCACCACAAAGTCATCACCGCCCACATGGCCCACAAAGTCGCGTCGCGGGTCGCAGTGCGCGACCACGGCGCGGGCCGCCAGCTGGATCACCTCGTCGCCGCGCCAGTAGCCATACTGGTCGTTGAAGGGCTTGAAGTTGTTCAGGTCCACATAGGCGGCCACAAACTCCACACCATGCGCCAGCAGGCGGTCCACGTGTTCGGTGATGGGAATGTTGCCCGGCAGGAAGGTCAGCGGGTTGGCATGCCGGGCGGCCTCCACCCGGATCTCGGTCACCGAGCGCACCAGCATGTCGCCCGTGCCCACGCCAATGTAGCGGCCTTGCTCGGTCACGATGAAACCGTCGCGCAGGTAGCGCTGGTCTTCCGAGGTCAGCACGTCGGTCAGCTGCGCGATGCCCGTGTGTTTGTCCAGCACCAGCGGCGCCGTGTTGGCCACCACGATGCACGACTTGCGCCCGTACAGTTCCCTGAAGAAGGGCTTGCCGTACTGGTCCATGAAGTTGCTGCGGTGAATCAGCCCCACGGGCCGCTCCTCTTCCACGATGGCCAGGTTTTGCAACGTGGGGTCGGCGCGGAAGCAGCGCTCTACATCCAGGGGGGTGGCGCTCACGTCCAGCGCAGGCTGCCGCAGCGTGATGCGCTCGACCGTGAAGTCGCTGCGCACCGATCTCGGCCGGTGCGGCAACACCGCCACGCTGGCCCGCCCGAAATCGCGCTGGGCCTCCTCGGCCACCACGGCCACCGGCTCCGCCGCCGGCCTCCCGAAGAAATAGCCTTGCCCCAGGTGGATGCCCAGGTCACGCGCCACGCGGGCATCGTCCACGGTCTCGATGCCTTCTGCCACCAGCTGCGTTCCGAAGGTCTCGGCGATGCGGGCCAGCGCCTGCATGGTCTGCACCTTCTCGGCACGGTGTGACAGGCCGTTTGAGAAGTACTTGTCGATCTTGACGTAGTCGGGGTGGAGCTCGGACCACAGGCGCAGGCTGGAACGTCCGTCGCCGAAGTCGTCCAGCGCGATCTGGATACCGTGCGAGCGCAGGTCGTTCACGGCGCCCACCAGCCGGCCGACGTCCGACACGCGTTCGTGCTCGGTGATCTCCAGCACCAGCGCCGCAGCCGGCACGCCCAGCACCTGCATGGCAGCCAGCCGCTCCTGCAGGGCCGTGTGCTGCAGGCAGCTCACCAGCGCGTCGGCGCTGACATTGACAAACAGCTTGCCGCCCACCGCATGGGCAGACCAGCACTTCAGTGCCACGGCCACGCAGGCATTCTCCAGGCGCAGCGTCTGCGCTTCGGCCGCAGCGGCCTTGAACAGCGCATCGGGCTGTTGCAGCGGCGAGCCCACGGGACCTCGCACCAGCGCCTCGTGCGCGAACACCACGCCGTCGGCCAGGCGCACCAGCGGCTGAAAGTGCGCAGACAGCGCCCGCCCCGCCACCAGCGACGACACCACGCCAGGCGCATCGGCAGCACAGCAGGCGGTGGGCGAGGCCATGAGATCGCCGAAGGGAGACAACATCGTTTCTGCAAAAAGGGACAACAGCGACCGCAGATGGTGCCCCGGCCGTGTGTCGGCCTGATGACGACACCAAGATGGCAAGACCTTGGGCCGGAAGGCCCATGGCATCGGCCATCCGGCCAGGACGGCACACCGCTTGCCACCCCTGTCGGCCGCCGCACGCACGAGGAGCCGCGCATGGACCACCCCGACAAGCCCGCACGCGATCGCATCAGCATCGTCGTGCTCACCCACAACCGCCCGGCCGAGCTGGCCCGCACCCTGCAGCACCTGGCCGCACTGCCTGAGCGGCCTCATGTCATCGTGGTCGACAACGCCTCGACCCCGCCCGTCACACCGGAGCAGGTTCGCGGCATACCGGGCCTGGCCGATGCGCGCCTGGTGCGCTGCCCGATCAACGAAGGCGCCGCCGGCCGCAACCGCGGCGTGGCCCTGGTGGACACGCCCTATGTGGCCTTCTGCGACGACGACACGTGGTGGTCGCCCGGGTCACTGGCCACGGCCGCCGACCTGCTGGATGCCGACCCGCGCGTGATGGCCTTGTCGGCCCGCGTGCTGGTGGGGCCCGACAACCGCTTCGATCCGGCCTGCGAGGCGATGGCGCGCAGCCCCGTCGCCCCGCCACCCGGCGTGCCCTTGCCCGGCCCGCCACTCGTCAGCTTCATGGCCGGCGCCGTGGTGATGCGCACCGCGGCCTTCCGCGCCGTGGGCGGTTACCAGCCGCGCCTGTTCCTCGGCGCCGAAGAGGTACTGATGGCCTTCGACATGGCCGCCCGCGGGGGCTGGATCGTGTACGCGCCGCAGGTCGTCACGCACCACCATCCCTCGGTGGCCCGCGATGCCGTCCAGCGCCAGCTGACCACCCTGCGCAACCGCCTGTGGATTCCCTGGCTGCGCCTGCCGCTGCGCTGGGCGTGGGACGAATCCCGCGTGGTGCTGCGCCAGGCCCGGGCCGCGGGCATGGCCTGGCCGGTACTGCGGGCGGCGCTCGGTGGCCTGCCCTGGGTGCTGGCGCAGCGCCAGCCCGTGCCGCGCGAGGTGCTGCGCCGCTGGCTGGCCGTCTACCGCCCGCACGCCGCGCCCGCGCCCACCGCCCCCGCCTACGCCCCGGGCACGGCCGCAGGTGCCGGGCCGGTGCCGCACCCCCTCAACAACCGCCCTCGCTGAGGCCACTGCCCAATGACGCTGTCCCGGCCCGCGCCCATCCCGGTTGCACCCGCCCTGCCCGACTTCGCGCAGATCGAGCCCATCGGGCGCTGCAACCTCGCGTGCCGCATGTGCACCGTCAACGACCGCGGCGACACGGTCGGCGAGCTGCCGTTCGAGCAGTTCGCCGCCATCCTCGCGCAGCTGCCCCAGCTCAAGCGGCTGCACCTGCAGGGCCTGGGCGAGCCCATGCTGCACCCTCGCTTTTTCGACATGGTGGCGCTGGCCGCCCGGCAGGGCATCGACGTCTCCACCAACACCAACCTGACGCTGCTGACCGAGGCCCGCGCGCGGCGCTGCGTCACCAGCGGCCTGCGCTCGCTGTCGGTGTCGCTCGACGGGGCCAGCGCCGCGGTGTACGAATCGATCCGGGTGGGCGCCTCGTTCGACAAGGTGGTGCGCAACCTGGGCCGGCTCATGGCCGCCCGCACTGCCGCCGACAGCCCCCTGCACGTGCGCGGGGTGATGGTGCTGATGCGCCGCAACCTGAGCGAGCTGCCCCCGCTGATCCGGCTGCTGCACGACCACGGTGTGCACGAACTGCTGGTGCAGCGCCTGTCCAGCGACCTCACGCAGCCTGACCTGCCCGCACGCTACATCCCCATCCAGCGCTACTGCGACACCGCCGAGTTGACCCCGGCCGACCTGCGGCACGCCGAGGCCGTGTTCGCGCAAGCGCGCGCGCAGGCCGCCGCCCTGCGCTTCACGCTGCACCTGCCCAGGCTCACCGCGCCCACCCCAACCCCCGATGCGGCCACGGGGCCCCCACCGCGCTGCAACTGGCCGTCGGAGCAGCTCTACCTCACGGCCGCGGGCGAGATGCTGCCCTGCTGCATGGTGGCCACCGCCGACCGCGCGACCCTGGGCAACGTGCTGAACGGTGCCCCCCGCCAGGCCCCTGCTGACCCTGCTGACCCTGCTGAGCCCGCCAAGCCCGACGTGGCCGGCGTGTGGGCGGGCGCCCGCGCCCAGGCCTTCCGCACCGCGCTGGAGAGCGACACGCCGCCGGCGGTGTGCCAGTCGTGCGCGTTGTACCGGGGCACGTTCTAGATCCGGCGGGGGCCTCGGCCGGCCAGGGCGTTTCCGGCGGTTCTCTGGGCACAATCGGCGGCTTCTTCGCCGCTCCCCAACGCCCCACCCCGCCGTGCCCGCTCATCCCACGCTGCAGCCCCTGCTGGACGCCATCACCGCCCTGCCCGCCGCCCCCACCGAGGCGCAACGCCTGTTCCACGGCCGCGGCGGTGCCTTTCCCGGCTGCGAGCCATGGGCGCTCGATGCCTATCCGCCCGTCTTCCTGCTGACCAGCTACCAGCCCGCCACCGACGACGACCTGGCCACCATCCAGTCGGCGCTGGCCGCCCGCTGGGCCGAGCTGGCGCCGGGCGAACCCCTGAACCTGGTCTTCCAGCACCGCGACGAGGTGCGCGCCACCACGCAGCTGCTGTGCGGCAGCGTGCCCGACCCCCATGTGGTGACGGCCCAGGGCGCACGCTTCAAGGTGCACCTGATGCGCGCCATGAACCACGGCCTGTTCCTCGACATGGCAGAGGGCCGCCGCTGGGTGCGCGAACACGTGACCCGCGCCGTCGCCACCCGGCCCGGTTTCAAGGTGCTGAACCTCTTTGCCTACACCTGCGCGTTCTCGGTGGTGGCGCTGCAAGCCGGCGCGGCCAAGGTGGTCAACGTGGACATGGCCGCCGGCGCACTCAACACCGGCAAGCAGAACCACCAGCTCAACGGCCTGACCCAGGGCGCCAGCTTTCTGCCGCACGACATCTTCAGCTCGTGGGGCAAGATCGGCCGTGAGGGGCCTTACGACCTGATCGTGCTCGACCCGCCCACCTACCAGAAGGGCAGCTTCGTGGCCGAGAAGGATTACGCGCGCCTTGTACGTCGCCTGCCAGGCCTGCTGACCCCGGGCGGGCACGCGCTGCTGTGCCTGAACTCCCCCAAGCTGGGCCCCGGCTTTCTGCACGACCTGGTGGCCGCCGAGGCCCCCGATCTCGTCTTCCAAGGCCGCCTGCCCAACCCGGCCGCCTTTGTCGACGACGAACCCGAGCGGGCACTGAAAGTGCTCGTCTACAGCAGCCCTTCAGGTTAATGCAGAAATCATCACAGCGGCGCAAAGCCCCCTGGTGACATCTGACGCAAATAAACCGCAGCACAAAGCTGCGGGCTTGGGCATGATGGGGCTGTGTTTTCTCGAAAGGAAGGCGCCATGCAGCGGTTCAGCAATGTGTCGACGGACTGTGATCAGCCCATCGCCCCGGCCAGCCTCTACCAGGGACACTGGCGTTTTCGCCTGCATCCCTACGGGGACGAATTGTTGTGCCGTGTGGTGTTCGACATCGCCGAACCCCGGGTGGTTTCGGCCCAGGTGATCGAACACAGCCTGCCCCAGGATCTGGGCAACACGGCCCTCGAAGACCTCACCGCCGAGATGGTGGCCAAGGAGGTGCACTTCCAGCCCACGGCCTGGGGTCTGTCGCCCTGCGCCACCATGCCCGGCTGGGCCACCCCCACGTTCAGCGAAAGCCAGATCGACGAGTTGCAGCGGCTCGAGGGCTACCTCATCGAGGCGTCGGAAGACAACATCGACGGCCTGCTGCAACTGCGTGACGACTTCCTGCGCGCCCTGGGCATGACCACGCACGACGCCTGCAAGGCGCTGCGCGAGGCCAAGAACGCCCACGGGCCACGCAAACAGGGTCGCCTGGTCAACTGAAGCGCCTTACACCGGCACGGCGGTGCGGTCGACCACGCGCCGCAGCACGAAGCTGGTGTGCACCCCGGTCACGCCTTCGATGCGCGTGATCTGGTTGAGCAGCAGGTGCTGGTAGGCGTCCATGTCGCGCACCACCACCTTGAGCTGGTAATCCGCCTGCTGGCCCGTGATCAGCAGGCATTCCAGCACCTCCGGGATGTCTCGGATCACCGCTTCGAGCGACTGGAATCGCTCGGGCGTGTGCTTGTCCATCGAGATCCCGATCAGCGCCATCAGCGTCAGGCCCAGCTTGCGCGCATCCACCATGGCGCGGTAGCCGGTGATCAGCCCGGCTTCCTCCAGCATCCGCACCCGCCGCAGGCAGGGCGACGGCGACAGGCCGATGCGCTCGGCCAGGTCCTGGTTGCTGATGCGCCCTTCCGTCTGCAGGATGGCGAGGATCTGCCGGTCGTGGCGGGTCAGTTCGGTGATCATGCCGTTTCTCCGTTTGATGGCGCAATTTTCTGCCAAAACCAGGGCGAAGAGGGCACGAAATAGGCAGCCTATTCCAAGGCAGGCCACATAAGATTCTTCCCATCGACGAACGCCCCTCGCATCAGAACAAAGGCCCCGCCATGCTCGCCCACCCGCAGACCAAGTACACCCCGTTCAAGCCCGTCGGCTTGACCGACCGCACCTGGCCGAACCAGGTCATCAGCAAGCCGCCGATCTGGATGAGCACCGACCTGCGCGACGGCAACCAGTCGCTCTTCGAGCCCATGAACGGCGAGAAGAAGCTGCGCATGTTCCAGACCTTGTGCGCCATCGGCCTCAAGGAGATCGAGGTGGCCTTCCCCTCGGCCTCGGACACCGATTTCAACTTCGTGCGCAAGCTCATCGAAGAGCAGCTCATCCCGGCAGACGTCACCATCGAGGTGTTGACCCAGGCGCGCGAGCACCTGATCCGCCGCACCATGGAGTCGGTGCGCGGCGCGAAGAAGGCCATCGTCCACGTCTACAACGCCACCTCCAAGCCCTTCCGCGACATCGTGTTCAACATGACGCGCGACGAGGTGCGCGAGATGGCCGTGGCCGGCGTGAAGCTGGTGCGCGAGATCGCGGCCACCATGCCCGAGACCGAGATCCAGCTCGAGTACAGCCCCGAAACCTTCACCGGCACCGAGCTCGACTTCGCGCTCGAGGTGTGCGACGCCGTGACCGAGGCCTGGGGCGCCACACCGGCTCGCAAGGTGATCCTCAACCTGCCGACCACGGTGGAGCTCACCACGCCCAATGTCTACGCCGACCAGATCGAGTGGATGCACCGCCACCTGGCCCGCCGCGACAGCGTGATCCTGAGCCTGCACCCGCACAACGACCGCGGCACCGCCGTGGCCGCCGCCGAACTCGGCCTGATGGCCGGCGCCGACCGCGTCGAAGGTTGCCTCTTCGGCAACGGCGAGCGCACCGGCAACGTCGACCTCGTGACCCTCGCCCTGAACCTCTACACCCAGGGCGTGCACCCGGGGCTGGATTTCTCCGACATCCAGTCCGTGGTGCGCACCGCAGAGCACTGTACCCAGCTGCCCGTTCACCCACGGCACCCTTACGCGGGTGACCTGGTCTTCACAGCCTTCTCGGGGTCCCACCAGGACGCGATCAAGAAGGGCTTCGCCGCTCAAAAGGCTGGCGAGTTGTGGAACGTTCCTTACCTCCCGATTGACCCGGCCGACCTCGGGCGCAGCTACGACTCGGTGATCCGCGTCAACAGCCAATCGGGCAAGGGTGGGGTGGCCTACCTGCTGGAAACCGACCATGGCGTGGTGATGTCGCGCCGCATGCAGATCGAGTTCTCGGCCGTCGTGCAGGAGGTCGCCGACCAGCAGGGTGGCGAGCTGAGCTCGGCCGACATCTGGCAGATCTTTGCCCGCACCTACCTCGGTGAAGGCGCACCCACGGTGCGCTACGTGGGCCACCGCGTGGCCGAGCAGGATGGCGGCGAGACCATCGAGCTGACCGTGCAGATCGACGGCCAGGAACGGCGCCTGACCGGCCACGGCAACGGCCCGATCCACGCGGCGGTGCAGGCCTTCAAGTCGGCCGGCATCGACGTGGAGGTGCACGGCTTCGAGGAACGCGCCATGGCCTCGGCCCAGGACGACGGCAGCGCCCGCGCCTGCGCCATCATCGAAGTGGGGGTGGCTGGCCGCTCGACCTTCGGGGCCGGCGTGGACGCCAACACCACCAAGGCGTCGATCCAGGCGCTGTGCAACGGGGTGGGGCGCGCACGGCGCTGAGGTCCGCTCAGTTGGCCGGCTTGGCCTCGGCCATCAGATCCGGCCGCTTCTGCAGTTCGGCTGCGACGTCTTCGACGACCTCGCGGCCGAATCCCATTTGCGCCGAGAGTTGCATGCGCCCGTCCGGCAGCACGCGGGCATTCATCGGGCCCACGCCCAGGGTGCGCTCGAGCAGGGTCACCTTCTTGCCGGTTTGGAGGTCCCAGGCATTCACCTGGGCACCCATCGAGCCCTCTTTGGCAATCAGCACCGGGCCGTTCGAGGTTGCCATCCAGTCCGCCCGCCAGAAGTAATGCGTGGGGTTGGGAGAGCCGTCCGGCTGGAAGGTCGACTCATACGACACCGACTGGTCGCACACGTTCACGAGGGCGTTCTTGCGTCGGCATTGCGAGTACGCGTAGGTGTTCTTGCCACTGCTGTTGATGTTGATCGGCACCATCTTGCCCGTCGTCACATTGAGCAGGGCGTAGTCGCTGGCGTCGGCCAGACCCACGATCTTGCCCAGGCCGATCAGTGCGCCCAGCGGCGATTTGCGCTCTTCAGCGGTGTCCTTCTCCAGCAGCAGCCAGCCCGTGGTGCTGATGTTGCCGCGCTGGAGTGGGGTCGGGTACCAGCCTGTGGGGATGTTGATCTGCTGCACGCCGTCACCTGCCACATAGCGGAAGCCAACCGAGTCGCGCAGGACCAGGACGCCGTCTGTCAGGGGAAAGAACAACTCCCCGGCCAGCGTCTTGCCCGTCACGGACGTGAACACCCATTGGTTGGGTTGTCGAACGACATGGCCGAGCGTGACCGCCTCGGTCGGCGCCTGCAGGTTGGCGAGCTTCACCGCCACCCGCTCGCCTGCACCCACGGTGTAGGCCACACGGCCTCGTTGGGCGTCCACCACGAAGCGGGAGGTGCGGCCTTCGGGATCGGCGAAGCGCTGGCCGTCGAATGTGATGCCATCCTTGAGGAAGACGACCTCGCCCACAGCCCGGTCATGCTGCTGGACACCACGCAGGCGCTGGCGCAGGTCGGACTCGCTGACCGCGGCCACCGCGGCAGGCGGCGCCACAACCGGAGAAGCCGGCTGAGCCAAAGCCGGAGCGACCATGGGCTGGCCACCCCCGCCCGGCACCAGGGCCTTGATGGCCCGCACGCGCTGCAGGATGCGGGCCTCGTCCTCCGGACTCAGCTCCTTGCCTGCGGCCTTGTACTTCGCCCGCATGTCATCGAGCATCATCATCTCTTCGGCCGTCACGCTCTGGGCCCAGGCACCATGGGCCGCCACTGCGCACAGCAGGACCATCGTCAGCTTCTTCATCGCATCCCTCGGTGTTGTCGTTGCCGGCCCGGCGGTTGCACAGGCCATCCCGGATCCTAGGGCAGCCGCCCGCGCCACGTCATCGGCCACAAGGTGGGTCGGCGCATCGGCGCAACGCCCCGGTGCGACATCGTTCACCGACCACCGCAAGTTTTTTTCAGGCGGCTGTCAGGAATCGGATGGTCCTCACGACTGAGACGGTGTGCACGCCGTGTGCACCCCTCAGAGAGGACCTCGCCATGAACCTGAAGACCATCGCCGCCCTGGCCACCACCCTGATTGCTTCGAGCGCCTTTGCCGGTACGCCCGCCGACAAGAAGTGCGGCGCCGGCACCTGTGGCAAGAAGGAAAGCTCGGCCAAGGCCGGCTCACGTGCATCTGGCGCATCCGGCGCGTCCGGCCCGGCCGAAGCCGCTTGCAGCAAGAAGGAAGGTGGCAAGGACGCCGGCTGCTCCAAGAAGGAAGCGGGCTGCTCGAAGAAGGACGGCGGCTGCAGCAAGAAGTGAGGCGCGGCAGCCATGACCGGACTGGGCTGGCGCCGCGAGATGGCGGACTGGGATCGGCATGCGGTGCAGGCCGATTTCTTCGAGGTCGTGCCAGAAAACTGGCTGCGGCGTGACCGCGCCCCGCTGCACGCGCTGCGGGCCACCGGGCGGCCCGTGCACCTGCACGGCGTGTCGCTGAACCTGGGCGGGCAGTCGCCCATCGACACGCCCTTTCTGCGTGACGTCGGCCGGCTGATGGACGAGCTGGGCACCCCGCACTACTCGGACCACCTCGCCGCCAGCGGGGATGCCCACCAGCTTTACGACCTGTTTCCCATCCCCTTCACCGCCGACGAGGTGGTGCGCGTGGCCGACCGCATCCGCGCCGCGCAGGACGTGCTGGGCCGGCGCATCGCGGTCGAGAACACGACCTGGTACACCAACATCGGTCCGATCCCCGAGCCGGACTTTCTGGCGGCCGTGGCCGAGCGGGCCGACTGCCAGGTCCTGCTCGATCTCAACAACATCGTCGTCAACCACAAGAACCACGGCGGGCTGGCGCTCGATGCCTTCGTGCAGCGGGTGGACCTGCGCCGCGTGAGCTACCTGCACGTGGCCGGCCACGAGTTCGACGCCCGCTTCGGCCTGCACATCGACACCCACAGCCAGCCGGTCGAGCCCGGCACGCGGGCCATGGCGCAGCGCCTTCAGGCCGAGGCCGGGCTGCCCGTGCTGCTGGAGTGGGACAACGATGTGCCTTCGCTGGACGTGATCAACCAGGAGCTGGCATGGCTGCGTTCCACGACTACGTGAGGGGGCTGAGCGACACGGTGCCGGCCGGCTACACCGAAGCCGGCATGCGCGTGTACCGCCATCTCGTGCGGCTGGGCGTGACGCAGCTGATCGAGGCCCACCACCCGGATCTGCGCACCCAACTGGGCGACGAAGCATGGGATGAGTTGATCACCGCGTTCATCCGGCAATCGGCCTGGACCTCCCACCACTACGGAGACCTTCATGATGAATTCCTTGCTTTCCTGGCGCGCGAAAGCGCTTGAGGCCGTGCGCGATCTGGGCCTGCTCGGCCTGCGCCTGTGGATCGCACAGGAGTTCGTGCTGGCCGGGCTGACCAAGCTGTCCGGCGGCGGGGCTGCACCCGACTGGTTTGCCGGACTCGACTTCCCGCCGGTGCTCGCGGCGTTGCCGGTCCAGATCAACTGGGTGGCCGCCGGGGTGGGCGAGGTGGTGTTCGGCGCCGCCATCGCGCTGGGCCTGTTCAGCCGCCTGGCCGCACTGGGCCTGCTCTTCATCACCTGGGTGGCGGTCTACACCGTGCACTTCGACCTGGGCTGGGCCGGTTGGAACCAGATCGAGACCGAGAACGGGCTGGGCTTCAAGGTGCCGCTGATGCTGGCGCTGATGCTGCTGGCCGTGCTCACGCAGGGCCCCGGACGCTATGCTCTCGACGCCTGGCCGCCACTGGCTCGGCGCTTCCTGCTTCCTTCACACCATGCTCCTGCCCGATCGGCCTGACCCCGCGATGCCCGCTCCCGCATCCTTGCCGATGCCAGGCGCCGCGCGCGCGCCGGCGCCCTCCGCGGCTCGCCCCGACCCCGAGCTGATGGCGCAGTGGGCCCGTGACTGGCGTGGCCCCATGCTGCGCTTCGCCCAACTGCATCTGCAGCCACGCGAAGAAGCGGAAGACGCGGTGCAGGATGCGCTGGTGGCCGCGCTCGGTGTGTCGGCCGATCAGCTGCAGCAGGCCGACCCGCGACGCTACCTCTTCGGCATCCTCAAGCACAAGATCACCGACCGGCTGCGTGCGAAGTACCGGCGCGAAGCGCGGGACGTGGTGTGCGACGAACCCGACGAACTCGATGCCCTGCTGTTCGACGGACACGGGCATTGGGTGGCCGAGATGGCGCCCACCCCGTGGCGCACACCGGAAGCCGATCTGCTGACCGAACAGTTCTTCGCCGTCGTGGACCTATGCATCGACAAGCTGCCGAGCAAGGCCGCCCGCGTGTTCAGCATGAAAGAGCTGCTGGAGTGCGATGCCGACGAGGTGTGCAGCACGCTGGGCCTGAGCAAGGCCGATTACTGGCAGAACATGAGCCGGGCCCGCAAGCAGATCCAGCTGTGCCTGAGCCAGACCTGGTTCGACGGAGGCCGCCCTTGATGAAATGCCAACGCTATGTGTTCCTGCTGAGCTCGGGCCAGCTGACCGAGGCGCCCCTGGCCAGCAGGCTGGAGGCAAGCGCACACCGATGGATGTGCCACCGATGCCGCGCCTTCACGCGCAACAACGACACGCTGGACCACATCATGGCGGCGCAGCGCGACCGCCTGATGCAGCCGGACTCATCCGACCCACCCGGCGTTGTGCCGGGCGAGCCGAGCGATCCCGGCCGCTGAGCTGCGGAAGCGCGCGACCGAAGCCGGCACTCAGCCCTGGGGTGCCGAAGCGGCCGGTGCGCTCAGGGGCTGCAGCAGCTCGTGCACCTTTTCGGGCGCGACCACATAGGCCGTGACCCAGGCGAGCACCAGCACGGCCAGCACGATCCACGGCCAGCGGGTCTTCTTGTCGGCATACGGGTCGACCAGCGCGCGGTCGGCGCCTTCCGGCAGCCGGGCCGTCTGCGTCAGCGCCGTGCCGAACGCGATGTTGATGCGCGCGCGGGTGTTGATGGCCCAGCCATTGGCATCCAGGATGGGACCGAGGTTGCGGTTGCGCAGCTTGAAGTAGGCCATGGCCATGGCCGGGCCCGAAATCAGCAGCATCAGGCCGAACAGCGCCAGGGGCATCTGCCAGGCCTTGAGACCGAGGAAGCCCGTCACCGCCGACGCGAGCGCCGTGCCGATGGCGCCCACCGCCAGGCCCACGGCCGCGAAGATGCCGGCGAACTTGGCCACATCGAAGGCCGCCGGGGGCTGGTTCGGCGCGGGCGCCGCGGCGGGCACCGTGGTGACCTTGTCACCGGCTTTGGTGACGGACTGCGTGGCCAGGTCATCGGCCGCCTTGGCCTTGGCGGCCGCGAACTTCTGGGCCTGCTCGGCCATCAGGCGCACGGCCTTCTTGTATGGCGACCAGAAGGCCTGGCGGATGCTGATGGGATGGTCGACGATCTTGGTGATGGTGGCATCCCAGTCGCGGCCCTCGCGGTTGTAGAACACGCCGTTGCGGCCCACCATGAGCTGGTCCGAGTCGCCCGCGGTGACGGCCGCAGCGATGGTGAGCTTCTGGCCGGCCCGGGTGCAGTCCGCGTACAGCAGGTACACGCCGGACAGCGTGGCCAGCGTCGCGTGGCGCGCCGGATCCAGCACCTTCACGCACAGGTCGCAGCTGCGGCCGTCGATGTAAAGCGTGCCGGCCTGGAAGCTGGCCTTGTCACGACGCGTGTAGAAATCGGTGAACGAAACGAAGTTGTTGGCCAGGCGGGCCAGGTCGCGCACATAGCGCACCAGACGCTCGACATCGGCGATCAGCGCAGCCTGTTCGGCGGCGGCCTCGTCCTGGTCCAGCAGCACGCTCAGGCGGGCATGGGCGTCGCCAGCCACCAGGGCGGACAGGGTGTCGGCCTCGATGGCCTCCAGCACCGTGGCCGGTTTGGCGGCCAGCCAGGCATCGCGGGCGGCAAAGCGGGCCTTGACCTGCGCCCAGTCGGCTTCGGTCAGTTCGGTGCGGGCGCCCAGCAGCGGGATCACGACCTGGTCACGCAAGGCGGCCACCGCATCGGCCCAGGCCGGGTTCAGCCCGGTGGTCAGCGACAGGGCCGCACCGCTTTGCACATAGGCCAGCGGCAGCGTGGCCAGATCGGCGTCGCCGGCACCGGCCAGCACCTGTGCGCCGATGCGCTTGAGGTCGTCTTCGCTGCCGTTGAGCAGCCCACCGGCGCGGGGGTCGAACGCGGCCAGGCGGCAGCGGGTGAAGAAGTCGTCCACCTTGGCGCGCACGGCCTGCAGTGCAGCGTGCGCAGACTCGGTGTCGGCCCCGAGGGGCAGCAGATCGGCCTGGGCACCTTGCGCGCGCCAGGCCACCAGCGCACGGGCCTCGTCGAAGAAGCGGGTGACGGTGTCGCGGTTGACACCGGCCTCGCCGCTGCGGTCGGGCTGGCCGCCAAGCTGCGCCACGATGGTGCCGATGGCCGCGGCCAACGCCTCATCCTGGCCGGCTGCGGTCACCACGCCATCGCCGTTGAAGGCCATGCCCCCGTAGATGCGGGCCACATCGGCACAGTCCTCCACCGTCAGGGCAGGGGCATCGGCCTTGCCCAGGCTGGCCAGGATGCCGCGGGCAGACGCCAGCAGCTTGCGGCCGTCATCGTGGCTGTCGTCGATGTCGGCCAGCGCCAGCGCACCGCCCTGAATCAGCGTGTCGGCCGATTTCAGGCGCGTGGCGGCCCAGTCGATCGCCGCGATCAGCTCGGGTGCGCGCACATGGCCGTCGCCATCGGTGTCGATCTGCGCCAGCGTGCGCGGATCGAACTCCACGCCCTGTGTCGGGCATGACAGCGCCACCCACAGTTTCTGGTCGAGTCGGGCCAGGTTCAACAGGTCGGCGCCGGTGTCGAGGCGGACCTGATCGAAGCCGCTGGCGCGGAAGAAGCGCCAGGTGTGAGAGGGTGTCTTGTTGGGCAACAGCATGGTCGAAAAGCCTACCACGCAGGCCCGTCGTTCACACCTTCACCAGCCGCTCGGACAGGGGTGGGAGCTTACCCAGATCGTAGAGCTGGGCCCCCGTGGGCGCCTGGCTCAGACCGAAGGCCTCGGTGACCCCGGCGATCTGGCGGCCGACATGGGCCATGTGGATGCCACCCAGTCCTTCCGTGCGGGTTTCGGCGCCGGCCACGTACTGCCGGGTGATGGCCCAGCGCTGGCGCTCGACCGCCAGATCGAGGATGGGCTCGCGTGCCTTGATGGCCGCCAGCGCCGGCTCGGGGTTGGCCAGCGTCTCCTTCAAGGCACGGTGGGTGGCGCGCAGGAAGCCGCGCACCGCATCGGGTTGCTCGGCCAGGAGCCTGCGGCTGGCCAGGATGGCGTTGCCGTACAGGTCGAGCCCCGCACTGGCATAGGGCAGCACCTGCAGCTCGGCCTGCGGCATGCGGGCGAACAGCGAGATGGCCGAGTCGTGGAAGTAGGTGGCCGCGTCCACATCGCCGCGCACCATGACGTTGTCGCGCACCGAGAAGTCGGTGGTCACCCAGTCGAAGTGGCCTGTACCCAGCTTGAGCTTGCGCTCCACCATGGGCCACAGGCGGCGGGTGGACTCGACCGCGGCGGCGGCCACGCGCTTGCCCTTGAGGCTCTGGAAGTCGGCCGTGATGCCGCGGTCCTTGCGGCCGATGATGGCGAACGGCGCCCGGTTGTAGTACTGGTAGACGGCCTTGACGGCATCGCCGTTGCGCGACTGGAATTCGATCAGGGCGCTGATGTCGCCCAGGCCCAGGTCGTAGGCGCCACTCGCAATGCGGGTGATGGACGCCACCGAGCCCGCACCGGCGTCGATGGTGACGTCCAGCCCTTCCTCGCGGTAGTAGCCCTGGCTCAGGGCGAGGAAGAAGGGGGCGGTCTGCCCGGTGACGCGGAAGTCGAGCGTGAAGCGCAGCGGGATCGGCTTGCCCGGTTGGGCGCGAACGCGCGAGGGCAGGCTGGCGAGGGGCAGGGCAGCGGTGGCGGCAAGGGCCGACAGCACGTGGCGACGGTGCATGGCGAGGGGCTCCGGGATGAGGGTTCGTCGACACCGACCGGCGCGCCAGGCTCTTTGAAGCCAGAGCGCACCAGCCAGGATGCGAGAGCAATTTCCGGGCGCCTGCCACCAAGGGCTGTGCGCTGAACGCTTCTACTCTTGCCGCCCTTGAAGCAGCCTGCGTGCCAGCACGGCACGCACCAGCGTGGCGCGCCCCAGCCTCATTTCGGCGCACGGGGCCCGCCCATCGGGTGGCGCAGAACCTGCTTGGCATGCAGCGAGAGTAGAAGCGTTCAGCCGCGCAGTGCCCGTTCTTTCGCGGGCCCGGGCCGGCAGGTCATTGCTCTTGAAGTGGCGGGTGCCCGTGCGGTGCCGGCCGTGTCCTTCAAGAGGCGATGCATGCCTGTCGGCGCAGCAACGGGCTCAAACCATGAGCCTGGGTTGAACCGGTCGGCATCGTCCCTCGTCTTTCATGGCCTTGATCGGCCTTTCAGGCTTGGAGTACCGAAATGAACGACCCTCGATTCAATGACTACACCCTCGATGAACTGAAACTGGAAGCCCGCATGGGCGGCCTGGGCGAGACGCGGGCGCGCGAGGTGCGCCGCATCGACGTGAGCGACTTCGAAGCGCGGCGCGAGGAGATCACCGAACAGCTGTGGGCGGCCGCCATCGAGGTGGGCTTTTTCCAGCTGGTGAACCACGGGATCGCGCTGGATGACATCCAGCAGGCTTTCCGCACGGCCGAGCGCTTCTTTGCGCTGCCCGATGCCGTGAAGGCCCGGTATCCGCTGAAGAAGGGCTGCAACGCGGGCTGGGAAAGCCGCGCGCAGGTGCGTCCTTCCACCGGCACACCGGATCAGAAAGAGAGCTACCAGATCACGAGGCCGCACATGGCCGACCTGTGGCCGACCGAGGCCGAGCTGCCGGGCTTTCAGCAGACCATGCTGGGCTTCGAGCAGCAGTGCTGGACGCTGGCCATGCAGGTGCTGTCCTGCTTTGCCGACAAGCTGGGCTTCGAGCGCACCTTCTTCACGCAGGCCCATGACCCGTCGGTGCCGGCCTACCAGAGTACGCTGCGCCTGCTGCACTACTACGCCATCGCGCCCGAACTGAAGGACAAGCTCGACCTGTGGCGTGCCGGCGCCCACACCGACTTCGACTGCCTGACCCTGCTGTTCCAGCAAACGGGGCAGGGCGGCCTGCAGGTGTGCCCCGGCAAGGAAGCCGATGGCCAGGTGTGGACCGAGGTGGAGCCCGCCGACGGCGTCATCACGTGCAACATCGGCGACATGCTGATGCGCTGGAGCGACGACGTGCTGCCGTCCAACTTCCACCGGGTGCGCAACCCCCGGCCCGACGAATACCAGGGCCCCCGGTACAGCGTGGCCTTCTTCGCGCAGGCCAACCGCGATGTGGTGATCCAGGGGCCGAAGGGCACGCATCCGCCCATCACGGCGGAGGACTACCTGTATCAGCGGGTCAACGCCAACTTCGCCAAGTACTGACGCCCGACCACCAGGTGCAGGGGAAAGGCCGCCACGGCGGCCAGCCCGACCGCCCAGTGCACGAGCACCGTGGTGTCGCGGGCCTCCTCGCTGCCGTAGTACAGCAGCAGGCCTGTCGCCATGAGCGCCACCATCACGGCCAGCATCAGCACGCCGGTGGCGCGGTTGCGCCGGGCGTTCCAGGCGCCCCGCACATGGCCGGGCAGCACTGAACCGAGCACCACCAGCGTCAGCGCCGAACTCGTGCCATGCCAGACCAGCAGGCTGTGGGCCGACACCTCACCCAGGTCCAACCCCGCCTGGCGCTTCAGCAGAAAGCCCAGCCCGGACACGGCGCACACCGTGAAGATCAGGTGGGCAGACAGGCGCTGCCAGCGGGGCAGCAAGCCGATGCGGCTGCGTTTGGAATGGCTCATGGCGAACAGGGTTCAGGTGACAGCACGACGGACTCGGCGCCGTAGGCCGCCAGACAGGGATGGCCGGGCTCGCCCGCCAGCGCCAGCACCTTGGTGAGTGCATCGGCCACGGCGCAACTCGGCGCGACGACGGTGTAGCTGCTGCGGGTGCGAAGCGCGGCCCCGGTACGCGGGTCCACCAGGGCCGACACCTCCTCGCCCTCGACCGTGCGGCGGGAGTAATAGGTGGCCGACGTGGCGCAGGCGCCGTCGCGCAGGGTGCCCGCATGGCGCAGGTGTGCGGGATCGGCCGGGTCACGCAGCCAGATGTCTTCCTCCGCATCGCCGAACACGCGCAGATCGCCCCCCGCGTTGACCACCCCGCCGGCCACGCCGGCTTCGCGCAGAGCGGCGACCGCCTGGTCCACCGCATACCCTTTGGCGATGCCGCCCAGGTCGATCTGCACCGGCGCGTCACAACGCACGCCGCCGTCGGGGGTCAGGATCAGGCTGGCCAGCGAGGAAGCGGGCACCTCCACCGCTGCGGGCGGCAACAGCCCCCAGCTGGCCAGTCGCGCGGCCACGCCACAGTCGAACAGCCCGCCCGACGCGACATGGATCTCCTTTGCCAGCGCCAGCACCTCGTGCGTCCACGGGTGCACCGCAAGCGTGTCACCGGGCCGCATGCGGTTGATGCGGCCAACATCGGAGGTGGCATCGAACACCGACATCAGGCGGTGGACCTGTTCGATGCGCGCAAAGGCCTGGGACAGCGCGGCCGACAAGGCGTGCTCCGGCCCCGGATCGGCGAGCCGGATCTCGACATAGGTGCCGAGATGAGGCCGGCAGGCTTTCACATCAAACCCTTCACTTCAGGCCCTTGAGCACCAGATCGTGCATGACCATCAGGCGCTTGACGCCATCGGTCAGGTGCTTGCACGACAGTGTTGCGCCCGAGATGTTCTGGATGTCCTTGTTGAGCTTCAGGGTCGACGCGCCGGTCTTGCCGACGAACTGGTTGCGCCAGCTGGCCTCGCCCACCTCGTAGCCGTAGGACTCGACGTACTCCATGATCTCGATGCCCTTGATGGTGCCGTCGGCGTGGATGGCCAGCGCGTACTTCACCATCTCGTGCTTGCCCACCACTTCATCGACGATGAACCAGTCGCCCTTGGCCGTGCGCCATACGCGCTCACCGCGGAAGGGCTCGCGCACCGACGAGAGCTCGCGCATGCGTTCGCGCTGGGCTTCGGTCAGCGCCACAGGCGTCTGCACCAGCTTCTCGCCGGGAAAGAGGCGCTTCTGCGTGTCCTCGACACTGACGTAGATCTTGGCGTGGGCGATGGCCGGCGCGATGATCGCCGCCACGGGGATCAGCGCCAGGGTGGCAGCCGGTTTCCATTGCATCATGGGCCTCCTCAGAACGGCATGCCGAACTTGACGATGAACTCGTTGCGGGTGTGGCTGTCCCATACGCGGCGGCCCGAGCACTCGCCGTCATTGGGCGCCCAGCATTTCCCGCCGGTCGGCTGATAGCGCCACGCGGCCGTCACCCACCAGTCCTTCTCGGCGTAATGCACGTTCGGGCCGATGAACCAGGCACGCTGCGTGTGCGTCTGGTAGCGGTAGCCGTAGTAGTCGTTGTGATAGCGGGCCTCCATGCCCGCCGTCCAGTTGTTGGCAAAGCGGTAGGTGGCGCCGAACAGCACGTCGAACATGCTCTCGGGGCCGGTCTCGCCGTTCACGAACTTCACCTTTTCCACCGCCGCGACCAGGTTGCTGGCCAGCACCAGCTTGTCGTCCAGGAAGTTGGACTGCAGCAGCAGGCGCGCTTCGAACTCGTCCTTGACGGTGCCCAGCGTCAGCTCGCCATACAGACCCACGCCCACCGGGTCGATCACCGGGTTGGTCAGGCGGTAGATGCCCTCGAGCGACACGCCCTCGACCCGCCACTTGCGGTAATGGCCGTCGCCAGGATAGGCCACGCCCCAGCCGCCGGTTTCCCCGTTGGGGAACTCGTCCGTGGCGGGATAGTTGCGGTAGGCGTTGGTGAAGCTGGTGTTGAGGTAGCCAGCGAGCTGGAAGTTTTCATTGACCCCGTACTCGACCTCGGTGCGCGCCTGCCAGAAGTCGTAGGTGCCACCGGCCTGGCCGCGGTTGTACTGCAGGCGTTGCTCGAATTCCCACGTGCCCTTGGGCTGCAGGTCGAGGGTGTACAGCCAGCCAAACGTGCCTTCACCGGCATGCAGCGAACCCATGGTGGCCAGCAGTGCGCCCGCGCAGGCGGCCTTGTGTATGAAACGACGCATCGAAACTCCCTGTGATGAGGTGCCTGCACACCACGCCCCACGGCGTGGCAAAGCAGCAAGTGCGCGGCACGCTGAATTCTGAAATGAGAACCATTAGCATTCATTGAGTTTGATCAAGAAAGCGCGTGTGGCAGGATTCATCCGTGCGCCTCGAACACCTCACCTCCGACTGGAACCAACTCTGGAAACAAGCCCGCCAACATGAAGGCGTGATGCACGGCGTGCGGGCCATGCTCGCGCTCAGCGTGGTGCTGCTGGTGGGCTGGCAGCGAGACTGGTCGTGGCAGGTGATGCCGGTGCTGCTGGGCGTCGTGGCCAGCGCCCTGACGGAAACCGACGACAACTGGCGCGGCCGTCTGCGCACCCAGGTCATCGCCATGGCGGTGTTCGCCTTGATCGCCGGGCTGGTCAGCCTCACCCAGCCCTGGCCTGCGCTGCTGGCCGGCGCCCTGGCCGTGAGTGCCTTCGTGCTCACCATGGCCGGGGCCGTGGGGGAACGCTACCGCGCCATCGCCTTTGCCTCGCTGGTGTTCTTCAGCTACGTGGCGCTGTCCATGCAATCCAACCGCATGGCCGCGCGCCAGCTCACGCCCTATCTGTTCGGCGGGGTGGCCTGGTATGGGCTGGTGTCGGTGATCTGGGCTGGCGCGGTGGCGCGGCCGCCCGTGCGGCACCGGCTGGCGCAGCTGTACGCGCTGCTGGGCGAGTACCTGAAACTCAAGTCCAAGCTGCTCGAGCCCATCCACGATGTGGACATCGAGCAGCGACGCATGGCCCTGGCGCTGTACAACGGCCTGGTGGTGGACGCGCTGCACACGACCAAGGAAGCCCTGTTCTGCCGACTGGGCCGGCGCACGCCGCCGGGCTGGCTGCAGCAGGCGCTGCACCAGTACCTGTCGGCACAGGACATCCACGAACGCACCTCGTCCTCGCACGAAAACTACAGGACCCTGTCCGACGCCTTCTTCCGCTCGGACGCGCTGTACCGCTGCCAGCGCGTGCTGGCCCTGCAGGGCGAGCAGTGCCTGAAGCTGTCGGCAGCCATCGCGCGGCGGCAACCACCGAAGCACCAGGGCGCCACCACGCGCGCCATCGAAGACATGCAGGGCGCCATGGCGGTGGCCCGGCAGACCATGCCGCCCGGACGTGCCTTGCAGGCCCTGCAGGCGCTGGGTGCCAACCTCACCGAGCAGGCCGCCGTGCTGGCACGGGTGCAGGACCCGGCCCCCCTCGCCACCGAGCGCACGCTGGTCAACAGCCACCCTACGACGCTGAAGGAAGCCTGGCACCGCGTGAAGACCCAGGCCCGTGTGGCCTCCCCCTTGTTCCGGCATGCCGTGCGCCTGGCTGTGGCCCTGCTCGCGGGCTTCGGGCTGATGACCCTCACGAACGACCAGCACGGCTACTGGATCGTCCTGACCATCACCTTCGTCAGCCAGCCGCATTACGCGGCCACCCTCAAGCGCCTGAGCCAGCGCCTGAGCGGCACGCTGATCGGCCTGGCACTGGGTTGGGCGCTGACCCGCTTGTTCCCCGGTGACCTGGCCGGCAGCGTGCTGATTGCCGTCAGCGGCGCCGTGTTTCTGGGCGCACGCCGCACGCATTACACCGTGGGCACGGCCGCCATCACCACCTTGCTGCTGCTGGCCTTCCACCAGCTGGGCATGACAGAGGGTGTGATGGCCAACCGGCTGCTGGACACCGTGGCCGGCGGCACCATCGCCGCGCTCGCGGCCTGGCTGGTGCTGCCTACCTGGCAGGCGCGGCAATGGCACGGCCTGGCTGCAGCCACGCTGCGCACGCAGGCGCGGTATCTGGACGAGGTGCTGCGCCAGTATCAGGCCGGCAAGCAGGACCACCTGGCCTACCGCACAGCCCGCCGCAACATGCACAAGGCCGATGCGGCGCTGTCGAACTCGCTGGCGGCCATGCTGAAGGAGCCGGCCGGCGTGCGCCTGAACACGGATGCCTGCGGGCGCTTCCTGGTGCGCTCGCACACGTTGCTGAACTACCTTTCGGCGCTGGGCGCGCACCGCGGCGAGCCCGGGGCGCGGGACCTGGATCAGGCCACGCTGGAGACCGCGGCCGCGCTGCAGGACGCCTTGAAGCGGCTGGCCACGGCCATTGAGGCCGCACGGTCACAGAAGGCTGACGACTGGCGGTTCGAGCTGGGCACGGTGGAAGCGCCGGGGTTCGATGTGGCACCCGAGGCGCCGTTGCAGCAGCTGGTGCGGGCGCAGCTGGGGCTGGCGATCGGGGTGGCGAGGGAGTTGGTGGGGGTGGTGCCGGGCTTCAGAACGGCACCCGCTTGAAGGATCACAGCGAAAGGTAGCGCGACCGCCCCAGCGGCAAGCACAGCACATGACCGCCGGAATGAGGTGACAAAACCGTTCCCATCCCGACGGGAAAGAAACCTCAGCGCCCTTGCTGAAGCACCACTGTGTGCTGCTGGATCAATTCCCGGAACGCCTCGCTCGTGGTCGCCCAATCGACCACATCCACGCGCCACGGCAGATCCGATTCGGCAAACGCGTCATTCAGCCGAGCCTGGGTCGCAATGTCGAGCGCGACATCTCCCATCACCACCAGGTCGAGATCGGAGTGCGGCTTGGCCGAGGCCTTCACCCGAGACCCGAAAGCACGGACCTCCCGGTCCGGTACCTCTTGCATCAGGATCGACTGGATGATGTTCCAGTGGCGGGGTTCGACGTTCAGCCCCCGTGGCACCTCAGGCTGATCAGCCATGGCGCGCTTCAAGACGCGCCAGCAAGTCACGCGCGTGCGTCAGAAAACCTTGCGTGGCGGCGTACACCTGCTGAGCCTTGGCGTGATCATAGGTGTGGGCCGTGATGTTTCGCATCTGTCGAAAGCCGAACCAAGCTTCGACATCGTCAATGAGCCCCTTTTCCGCCGCGATGCGCAGCAACTTCCGAAAGCTGGCCTGATCGACATCGACCGGGCTGTCGGCTTCGAGCTCCAGTTGTCGGCGCAGCATCTTCATGCTGATTTCGTAGACGAACTCGAAGTTCTGGATCACGCCGGCAACCAGGGTATTGCGCACCTTGGCATCTTGCCCATTGAACCAGGCTGCATCACTGACCACAGCCAGCCCATCGTCCAGCGAGGTGATCGCCGAGCGCAGGGCCGTGAGGTCGAGTACCGCCATGGTTCGCTCCCCTCAACGCATCACGCGTCGATGTTCGTCGCCCTCAACGCGTTCGTCTCGATGAAGTCGCGCCGCGGCTCGACCTCGTCGCCCATCAGCATCGTGAACACCCGATCCGCCTCGATGGCATCCTCGATCTGCACGCGCAGCAGGCGACGCACGTTCGGGTCCATCGTCGTTTCCCACAGCTGCTCGGGGTTCATCTCGCCCAGGCCCTTGTAGCGCTGGCGGCCCACCGAGCTTTCGGCCTGCTGCATCAGCCACGCCATGGCAGCGCGGAAATCGCCCACCTTGGCTTCCTTGGCCTTTTCGCCTTCACCGCGGCGCACCACGGCTTCGTCCGTCAGCAGGCCCTTGAACGTGGTGCCGGCCTTGGCCAGGGCCTCGTAGTCCGCGCCGTGCACGAAATCCGGCGTGATGATCGAGTACTTGGTGTTGCCGTGGAAGATGCGGCTGATGCGCAGGATGTGCTTGTCGCTGCGGGCATCGAACTCGGCTGTCACTTCGGCGTTGTGCAGCGCGGCCTTCAGGGCGGCGGCGCTCTTCTCGGCGTCTTCCAGCGTGTCGAGGTTCAGCGTCAGGCCGTTGGCAATGACCCGCAGCGCCTCGATGTCCATCCAGTTGCCCAGACGCTCGACCACGCTGTTGGCCGTCACGTAGGCATCGGCCAGTTCCTTGAGCGCCTCGCCGGTGATGGCCGGCTTGCCCTGGCCGGGCTCGACCACGGCGCCGTCCAGCGCCACCTTGGTCAGGTACTCGTCCAGCGCGTGCGCGTCCTTCAGGTACTGCTCCTGCTTGCCGTGCTTGACCTTGTACAGCGGCGGCTGGGCAATGTAGATGTGGCCGCGCTCCACCAGTTCCGGCATCTGACGGAAGAAGAAGGTCAGCAGCAGCGTGCGGATGTGGGCGCCGTCCACGTCCGCGTCGGTCATGATGATGATGCGGTGGTAGCGCAGCTTGTCCGGGTTGAAGTCGTCGCCGCCCGCACCGCGGCCGATGCCGGTGCCCAGCGCCGTGATCAGCGTGAGGATTTCGTTGCTGGTCAGCAGCTTCTCGTAGCGGGCCTTCTCGACGTTCAGGATCTTGCCGCGCAAGGGCAGGATGGCCTGGAACTTCCGGTCGCGGCCCTGCTTGGCCGAGCCACCGGCGGAGTCACCCTCCACGATGTAGATCTCGCAGAGCGACGGGTCTTTTTCCTGGCAGTCGGCCAGCTTGCCGGGCAGGCCCAGGCCGTCGAGCACGCCCTTGCGGCGCGTCATCTCGCGGGCCTTGCGCGCGGCTTCACGGGCACGTGCAGCCTCCACGATCTTGCCGCAGATGATCTTCGCGTCGATCGGGTTCTCGAGCAGCCAGTCGGTCAGCAGGCGGCCCACGATGTCTTCCACCGGCGCGCGCACTTCGCTCGACACCAGCTTGTCCTTGGTCTGGCTGCTGAACTTGGGCTCCGGCACCTTGACCGACACCACGCAGGCCAGGCCTTCGCGCATGTCGTCACCGCTGACGTCGACCTTGGCCTTCTTGGCCAGTTCGTTGTCTTCGATGTACTTGTTGATGACGCGGGTCATGGCCGCGCGCAGGCCCGTCAGGTGGGTCCCGCCATCGCGCTGCGGGATGTTGTTGGTGAAGCACAGCACCGACTCGTTGAACGAGTCGTTCCACTGCATCGCCACCTCCACGCCGATGTTCGTGCCTTGCTCGGAGAGCTTGTCGCCCGTGGCGTGGAAGATGTTGGGGTGCAGCGTGCTCTTGCCCTTGTTGATGAACTCGACAAAGCCCTTCACACCGCCGGCATAGGCGAAGTTGTCTTCCTTGCCGTTGCGCTCGTCGATCAGGCGGATCTTCACGCCGTTGTTCAGGAACGAGAGTTCACGCAGGCGCTTGGCCAGGATGTCGTAGTGATACTCGTTGTTCTCTTTGAAGATCTCGGTGTCGGGCAGGAAGTGCACCTCGGTGCCACGCTTGTCGGTGTCCCCGACGATCTTCATGGGGCTGATCTCGATGCCGTCGCGCTGTTCCAGCACGCGGTCTTGCGGGATGCCCTGCTTGAACTCGAGGTAGTGCACCTTGCCATCACGGCGCACCGTCAGGCGCAGCCACTTGCTCAGGCCGTTCACGCACGACACGCCCACCCCGTGCAGGCCGCCCGAGACCTTGTAGCTGTTCTGGTTGAACTTGCCGCCGGCGTGCAGCTCGGTCAGGGCGATTTCGGCGGCCGAGCGCTTGGGCTCGTGCTTGTCGTCCATCTTCACGCCGGTCGGGATGCCGCGGCCGTTGTCCACCACCGAGATCGAGTTGTCGGTGTGGATGGTCACGACGATGTCGTCGCAGTGGCCGGCCAGGGCCTCGTCGATGGAATTGTCGACCACCTCGAACACCAGGTGGTGCAGACCGGTGCCATCCGACGTGTCGCCGATGTACATGCCCGGGCGCTTGCGCACCGCTTCCAGGCCTTCCAGGATCTGGATGCTGCCCTCGCCATAGCCCGTGTCGGCCGGCGCGGCGGGCGGGGTGACAGGCTGCTGATCAGGGGAGGTGGCGTCGGTCATGGGTACAAGCGCGTGGTGGAAAGGGACCAGCGATGTGGTTCCAGAAATGGAAAAAGGCCCCCCATCTGACAATGGGAGACCCTTATTCTAGCCCGCGCCACCGGGTTGCCCGGTGCGCGGCGGCCACACCCGTTCAGCGGTGCGGCCGGCCTGTCGCGCGATGCCCGCTGGGGCTCAGATCCGCATCGGCATCACGACGTACTTGAATCCCTCGAATTCCGGATTCGTGATCAGCGCCGAGCTGTTAGCGTCCTGCAGCGACACGGTCACCATGTCCTGGCTCATGTTGGCCAGCACGTCCATCAGGTAGCCCACGTTGAAGCCGATCTCGAAGCTGTCGCCGCCGTAGTCGATCTCGAGCTCTTCCTTGGCCTCTTCCTGCTCGGCGTTGCTCGAGGCGATGCCCAGCACGCCAGGCGCAAAGTTCATGCGCACGCCCTTGAACTTCTCGGACGTCAGGATGGCCGCGCGCTGCAGCGAGGCCAGCAGCGTGGCACGGCCCAGCGTGATGTGGTTCTTGTGGTTCTTGGGGATGACGCGGTTGTAGTCGGGGAACTTGCCCTCGACCAGCTTGGTGACGAACTCCAGTCCGCCGAAGCTGAACTTCGCCTGGTTGCCGGCAAAGCGCATTTCGATCATCGGCTCGCCGCTGTCCCCATTGCTGCCTTCCTTGCCCTTGCCGTCGTCCTTGAGCAGGCGCTGCAGTTCCAGCACGGTCTTGCGCGGCAGGATGACCTCCTGCTTGGGCATGTCGACATCGAGCGTGGCCTGGGCCAGCGCCAGGCGGTGGCCGTCGGTGGCCACCAACGTCAGGCTGTTGCCTTCGGCCACGAAGAGGATGCCGTTGAGGTAGTAGCGGATGTCGTGCACGGCCATCGCGAAGTGCACCTGACCGATCAGCATCTTCAAGGTCTTCTGCGGCACGCTGAAGGCGGGGCCGAAGTCGGCCGCTTCCTGCACCAGCGGGAAATCTTCGGCCGGCAGGGTCTGCAGCGTGAAGCGGCTCTTGCCGCCCTGCAGCGTCAGCTTGTTCTGGTTGGCGGTCAGCGACACGGTCTGGTCGCTGGGCAGGCTCTTGAGGATGTCGCCCAGCTTCTTCGCGCCCACGGTGATGGCGTAATCGCCTTCGTCGCCGTCGAGCTGCGCGGTGGTGCGGATCTGGATTTCCAGATCGCTGGTGATCAGTTCGAGTTCAGGACCGTGCTTGCGGATCAGCACGTTGGCCAAGATGGGAAGCGTGTGGCGCCGCTCAACGATGCCCGCCACCGACTGCAGGGCGGCGAGAACTTTTTCCTGGGCTGCTTTCAACACAATCATCTCAGTCTTTCAAATTGGTCGTTGTAGTAGAGGACGACTTTTTCTGTGAACAACGCTATTTTGTCCTGACCGATCAAGCCCTTAAGGCGCGGACAAACCTGTGCATCCTACCCGGGAACGAGGGGTGCTTCACAGACAACAACTTCGCTGGGAAGCGACACCCTGTGGACAAGGCCTCGGTTGTCCTTTTTCTGTCCACAGGCTTGTTGGCTTGACAGGTGCTGATTGTCCATGCCGCACCGACCGCGCGGCGCGTTTCACTGTGGTGCAGGACGGGAGAGAAGGCGAACGTGAAAGGGCCAGGGCCGGTCTCCCGGCCGCGTGAAGCTGTCAGGCTGAAAAAGAAGCCCGGTGTTATCTACACCAATGACTTCAGTTTCAAAGGTGGTGGTTGTAGTAGAGGGGGCCTGAAGCTGTGCACAAGCCTTGTTTTGCAAGTCAGAACAACAACTTGGGATCATGACAACGGTGTGGAGGGCACCCGGGTTGGTGCGTGCATGGAACGACAACAACCTGCCGAAAGCCGCTGACCCTGTGGACAAGCCCGTACTTGTCCTTTTCTTGTCCACAGCGTTGTTGGCTTGACAGGCGAAAAAAAAGAGGCCGAAGCCTCTTGGGTCCATGCAGGACGGATGCCAGGCGCGCCGCTCAGCCCTTGAGCGTCTGCTCCAGCACGTGGAGCTGCTGGTTGAGCTCCGTGTCCTTGGCGCGGTCGCCAGCGATCTTGCGCACGGCGTGCAGCACGGTGGTGTGGTCGCGGCCGCCGAACAGCTCGCCGATCTCGGGCAGGCTCTTCTGGGTCAGTTCTTTGGCCAGGTACATGGCGATCTGGCGCGGCTTGGCGATCGAGGCCGGGCGCTTCTTCGAATACATGTCCGCGACCTTGATCTTGTAGAAATCGGCCACGGTCTTCTGGATGTTCTCGACCGAGATCTGGCGGTTCTGGATCGACAGCAGGTCCTTCAGGGCCTCGCGCGCCAGGTTGATCGTGATCTCCTTGTGGCTGAACTTGGCAAAAGCCAGCACCTTGCGCAGCGCACCTTCGAGCTCGCGCACGTTGGCACGCACGTTCTTGGCGACGAAGAAGGCGACATCCTCGGGCAGCTCGATGGCTTCCTGGGCGGCCTTCTTGATCAGGATGGCCACGCGCATTTCCAGCTCGGGCGGCTCGATGGCAACCGTCAGGCCCGAGTCGAAGCGCGAGGTCAGGCGTTCATCGATGTTGGCGAGCCCCTTGGGATAGGTGTCGCTCGTCATGATGATGTGCGCCTTCTTGGCCAGCAGGGCCTCGAACGCGTTGAAGAACTCTTCCTGGGTTCGGTCCTTGCCGGCGAAGAACTGCACGTCGTCGATCAGCAGCAGGTCGAGCTGGTGGTACTTGGCCTTGAGCTCGTCGAAGGTCTTGCGCTGGTAGTTCTTCACCACGTCGGAGATGAACTGCTCGGCGTGGAGGTAGAGGATGCGTGCGTCGGGCTTGTCGGCCAGCAGCGCGTTGCCCACCGCGTTCATCAGGTGGGTCTTGCCCAGGCCGACGCCACCGTAGATGAACAGCGGGTTGTACATCTGGCCGGGCGCGCCGGCCACGTGCAGGGCGGCGGTGCGCGCCATCTGGTTGGCGCGGCCGGGCACGAGGTTGTCGAAGGTGAGGGCCGGGTTCAGGCCCATGACGCGCGGGTGGCCGCGACCGGACTGCCCTGTGGCCGCGGACTCGGCGGCGTGCTGCTGCAGCTGGGCGTTGACCGCACTGGCCTGCTGCGGCGTCAGCATGGCGGGCCCGGCCTGCACCGGGGTGGGCGAGGGCGACAGGGTTGCGGTGGCATTGGGCGGCAGCACGCGGGTGGGCAGGGCCATGCCCGGGCGCAGCCCCGTGCCCCCTGCGGGCATGGCCGCACGAGGGGCCAGGGCGATGTCCATGCGGACTTCGCCCGGTTGCAGTTCGCTGAGGATGGCTTCGATGCGGGCGCTGTACTGCGTGCGGATCCAGTCGAGCATGAAGCGGTTGGGCACGCGCACGCCCACCAGCGTCACACCGGCTTCCTGGCTGACCTCGGCCGGCGGCAGGGGACGGATCCAGGTATTGAACTGCTGTTCGGGCAGCTCCATGGCCAGCCGGGCGCAGGTCCGGGCCCAGAGCGTGGCCGGGTCGTCAAGGGCTGGAGGGGACGCGTCTGCCCCCAGATCGCGGGCGGGGGCAGGGAGGTCAGCGGCACTCATGTTGTGGACAAGTCCTTCAGGGGGAGCGAATTCTAAGCGCGCCGAAGCCGGTTGCGGACAGGTTATCCACAGTTTTTCATGTGGTTCGAAAGAGGGGCTTGACGGCCGGCAAACAGTCCGGGGCACAAGGGACGACGCATGCAATCGCGAGGCCATCGGAGGACGGGTTGACCCGGACCCGGGCCAAGGCGGTTGACCTGGGGGCCGAAAGCTGCTGTAATCGCGGGTTCCTCCGGCCAGGCGGCTTGCCCCTGGTCGTCAACCGCGCGGCAATTGCATCGTGCGGGGATCCAGTCAACAACAGAAACCTGGGCCGCAGCGCCCTGCATTCGCTTTTCCGGGCACATGGCCCGGAGCAGCCGGTGTGGGCTTTCAGGCCTGATGAAGGACCACCATGAAACGTACCTACCAGCCTTCCAAGACCCGCCGCGCCCGTACCCACGGCTTCCTGGTGCGCATGAAGACCAAGGGCGGCCGCAAGGTCATCAACGCCCGTCGCGCCAAGGGCCGCAAGCGCCTGGGTCTCTGATCGCCCACGCGATCAAGCGAGCGGCGCCGGCCTGTGGCCCGGTCCGCCTGCCGTGAGGCCTGCGCTGGTGGCGCAAGCCCTGCGGCGTGAACGAGGCCGGGCACTGCCCGGCTTTGTTGCGACTTCACCCTCCTCCATACCGTGCGCGCACCCAGCCTGAAAGCCACTGACTTCCAGAGGGCTTTGGGCTCCCGCCCGGTCTCTCGCACGTCGCACTTCGTGCTGCACGTGCTGCCTGTCATGGCCGTGCAGACCCCGCCACAGCCCGGGTTGTCAACAGAAGGCAGTGCCCCCGGTACTGTGCCTGTGGAAGACCTCGTCTGTGCGTCGGTCGCAGACGCCGGGTCTGGCGCCGCGGTGCCGGCCTGGCGCTTCGGGCTGGTCCTGCCGAAGAAGCAGGCCCGCCGCTCCGTCACCCGTTCATTGATTCGTCATCAGGCCCGTGAAGCCTTGCGCCGCCATGCGGAGGCAGTGTGTGCCTGTCCGGCTTATGCCGAAGGCGTCGACGGCTGGGTGCTGCGGCTCAAGACGCCGTTCGACCGCCAGCAGTTTCCCAGCGCGGCCTCGGAGGCGCTCAGCGCCGCCGTGCGTACCGAGCTGGACGAACTGTGGCGCCAGGTGCTGCGGCCCCGGCGCGTTTCCTCATCGTCTTCCGTGATGGCCTCTTCTGGCGATCGCGGAGCTGCGGCATGATGGCCGGCGGTGCGCATCCCGGGCTCTGGCTTCGGCGCGTGTGTGCCGTGGCGGGCCGGTCTGTCAACGCCGTGCTCATGGGTGTGGTGCGTGCCTACCGCTTCTTCCTCAGTCCGTGGCTGGGATCGGCCTGCCGGTTCACACCGACCTGTTCGCAGTACGCGCTGCAGGCTCTCGAACGCCATGGACCCGCGGCGGGCAGCTACCTGGCTGCCCGCCGTCTGCTGCGTTGCCATCCGGCCTGTGCCGGTGGCCACGACCCGGTGCCCGAAGGGGTACCAGGTCTGTTTTCCCGTCATTGCAACCCTTCGTCGGATTCACCTCGCTCATGAATGATCTGCGTCGCACCCTGCTGTGGTCGGTGTTTGCCGTCTCACTGCTGATGTTGTGGGATGGCTGGCTGCGGCACACCGGCCAGCCCTCCTTGTTCGCGCCTGCCCCTGCGGTGGCGACGGCACCGGCCTCGGCGGCCGCCCAGGGTGCGGTGCCTGCACCGGGGGCCAGCCTGCCGGGCGGTGCAGCCCAGGTGGCCACCGCAGCGTCGGGTGCGGCCTCCGCGCCGGCCGTGCCGCGTGAACTGGTGACCATCACCACCGACGTGGTCAAAGCCACGGTCGACAGCGATGGCGGCAGCCTGGTCAAGGTCGAGTTGCTCAAGCACCAGGACCAGCACGAAACCGGCCGCAACATGGTCGTGCTCGACAAGACGGCCACCCACACCTATGTGGCCGAGTCCGGTCTGATCGGTCAGCGCGCTGGCGAGACGCTGCCCAACCACACCACGCCTTACACGGTGCTGCCCGGCGAACGCACGCTGGCGAACGGCGCCGATGCGCTGACGCTCAAGCTCGAGTCGCAGCCGGTCAATGGCGTCAAGCTGGTCAAGACCTACACGTTCAAGCGGGGCGACTACGCCATCGGCGTGAAGCAGGAAGTGGTGAACGGCTCGGGCGCCACGGTGCGGCCCCAGGTCTACCTGCAGCTGACGCGCGACCGCAGTGATCCCGCAGCAGCAACCGGCCCGGCATTCCTGGGCGGACCGGTCGCCTACACCGGCATGGCCGTCTACAACGAGAAGGGCAAGTACCAGAAGCTGTCGTTCGACGACCTCGACAAGGACAAGGCGACCTTCGAGAAGGCGGACAAGAGTGGCTGGGTGGCCATGGTGCAGCACCATTTCGCGTCGGCCTGGCTGCAGAACGAGCCGATCGAGCGCGAGTTCTTTGGCAAGAAGATCGGCACCAACCTGTATGCCACGGGCATGCTGTTCAATCTGGGTGACGTGGCGGCGGGCCAGACCAAGGCCTTCGAATCGACGCTGTTTGTCGGTCCTCAGGAAGAAAACAAGCTCAAGGCCCTGGCCGAAGGCCTGGAGTACACCAAGGACTACGGTTGGACGCACATCATGGCGGCGCCGCTGTTCTGGCTGCTCGACAAGCTGCACGGCATCCTGGGCAACTGGGGCTGGGCGATCGTGGCACTGGTGGTGCTGCTGAAGGCCGCTTTCTACTGGCTGAACGCGAGCGCCTACCGCTCGATGGCCAAGATGAAGGCCCTGAACCCCCGCATCCAGCAGCTGCGCGAAAACCTCAAGGACAACCCGCAGCAGATGCAGCAGGAGATGCTGAAGATCTACCGCGAGGAAAAGGTCAACCCGATCGGCGGCTGCCTGCCCATCCTGATCCAGATCCCGGTGTTCATCGCGCTGTACTCGGTGCTGTCGTCGTCGGTCGAGATCCGCAATGCCCCGTGGATCGGCTGGATCACCGACCTGTCGGTCAAGGACCCGTTCTTCGTGCTGCCGGCGCTGATGACGGCCTCGACCCTGCTGCAGACCTGGCTGAACCCGACGCCGCCGGACCCCGTCCAGGCCAAGATGATGTGGATCATGCCGCTGCTGTTCAGCGTGATGTTCTTCTTCTTCCCGGCCGGTCTGGTGCTGTACTGGCTGACCAACAACATCCTGTCGATCGGCCAGCAGTGGATGATCAACAAGCAACTGGGTGTGCAGAACTGAACACCCCCGCCTGAATGACAAAGCCGCCTGCGCAGTGATGCCAGGCGGCTTTTTTCATGCTCGGCCGCAAAGGCCGGCGCGGGCGAGAGCAGGGCGTTCAGTCGCGCTTGTGTCGGCGGCTCATCAGCATGGCAGCGGCCACGCCAGCCAGGCCAAGGGCCCAGAACGAGGGATCCTGGTTGTCAGGACCGCGAAACAGCAGAAAGTCCTGGATCAGTTCGAGCATGGTGGTTTCCTCCGTGAGACCAAGTGCAATTGGTGCATTGCAACAATGATGCCATGGTGTAAACCCTTAATGACGCCCCGATGACACGACCTGCACCGCAACGTGGCGGCGCCGCGCCAGTTCAGGGCGCGGTGGCCGGCCGGCCTGTGCCGTCGTGGTGCGACACCGAGGCAGCCGATGCAAGGCCCGCAGCCGCATCTTCTTGAGCCCGGCGAGCCTTGATCCGCCCCCAGGCCAGCGGTACCGTCTGTTGCCCGGCAAAGCTGTGCAGCGGGTAGTGCCGCTCGTCGAACAACCCCAGTTGGTCTGGCGCGCGTCGGTCGCGGGGGTAGACGAAGGTGCCGAAGAGGTGGTCCCACAGCATCACGATGCTGTAGTTCTTGGCCTCGTCGATGCGGTTGGAATGGTGCCAACGGTGGATTTCGTTGGTGCCGATCAGGTAGTTGAGCCAGCCGAAGCGGAAGCGCACGTTCATGTGCGTGATCGTGGCCAGCACGCTGCCGATCACGCCGCTCAGGATGAAGGCCTCCTGGCTCACCCCGGTCTGGAAGGTGACGAAGACGGGCACGATGCGTCGCCAGATCAGGTCGAGCGGGTGGGCGCGGCTCGCGTTGAGCACGCTCAGGCGGTGGGCGCAATGGTGCACGCTGTGCAGACGCCAGAAGAAGTCGACCTCATGGCCGATGCGGTGGGTGACGTAGAACATGAAGTCGAACACCAGCCAGGCCACCAGCACCTGTGCCCACAACGGCAGGTGGTGGGCGGCCCAGGCGTCGGGCAGCACGCCTTGCTGAAAGAGCAGGCCGGTGCCCGTGAGCGGCACGAGTGCATGGATCACGAAGTTCTGGAAGCCGGTGACCGCGATCAGCATCAGGTTGTGCAGCACGTCGGTCAGCACCTCACCGCGTTCGAAGCGGTTCGGGGTTTCGGGCCACACGTACTGCAGGGCCGTGCAGACGGCGTAGTACGGGAAGAGGAAATGGGTTGCGATCGGGGTGGGGTCGAAGTCGAAGTGCAGCACCGTGGCGATACCGAGCGCCACCGAACCGAACAGAAAGAGCCAGCTGAGAAATTGACGGACCATGCAACGATCTCCATTCACCCTCAGGGTAGGAGGGCCGGCCTGGACCCGTCATCCGGGTTTGCGCGGCGCAGCCCTCGGTTCGGGGGGCCGGGCGGTGACAATGGCGGATGGTGAGGCGACAACGAGGATGAACAAGACGATGGTGAACACGCAGGGGCAGCCCCCGATCGTGGCGGTGGCCACGGCGTCGGGCCGGGGGGCGGTGGGGATCGTGCGGGTGTCGGGACGCGGGCTGGGCGGCCTGGCCCGTGCCCTGTGTGGCCGCGACCTCGTGCCCCGGATGGCCACCTACGGGCCGTTTCGCGACGCCCGGGGCGGTGCCATCGACCACGGACTTGCCTTGTACTTCCCGGCCCCGCACAGCTACACCGGTGAGGACGTGCTGGAGCTGCAGGGCCACGGCGGCCCGGTGGTGATGCAGCTGCTGCTGGCGCGCTGCCTGGAAGCCGCGGCCGAGGTCGACCCTGCTACGGGCCGCGCCTGCCTGCCCGGGCTGCGGCCGGCCGAGCCGGGCGAGTTCACGCAGCGCGCCTTCCTGAACGACAAGATCGACCTGGCCCAGGCCGAGGCGATTGCCGACCTGATCGACGCCAGCACCGAGGCGGCGGCCCGCTCGGCCAGCCGCTCGCTGGGGGGCGCGTTCTCGCGCGAGGTCAATGCGCTGCGCGACCGCATGGTCAACCTGCGCATGCTGGTCGAGGCCACGCTGGACTTCCCGGAAGAAGAGATCGACTTCCTTGAAAAGGCCGATGCCCGCGGCAAGCTCGATGGCCTGGCGGCGGCACTCGATGCCGTGCTGGCGCAGGCCCGCCAGGGCGCGCTGCTGCGCGAAGGCATGCAGGTCGTGCTGGCCGGCCAGCCCAATGCGGGCAAGAGCTCGCTGCTCAATGCACTGGCCGGTGCCGAGCTGGCCATCGTCACGCCGATTGCGGGCACCACGCGCGACAAGGTCAGCGAGACCATCCAGATCCGCGGGGTGCCGCTGCACGTGATCGACACGGCCGGGTTGCGGGCCGAGCACGAGGCGGCCGACGAGGTCGAGCGCATCGGCATGGCACGCAGCTGGGAGGCCATCGGCCAGGCCGATGCAGTGCTGTTCCTGCATGACCTGACCCGGGTGGACGAGCCGGCCTATGCCGCCGCCGATGGCGAGATCCGCGGGCGGCTGCCTCGCGGTGTGCCGGTGGTCCACGTGTTCAACAAGGCCGACACCTTTGAGGCTCCGGGCGAGGCGGCGGCGCGCATGCCGGCCTGGCTGGCGGCGCATGCGGCGCAAGGGGACCAGGCACTGGCCCTGTCGGCCCGCACCGGCGAAGGGCTGGATGCCTTGCGCGACACGCTGCTTTCGCTGGCGGGCTGGCAGGCGGGTGGCGAGGACGTGTTCATCGCCCGGCAGCGGCACGTGCAGGCCCTGCGTGTCGCGCGGGCGCATCTGGCCGAAGCGCAGGCGCATGCCACGATGCAGGATGGGGCTCTGGATCTGCTGGCGGAAGAACTTCGCCTGGCGCACAATGCCCTGGGCGCCATCACCGGCGCCTTTTCCGCCGATGACCTGCTGGGCGAGATCTTCACGCGCTTCTGCATCGGAAAGTAGTTTTTTGTCTAATGGCGTTCAATGGTATCTTGAATTCATAGAAATATCTTTTAAATCAATGACTTGATTGTCTTTGATTGTCTGAAGGGATCTATGGACATCTCGACTTCTTAGGTACACAATTTGGTACACGCATGAGGTGTGCGTGTGTGACGTGTACCAAAAGGTTCTTGAATGCCACGACAAGCCACTCCACTGACAGACACCAAGATTCGTTCTTTGAAGCCAAGGGTGGATCGCTACCGTGTCAGTGATATCGGTGGACTACTGATCGAAGTGATGCCCAGCGGCACCAAGATCTGGCGCTATCGCTACCAGCTTCATGGTGTTCGCCAACCGACATTGACGATTGGCAACTACCCGGAGATCAGCCTGGCCGATGCCAGAAAGCAGAAGGATGAGTGGGCTGCTTTGGTTGCTCGGGGGGAGTCTCCAAAGCGAGCTGTTCAGGCGGTCAAAGCTGCTCACAAAAATACCGTCAAGGTTTTTGGGTTGGATTGGCTTGACGACCAACTCAAAGGCAAGTCGGACAGCTACGTGAAGACGATGCGTCGCGTGTTCGAGAAGGACATCATTCCGACGATGGGTCAGATGCCACTGTCGGAAGTCAAGCCTGCGGACATCCTGAACTTGTGCGACCGCATCAAGTCACGGGGCTCTCCCCAGATGGCGCTGTTAACGCGAAACGTACTGAGACGCATGTACGACTTCGCTGTTGCTCGCCAGATGGTGGATACCAACCCAGCGACTGCGCTCGTAGCAAGGTTCATTGCCTCTGCCGAAAGTCGAACTCGGGCCTTGAGCGCGAAGGAGATTGGCGATGTGATGCGCAGCATTTACGCGTCTGATGCCAGGCGAGGTGTGAAGCTGGCATTGCACCTGCTGCTGATCACGATGGTTCGGAAAACGGAACTCACCGAAGCGCCGTGGACTGAGTTCGACTTCGATGCGGGGATCTGGGACATCCATGCTGATCGCATGAAGAAGGACAAGCCACACAGGGTGTATCTGTCTGATCAGGCCAAGGCGATGTTCCTGGAGCTCAAGCGACTCTCCAATGGCTCAGCCTATGTGTTTCCGAGCACTCACGGGAGCGAGGACCGTCCCATCCACAGCAGCACGCTGAACCAGGCAATCCGGGCGATGTCGATGGACGTGCAGCATTTTGTTCTTCACGATTTCCGGCGAACGGCTTCGACTCACCTCCACGAGATGGGACACTCCTCTGATGCCATTGAGCTGGCTCTGGCGCACAAGATCTCCGGGATCAAAGGTGTGTACAACCGTGCTGAGTACGCCAACCAGAGGCGAATGATTCTGCAAGCCTGGGCAGACTTTGTGGATGCTCAGATGCACACAGGAACTGTCACGCCGATTTTTAGCAGGGCTTAAGATTTGCAACCGGCTAGCAGCGGATGGCCACGGCTTGCCAATCAATGTCAGTGCTAGCCTGGCTGCTGCTCTTTATGCGATTGGCCAAAGGATGTCTGCGCTGATCTCAAGCTGACATTGATTGGGCGCGATTTATACGGGCGTGTCGATCCGCCATGCGTACGGCGTCCAATGACGGCATCTGAAAGCGGCGAACTGGTTCTGTTGCCCGCTCTATTGGCGGCATGTACTGACTACAACTTGTCGCTTCCCCGCAGCCAATCGCATGCCACTCGTGGGGCCTTTCAAGGCTGATGTGAGCGTTTGGGCTGCTGCCGGTTCTGTGGACACCGACCTAAGCTTCTTGAGCTTTCTCGAACTGTATCGGACCGACGTAGCCCAGCGTTGTGGGCCTCAGCCCTGAGCAAGGCCTCCACGGCTGTCAGGTGCCATGGCGATTTCAGGCTGATTGCGGACTGTCAGGCTGAGTCTCCGCGACCATGGTTATGGATTCACTCCACCCGTTCGCTCGGCGGTGTGCGTGAGACATTTTCAGCGAGCAGCAGTTCGTTCGTAAGCAGCTTAGCTGTTTGTCTTAGCTCGACGTCTGAGGCGACCGCTTCCGCGCGTGCCTTGCTCTGACCGATGACTCAAGTACGTCGAATAGGCGAGCGAAGGCTGTTGCGCTGCCTGGCAGCTCCTCAATCAAAGCGTCGAACCGTGCACTGAGTAGGCGTCCGGGGGGGCTTGCATTGGACAGTTGAGGATGTGAGACATCTAAGTATTCGCACAGCGTTCGCACATTATTGCTAACCACTTTGAAGGCACCTCGCTCACAGCGGCTCACCTGAGAGTGGTGAAGTCCGGTAGCGAGTCCAACCTCAATCAAGCTCCTATTTGAGCGAAGTCGGGCAGCCTTGATGAGCGCACCTATGGCGATCGCTTCGGCTGGTGTGAGCTTGTTGCGCATTGTGTGAATTATGTGCCAATATTGGCAAACTGGAAAAAGAGACGATGACTATCTACGTGGACAACGAGCGCATTGAGTGGCGCGGAAAGCTCTGGTGCCATCTCGTTGCAGACTCGCTCGAAGAGCTGCACGAGTTCGCGGCGACTCTTGGCTTGCGCCGAAGCTGGTTCCAAGGCAAGGCCTCTTATCCACACTATGACGTGACGACGACCGTGCGCGACCGTGCATTGCAGCTAGGTGCCACGCCCGGTTCCAAGGTGCAGATCATTGCCTGCGCTAAGCGCCTTCGTGAGGAGTTGCGTCCAAGCCCACCCGCCCATCTCAGCAATGGCGACAGGCTACAGAGGATGGCCTAAGATGGCTGCGCTGTGTGTGAAAGAGATGCCGCTGTCGGTCGCTGACTACTTTGCCAAGGCCGGGGACACGAACCGATTTCGCGATGAGCCGGACGGCGTCACTCAGCTGTGCTTCGGTCTGTTCGGAGAGATCGGAAGCTTGTTGGCGGCGCTGAAGAAGGTTAGCCGCGACAAGTTGTTGGAATCGGAAACGCATTTCGCTGCGGAAGAAATTGGCGATGCGCTCTGGTACTTAGTGAGCCTGGCCCACCACGGCGGTGTGGAGCCCGACTTGCTGGCTGCAGCCTGCATACTGGGCTTGCGGAGGAGGCTCAATGAAGCCGAGATCAGGCCAGAAGGTGGAGTCTCCTTTGAGGAGATTGACAGCTTGGCGGAGTTGCACCGAGTCAAGTTTGAAGGGCAACGGGAGAATCTGTTGCGCGAGCTAGCCGCGGCCGCTGGCGCGCTTACCGCGTCGTCTCAACAGAACTTCAAGAGCTGGACGCCCGAGAAGGTTGCCGATACGTTAGGCGGGCTGATGGCCCAGCTCGCCTTGGTGGCCCGATGTTTCCAATTCGGGCTGGCCGCCGCCGCCCGGGAGAATCTGAATAAAATCAAGGATCGGTGGCCGGGCGATAATCCGGAGTTCTGCCGGCTCTTCGACGCCTCAGGCTGCGAAGAGCATGAACGGCTGCCACGCCAGTTTGAAATCGAGTTCATCACCCGCAAGGTGGGAAATCGGACGGTCGTCGTGCAACAGCTCAATGGAGTCAACATCGGCGATCCGCTCACCGACAACAGTCACGTACCCGACGGGTACAGCTACCACGACGTGTTCCATCTCTCCTACGTTGCCCACTTGGGCTGGTCGCCAGTCATCCGCGCCTTACTGAAGCTCAAGCGCAAGTCGCGCTCGCAGGTCGACGAGAACGAAGATGGGGCGCGAGCCATCATTATCGAAGAGGGCATCGCGACCTGGATCTTCAACCATGCACATGCCCGAGGTGACTTTGAGGGCGTCCAGATCGGCAAGTTGGAGTTTGGCCTGCTGAAGCAGGTTCGCGCCATGGTCCAAGGATATGAGGTTCACCAGTGCCCTTGGTGGCAATGGGAACTCGCGATCTTGCGCGGTTTCGAGGTTTTCCGTGAACTGCGGGAGCATAAGCGCGGCATCGTGTCCGTGGACATGGTGAAGCGCACGCTGACCTTCAGGCCAACTAGCGAACCCCGGGTGGCGGAATGACGCCCACTAGCTTTGTCCAGGCGCTTGCCGCCATTCAACTTCCTAATGTGTTCAATCCCTACGCCGACACCTGCCCCGTTCACGATCGGGCGGATGCGGTGTTGGTACGGCGTCGAAGCCTGAGAACATTGCTGAGCGCTGCCCAGGAACTGGGCATCGACACGGTCTGGATGGGGCGCGATCTCGGTTACCGCGGTGGGCGACGCACTGGCTTGGCGTTGACTGACGAGGTGCGCCTCGCGCGGTTTTCGGACGTCTATCCCGGCGCAACTGCGGCAAAGTCAACGCTTGGCCCCGCAGTAGCTGAACGAACTGCTACCGAGATCTGGGCTATCTTGGCGCAACTCGATCTGCCGCCGCTGCTGTGGAACGTGTTCCCGTTCCATCCGCATGAGCCGGGTCAGCCGTTCACCAACCGCAAGTTCACGGCAGCTGAACTGAAGGTCGCTGACGAACTCAATCGGCAGCTGCTCTCATGGCTGGGCATTCGCCGCATCATTGCTATCGGGCAGGACGCAGCCCACTACGCTGGCCAGTTTGGCGTCAAGGTCGAATGCGTCCGGCATCCGAGCTATGGCGGGGTCACGGAGTTCCGAGATGGTATCCGTCGCCTTTACGGCCTCAAGCAACCGCTCGTTCCTCAGGTAGCAATGCAGGCTTCGCTGCTCTGAGCTGGCGTCTGTCCTAGAGCCACCTCCGTATCCAGCTTGCTCGCTTGGATGACCCTGGCAAGCGCGGCTCGGCCAGAGGTCACCCCACCCCAGCTCTCAGAATAGTCCAAGTGCGCGTCTGTCGAGATACAGGTCAACTGGCCTACCTGCACGCCGGCCTCCTTGGCCACAAACTGCATCAGGTGGCTCAGTCCGATCAGGTTGCCCAGTGCCCGCTGCAAGTAGTAATGGGAGCGGTAGATTGCCGTGAGATTGAGCGTGCGCTTACCCACCAATTTGAACGTCAGATGGCTCAGGCAGGGGTAGTTTGAGACCATGCGACCGTCACGCGTCGGGCAGTAAAGCGGCACTTCCCCAAAAGCGCTGTCGTCGACAAGGTCGGACGGTGCATGGACGCCGAGCTCATAGTTCGATTGGTACCCGGTGCCGCTTCCCGCTGCTTTGCGCAGTTTTGCGATGACGAGCTGGAGTGGGTTGATGAAGGTGCCCGACTTCTTTCCAGGACGCTGCATCAGTCGCATGGCGTAGGTTCCCCAGGTGCCGGACTCTTGGGCTCGCGCCATGATGGCCAGGAATCGGCTCGGGAGTTCTTCTGCGCCAACCTTGAGATACAGCCGGTAAGGAAAGATCGTCCCTGCCACGGTCTGCACGCTCAGGTCACAGTGCCTGCGTAGCATCTCATCGACGACAGCAATCGCTGCCCGGTCACCGACGGAAAGCGTCGTTGGATTGGTAATCTCCAAAAGCACGTTCTGGTCGCGTCTCCTGTGATCTTCTAGATGCTGAACAGCAGCCAGCCACGTCGGCAAGATTCGACCTTTCGCGATGACAGCGCTCATGTTTATCCCCCAAAGGCTTCCAGGACATGTAGGTTAATGAACGGCTCCGGCAACCAGGCATGACCGGCAAGAGCCCAAGCTGAGCCCCAGCTGTTCCTAATCAACAGGTAGCGAGAGCCCGATATTGGCTCAGTCCCCCAGCCCACCGCGAGGATCGCGTGATAGGCGTCGGGGATAGCCAGCGTCTCGTGGGCCACAACTCCGCCAATGGGATTAAAGAGCCCCGGTGTTACTCGAGTCACAAGGCCAACAGGCGCACCTTGCGAGAGGCCGTCGATAACGGACTGCATTGCAGTCTGGCGAACGCGGACTTTACTGCTGAACAGGCACGCGCCATTCGGTGTTGCGGGCGTGCCCACTCCGGTCGGCTCGCCGGGTTGGTAAGGGAATACCGTCTCAAAGGGCTGGCCAGGCGATGAGACCGCTTGAATCGCAGCCGAGGTGAGGAGACCCTGTCCAGGCTGCCACCCGGGAATGAGCGTGCCGGCGGATTGGTACAAGAACTCGGCGCTCAGGACATCGGGTGCGTCGGCCCTGACACGATTCAAATCCGACATAGCGAACGCCATGCAGGTGCTGCGCTGGCCCTGATCGCGTGCTGGTCCGAGCGTCGCCGACAGATCAACAATGGGCTGTATGGCCATCGTCACGCCGCCCCTTCAACGAGACGCCTACGAGTGCCGCGGCTTAGTCCTTCGGACAGGGTCTCGTACTGGGCTCGCAATGCGAACCTGTCGCGCGCTTCACCGCTTACCCACGGCTGCCTCTCGGCGAGCTGCACTGGTAGCACCGCATCGGTGTTCATCGCCCCGGCGCTTGGTTCAAGCAGGTAGGCCGAGTTCGGCGCTCCGCCGACCATCACTGGGACGCTGGGCCTAGCCACGGCGCTAGCATCGATGAGGACAGGCCTGATCGTGAAGCCGGCGGCTGATGCCTCCTCGGCCGTCCACACATAGCCCGCGCTGGCGTGGTTTGGTAACTCTACGACGAAGCGATCACTGGCACGCGGCTCGATGATGCAGTCCTGATCGCTCGGATCAAGAACCCAGACGTCGCCTCCCTGCGGAGCTGCGAGTCCGCCGGGCGACGCTTCCTTGAGCGACTTGGGACTGATACGGCTCATAGCCTGCGCGGAGCCCGCATCCAGCAATGCAAGGTTGTTGAGCGACCAAACCATGGCTGCATAGCTGACGCCAAGCCGCAACGAGAGCTGGTACACGACGCCTGCTTGTTGGAGATGCCCACGCCCCCAACCTTTGCGCCGCATCATGTGGGCTACCAGCCACTTGGGCATGAGTAACTTGTAGGCGAACTCGTTTGCCGCGCGCTCTTCCGGTGAGGCCGTATTTCCATAGTCCAAATCCTCGTCTGTCTTGGTGCCATGGCCCAGAAAGAAATGCCCAAGCTCGTGAGCACAAGTCAGATGAACCATGCCGATGGGGCGCTGAGAGTTCACCAGAATGCCGGGTGACTCCTCCTCCTTCAGGAATGCGCCGAGCAGCTTTTCCAGCGGCCGTACCATCACCGGCACTCCGTCGCCCTCTGCGATGGCAATTGGGTCGATCCTGGTGTAGCCATCTTCCAGGATTCGGCGCTTGGCGGCGGCCTCCTCAAGTACCTCGCCAGCCCGCTTGGCCGCCTGTAGAAGCTGGTCGCGCAAGTTCATTTCCTGCTCCGTGATCCTTTGCTGCCTCCAGAGGCGCGCAAAAACTCGGCAAAGCGAGCCACTTCCTCCAGGTCCTTACTGGAGAGCCCTTGAAGCGCACGGGCTGCGAAGGCCACCTTGCTATCGACCTTTGCTTGCTCGCCGTTAAGGAAGAAGCCTGCTGGCTTGCCGTACAGCCGCGCCAGCTGCTCCAGTTCGATAGCTTCGACCTTGCGGGTTCCAGATTCGATATTGGTAACGGCCGGCCTGGACACCTTCAGGGCCGCTGCCACTTCATCTTGTGAGAGTCCTAGGTACTCTCGGGCTTCACGCAAACGAGCCGCCATGGCGGCTCGTTGTGCTGAGGGATCTTCATCGCTCATGAGTGCTCCTCGACGTAAGTGAGCACGCGGGTGGTGAGGTCGCTGATGAAGTGCTCTTGATCGTTGTAGCCGCCTCGCCGAATCACCTGACCCGACGGCAGCTCCATCCCAACAATCTTCTCGACGGCTATCAGCGCTTCGACAGCCGTCATAGAGTCCATCGCCGCAACTAGGTCGTCGATCGATGTGGAACTGCCATCGACACTGATGGATTGCTCGTCCCAAAAGCTCTTGAGCGCCTCTCTGATCTGTCTGACCAAGCCTTCGTCTACCAAGCCACACCCCCGCGACGCGTTTTGTTTTCGAACACCGTGCCGTAAGAATATCGTACGAAACGCTTACCCGTCAAGCTCAACAGGGAGTGCTTGGCTACGATTGGTAGTTGCGGCGCGTATTGAGCGATGGGCTGTCTCCAATGCTGTCGCCTCGATCTGACGCTGGCCTCCGAGTGGCGGGGAGCTGTCTCTGGAGCCGAGGGTGGCAAGCGGCGGCAATCGCTGCCTTGCAGCCCCTCATCGACATTAGTCTGTGACCGGTGTAGCCATGGCCAGCATTTGAACTTTTGTGGTTTCAACGTGGACTCCAACTTGCAAGTTGGTTCAAGTATCACCGACACCGTGATCCGACTGTTGAAGGACGTAGTTTCGTTCGAGCGGCAATCCAGCGAGCGTCTCGACCGATGTCGTTAATCGCCGTGCGCCCGTTGTGGTGCCCAGCTTCAAGTCCTGAAACAACTGAATGATGCGATCCTTGATGACAGCCTGAGCGGCGAGCCATTCCAAGGACGAAGCCCCTTTGTTTGACGCAATGAGGAAGTCAACGGCAAATGCCAGAGCGCGAGCATGCAGGCCGAGGTTTCGCAGGGGCTTAGGATCTTTCAGCCTTGCTGTGACCTCGTTGATCGTGTCGACCGTAAGCATCTCGCCTCGGGCACAACGCTGCAGGTGGCTGTCAGGAGAGGGGCCAGACATGCCAGCCCGTGTGGCAAGCGACGCCAAGTCCTTGGCTCGGTAGTTGTGTCGAACCAAGTCGAGCCAGTTTCTGAACACGTGGGAGTCACCGCTACACAAGTTGGCTAAATGGGCGGCTGCGTGTCGCTTTTGTTCCCAGTCCGAACTGAACACAAGGGGCAGTAACGTTGTGGCCAGTACGCTGTACAGGATCCGATCGACAAAACGATATTCCGGCTCACCCAGGTCGCAGACCTGCTCAGACCACCACAGCGCTGGTTTGGAAATCAGTTCGGCCTGACAGTGGACACACTTTAGCGATCCAGATGACAGTGTCCGCATAACTTGGAATAGCGCTCCCTCTGCCACTCTTGTGTACTGAGCAAGTTCCGCGATCAAAACGCCTTCTTTCATTTTGATCGCCAGAAGCGCCAGCACTTCTTCGCTTCCACCCACGGCGTTCAGCAGTCGCTTGCGAACCGCAGGTGTCGTCTCGACTCTTTGCAGTGCGTAATTCTGGAAGTTCTTGAAATCCCGCCCGAAGCCATTCCGGATGTATGCCAAGTACGTTCGACGACCAGTCAGAAAGTTAGCTAGGAAGTCATCACTCGGAAGTCCTGCTTTGAGGGGCTCGAGCCCCAGGGAGGTCGGGAAGAGCCTCATCGGGCGACGCAAGGTAAGCGGCTCAAATGGCTGGCTCAGTCCGCTTTGAAGAATCTGGCCAACAGTCGGTGTATGCATTTCCACGTTTCCTCTGTCGCGCAACTTCGATTGCTTCAAGATCAATTCCGACGCCCGACAAGAACGCCGCCAATCGGTCGGCTAGCAGGCTGCGGAAATACCCAACGGGCGCAGCTTCGCTGCTGACGCAAGGGCTCGTTTTTCGATGATGCGGGTCGACTCCGACGCCAAAACACCCCATTTCAAGCCCATTTTGGCCTGATCTGAG
>NZ_CAJYGK010000052.1 GCF_913773725.1 uncultured Aquabacterium sp. | reverse complement strand
AGGCCCACCAGACGGGCACCTTCGCCGATTGGTTGTTGATAGTGCTGAAGGACTGTGACCAGCCGGTATCCGTGGGTTGCGGCACGCTGACCTGGCATTGGGCCGAGCGTGCGCTGTCGTAGCGGATGGTGTTGAGGTCCACGTCGATGAATGGAATACCGGCGAACATCACCACCATGATGGCAACGAACACCCGGTTCTCGATGCGCGCAGCCGAGAGCACGCCCTTGTTGCCTTCGTCGGCACCCTCCGCACGGGCCTTCAGCCATTCCTGCACGATGATGGCAATGAAAGGCAGCGCGAAGACACCGCTCGCCACCAGCACGGCCCATATGCCGTTATGGACGATCCACGACACCAGCGTGAGGTAGTACTCCAGGTAGTCGGTGGTGAAAAGCGTCATGTCCTCGCCCCCTCAAGCGGCCTGCATCAACAGGCTGGCTTCCAACGCCACAATGGCGGCGACGCCGGCGATCTCGCTGCGCACCAGGCGACGCCGCGCCTGTCTATCCGCCCCGCGTTGGGCCTCACGCGCCAGCAGCCGGCGGCGCATCCAGACCCAGCCGTAGGCGGTCGCACCGTACAGGCACAGTCGCCACGCCATGAAGTAACCCGCCGTAGCCGTCAACCATCGCTCCCAGCTGGCGACGCTGCCGACGAGGTAAATGCCGACGACGTTGGCGCCCACAGCGGCGGTAACGAGCAACACCGTCCACAGCAGCGCCTTCGTCGTGCGCCGGTTGAGCAGCCAGCTGGCATGCGACGGGTTCATGGGTTGCCTCCCGGATTGCCCTTCTGGAGCTGGTCGAGACGGTCGGGAATGGGATCGCCTTCGTAAATGCCACGCGAGCCAGCCGCGCGTGTGCCATGGCGCTGGATGATGGCCATCGGCGAGTTGTTCGCCAGCTCGCGTCGCAGCTCCAGCTCGGTCTTCAGGTTGCGGATCTCGCGGTCGAGCGTGTCACTCTCGTTGTTCACGGCCTCGACCGCCAACTGGTTCGCCGCGACGTTGGGCTCTTTCTTGCCGGTGAGCAGCGTGCGCTGGAGCAGCAGCGCCTTCTCCAGCACCGACGACAGCGCCACCTCCGAGGCCAGGCGCCGCGCCAGCAGGTCCTGGTCTGGTTCGTCGCGCAGCGCCTCGATGACGCCGCGCGTGATCGGCAGCCAGGTGCTACCAGCTGCGCGCAGGTTCTCGAATGTGGTGTTGCGCGTTCCCGAGACCAGTTCCTGCAAGGCTTCCAGCTTTGCCTCGTACTCATCCTGGATCAGCGGCGTCAGCCCGACGCCGGGCACCGTTTCGGTCTTGGTGCAGGAATCGCAGGTGCGCTGCACCTGTTCCCCAAGAACCCGTGTGGCCCATTCAGTCGCTTGTTGTGGCGACGTCCAAGTCTGGCAGGACAGGCTCGCGCAACTGGCGGAAGCGATGGACGACGTGTCGGTCACGCTGCGGCCGTTGACCAGGTTGTAGCCCGCACGGGTGACGTCGCCGACCACCCGGATGGCGGACTGGCCCGCGCCCCCCGCATTACTGCCGCCTACCCAGGGCACGCCGTCGTTGCCCCGGCGCGTCTCCGCCTGCTCAATCGCCGACACGGCATCCGTGCTCGATACTGCGTCGCGCAGCGCCATGCCTTCGGCCATCTGGCTCCAGCCAAGCTGTCCGCCCGCCGTGTCGGCCATCTTCTCGGCCATGGCGCGGCAGGTCAGCTTGGAACGGTCGAAATCCAGCCGCGCCTGCAGCACGCCGTTGGTCAGCAGGTTGTACAGGCCGGGATCGGCGCGCTGGATGATCAACGCAGGCAGCGATGCCACCGCGCTGGTGGCGCTCTGGATCACGTTACTCATGATCTGCTGAAAGCCGTTGGTGATGCCGTTGAGCTGGTTGCGCAGCGTGGTTTGGATGCTCATGTCGCCGCAGATCAGGTTGCTGTTCCAGCCCACGCCGACGCCGATCGAACGCATGCCGGCAGCGCGGCCCATGGACACTGCGCTGCCGCCGCCGATCGAATACATCACCTCGTCGCCGATCACGGAGCCGCCGGTCTGAAAGCCGGTCTGCGCCCACGCCAGGCCGCCGCCAAGAACGAGTGCGCCAGCCAGCACCCCAGTCAATACCGTTGGACGCAGCAGGCGGCGTGCCGTTGGGGAGAGGATCATCAGTTCAGGACGCTTCATCGCCGTACCCTCATTGGAAATCGACGCTGCCGAGGAACACTTGCCCCCGGCGTTCGCAGCACGCATAGGGCCGCCACAGCGCCCAGGCGTAGTCGCCTTGCTGGGCTTGGGTCAGGAAGCCGCCGCGCGGGAACACCGTGCAAGAAGAGGACAGGACGGGCGTGAGTTCCTGCCACTTGCCCGTCGAGGCATCGCCTTCCATCAGCGCACCGGCAGGCCAGTAGCCGGGCCGCGAGTTGGCGAGCAGCGGCTGATAAACGTGGATTTGTCCACGGCGCGTGACGACATCGCCAGCGCGCTGGGCCACCACGGCGCCAGCCTTGTGGTCGTCGGCCTGGTGCAGGAAACCGCCACGCGGATACACGTTGCCCCACAGGTTCAGCGTGGTGCGCGCGCCGACCTCGCGCCTACCCGGAATCAGCGCCTCCGGGTAGACCATCTCGGGCACGTTGTAACGCCAGGCCAGCGTGTCCAGGGTGCTGAGCAGGTACGGCATGAACGCCGTGCCCGCGCCCTCGCAGAAGTAGCCCGAGGATGAGACGAACTGGTTGAACACCTCGACGCCGGGGTGGCCGATCACGTCTGCGTTCTTGAACTTGGCGAGATTGTTCTCGTGGTCTTCGTTGGTGGTGCCGTCACCGCCGGCCTGTGCGGACGGGTTGGGTGCGCTCATCGCCCGGACTTCGACCCAGGGGTTCTCGCCGGTGTTGCTGTAGCTGGAGACGACCGCATCGGGGATGTAGTGGCGGACTTTGATGGACGTGCGCACCGTGCAGCCCGTCCAGGTGCAGTAGAGCCAGTAGCAGATGCCGACGACGCGGTATTCGAGGCAGTCTGGTGATGCCACTGAGCCAACGATGGTTGCGGTGTTGAGGGCGTAGCTGCCGGTAGCGCTGAGCAGCAGCACCGAGGCCACGCCAGCACGCAGACGGCGCATCCGCTCGAAGGGTCGGGTCATGGCTGCGGCCTCCGGTGTTGCGCAATGCGCGCGACGGCACGGGCTACGTCCGGCTCGCCATAGACCACGTAACGCTGATCCACCACGACCGCCGGAATGCTGGTGACGCTCAGGCTCCAGGCGTCGGCAACGCCCTGGTATGCCGACGCAATGCGGCGCTGGAGGTCGGCACCGCCGTTGTTCAGGCGGCGCTTGACGATGGCCGTGGCCTGCTCAGGATCGGCGGGCAGCTGTGCGGAAAGCTCGGCTTCGATGCGCGGGCCTTCATCCAACTCGATCAACCGCTCGCCACCCATGGTCTTGACCGGGTGGCGGCTGTCGGTGACGACCACCACATTGGCTGCGAAGGTGGCGGGGCTGAAAACGGCCAAGGATGCCGGCAGTGCAACGGCCAGGCCAAGGGTTCGCCAGCCGGATGCGAAGCGGAATAAAGATGCTGGCATGTCGCGTGCCCTGGAAGTTGATCAGAGCCATAGTCGAACGCGAACCCGCTGCCGCCCCAACAAACAATGCGCATCGCGGGCACCCCGCATACCTGTTCGGTGCTGCCGCATGGAAAAAAGCGGAGGCCGAAGCCCCCGCTGTGATTACAAAAGACCAGACTCGGCGAACGAGTACGGTGCGCCCTGACCAATCACAAAATGGTCGAGTACCCGCACGTCGATAAGCGCCAAGGCCGTCTTCAACTGCTCTGTCAGCAAGCGATCCGCATTGGATGGCTCGGTGGTGCCCGAGGGGTGCTGATGGGCGAAGATGACCGCAGCGGCGTTCAGTTGCAACGCTCGCTGCAGCACGACACGCGGATAAACCGAGGTCGCATTGATCGTTCCATGGAACATCGGCTCCACGGCCAGCACGTCGTGCATGCTGTTCATGAACACGACGACGAATATCTCATTGGGCTCGGCGACCAGCTTCAAGCGAAGGTAGTCCCTGACCGCAGCGGGCCGTTCAAGACGTGGCCCTGCTTTGAAAACCCGTCGCTCCAGCAACACGATGGCTTGCTGAACGATCCAGTCCTCGTTCTGAACAGAAATATCGGAAAGCGACTCCAGGCAGGAGTCATTGATGACGACAGACATGGCGAACCTCCAGGCAGGGAAATCGGAGGGCACACATGCCCCAGGAGGGCAGGCCCTCCTGGGAATGGAACAAGGGAACAAGGTGCATCCATCACCACAGCAGCGGTGATCGTTCGCGGCCAGGATGCGAGGCGAACGGGTAGCGGTCAGCGCAGCGTGCTGCGCCGTAGCCTCAATGACCGCGGGCTACCTGGGCATGTCGCCGACGACGTCGGCAGGCATTTCGGTGACAGGTGCAGCGGCGGCATCCTCAACCGCCAGCATGTCCATGGCCGACAGCAGTGCATCGCCTTCGATCGGCCCCTGCAGCAGGATCGCCTGGCCGGTCTGACGATCATGCAGCCGAAGCGATGGCGTCGCGGTCACGCCGCCCTTGGTGGCTTCCTCGGCCTGAGCGCGAATCACCCTTTCGGGCCGCTCGCTGGCCAAACACTGCTCGACGGCTGGGTTGAGGCCGGGATAGCGCAGGCCCTCGGGCAAGCCCAGGCCGTCACTACGCGTGTGCGCATAGACCCATTCGATGGCCTGCCAGAAGGCCGCATGCCCGCCACTTTCGGCGGCGCACTCGGCCAGGCGTGCTTCGGCGGAGGCGGCCGGTTCGTGCGCGGCCAGCGGCTGGTGGTGCCATTGCAGGGCTACGTCCGCGTTGGCGCCCACCCAGCGTTTGAGCTTCGGGAAGTACGCTCGGCAGAACGGACATTCGAGGTCGGCATAGAGCGTCAGCGTGAATCGGCCCTGCGCGTTGCCCATCTGCCAGGGCGGCCCGGCCACCTGCGCTGTACTGACCGGCGCGGGAGCCAACGACGCGGGTTCGCCGGGTGCGCGGGACACGAGCCAGATCAGCAGCAGCGTGATCAATCCAGCGGCCACGACCCAGGGCCAGCGCTTGCGCGAGCGCCGACGGAGGGACGCCTGCACCGGCATAGGAACGAAAGGACGTTTCGGTTTCACGGCAGTCTCCGGCGGCTATTGCGGCAGGCCCAAGGCTGGCGACTCGATGCCGCGCGCCTGGTCGATCTTCTCGGCCACCTTGAAGGCCGCGTCGAGTTCACTGATGCCGTGCTGCTGCATGAGTTGGTAACGCTCGGCTTTCTCCTCGGGTTCGGTCTGCGCGAGCGCGAGATACAGGCTCGGTGGCACGGCCCGGAACAGCACTTCCAGGCTCTTGGAGAGGATGACACCCTCGGTGAACTTCCCGGCTTCCTTGCGCGCGGAAAGCATCAATGCTTTCTGCGCGGGTGACAGTTCGCGAAACCGGGCGATCTTCTCCACCTCATCGGGTGGCATCGACAGGCAGATCCACCACTCGATCATGTTGAGCATGGGCTCTGCGGCGCGCGGCAGATCGTCGATGTTTTGTGTGGCGAGCCAGAACCAGGCTCCCAACTTGCGCCACATCTTGGTGATCTTCACCACGTAGGGGGCGAGCAGCGGGTTCTTGGTGATGATGTGCCCTTCGTCGGTGACGTTGATGATCGGGCGGCCCAGGTACTGATCGCGCTCGGCGATGTTGTTCACCGTGCTGATCAGGCTGATGTAGGCAATGGAGAGCTGCGCGTTGTAGCCCTCGCGCGCATAGGTCGCCAGATCGACCAGGGTGATGTCGGCTTCGGGCCACGGCGAACCGTCGCGATCGAACATTTCACCGTCCGTGCCTTGGCAGAACATGTCCATGGCGTCGGCCATCTCCAGCAGTCGCACACGCCGCATTTCCGGCAGCGTCGGGTCCTGGCTGCGCGTGCGCAGCGCATTGCGCACATCGCGCGTGAGCGCGGTGCGCTTCTCGCCATCCTTGCTGTGGCAGTGCTCAGCGGCATCAAGGATGCACTGACGGATCAGCGAGCGGTCGGCCCGCGTCATCCGGGCTTCTTCCTTGTCTTCGCCACCGGTGATCATCAGCCTCGCGGTGATCTCCAATTCGCCCAGCACGTCGCGCTGCTCATCCGCCTCCATGGCCACAGCATCGGGTGGCAGGTCTTCGTCCAGCGCATCGGCGTCGAGCGTCTGCACGTCGCTGGGCGTCTCGATCAGCCGGCGCGCATCCGCGAACGGCGCCAGGGTAACGCCCGAGCCCGGCGCGAGCTTGACCCGGTTCACGGTCAGGCCCAGGCGCCGGGCAAAGTCGCTGAACAAGCCAAAGCTGTTGCCGGCCTCGACAATGAACAGGCGGGGACGGTAGATCGCCGTGACCTGATTCAAGAGGTTATTGAGGGTCGCCGACTTGCCCGAACCTGTCGGGCCGAACAGGACCAGATGGGCATTCATCTGCCGATCCAGGCGGTTGAGCGGATCAAAGGTGATCGGCCCGCCGCCGCGGGTGAACATCGTGATGCCGGGGTGCCCCGTACCCTGGGCGCGGCCCCACACGGGCGAGAGGTTCGCCGCGTGCTGGGCGAACATCAGTTGGGTGTACCACCGGCGCCGATCCTGGCCGGGGTTGTAGCAGCACGGCAGCCAGCGCAGGTAGCTGTTGAGCGGCGCCACCTCGTCGTCCTCACGCACCGGCTGCAGGCCGGCGTTGAGCATGACGTTCGCCAGGTCGAGGCCGCGCCGGTCCAGTTCCGCCTCGTCGCGCCCGCGCAGGTAGAACGCCAGCGTGCCGCGATAGAGCTTGTGCGCGCTGCCGATCAGGGAGCGGGCCTCATGCACGTCCTTGAGCGTCTGCTCGGACGCCAGGGTTTCGCCCACGGCCTTCTTCGCCAGATGATTGAGATCCGCTTCAAGGACATCCTGCGGCGTGGCGACCAGCGTCAGGCAAAGGGTGGTGTCCTCGGGCATCTGGTCGAACAGCGTGTTGATGGCGTCCCCTTTGCGGGTTTCGCCGGTCAGGTGCCCCGTGCCCGGCGGCATGCGCAGGCGGTCGGTGATCAGCACGCGGTGCGGCATGCCGTCGAAATGCCAGGTGCCGTGCGCCACGTCGGAACGCGGCTGGCCAAAGAACAGCCGTTGGCTGAAATCCCGCCCGCTCGCCAATTCGATCTCGCCGTCCTCGCCGTCCTCCGCACTGTCGGGGTAGCGCGCCAGTGCATAGAAGCGCTCCCGGTCTTCGGCCCCAGGCCCAAGCAACGTGGGGCGCGGGTTGAACCAGCGCAGCAGCCAGTCATGAACATCCGCAGCCAACATGCGCCGGGCCTGAATGCCGGCGTTCGCCAGTCCGCCGCACAGGCGGTCGCAGACGATATTGAGCATCTGCTCAGGCGTCTGCCCGCGACGGCTGTTCTGCCCTTGCCCGGTCACGCGGCGATAGACCACCATGCGCACACGCCGGGTCTGGCCGCGCCAGCGCAACCGCGTGACTACCGTGTCCTCGAACAGGCCGCCCGGCTTGGCCACCGCGCGTAGGTGGTGGCCGAAGAAGCGCAGGTAGAACTCGCTGAACGCCGTATCACGGGCGCGCGGCTGCACATAGTCGCGCAGGGTCTGCATGTACTGGTCGAAACTGGGCTCGTCCTGAGCGTAGAGCTGCAGCACCCAGGGGTTCTCGTCCAGTTCATCGAAACTGTCCTGCAGCGCGTTCTCCAAAGCATCGCGGGCCTGCGCGAGCCAGCCAGGTTCCCGGCCTTCGGTGCCCAGCGGCACCAGCTCGTAGAACGCCGCCACCGATTGCCCGTCCTCCAGCAACATGGCCTTCGACTGTGGCAGGAACTCCACCCAGGGCAGCAGTTCCACGAACGACGGCGCGACCTCGTACAGCGCCTGCTCGTCTGCCATGGTCGCCGGCCTGCGAGCTTGCACCACCGCGCCAGGTTCGGGGAGGCCGGCCTGGTGCAGTGCCTCGACGTGGCGCTGCCAGCCGTCCGGCTGCTCGTCATCGGCAGCGCCGGACGCGGCCAGCTTCGGCCAGGGGAGTTTCCAGCGCATCAGTAGTCCTCCACGCGCTCGCCTGGCATGGCGTACTGCACGCGCTGGTACAGCGGGAACACGGTCGTATAGCCCGGAATCGGCACCGGGTCGGTGCCCGCCAAATGGGGATACACGTACATCACGAGGTCGGGGTTGGGCAGGCGCTGGAACTGGCGATAGACCTCGTTGCGCGCCGTGCGCGTATAGCGCATCTGCTCGGCGGGCGCGGCCTGCACGTCCACCTCTGTAAGGGGCCGGCGCAGGCTCTGGCGCGCATCGAGCAGTTGGCGGCCGGCATTCCGTCCGGCCGCGCCACCGCCGTCGCCGGCCTCCTGCTGCCAGATGTCCATCATCGTGCGGTCACCGTGGGTCAGCAGCTTTTCCTTGCTGGTGGCGCAGCCGCCGAGCAGCGCGACGGCTAAGGCCAGCGCCAGGCCTTGAGCCCAGCTATTCAAGTTCGAGAGCATGGCTTTCTCCTGCGCGGTGATCGACCTTGCGGCCTTCTGGATCGAAGTCGATGGCGAGCGGCTTTTCGAGGTGGACGGCGACTTTGGCACCGGGCTGCACATAAACGGCAGCGAAGGCCTGGCCGTAGAGCTTGTTGACCCAGCTCGACATGTCCTGAACGCCACTGGCGAGAATCCGGCCCACGGCTTCCTGGCCGCTGATGCCCACGCTGCCGATGGAGCCGTCGGCGCCGACATAGGACGCCCTGCCGCTGTCGGATTCGATGAGCGAGGCCACGCCTGCGCCAGCCGCCGTGATCAGCGCCTGGGTGCCGAGGTACTGCTGCGCATTGCTGCGCCGCTCGCCGCTGACACAGGGAATGCCATGCGGGTCGCTGATCCAGCCCAGGCCGTCACGTTGTTGGTTGTTCTGCTGGTTGCCCTCGCGATCCTCGGGAATGGTGCGGATGGTCCCGTCATGGAACACGAAGGTGATGCTGCGCACCTGGCCGCGCACGCACGAGAGCGTCCAGTCGCCCGATGCGGTGCCGGAGAACACGGCCCCGGCCACATCGGGGATGTAGATGCCGTTCGCGGTCAAATTGTCCGGCCCGACCAAGACCTTGAAGGGGTATGGATCGTTTACCGTGCCGTCGATCGGCACGCGGCCAATCAGCGCCGTCATTGCCACCGACCCCATCAGCGTCGAGTTGGTCGGCACGGTATAGACGGGCATCGCGCTCTTGACGCCAGCCGCGCGTGCGCCCGCGTTTGCCACGGTTTGCGCTGTGGTTTCCAGCGTGCTCTGCGAGGAGCCGAAGCTGGTGGGGAAGTTTATGCCGCCATTCGACCTGCCGCGTCCGTCGCTTTGTTTCGCGTCATCAGGCTCCACCCAGCGCATACCGCCTTCCATGCCGGCCTCGTCGCCGTCATGCAGGCCCAGCCCCACCGGCAAATCGGCATGGCCGCCGCCACGTCCGCCGATGCTGTCCAGGCGTTGCTGCAGGTCGGCGAGCAGCCCCTCGGTCTGCTGGCGCGTGCTGGCCGCCTGCTGCTGGTCGCGGCGCAGGTTGGAGCGCTCGGATTCGAGGGCCGAATTAATGCGTTGGTCGATGGCGTTCTCGCGCTGGCGCAGCCGCTGGTTCTCTTCACGCTGCGACCTGTTGTCGGACAGCGCGGTTTGAAGCTCGGTACGCAACTGCTTCACCTGGGCAACGAGTGTTGCCACGGTGTCGCGCGGGGTATCGCCCTCGATGCCCAGCGCCTTCATTTCCTCCGGCGTGAGCCTGCTGCTGCCATCTGCGGTGGGCGGCGCCGACGCACCGCCACCGGAGAACAGCCGGATGGCGACGAACAGCACCAGCAGGGCCACGGGGATCAGCAGCCACTTCAGGAGTCCGTTACTGCGCATGGCGGGCCTCCCTGTCGTCGCTGGCTGCTGCTTTGGGCTGCGGGAGATGCACAGCGGGGTCGAAGCGATGGATCGTCGGCAGCAGCGATTGCGCGAGGCCGTGCCCGCGCGTCACCAGGTACAGGACGGTGGTGTCCTCGGGGGTTCCGCGCGGGCCAAGCGCCTCGTGCTGGAAGGTGGCGGTGAGGAAATCGCCTTGCAGCACGCGCGGGTCGAGCGTGGCCCAGCCGGCGCTGGTGTTGGTCAGGCGCACGGCAGTGACCCACTGGTCTTCCAGGCGCCACGAGGCGAGTGCGACCGCGCGTGCCGGCAAGGTCGGCATCAGCGTGCCGAGGTCGAGGTCGCTGCGCAGGTTGACCCGCATAACGCCTGGCAAGGGTTCCACAGTGCGCAGCGGCGCGTAGAGGTTCTGCGCAGCAAAACGTGTCAGCACGACGGGGATTAGCGTTTCGCGCCGCGCCGTCCGGGTACCCGCCTGATCCTCGGCGCGCGCCTGGGGCGCATCGGCACCGTCAGGCTGATCGCCATACCGTGCCGGTGTGCTGTTGCCCTCGACGATGCGTACCGGTTCCAGCTCGGCTTCGCCGTCCTTGGGCGGCTCCGCCGCAATGTCGAGCAGGATCAGCGCGCCGGTGTCGGCGTCCTGCAATTGCAGCCGTGTAGGCTCGATCGGCTCGCTGGCGCGCAGGTACACCGCGCCGCCCGCGCTCTGCACGCGCAAGCGCTCACCGACGCCTGCGGGAACGCCCACGCGGACGTTTCGGTCGATGAACACGATGCGCTCCTGGCCGACCTTCAACGGCACTGCCAGCGGCATGCGCTCCCACCGCAGGATCTCCACCGCCTGGACAGCGGGGGACACGACCACTGCGGCGGCCACGGCCAGCAGCCCAAGCAGCGCGAGTACAGGATGCTTCATGGGCTTCATGGGGAATTACCTCCTTGAGGCGCTTGCGGCGTCAGGCCACCAGGCACCGGGCGCGTCGGCTCCGGGGTGCTGATGCGCTGGGGCGTGCCCTCGTAGCAGTCGAGTACCAGGCCGAACGGGTTGCGGGCGGGATCGACATCCACCCGCGCGACCTTCACGGGGTAGCGCACCAGGGCGCGCTTGACCTGCTCGGCGCCGTAGTACTCGTCGGCGCTGATGTCCAGCGTCACCACCCAGTCGCGGTCGGAGATCACACGCACGCGCGCCGTGGGGTTGTCGCCATAGCTGCGACCGGGAATTTCGTAGATGCCACGCACCCGCTGGCGCAGCTCGCCCGTGCTGCGGCGGTAGTCGTAGTCCGCCTTGAGGAATGCCTGGCAGGACGGGGTGAGGTACGGCGAGAGCGTGTGGAGGTTGCGCGGGTAATCTTCTTCGCCATTCGTCGGCCAGCGATTGAGCGTCTGGAACACGTAGAACGTGAACACATAGACCGATTCAGGCGGTACTTCCCACCACTTGCGGGTACTGCCGGAGCGCAGGTCAGGCGGAACGTGGATGGTCAGGTCGCGGGGAGCGCTCCACCAGCCTCCGCCCATGACCAGGGCGACGACGACCAGCGCACCCGCGCCGAGGCGCAGCGTCTTGATGTGCGCCTGCAGGTGGGTGATCTCGTTCTTGAAGCGGCTCATCGCGCGCCCCCGTGCGTGCCCCTGCGGGTAGTCCAGAAGCCAGAGCGCGAGATCAGCACATGGCCGCCCATCCAACCGGCCATCAGCGGATGGCGCGTGGCGATGCGCCATTGCAACTGCCGGTACAGCCAGGTGTCGGGACGCCCGCGTTTGAGACGGCGCAGGATGCCGCCGCCAATGAACACGCCCAGCGCCACGCCCAGGACGACGAAGGTTGGCGCGATAGCGATCGTGCGGAACACCCACGACAGCGGCGCGCCGACCACCAGGCCGGCGGCGCCGGACAGGCCGCAGCAAATCCACAACTCGTCGGCGGTGAGGCCGCGCACGACCACTGGGTGCCTGTTGAGCCGGTGTGGAAGGAATGTGACCGTCCCATCGGCACGGACATGCTGTTGCTCGGACATGGCCCGTCCTCGCTTACAGGATGCCGGTGGCTTCGGTGAGCAGCCAGATGCCGATCACGAGCAGGACGGCGCCGATGGCGACCGTGAGACCGAACTGGCCCCAGGTCTTGCGGCCGGTGTGGATTTCCGCGTAGGTGCCGTAGGCGTGGTAGCACACGCCAATGAACATCGACGCCACCACCAACAGGGCCACGAGCATGATGATGTCGTAGCCGTAGTTCCTGATCGTTTCCATGATGCCGCTGCCGGCGCCGCGGGTCGGGTTTTCCAACTGCGGCAGGCCTTGCGCGAACGTCAGTGCGGGCAGCGCGGCGGCACCCAGGGCGACGGCGGCACGTTGGACAAAACGAGTAGTGAGGATGCGGTTTGGCATGGTCAATCCCTTCAGGTCAGGAGAGGAGGAAGAAAGTCAGCACGAGGTACATCGCGACGAAGCGGATGCAGACGCCGAGGAACTGGCGTTGGTTGAGGCGGTTCTCGGCCCACCCCACATAGGCCGTTCGGATGGCCCAGACGCCCCAGACGAGCAGAACCGCGAACACGACGCCGACCAGGACGGTCGCCATCGCCGAAGGCGCGATGCCGCTGTTGGCTTGAAATGCCGAGACCTGGGCGCCGTTCATGGCCTGCCCTGCGCAGTCGTCGGCAGCGATGGCGGGGCGGCCCGCTCCGCGCGGTAGTCGCCGCCCAGTTCGGAGGGGTCGCGTGGCTGGGCGCGTGATGGCGTCAGGTGGAACTGGATGCCGGCGCGCATGCGCGCCAGGTCAGCCAGGAGCCGCGGGTAGTCGAAGTGGTAGCGCTCGCCCGGCTGGATCGGCGCGTGTGCAGCGCCGCCCGTGACGGTGCGCTCCAGCGCGTCGAGCTGACGCAGCGCCGCGATCAGCTCCTGGCGCTGTGCCGGGGATTCGGCCAACGCCATCGAAGACTGCCCCAGCAGCAGGGCAGTCACGAGAAAAGTGGGCACGCCGCGATGCGCGGCGCGCAGCCAGATCGGAGCCAACATCGCGCCATTCCTGTGTGATCAGCAATGGCTTGATCGTGGCGATCAGAGGCGTATCAGGCCGCAAACAATAAGAACCTGCGGATGACCGGATTGATGGCCTAGAGGTACTTCTTGAAGCTGCCCGCCGTCAGGCTCACAGCCAGTCCCAGCATGGCGGCGCTGGGCAGCAGGATCAGCAGCGGATGCACCGAGATCGGCAAGGCCAGGTACGTGACCCAGGGCAGCACGGCCAGTGGCATCAGGCTGGCTTTCGCTCGGTGGTAGATAAAGCCGGATTCGCGGCCCGCGCCGAACCGGCGCACGTCACGCCTCACCAAGCCGTCGATCAAACCGACAAATGCCGCCGTGAAAATCAGTGGCAGCGTGAGCGCCAGGATCAGCAGGCGCACGAGGAAAGTAAGCGTCGTGAAGGCTGCGGCGATCAAGTAACTCTCCGTCCAGACATAGACCTGGCTGATGAAGTAGCGGAAGTTCCGCGCTTGCCCCTGGCTGGGCGCTCGGGCGCGCTCGGCGGTCTGGCTCATGCGCTCCAGCAGTCCTGAGCGCACGAACACCCATTCGTAGGCTGTGTCCACCAGCGCGTGCGCCGTGCGCCCCGGTTCCTGCACGACCACGCTGCGTGTGAAGTGCTTGGACAGGTGCCCCAACTCGTACTGCAGCATCTGCTGGGAGTGCTGCCAGCCCTGGTCCTTCCAGAACAGGTGCATGCCGATGCACTCCATCAGGATCGAGAACAGCAGCGAGCCGACCAGCACCCCGAGCAGTCGGAACGGAAAGGTAATGGTGCCGACGATCAGACCTTGGCGGCGGTTCTGCTCGCGCTGCGCAGTCGAGGCGGCATCGCTCATGGCGCGGTCTCTTCGCTGGCCGTGTCGCCCGTGTCGGTGCTGGGTGTGGCGATGGCCACCTCATCGAGCAGGTCGTTCGGCAAGGCCGCGTCCTGCAAGAGCGGGGAGCTGGTGAACTCCCACCACTGTGTGGCCTCGCTGTAGCTCTGGCGCATGTGCCCCGCGAGTTGCTGCAAGTCCGCCGGCATCACTTCATCCGGGTCTGGCGCCGGCAACGGCATGCGCACCTTCCAAAGCTGGCCACCCTGCAGCAGCGCGAAGCACTGGCCTTTGGGTAGGCCGACGATGTGCGATGGCTCGATCATCGGCACGCTGGACATGCTGATGCGGTCTTGGGTGTTTGACGTAAAGTCCGTCGCGCCGCGAATGTCGGAACTGTCGGTCGCGCCGCTGACGATGGTGGTCGTGTAGACCTCGACCTTCGGCAATTGCCGGGTCAGCAATTCAGCGGTAGCCGTTTCGCGCACCCGCAGCATGAACAGGTTGTTGAAGTTGCCGATCACCTGACCGGCCTTCGCGCGGTTGCCGATGCGGGCCTCGATGTCCGAGAGCGTCTGCGTGTACGCGGTGACTTGCAGTCCAGCACCGCCGCCTTTATTGATCAGCGGGACGAACTCGTCGCCCATCAACTCGTTGAACTCATCGGCATGGACGTTGATCGGCACGCGCGAGCCAGCCGAGGCGCCCGGCAGGCCGTCGTCGATCCCGTGCTTGTAGATGTGGCCAGCGACCGAAACCAAGTCGGAGAACATGGAATTGCCGACCGCCGCGGCGACCTCGGCGTCGGACAGCGCATCGAGGCCGACATAGACCACGGCGCGCTTTCGGATCACCTGCATCCAATCGAAGATCGGGCGTGGGTCGGCCAGGTCGGAGTAGTTCGGGGCCAGAAGCTGGGCGATCTTGCCGCTGGTGAGCTTCTCCAGCAGCGGCAGCAGCGATGCGACGATCTTGTCGAAGTAAGTCTTGTCGTAGCGCACTGCCGAGCGCAGGCCGTCGAGCACCGGGTCGTAGTTGCGCGCCTGCGAGAGGTACTGCTCCAGCGCCACCACGCGCTTTTCGCGCCCGATCATGTTGCGCGGGATGTTCTTCTCGTTGAGCTTGGCCTCGATCTGGACGATCACCTGCCAGGCCTTGGGCTCGGTCTTGGCGAAGTAATGCTGGGCGTACTCGATGAACAGCGCGTCGATGTTGATCACATGGCGCTGGATCAGCATGTAGTCCGGGCGCTGCCCCAGTTCCACCAGGGCACGGGCGATGATGTTGACGAAGCGCCACGCAAACTCGCGAAATGCCGCGCTGTTGCCTTCCCCGGAGAGCTGCCCTGCAACACGGGTGGCCACCTCGCTGATGCGCCCAAAGCGGCCCACGGCGTTGTAGCGCGCGGAAATGTCCGGCCAGCCTAAATGGAAGACATAGAACTCGCCTTCGCGGCCCGCACGCTTGGCCTCGACGTACACCCGCTTCAAAAGATCGGCGTCGCCCTTGGGGTCGATGACGATGACGACCTCGTGCTCGCCGTCGGCGTTCTTGCGCCGGATGTCCTGAGTCACGAACAACTCGGCCAACCGCGTCTTGCCCACGCGCGTGGTGCCCAGTACCAGCGAATGCCCGACGCGCTCACCCAGCGGCAGGCTGACGTCCACCTCATCGGGTTCGATGCCGTGCAGGCGCGGCAGGCCGCCCACAGGCGGCAGCGGGCGCACCGGGTTGAAAGGCACATCCCAGCCCGTGAGCGCGGCCAGCCGGGACAGCGGGAACGGCGCGAACTCCAGCCGTTCCTCCAGCCTGCGCGCCAGCCGGTAGGCCGGCGTCAGCTCGACGTAGCGGCGAAATTCCGGTCGGTACGTCTGCATCAGCCGATGGGTGTGTTTCTGCTCCCACAGAAACCCGCGCCCCACGAACAGACGCTGCTGGCTGACCGGCACGTCCTTGCTGGTCATCACGTAGCGCGGCAAGCGGCGAATGTTGCGCCGGTAGCGCAGGATGACGCGGGCATCGCGGTAGCGGATGGCACCGTAGGCACAGAACGCCAGCGCACTGCCGACGCCCATGGCCGGACTCAGCGCGAGCGACCACGGGGCCACCAGGGACAGAAACGCGGCGCCTGCACACGCCGCGACGGTATAGAACTCCACCGCTGGGCGCAGCAGAACCTCGACCGGCTGTTTCCCCGACATGGCTTCATTGCTCGATGCCGGTGGCTGTGATCAGCACCGGGTAATGCCGCAGACCCAGGCGCTCGGCCAGGTCGTCACCGGCCACAGGCGCGAGGGGAACGCCGGGCACCAGGGCGCGCAGCCGTGCCAGGCCCTGCACGGTCTCGACGTTAACCACCAGGCCCACCGCGCCGCGCTCGCGCAGCGATGTTGCCTGGCGACGAAGCCAGGCGTGGGAAGCCTCGTCGTCGCCGACGACTACGAAAGGCCGCAGGCCCGGTGCCTCGATCACCCGCCGCGCGACGGTGCCAGGCGTGAGCTTGGCACTGCGCACCGGCAACATCGCGGCCTCATCCATGGGCGTGGCGGGCACCGTGAGTATCGGGATGGGCGGTCGGGCTGGAGCATCGGCGCGCGGCTGAAGATTCAGAGCCTCGTAGTACGGCAGCGCCGACGTGCCGCCACGGTCTTCGACCACGATCAGCTGATCGCCGGCACGTGAGGCCAGCGGCAGAGCCGCCAGCAGCACGAGCAAGCCCTTCAGTGTGAGATGGGTCAAATGGGATGTTTTCATGGGGTGCTCTCCTGGCGCGCAGCGAGGGCCGCGGTGGTTGGGTGTGTGCCCTGCACGCGGGCAAGGTGGCGCGACACGCTGCGCCGGTAACGGGCGGCAGGTTCTCCGCCCGCAGGACGGTGGTAGCGACCGATTGCCAGTAACCAGTCCTCGTCCGAGCTGTGCTGCTCCTTCAGAATTTCAGCGGCGATGGCGAGGTTGCTGTATGGGTCGAGCAGGTCGCACGGGCTGGCGTAGCGCTGCTGGTGGTAGCCGAGGTTGATCTGGCCCAGGCCCGCGTCGATGCGTGTGTGCGGCGTGGAGTGCATTGCCTGCTGCAAACCGGCGCAGGCGTCGGCACGGGTGGCGAAGCGGTGCGACTGGCCGGCGACGTTGAGCGACCACGGCCACGGGACGATGCGCCCGTTGCGTCGAATGCCGCTCTCTTGCAAGGCCACCGCGTAGAGCACCGTCGATGGGATGCCCGCTCGCTGAGCGGCAAGCTGGTAAGCCGGTGGCGGAATCTCCTGGGCATGGGCGGCGCAGGCGCACAGGCCCGCCGCGAGCGCCAGTGCGCGCAAGCACTGCGAAACGGAGGTGGCCACTAAGGCTGGCGCAGCCATTGGCCGTTCACCTCGCGCACGACTGCTGGAAGCTCGCCGGGCAAGCTCAGCGACAGCCACCGCCCGCCATCATGGTTGAGCGTGATGCCACCGCTGCGCACGCGCGCCGGATCGACGTTCGCACGCTTGGCCCAGTCGCGAATACGTGTGTCGTCCTGGCGGCTACCAACCATGTACAGGTCGAACTCGGTGCCAGAGGATTGCAGGCGCTGCACAAGCTGCCCGCAGGCCGCGCAGCCGTCCTTGACGAACACCGCCGTGCGGCCGGAGCCGCGTTCGGCACCCGCGTTGGGCTTGTCGTCAGGCAGGTTCACTCGCTGCATGCCGGGATTCAGGCGCTGCCAGGCCTCGTCGTAGGCACGCTGGTAGGCGAGCAGCTTCTCGACGCGGCGCGCTTCGACCTGCACCTGCAGCTCTGCGTAACGGCGCCGTTCCTCGTCGGTGCGCGCCTCGATGCCCAGGGCGGACAGCGGGTCCAGGTTGGGCGAGTAGATGCCCAACGGCCCGTCCATCAGTTCGCGATAGCGCGCCCACTCCTGCGGTTGCAGGCCCCAGTCGCTTGCCACCCGGTCGTCCAGGATGCGGGCGACAAGGAGGCGCTCCTGGCTCTGCGCATTGCGGGCGGAGGCCGTGGCCGGCTGCTGCGCCCAGGCGGGCAACTGGGCAGACGCGAGCAGGAGCGCGGAAAGGATGATCGACGGTTTCATGTCGTGCGCTCCGCTCAAGGAATCGCCATGCGACGGGTCTGGTCGCCGGCCTGGAACACCGCGGTGTTGCCCTCGACTGCCTGCAAGCGCCACGGGCCGACGGCATCGCCGGGAAGCAGCACTTGAAGCTGGTCGGGCGTGAAGTTCCCGTTGTTCGGCGCGACGGACAGGCTGCGCTGGCCGGCGCGAAGTTCGGCGCCGACGATGCGGAACGGCAGTGGCGGCGGTTCCGGCTTGGCGGTGGGCCTGGTCGGTACGCGCGGCTGGGCGGACGCTGCGGCACGCGCAACAGTCTGGCGTGTCTTGATTTGCTCGACTTCGGTGCGCAGCGCCTGAAGGTCTTCGGCAGCGGCATAGCCGCTCAGCGCTTTTTCGACCTGAGCAGCGCGTGCTTCCAGGAGTTCGCGGGTGTCTTTGAGGTCTGCCGCCGTTGCGACGGCTGGACGCTGCTGGATGGCATCAATGGTCTCGGCCAGGCCCATCGCCTGCGCTTCGAGACGTTGCAGGCGGGTATCAAGCTGATTCTGGTCGGTCTGGTCGTTCACCGCCTGGTAGCCGAGAGCGACGAAGACGCTGAGGCTGATCAGCCAGAGCCACATCAGGCTCTGCACCACCACGGCGGTGATCGGGCGACGGGGAGACTGCGCGGCATTCATGGCTGGCCTCCCGAACCCGAAGGCATCAGCGGAAACGTCTGCACCGCCTCGGCAGCGGGCGGCTCGTGTGCGTGCTCGGCGGTCGCACTGCCTCCAGGCCGCTCGAAGCAAATCTGCCGTGCCCGTTCATCCGCATGCAGTTCCCAGGCCGGGCCAGCCAGGGTGAGCAGCGCATCGCGCAAGGTCATGGGGCCAAGATGCAGGTGCGCCGCCGGCAGCGGGAGCACATACAACTCGGTCACGGCGCGAGGCGTCTCGCAAAGCTGGTAGCCGCTGCGTTTGAGCACATGCCGCAGGCCATCGCCCACCGTGGCACGGGCATCCTCGGGCATGAACACGTCGATGGTCTGCAACAGCAAGTCACGCTGCGCCGCCGTGGGTGTCAGCTCGACCAGCGTGTAGCGGCCATAGCGCACGACGGGAATGAACTCGGGGGCCTCGGGTTCGGGAGCGGAGGAGACCCCTTCTATGGCGTCTGGCACCAGCGGCGCGGTCGTGGTGGCGCAGCCGCTGGCCAGCGCTGCGGCCAGGAGACCAGCGCCGACCAGACGCCGGGATACATGGGTTGCGGGCATGGCATCGGCTCTTCTGTTGCGATGCCGATACCTTGGCGGCACGGTGCCGTGCGGTCAGCCAGGAATGCGAACTGGGTAGTGCCCGGTTTCAGGGGCGACCCGGATGCCTACTGCGTATCGTCCAGGCGGTACAGACGCACCCGTTGTTGCGCACAACCAGTAGCTCATGGATCAATAGGCGGATTTGCAGTTAAGCCGCAATATGGGACGAAAAACGGTGTACTTCGCGAATCAATTGCAGGGTGGCTGCCGTAGCACGCCAAAGAAAAAACGCAGCCCCGCCCACGAAGAACGCGAGTGGGGCTGCAAGTTGTGAACAATAGAAAGCCGGCGGCGCTAGGCCGGCGATGGCGTGGAAATCAGGCGGTGACCAATTGCCGGGCCAGTGCGACCTCGACGGAATCACCGTCCTGATTCAGAACATCCAGCCCCGATTCGGGCACGTCGCCCGAGGTGGACTGCGAGACCATGATCTTCTTGGCCATCAGTTCCAGGCAGGTCATCTGCGAGGAACCGGCATAGCCGAGGTAGATCACGCGCACGGGCTGTTTCTGCCCGATGCGCCAGGAGCGGCGTGCTGCCTGTTGGAGCGAGTACACGTTGTAGCCACTTTGCATGAACACAATCGTCGGGAACTCCAACAAATCCAGTCCCGTCTTGACCAGCTCGGGATTGGTGACGAGCACGTCGATGCCACGGTCCAGTTGCTCGGCGATCCAGTCTTCTCGGCGGCTGGCATCCACGCTTGCGCGCAGTACCGCCACCTTGAAGCCTTCCTGCTCCAGCAGCCCCTTCAGGCGCGACGTGGTGTCGCGCGTGCCGGTATAGACCGTGTAGGCCAGAACGTTGCGGCCCTGTTCCTTCTCCGCTTTGCAGATATCGATCAGCTCACGCTCCTTGGGGCTGATCTCGAACTCATTGAACTGAGCCGGGACAAACGCCAAGGTGTTGCGCGTGCGCGGATGCACCACGGTCTCCGACCGGAAGCAGCAATCCGGCCAGGCCAGCAGCACGTTGAGCACCACCCCCAGCAAGGTCGTATCGCGTCGCGCCAGAGCCTGTTTCAGCTCTGCGGTCAGCCGACCCGCCAGGTCGCGGTAGGCCGCGGCTTGCGCCGTGTCCATCGCGACTTCGCGGAACTCCTCGTCATACGGCGGCAGGACGTTGCCGCCGATGTCCTTGAGTTTGAGGAAGATGG
>NZ_CAJYGK010000051.1 GCF_913773725.1 uncultured Aquabacterium sp. | reverse complement strand
CACGCACCATCGTGAGGCAGGCCTTCAACCGGCTGTCCGAGCTGAAGCTCGTGCGGCTCGAACCTGCCCGCGGCGCCTTTGTCGCCGCCCCCTCCATCGACGAGGCGCGACAGGTGTTCGCCGTGCGCCGCATGATCGAAGGCCAGATGCTGCGCGAGCTCACGGCGCGCATCAAGCCCGCCGACCTGCGTGAGATCAAAGCCCACCTGAAGGCCGAGCGGGAGGCGGTCAAGCGCATCGACGTGCCCACCCGCTCCAAGCTGCTGTTCGACTTCCACGTCGAGCTGGCCCGTGTGCTGGGCAACCAGGTGCTGGTCGATCTCATCCAGGAACTGGTGTCACGCTGCTCGCTGATCACACTGATGTACCAGTCTGCCGACGACGCCGAGACCTCGCACGCCGAGCACATCGCCATCCTGCAGGCCATCGAGGCCCGTGATGCGGACCGGGCGGCGGCACTGGTCAACGAACACCTGCTGACGGTCGAGCGCCAGCTGACCGAGCGCCCCCGCGCGCCCGGCCTGCTGGCCGACGTCTTCCGTACCGACTGACCCTCTTTTCTGCCTGCCGACACGCCTCTCGCCATGAGCTCTTCTGCCGACTACCCCCGCGACCTGATCGGCCACGGCCGCAACCCGCCTCATGCGCAGTGGCCCGGCGGCGCCCGCATTGCCGTGCAGTTCGTGCTGAACTACGAAGAAGGCGGCGAGAACTGTGTGCTCCATGGCGATGCGGGCAGCGAGCAGTTCCTCAGCGAGATGTTCAACCCGCCCGCCTTCCCCGATCGGCACATGAGCATGGAGTCGATCTACGAATACGGCTCTCGGGCCGGCGTGTGGCGGCTGCTGCGCGAATTCGAGCAACGCAAGCTGCCCTTGACGGTGTTCGGTGTCAGCATGGCCTTGCAACGCCACCCGGATGTGACCCAGGCGTTCAAGGAGCTGGGCCACGAGATCGCCTGCCACGGCTGGCGCTGGATCAGCTATCAGCAGATCGACGAGGCCACCGAGCGCGAACACATGCGCATCGGCATGCAGCTCATCGAAGCGCTGACGGGCGAGCGCCCGCTGGGCTGGTACACCGGCCGCGACAGCCCCAACACGCACCGCCTGGTGGCGGATTTCGGCGGCTTCGAGTACGACAGCGACCACTACGGTGACGACCTGCCCTTCTGGATGCCCGTCACCAAGAGCAACGGCGAAACAGTGCAGCAGCTCATCGTGCCCTACGCCATGGACACGAACGACATGCGCTTCTGCCTGCCGCAGGGCTTCTCGCAGGGCGACGACTTCTTCACCTACCTGCGCGACGCCTTCGACGTGCTCTATGCCGAGGGCGACCCGAACGGACTGAACCGACCCAAGATGCTGAGCATCGGCATGCATTGCCGCCTTCTGGGCCGCCCGGGCCGCCTGCGCGCGCTGCAGAAGTTCCTTGACCACATCCAGTCGCATGACAAGGTGTGGGTGTGCCGCCGCATCGACATCGCCCGCCACTGGCGGGCCCACCACCCGCATCAGGTCACCGCATGAGCGCGCCCACCCTCAGCCTGGCGGCACTCAACGCCGCGGACCAGCGCGGCTTCACGGCCCTGCTGGACGGCATCTACGAGCATTCGCCCTGGATTGCCGAACAGGCCTGGGCACAGCGACCCGCCGAGGGCTATGTGTCGCTGGACCAGCTCAAGCACGCACTGGCTCAGGTGGTGCGCCTGGCCCCGCGTGAGGCGCAGCTTGGCCTGATCCGCGCCCACCCGGAACTGGCCGGCAAGGCCGCCGTGGCCGGCCAGCTCACGGCCGAATCCACCAACGAGCAGAGCAAGGCGGGGCTGACACACTGCAGCCCCGAGGAATTCGCGGCACTGCAGCGCCTGAATGCCGACTACAACGCCCGCTTCGGCTGGCCCTTCATCCTGGCCGTGCGCGGGCCGGATGGCCGCGGGCTGAGCCGCGCCGAGATCATCCGGACCTTCGAGCGCCGCCTGCACCACAGCCCTGCCTTCGAGCTGGCCGAGTGCCTGCGCAACATCCATCGCATTGCCGAGATCCGGCTCAACGACAAGTTCGGCTTCAGCCCCACCGAAGGCGATCGCATCCTGACCTGGGCCCGGACGCTGGCCGAGCACACCGAGGGCACCGGCCCCAACGGCCTGAACGAGCAACCGCCACTCACGGTGACCTACCTGACCGACGCCCACCAGGCCTGTGCCGCACAGCTGCAGGCCTGGATGCGCGAGTGCGGCTTCGACGAGGTCGAACTCGACGCGGTGGGCAACGTCGTGGGCCGCTACCACGGCATCGATCCGCAGGCCCCGTTGCTGCTGACCGGCTCGCACTACGACACGGTGCGCAATGGCGGCCAGCACGATGGCCGACTGGGCATCTTCGTGCCCATGGCCTGCGTACGGGCCCTGCACGCGCAGGGCCGGCGCCTGAAGCATGGCATCGAGGTGGTGGCGTTCTCGGAAGAAGAAGGCCAGCGCTACAAGGCCACCTTCCTGGGCTCCAGTGCCCTGGTGGGCGACTTCGACCCCGCCTGGCTGGATCTGGCCGATGCCCAGGGCGTCACCGTGCGCGAGGCCCTGCGCGCCGCAGGCCTGCCCGGCGACATGGTCGCCATCCAGGCGCTCAGGCGCGACCCGGCACGCTACCTCGGCTTTGTCGAAGTGCACATCGAACAAGGGCCGGTGCTGGACGAGCACGACATGCCGCTGGGCATCGTCACGTCCATCAACGGCAGCCTGCGCTTCGCGGGCGAGGCCATCGGGGTGGCGTGTCACGCCGGCACCACGCCGATGCCGCTGCGCCAGGATGCCGCCGCCGCAGTCGCTGAGGTGCTGCTGTACGTCGAGCGCCGTGCAGCGGAGGACGCCGCGTCGCCCGCCGGCGGTTCGGTGGGCACGGTCGGCGTGTTGCAGGTGCCCCAGGGGTCGATCAACGTCGTGCCCGGCCGCTGCCAGTTCACACTCGATCTGCGGGCCCCCACCAACGCACAGCGCGATGCGCTTGCGCGCGACGTGCTGGCTTTCATCGACGAGGTGGCCGCGCGACGCCAGGTGCGCATCACCGTCGAGCAGACCATGGCCGCCTCGGCCGCGCCCTCCGACCCCGCGTGGCAGGCCCGCTGGGAAGCCGCCGTGCAACAGATGGGGCTGTCGGTGTACCGCCTGCCCAGCGGCGCAGGCCACGACGCCATGAAGCTGCACCAGTGCATGCCCCAGGCCATGCTGTTCGTGCGCGGCGGCAACGCCGGCATCAGCCACAACCCGCTTGAAACCGTCACCAACGACGATGCCCAGCGGGCCGTCGTGGCCTTCATGAACCTGCTGGCCGCGCTCTGACCCGCCCGCCCATCGCCCCCCCATCGACCGCCCCTCTCCATCCCCGCCTATGAACAGCCCCGCCCTCCCCGCCGCAGGCCCCGTCGACGCCGCCTACACGGCCCTCGATGCCTGGATCGACGCCCACTTCGATGACGAGGTGCGCTTTCTGCAGGCGCTGGTGCAGGTGCCGACCGACACCCCGCCGGGCAACAACGCCCCCCACGCCGAGCGCACCGCCAGCCTGCTCGCGGATTTTGGCTACACGGCCGAGCGCCATGCCGTGCCCGCCACCGAAGTGCATGCATACGGCCTGCAAAGCCTCACCAACCTGATCGTGCGCCGTCGCTTTGCCGAAGGCGGCCGCGTGGTCGCGCTCAACGCCCACGGCGACGTGGTGCCCCCGGGTGAAGGCTGGACGCACGATCCCTATGGCGGCGAGGTGGTCGATGGCAAGCTCTATGGTCGCGCGGCCGCGGTCAGCAAGAGCGACTTCGCCACCTTCACCTTCGCCCTGCGCGCGCTCGACGCCCTGGTGGCGCAGGCCCACGCGCCGACGCTCCAGGGCGGTGTCGAGCTGCACTTCACCTATGACGAGGAGTTCGGCGGCGAACTGGGCCCGGGCTGGCTGCTCAAGCAAGGCCTGACGCGGCCGGATCTGCTGATTGCCGCCGGCTTCAGCTACGAGGTGGTCACCGCGCACAACGGCTGCCTGCAGATGGAGGTGACGGTACACGGCACCATGGCCCATGCCGCCATCCCGCACACCGGGGTCGATGCGCTGCAGGGCGCAGTGGCGATCCTGAACGCGCTCTATGCCCAGAACACGAAGTACAAGCAGGTCACCTCGCAGGTGCCCGGCATCACGCACCCTTACCTGAACGTCGGACGCATCGAAGGCGGCACGAACACCAACGTCGTGCCTGGCAAGGTCGTGCTCAAGCTGGACCGCCGCATGATCCCCGAGGAAGACCCGGTGGCCGTCGAAGCCGACATCCGCCGGGTGATCCACGAAGCCGCTGCCAGCTTCCCGGGCATCACGGTCGAGATCAAGCGCCTGCTGCTGGCCCATGCGCTCAAGCCCCTGCCCGGCAACGCGCCCCTGGTCGAGGCCTTGCAGCGTCACGGTCAGGCCGTCTTCGGTGAGCCCATTCCCACCAGCGGCACCCCGCTCTACACCGATGTGCGGCTGTACTGCGCCCACGGCATCCCGGCGGTGATCTACGGCGCCGGCCCCCGCACCGTGTTCGAGTCGAACGCCAAGCGCGCCGACGAGCACCTGGTCCTGGAAGACCTGCGCCGCGCGACCAAGGTCGTGGCCCGCGCACTCTTCGACCTCTTGCACTGAGGGGTTGTCACGGCACGGGCATGTCCTTGTCATAAGCGGGCCGTACGCTGTCAGCGACGCCCGCCTGCCTGACCGACATGCCGACTGCGCACCATCGACTGCACACGCTGCCCGACGCCGATGCCACCCTGCTGCGGTGGCTGCAGTCGTGTCTGGACGAGCTGCGCGACCCGGTCGCGCGCCTGGCCGAGGGACAGGTCGACACCGAGGCCGTGCACCAGTGCCGCAGCGGCTTGCGCCGCCTGCGCAGCGCATTCGACCTGGCCCGGGGAGGCGAACACACAGCGCCGGAATCCCTGGTCTGGACCCAGACCTTCCGGTTGCTGGGCGTCTCGCGTGACGAAGATGTGCTGCGTGACCTGCTGGGCCTGGCAGCCTGGCAGCAGCTTGCGCCCTGGTTGGCAAGCCGGGACAGCGGGGCAGTGGCCCTGAGCCGGGACGACCTGCCTGCCTGCTTCGCCCCCGACGCCGCCTTCATGCGCGCGTGGCACGAACTGGCGCAGTGGCTCCACACGGCGGCCCTGGCGCCGCTGGCCCCTCACGCACGCGATGCCTGGCGCCGCCATCTGCTGCGTCGGCTCGACCGCTGGCATGCCCGGATCACAGAGGCATCGCGCGCCGGGCAAGCCCTGGACGACGACGCCCTGCACAGTGAACGCAAGCGCTGCAAGCGTCTGCAGCAGGCCCTGCTGTGGCTGCGCCCCCATCTGCCAGAGGCCGAGCGCAAGGCCTATGTGCGCCGCCTCCGCGTTGCCCAGCGGCTTCTGGGTGAATGGCATGACCTGCAGATGGCCATGGCGCGCTGTGACGGTGCACCTCGCGATCTGGGCGCGGATGCGGCCACGCAGTTGGCGTGGATCACCCACAGACAGAACCTGGCACGCAAGGCCGCGATCCAGGCCCTGCGCCGCCTTTCACGCGCCACACCGTGCTGGCGATAGCCTGAGCGGCCGCCAGCCGGTGTGATCCGCTCAACGCGGCGCGCGCTCTGCGCGGAACTCCACGTCGT
>NZ_CAJYGK010000050.1 GCF_913773725.1 uncultured Aquabacterium sp. | reverse complement strand
CCGCCAGGAAGGCCGCAAGGTGTTCAAGGAGGTCGTTCCCATCGCCGCCGCCCACATCGAAGGGCAACTGAGTCAGCTGCACATCCAGCCCACCGACGTGCGCCGCTACTGGCTGCACCAGGCCAACTCGGGCATGAACCAGCTTGTCATCAAGAAGCTGATCAACGCCGAGCCGACGCAGGACGTGGCCCCGATGATCCTGGACGAGTACGCCAACACCGCATCGGCCGGCTCCATCATCGCCTTCCACCTGCACCATGGCGACCTCAAGTCGGGCGATGTGGGCGTGATCTGCTCGTTCGGCGCCGGCTACTCGGTGGGCAGCGTGGTGCTGCGCAAGCGCTGATCGCGCCCGGCGCGTCCGCCGACCCGACTCCGCACAACGCCCGCCCAGCGGGCGTTTTTTCTGGCTTCGCTCCTGTATCGTGTCGCCCATGTCATCGGACAACGCTTACACCTTCTACTGGCACGATTACGAGACCTTCGGCCGCGTGCCCCGTCGTGATCGGCCCTCGCAGTTTGCCGGCATCCGCACCGATGCCGATCTCAACGAGATCGGCACGCCGCTGATGCAGTACTGCCAGCCGGCGCCCGACTACCTGCCCGATCCCGAGTCCTGTCTGCTGACGGGCATCGTGCCTCAGACCTGTCTGGAACAGGGGGTGCCCGAGCACCGCTTTGCCGACGCCATCGAGCGCGAGCTGGCCGAGCCGCACACCATCGGCGTGGGCTACAACACCATCCGCTTCGACGACGAGGTGACGCGCCACCTGTTCTGGCGCAACCTGATCGACCCCTACGCCCGCGAGTGGCAGAACGGCTGCGGCCGCTGGGACCTGATCGACCTGGTGCGCACCACCTGGGCACTGCGCCCCGAGGGCATCGAATGGCCGCGTTACGACGACGGCCGTCCGTCCTTCAAGCTCGAACACCTGAGTGCGGCCAACGGCCTGGTGCACGAGGCCGCGCACGATGCGCTGTCCGATGTGCGCGCCACCATCGCCGTGGCCCGGCTGATCAAGACGCGTCAGCCCCGCCTGTGGGACTTCTGCCTGAAGCTGCGCAAGAAGGACGCCGTGCTGACCGAAGCCGGCCTCGACAAGCCGCGCAGCCAGTGGAAGCCCTTTCTGCACATCTCCAGCCAGTTCGGTGCCGAACGCGGCTTCATGGCGCTGGTGTGGCCGCTGGCGCAACACCCCACCAACAAGAACGAAATCCTGTGCTGGGACCTGGCGCATGACCCGCGCGAGCTGTTCGCCCTGAGCGCGGAAGAGATCCGCCTGCGGATGTTCACCCGCCGCGAAGACCTGCCCGAGGGCGTCAGCCGCCTGCCGGTCAAGAGTGTGCACATCAACAAGTCGCCCGTGGTGATCGGCAACCTCAAGGTGCTGACACCCGAGGTGGCCGCCCGTTGGGGCGTGAACGTCGAGCAGGCCCTGCAGCATGCCGAATCGGCCGCGGCCCACAGCCCGAGCATGGACGGCATCTGGGCCGAGGTCTACGGCGCCCGCGAACGCGAGGCCCGCTATGGCGCTGCGCCGGATGTGGACGAAGACCTCTATGGCGGGTTCGTGGGCAACGAAGACCGTCGCGTGCTGCAGCGCCTGCGCGGTCTCAGCGGCGAGCAGCTCGCCGACAAGCACCCGGGCTTTGTGGACGAGCGGCTGGCGGAGCTGCTGTTCCGCTACCGCGCGCGCAACTTCCCCGACACGCTGAACGAGGCCGAGCAGGCCCGGTGGCAGGCCCTGCGCCAGGCGCGCCTGCACGAGGGCGTGGGCGGGATGTCGTTGCAGGCCTTCTTCGACCGCATCGACGTGCTCAGCGAACAGCTGACGGAAGACGACGAGCGCGGTCAGAACATCCTCGGACTGCTCTACGAGTACGCCGAGCAGATCGCGCCCTGAGCCGCCCTCGTACCGTGTCCCGCATCGTCCACCTGGCCCCGCCGCCCGTGTTGCCCGCCGTGTCGCGCTACCTGGGCGGTTACCCGGCCCACCTGCTGGCACAGGCTCAATCGCTGATCGACCAGGGGCGACTCGGTGAGGTGCTGCTCAAGCGCTACCCGGAGCGCCACGACGTGCGCACCGACAAGCTGCTGTACGAGCATGTGATGGGGCTCAAGCAACAGTACCTGCGCAGCAGCGAGCCGCTCAGCAAGGTGGCGTATGACGGGCAGATCCAGGTGATCCAGCAGGCATTGGGCACGCACACGGTGGCGTCACGCGTGCAGGGTGGCAAGCTCAAGGCCAAGCGCGAGATCCGGGTGGCCAGCCTGTTCAAGGACACGCCGCCACAGTTCCTGCAGATGATCGTGGTGCACGAGCTGGCGCACCTCAAGGAGAAGGCCCATGACAAGGCCTTCTACGCGCTGTGCTGCCACATGGAGCCCGATTACCACCAATACGAGTTCGACCTGCGGCTGTGGCTGACAGCCCGGGATGTGGGGCAGCTCACGCCGTGAGCGCCAGCCACAGAGGCGTCGTGATGGCCGCCAGCGCGGTCGACAGCACAAGTGCACCGGCCACCGGCCCCTCTTGTGACTGGAACTGCCGCGACATCAGGTAGACATTGGCGCCCGTGGCGATCGAGGCCAGAAGGGTGACCGCGCGGGTCTCCATCGCACCGAGCCCCAGCAGGCGAGCCAGCGTCCACACTGCCAGAGGCTGCACCACCAGCTTCACGCCGGTCATGGTCAGCGCCGGACGCCAGTGGGCGCGGATGCCGTGGGCGGCCAGGCCCATGCCCAGCGTGACGAGGGCCAGCGGCCCCGCAGTCTGAGCGGCCCAGTGCAGGGGCGCGCTCACCAGCTCGGGCAAGGGCCAGCCGCTGAGACCCACGGCCGTGCCGCTGAGGATGGCCACGATGATGGGGTTGCGCAGCACGCTGACCACCGTGGTCTTGAAGCCGGCGATCGACGGGCTGCCATGTCGCGCCCACTCGACCGACACCGTCACCAGCGTCCACAAGGTCAGGGAGTTGAACACCAGAACCAGGGCCACGGTGGGCATCGAGGCCGGCCCGAGTGTCGACTGTGCCAGCGGGATGCCCAGCAGCACGTTGTTGCTGAAGATGCCCGCCAGCGCAAAAAGCGATTGCGACACGCCGTCGAGCGCAAACATCTGCCAGGCAATGACCCTGCCCACCACGAAGACGAGCAGGCAGCCGCCGAAGAAGGCCAGCAGCACGCGCGGGTCCACGGGCGGCAGGCGTGACAGGTCGCTCATCAGGGAAAAGAGCAGTGCCGGCAGCGCCACGGTAAAGACGAAGCGCGACAGGCCCTCATGAAGGCGCCGTGCGCCCCGCCAGACCGCGCTCAGTGCCCACCCCAGCGCCACCAGCAGGAACATGGGCGCGCACAGTCGCCCGTAATGCAGGATGGCGTCCATGCGGTCGCGTTGGGCAGCGTGCGGTCAGAACAGCCGGTCGATGAAGGCCTTCAGGCGGTCTTCCACATTGCCCTCACCCTCGGCCGACGAGGCCGCCGAGCCGGCGGGGGCCGGTGGCGCCGGGATCAGGCTGGGGTCGATCGGCCGGTCGTCCACACCCAGCTCGGTCAGGAAGCCGCCGTCGGCCCATTCGCTGTAACGCCAGCCGCTTTCCAGACGCACCACGCCTTCCGGCACAGGCATCCCGGTGACCGGCTCGTTTTTCAGTGCCGTGGCCATGAACTGAATCCACGCGGGCAGAGCCAGCGTGCTGCCCGAGGCGTGGCTGCCCAGGCTGCGAGGCGTGTCGTAGCCCAGCCAGACGACGGCCACCAGGTGCGGCTGAAAGCCGGCAAACCAGGCATCGACCACGTCGTTCGTCGTGCCTGTCTTGCCGTACAGATCCGGGCGGCGCAACTGGGCCTGCGCCCGGGCCGCGGTGCCCGTGCGAGTGACTTCATTGAGCAGGGTGGCGGTCATGAAGGCGTTGCGGGCGGGCAGCACGCGGTCGGCTTCGTCGGCAGCTTTGGCCGGCGCCTCGAACACCACCTTGCCGTCGCCATTGCTGATGCGTCGGGTCACCACCGGGTTGACCTTGAGTCCGCCGTTGGCGATCACCGCGTAGGCGCCAGCAAGCTGCATCGGGGTCGTCGACCCCGCGCCGAGCGCCAGGGTCAGGTTGTCCGGCTGCTTGCTCACGTCGAAGCCAAAGCGACCGCTCCATTCGCGCGCAGCCTGGGGGCCGAGCAACTGCACCAGACGGATGCTCACCAGGTTCTTGGACTTGGCCAGCGCTGTTCGAAGCGGGATGGGGCCGTCCGCGCTGCCGTCGGAGTTCTGGGGGGACCAGTCACCCACATTGGTCAACGGCGCATCGTTGACCAGCGTCTCGGGCATCACCCCATTCTCGATGGCGGCCGAGTAGACGAAAGGCTTGTAACTCGAGCCTGGCTGTCGCCAACCCTGGGTCACATGGTTGAACTGGTTGCGCTGGAAGTCGAATCCGCCCACCAGGGCCCGCACCTCGCCGTTGCGTGGGTCCATGGCCACCAGTGCTCCTTCGGCTTCCGGCCATTGCGTGATGCGCCACTCGTCATTGACCTCCACCAGTCGGATGACCGAGCCACGGCGCACCTTGATGCGGTCGCTGGCGCCGCCCGCCAGACCCGGCTGTGCCTGACGCAGGCCCTTGCCGCTGATCTTCACGACGTCGCCGCTGGCCAGCACCGCGCGGACCTCTTTGGCACCCGCGGCCGTCACGATGGCGACCCGCAGCATCTCGTCGTCGTTGTAGTCGGCCAGGACCTGCGACACCGCCGGGTCGTCGTCCTCCAGCCCGCGCCCCAGCTCCTCCCAGGCTTCGGGGCCGCGCCAGGCTTGCCCCATTTCGCGGTCGATCAGGGTGCGGCGCAGGGCCTTCCAGGCCGCCTGCTGATCTGCCGCCCGCAGCGTGGTGACCACCTTCATGCCGGTGGAGTAGGCGGCCTCGCCATACTGGGCGTAGACCTGGGCGCGCGCCATCTCGGCCACGTACTCGGCATGGACCTCCATCTCGCCCGGTGGGCGCACGGCCAGCTTCTCCGCCTTGGCCTGCTCGTAGGCGGCGTCGTTCAGCACCCCCTCGGCATGCATGCGGGCCAGAACGACCAGCTGCCGCGCACGGGCCCGCTGCGGGTTCTTGATCGGGTTCACGTTGGCAGGGTTCTGCGGCAAGCCCGCCAGCATGGCGCACTCCGCGGCATTGAGGGCGCTCAGCGGCTTGCCGAAATAGGTCTGGGCGGCTTCGGCAAAGCCATACGAGCGCGCGCCCAGGTAGATCTGGTTCATGTAGAGCTCGAGGATCTGGTCCTTGCTCAGCTGCCGCTCGATCTTCAGCGACAGCATGGCCTCCTTGAGCTTGCGTGTCAGCGTCTTTTCCCGGGTCAGGAAGAACGTGCGCGCCACCTGCTGCGTGATTGTCGAGGCGCCTTGCGTGCGGCCCCCGGTGACATTGGATACCACCGCCCGCAGCACGCCGATGACGTCCACGCCCGGGTGCTCGTAAAAGCGCGAGTCCTCGACGGCCAGCAGGCTGTCGCGCATCAGCTTCGGGATCTGGTCGATCTTGAGGTATTGCCGCTTCTCACTGCCGAACCCGCCGATCTCGACGCCATCGGCGGTGTACACCCGCAAAGGCTGTTTCGGCTGGTAATTCGACAGGGAGCTGGTGTCGGGCAACTGGGGGTACAGCACGGCCACCGTGACGAGCAAGGCCGCGACGATCGCCGCCACGGTGCCGAGCACCGCCAGGAGGACGAAGCCGCGGTTGCCGCGGAGGGCTGCGGAAGAGGTATTGCGCATGGAGCAGGTCGGCGAGGGGCGACCGGGAAGGTCCAAAGACCGCGATTATCCGGCCGCTTCGTCCCCGGATGCCGCGCAGACGCCGAGACCGCATGTCCCAGGGGCAAACCCCAGCGCGCTGGCGGGTGTTCCGCCCTGATCTCGCCCCTCACGTGAATGATTGGCGTTGGATGGCTATCGTTAACCCGCGATCGGCTTTCGAGTGGGGAAAGCAGACTGAATGGGCTCCGGGCGGTCTGTCTTGACGCTCCGGCCCCTGACTGATTCCCAGAGGACCTTTCACATGAAACACACCCTGCCCCATCTTTCCTTGATGCTGGTTCCGCTTGCCGCCGCGCTGGTGGCCACAGGAGCCGCCCATGCTGCTCCGGCCGTCGGCCCGGGCGACATGAGCTTCTACGATGCGCCTGCGCCCACTGCCCGGGCGGGGGAGTTGCTGTCCTACCGGCCCACGACGCTGAACCTCGGCAGGAACGCACCGGGCCATGGCGCCTGGAACGTGAAGTACGAGTCCACCAACTCGAAGGGCGCCCCCAACATCGTGACCGGCACGGTGATCGTGCCGACAGCGCCCTGGTCGGGCAGTGGCACCCGCCCGGTGCTGTCGTATGCCGTGGGCACCCACGGTCTGGCGCAGCGCTGCGCACCGTCCCTGCAACTGAGCAAGGGCACGGACTACGAGACGGCCAACATCGTCGCCGCCCTGAAGGCTGGTTATGCCGTGCTGGTGACCGACTACTACGGCTACACCAACAACGCCACCCCGACCTATCTGGCGGGCGCATCGCAGGCTCATGCCGTGCTCGACATCATCCGGGCAGCTTCTCAGCTTCCGACGGCTGGCATCGCCGCCAACACCAAAGCCGTGATCTGGGGCTTCTCGCAGGGTGGCCAGAGCGCTGCCTGGGCCGGTCAGCGCAAGGCCGCCTATGCACCCGAGATCAACCTGGTCGGCGTGGCCGCGGGCGGTGTCCCGGCCGACTTCAGCCGCACGGCGGCCTACCTGGATGGCAGCTTCGGTTCGTCGTTCCTGCTGGCCGGTGTGGTGGGGCTGTCGGAAGAGTACCCGGAAGGCATCCCCATCAACGAACTTGCCAACGACCTGGGCAAGGCCACCATCGCGCGCGGCAAGGACGAGTGTGTGTTCGAGGCCTTGTTCGACCTGATGAACAAGCGGCTGTCCGAGTTCACGGTCGGCAACCAGACCCTGCAGCAGCTCGAGCAGATCCCGTCGGTCAGCGCCACGCTGAAGGCGCAGAACCTCGGTGCTGACAAGATCCCCGTGCCGCTGTACCAGTACCACGGCAAGGCCGACGAGTTCATCCCGATCGACCAGGCCGTGGCGCTGAAGAAGAAGTACTGCAGCAAGTGGGCCAATGTCACCTTCGACGTCTATCCGAGCGAGCACATCGCCACGCAGTTCCAGGCCGCGCCTTACGCGCTGTCCTGGCTGACGGACCGCGTGGCCGGCAAGTCCACCAGTGGCTCCTGCTTGACGCTGGCCGCCGAGCCGAAGTCGACCGCGAATCCGCCCGGAGGCAACTTCGTGGTGTCGCTCGACGCCTGGAAGCTCGTGGCCACGGTGGGCCTGAAGACGCTGGCTCAGACGGTGACCCTGCCCGAGAAGTCGACCTTCACGGCGGACACCGACATCACGGCGAAGACGCTGAAAGGCAACCTCTCTGTGCCCGATTTCACCGCCCCGATCAAGATCGCGGGCATCGGTGCCGGGGTGGGCATGCGCATCACGCCAGTGGGCGACACAACGGGCACGGCCGAGCTGGACACGGCCGGTACGCTCAAGGTGCGCGGCATGGCAAAGGCCGACATCACCATCACCTCGCTGGCCGGCATCCCGATCGCGCCGTGCAAGACGGTGACGCCCGTCGAGTTCCCGCTGAACTTCGAAGGGCCGGTTTCTGCACTGGGCGGTGGCAGCCTGACCTTCAACGGAACGACCCGATTCCCTCAGTTCAAGGGCTGCAGCGTGTCGGCCATCCTGTCTTCCCTGGTGTCGGGCGACGGACAGACCTTCAGCTTCACCGTGGTGCCGCCGGCACCGACCCGTTACTGATCCCGGCCTGACCGGAGTGTGACCAGCCGCGGCTGCTTTGTGGGCAGCCGCGGCCCTTTGCCTTGAAGGGGGTGCATCATGATTGTTGTCCAACCTGCGCGCAGCTGGAGAAACTCCGTGCTGGGCGTCGGACTGCTGACACTGGCCATGCTGTCGGTCTGGATGTACACCAGCCCATCAGGCCTGCTCGTTCGTGAAGCGGGTATCCCTGCCGCGCGTGCCCAGGCGGCGCCGACTGACTCCCCTGCGCTGCATGGGCGGTCGTCCGCGCCTGGCCCTCAGTCGCTGGCGCCACTGGATGCCGTCCAACTCGAGGCTCAGCAGGCGGCAGCAGTGGCTCGCTTGTCCTCGCAGCCCTTGCGTCGGAGCGAACACCACGCCGTGGTTACCTCACGTCCGGACTATGTGTCAGATGTCGAGTGGGCGATGCTCAAGGGCGTTGCGGGACAGCACGCCCACCCGGAGGCAGAGCTCACCCGACTGGTCCACGTGCTCCATTTTCACAAGCAACTGGAGCGCTGGGAGAAGCTCGGTCCTGGAGACCCTCTGCCGCTTCGCCGAGAACTGGCCGAATGGGTGCTCGCAGAAATGCCCGAGCGGGTCCGCCGGGGGGATCTGGGCATCGCCGAGGCTCAGGCCAGGGTGAGGGGCCTTGTTCGCGATGCGGAGTCTGGTGAGGCCGCACGCACCGATCGACTCACGCTGGAGTGGGGGCGGCTGCGGGCTGCAGCGGCCGCGATGCAAGGGGGCTGACCTGACCATGAGGTCGGCGACCCGGAGGGCATGAAAAACCCGCCTGGGCCCGAGAGCCGAGGCGGGTCGAGTTCAACCGGGCTTCACTGCTCGGTTGTGCGGGGCGGCCGCCCCGTTCAGGCGGCGCTGACCGACTTGGCCGTCTCCACGTACTCTTCAATCTGGTTGAAGTTCATGTACTTGTAGACGTTGTCGGCATCCTTGGCCACCACACCGATTTCAGCCATGTACTCGGCCGGGGTCGGCAGCTTGCCCAGCTTGGACGCGACGGCGGTCAGTTCGGCCGAGCCCAGGAACACGTTGGTGTTCTTGCCCAGGCGGTTCGGGAAGTTACGGGTCGACGTGGAGATACAGGTCGAGCCTTCCTTGATCTGAGCCTGGTTACCCATGCACAGCGAGCAGCCCGGCATTTCGGTGCGGGCACCGGCTTGGCCGAAGGTGTTGTAGTAGCCTTCCTTGGTCAGCTCGGCGGCGTCCATCTTGGTGGGCGGTGCCACCCACAGACGCACCGGGATGTCCTTCTTGCCTTCCAGCAGCTTGCCGGCGGCGCGGAAGTGACCGATGTTGGTCATGCACGAACCGATGAAGGCTTCGTCGATCTTGGTGCCAGCGACTTCGGACAGGAACTTGGCGTCGTCCGGGTCGTTCGGGCAGCAGACGATCGGCTCCTTGATGTCGTTCAGGTCGATCTCGATGACGGCAGCGTATTCCGCGTCGGCATCGGCTTCCAGCAGGTTGGGGTTGGCCAACCAAGCTTCCTGGGCCTTGATGCGGCGCTCCAGGGTGCGGGCGTCCTGGTAACCGTTGGCGATCATGTTCTTCATCAGAACGATGTTCGACTTCAGGTACTCGGCCACGGGCTCCTTGTTCAGCTTGATGGTGCAACCAGCAGCCGAACGCTCAGCGGAAGCGTCAGACAACTCGAACGCTTGCTCGACCTTCAGGTCAGGCAGACCTTCGATTTCCAGGATGCGGCCCGAGAAGATGTTCTTCTTGCCGGCCTTGGCCACGGTCAGCAGACCAGCCTTGATGGCGTACAAGGGGATGGCATGCACCAGGTCACGCAGGGTGACGCCAGGCTGCATTTGGCCCTTGAAGCGCACCAGCACCGACTCAGGCATGTCCAGCGGCATCACGCCGGTGGCGGCGCCGAAGGCGACCAGGCCCGAACCAGCGGGGAAGGAGATGCCGATCGGGAAGCGGGTGTGCGAGTCGCCACCGGTGCCGACGGTGTCGGGCAACAGCATGCGGTTCAGCCACGAGTGGATCACGCCGTCGCCCGGACGCAGGGCCACGCCGCCGCGGTTCGAGATGAAGGCGGGCAGTTCGCGGTGCATCTTCACGTCCACGGGCTTCGGATAAGCCGCGGTGTGGCAGAACGACTGCATGACCAGGTCGGCCGAGAAGCCCAGGCAAGCCAGGTCCTTCAGCTCGTCACGGGTCATCGGGCCGGTGGTGTCCTGCGAACCAACGGTGGTCATCTTGGGCTCGCAGTAGGTGCCCGGACGCACGCCCTTGCCTTCTGGCAGACCGCAGGCGCGGCCGACCATCTTCTGTGCCAGGGTGAAGCCCTTGCCGCTGTCGACCGGTGCCTGGGGCAGGCGGAAGACGGTGGAGGCGGGCAGGCCCAGGAACTCACGAGCCTTGCTGGTCAGCGAGCGGCCGATGATCAGATTGATACGGCCACCAGCCTGGACTTCGTCCAGCAGCACTTGCGACTTCAGTTGGAAGTTGGCGATGACTTCGCCGTTCTTCTCGATCTTGCCGTCATAGGGGAAGATGTCGATGACATCGCCCATTTCCATCTTGGACACGTCCACTTCGATGGGCAGGGAGCCAGAGTCTTCTTGCGTGTTGAAGAAGATGGGGGCGATCTTGCCACCCAGGGTCACGCCGCCGAAGCGCTTGTTGGGCACGAAGGGGATGTCTTCGCCGGTGGCCCAGATCACGCTGTTGGTGGCGGACTTGCGCGACGAGCCGGTGCCGACCACGTCGCCGACGTAGGCCACCAGGTTGCCCTTCTTCTTCAGGTCTTCGATGAACTGGATCGGGCCGCGCTTGCCGTCTTCTTCGGGCTTGAAGGCCGCGTCAGGACGGGTGTTCTTGAGCATCGCCAGATAGTGCAGCGGGATGTCAGGACGGCTCCAGGCATCGGGAGCGGGCGACAGGTCGTCGGTGTTGGTTTCGCCAGGCACCTTGAACACGGTCACGGTGATCTTCTTGGCGACTTCCGGACGGCTGGTGAACCACTCGGCGTCGGCCCACGACTGCATCACGGCCTTGGCGTTGGCGTTGCCGGCCTTGACCAGTTCGGCCACGTCGTGGAACGCGTCGAACATCAGCAGGGTCTTCTTCAGGGCTTCGGCGGCCACGGTGCCGACTTCGGCGTCCGACAGCAGGTCGATCAGCGGCTTGACGTTGTAGCCACCGACCATGGTGCCCAGCAGCTCGGTGGCCTTGGCCTTCGAGATCAGGGCCACGGCCAGGTCACCATGGGCGACGGCCGACAGGAAGGAAGCCTTCACCTTGGCGGCGTCGTCCACGCCCGGCGGCACGCGATGGGTCAGCAGGTCGAGCAGGAAAGCGTCTTCGCCGGCCGGCGGATTCTTGATCAGCTCGATCAGCTCGGCGACTTGCTGGGCCGACAGGGGCAGCGGGGGGATGCCCAGCGCGGCGCGCTCGGCAACGTGTTGACGGTAGGCTTGCAACATGAAGATCACCTTTGTGGGGCGGGGACGGAAAAGGATTCACCGCGGTGGGCAGAACGGGTGTGCTGCTCGACCCGGGGCAGGAAGTCTTCTATAAGACTTCGCACAATTCGCTATTTTCCCCCAGGAGCGGAAGGAAAGCCACACCGCAGGCCGAAAATGTGTGGATCTCGTGCCGAGGCGCGGCCGTTGAGCATCAATTCCGCTGGGCTTTGTGCTGTTCTTCAGGGGAAACCAGTGGCTTGACGGCCCCCAGAAAGCAAACAGCCGGACAGGTGTCCGGCTGGGTTGTCACTTGCCGTCGGCCGGCGTGTCGCTGTTCAGGCCGAAGACCGAGGGGCGCGGGTTGCGGCGCAGGTCCTCTTCGGCGGCCCGCTGCGTGTCATGCACACAGCCATCCACCAGGCGCTGGCCACGCTTCGGGTCCATCAGCATCGATTTGGTGAGGATCTGGATCATCAGCGCCGCGCCCTTGACGTCCTCCAGGCGCACGGCCCCGGTCGACGACAGCACGGGCTTCATCGTCCAGGATTGCTGGCCGAGGCGCAGGTCGAAGTAGCCATCGTTGCGGGCATGCCGGTCGATCTGCACGGCCTTGCCGAATTCGCACTGGTACTTGCCGATCAGCACGCGCTCGGCGGCCTGCAGCTGCTCCACGGTGGCTTCGGGCAGCGCCACAATCTTCTCGACCAGCGTGCGCTTGGTCTTTTTCACCTCGGCCGCATGACCGAGTTGCGGCGCCAGGGTGGCCAGGGCCATGCCCAGCATGATGCCGGCAGACACGGCGAAGGTGCGGATGCGCTGAGCGTGACGAAGGGAGGCGGTCATGGCAGGCGGGGGGCTGGCAGCGGGTGATTCAGGTGTTGACGGGGCCGGACCGCACGGGCGGGGAACCTCCCCGATCGCAGTCAGCACGCCACCCGTGATATTGCCACCGAAAGACCGCTTCGGCACACCGCAAGACCCCTCGGGCCGTGCGCGGGATCACGCCATGTGGAAAGCCGTGCCCCCCGGGGCGAGGGGCGTGTCCTGCCGGAGGGATCAGAAGGTGTCGCCCGGCACGCGCACCCAGCCTTCCATGATGATGCGCGCGCTGCGGCTCATGATGGCCTTGGTGACCGTCCACTGCCCGTCGACCTGCTTTGCCTGGGCGCCGACGCGCAGGGTGCCGGAAGGGTGGCCGAAGCGCACGGCTTCGCGTTCGCCGCCGCCGGCCGCCTGGTTGACCAGGGTGCCCGGGATGGCTGCGGCGGTGCCGATGGCGACGGCGCAGGTGCCCATCATCGCGTGGTGCAGCTTGCCCATCGACAGCGCGCGCACCAGCAGGTCGATGTCGCCGGCTTCGATCGTCTTGCCACTGGACGCGGCATAGGACTGAGGTGGTGCGACGAAGGCGATCTTGGGCGTGTGCTGGCGCGTGGCGGCTTCTTCGGGGGTCTTGATCAGGCCCATGCGCAGGGCACCCGCCACACGGATCGCCTCGAACCGCTTGAGTGCTTCGGGGTCGCTGTTGATCTGCTCGCGCAGTTCCGTACCGGTGTAGCCGATGTCCTTGGCATTGACGAAGACCGTGGGAATGCCCGCCGTGATCATCGTTGCCTTCAGTGTGCCCACGCCCGGAACGAGAAGGTCATCGACCAGGTTGCCGGTCGGGAACATCGAGCCGCCTTCGTCGCCATCGTCGGATGGGTCCATGAACTCGAGCACGATCTCAGCGGCCGGGAAGGTCACGCCATCGAGCTCGAAATCGCCGGTTTCCTGCACCTGGCCGTTGGTGACGGGCACGTGCGCGATGATGGTCTTGCCGATGTTGGCCTGCCAGATGCGAACCACGGCCGTGCCGTTCTGCGGGATGCGGGCCGGGTCGACCAGGCCGGCGTGGATCGCGAAGGCGCCCGCGGCGGTGGACAGGTTGCCGCAGTTGCCGGACCAGTCCACGAAGGGCTTGTCGATCGAGATCTGGCCATAGAGGTAGTCCACATCGTGGTCGGGCTGGCTGGCCTTCGACAGGATCACGCACTTGCTGGTGCTGGACGTGGCGCCGCCCATGCCGTCGATGTGGGCCGCGTACGGGTCGGGGCTGCCGATGACGCGCAGGAACAGCTTGTCGCGCGCTTCGCCGGGAACCTGGCAGGCTGCGGGCAGGTCCTGCAGGCGGAAGAAGACGCCCTTGCTGGTGCCGCCGCGGATGTAGGTGGCCGGGATCTTGACTTGGGGTGCGTGTGCCATGGCTGTGTCCGGTGGAGAGGTCAGTTGCGGTAGGCCGCATCGTGGTCGACGCGGTTCCATTCGATGGCGCGTTTGCGCCAGTGGGTGTCGATGGCCTGGGTGAAATCGGGGCGCACGAGCTTGGCGCGGTTTTCACACCAGGTTTCGGATTCGTGGCGGATCACCATGCCTTCGAGCGGGCCGTTGCGGTAGCGACTCGGGGTGCTGGACACCATGAGTTTGAGCGCGTCCAGTGTGGTGTGGCCCTCGAACAGGCGGGGCACGGTGACCAGGCCGGCGCGGGCGGCCAGCGCATTGCGGCGGGCTGTGCTCCAGAAGCGGCCCTGGCTGCGTTCGTACACGTCGAACAACAGGAACCAGTCGGGCAGGGCGCCATAGTCCAGCGAGTGGCGCGCGGCGCACCATTCGCCGAAGAAGATGAGGTCCGGTGTCAGCTCGGCCAGCAAGGCGTCGCCATGCTGCTGCAGCCACATCGGGATGCGGGCGAACTGGCCGGCGTGCGGATCGCTCAGATACTGCCCTCGGTTCTGCGCACGCAACTCGCCGTGCTCGTCGAGCGAGAAGCCGAGGTTCGCGCCGTCGAGCTTCTCTTCGACCACGACCTTGTGTGCCAGCAGGGCATGGGCCTCGGCGGGCGACAGCACCTTGTCCTCGCGCGGTTCACCGGCAGCCAGCCAGGCGATGTGCGGGGTGTGCGGGAAGCGAAAGAAATCCGTCATGCTGAGGTGGCCGGTGCGCGAGGCAGCGGCGGAAGCGGGTGGTCCGGAAACTTCTTGCGGTAGAAGTCGCACGTGTCTTCGGGGCAGAGGAACTCGACCTGCACGCCGCAGGCCTTGAGGGCCGGCCACCAGTCCAGCCACTTGCTGTCGGCGGCTTCCCAGATGGGCGGCTTGTCGGGGTGGGCGTGGGCGACGGCGGCGAACTTGCGGTCGGATGGGTCGAAGCGGGGTTGCAGGGCGGTCGACGGGAACTCGGCGTAGGTCTGCTCGCCGGTCTCTGTCAGTGGCACCTGTTCGACGCGCTGAGGATTGGCCACCTGGCGAAGCAGCCATTTCAGGAACACGTCGCCGACGCCCTTGGGGCGGTTGGCCTGGGTCTTGTGCAGGTACTCGTCCAGGATGCGATGGCCGTCGTCGATGACCGTCACGCCGCTGGCCTGCATGGCCTGCAGGTGCGCCACGCAGGCGGCCACGCAGCCGGGCGAAACGTCCGCATGCTGGCCGTTGGCCACCAGCAGCACGTTGGTGTCGATCACCGCCTTCATGCCTGGGGCTCCCCGGTGTCGGCCTGGCGGCGGCGCAGGGCGGCCAGCGCGCGGGCGGTGATGTCGGTCATGTCGTGGCCGAAGAGGTCTTCGGGCCAGTTCTCGATGTCGCCATAGGCGTTGAGCCGCAGCGCCTCCAGTTCGGCATGCGGGCCGCGCAGGCGGCACACGTACAGCGCGAGGTCGTCGGGCGGGATCACCGCTTCGGCCACGCGGCGCTGCAGGCGGTTGAGCAGGGCTTCGGAGTGGCTCTCGACGATGCACTGAACGCCCGGGCGATCCCCTGTGGCCGTCGCCTGGACCGCCGCAATCAGGGCGTCGGCCAGCACGGCCTGGGCCTTGGGATGCAGGTGGGCCTCGGGGTGCTCGAGCCACACCGTGCCACCGTGCGGGGTGTCGAAGAGGTTCGCCAGCAGGTGCCGCGCATGGCGGGCACTGCGGCCGGTTTGCGAGGCCGTCGAGGGCGCATCCAGGCCCATGGCGTGCAGCCAGTGCGACGCGGCCGGGTCGCCGGCCGAAGGCAGCGGGATGCGGCTTCCCTGTGCCCCGGTGTCGACAAAGGTGAGGGTGGCTGGCGTGGGCTCAGGCGCCGATGCCGCGGAAAGGTGTCGACTGACACGCAGACCGCCGGCTTGCCACACCGCATCCAGCGCAAAGCCAGCCTGCTGGTCAGACACCGCCGCGTGGGCGTGCGGATCCAGCAGGGCCAGTGCATGGCCCAGGCTGCTCTTGCCGGTGCCGTGCTCACCGAAGAACACGGTGAGCGGCGCGAGCCGCACGGGCCCGGTGTCTTGCCAGGCCCGGAAGTGACGGATGCGCAGAGAAGTCAGCATGGTTTCGGGTTTGCGAACGGGGCCCGGCCACCGCCAGGCAAGCAAAGCCTCGTGGACTTTGCTTGCCCGGGCTCCGCCTCCTTGTGGGAGGCGAAGGCGCTCGGAGAGGTCACTTGTTCGCCGCCAGGAAGTCCTGGGCGAAACGCTGCAGCACGCCACCGGCTTCGTACACCGACACTTCTTCGGCGGTGTCCAGGCGGCTGGTCACGGTCACGCGCTCGGTCTGACCGTTCTTGCGGTGGATCACCAGGGTCAGGTCGGCGCGGGGCTTGAGGTCGCCTTCGACGTCGAAGGTTTCGGTGCCGTCCAGGCCCAGGGTCAGGCGGGTGGTGCCCGGCTTGAACTCCAGCGGCAGCACGCCCATGCCGATCAGGTTGGTGCGGTGGATTCGCTCGAAGCCTTCGGCCACGACGGTTTCCACACCGGCCAGACGCACACCCTTGGCGGCCCAGTCACGCGACGAGCCCTGACCGTAGTCGGCGCCCGCGATGATGATCAGCGGCTGGCGGCGGTTGAGGTAGGTCTCCATGGCCTCCCACATGCGCATCACCTGGCCTTCGGGCTCCACGCGGGCCCACGAGCCCACCTTGATGCTGCCGTCTTCCTTGCGCACCATCTCGTTCTTGAGCGTGGGGTTGGCGAAGGTGGCGCGCATGGCGGTCAGGTGGTCGCCGCGGTGGGTGGCGTAGGAGTTGTAGTCCTCTTCCGGTAGACCCATCTTGTGCAGGTACTCGCCCGCCGCCGAGTTCGGCAGGATGGCGTTCGACGGCGACAGGTGGTCGGTTGTGATGTTGTCCGGCAGGATGGCCAGCGGGCGCATGGCTTTCAGCGTGCGCGGGTTGGCAGCCAGGGCGCCGACGCCTTCGGTGTCCCAATAGGGCGGGCGACGGATGTAGGTCGACATCGGGCGCCAGTCGTACTGCGGGCTCACCTTCTCGCCCTTGTCGGCCTGGATGGCGAACATGGGCTCGTAGACCGCGCGGTACTGCTCGGGCTTCACGGCGGCCTTCACCACGGCGTCGATCTCTTCGTCAGAAGGCCAGATGTCCTTGAGGCGGATTTCCTTGCCGTCGACCACGGTCAGCACGTCGTTTTCGATGTCGAAGCGCACGGTGCCGGCGATCGCGTAGGCCACCACCAGCGGGGGCGAGGCCAGGAAGGCCTGCTTGGCATACGGGTGGATGCGGCCATCGAAGTTGCGGTTGCCCGAGAGCACGGCGGTGGCGTACAGATCACGGTCGATGATCTCTTGCTGGATCTTCGGATCGAGCGCGCCCGACATGCCGTTGCAGGTCGTGCAGGCAAAGGCCACGATGCCGAAGCCGAGCTTTTCCAGGTCGCCCAGCAGGTTGGCTTCCTTCAGGTACAGCTCCACCGCCTTCGAGCCAGGGGCCAGCGACGACTTCACCCAGGGCTTGCGCGTCAGGCCCAGCTTGTTGGCGTTGCGGGCCAGCAGGGCGGCGGCGATCACGTTGCGCGGGTTGGAGGTGTTGGTGCACGACGTGATGGCCGCGATGATCACGGCGCCGTCGGGCATGGTGCCTTCACCGGCAGCCGGCATCTGCCATTGGCCGGCAATGCCCTTCGAGGCCAGATCCGACGTGGCCACACGGGCGTGCGGGTTCGACGGGCCGGCCATGTTGCGCACCACGCTCGACAGGTCGAACTCCAGGTTGCGCTCGTACACGGCGTTCTTCAGGCTGTCGGACCACAGGCCGGCGGTCTTGGCATAGGTTTCGACCAGCTTGACCTGCTCGGCGGTGCGGCCGGTCAGCGTCAGGTACTCCAGCGTCTGTTCGTCGATGCTGAACATGGCGGCGGTGGCGCCGTATTCGGGGGCCATGTTCGAGATGGTGGCGCGGTCGCCAATCGTCAGCTTCGACGCACCTTCGCCGTAGAACTCGAGGTAAGCACCCACCACCTTGTTCTTGCGCAGGAACTCGGTCAGGGCCAGGACCACGTCGGTGGCGGTGATGCCGGGTTGGCGCTGGCCGGTCAGCTTCACACCCACGATTTCAGGCAGGCGCATCCACGAGGCGCGGCCCAGCATCACGTTCTCGGCTTCCAGGCCGCCCACGCCGATGGCGATCACGCCCAGCGCGTCCACGTGCGGGGTGTGCGAGTCGGTGCCGACGCAGGTGTCGGGGTAGGCCACGCCGTTGTCGGCATGGATCACCGGCGACATCTTCTCCAGGTTGATCTGGTGCATGATGCCGTTGCCCGCGGGGATCACGTCCACGTTGGCGAAGGCCTTCTTCGTCCACTCGATGAAGTGGAAGCGGTCTTCGTTGCGGCGCTCTTCGATGTCGCGGTTCTTCTGGAAGGCTTGCGGGTCGAAGCCGCCGCACTCCACGGCCAGCGAGTGGTCCACGATCAGCTGCACGGGCACCACGGGGTTCACCTTGGCCGGGTCGCCGCCTTCCTTGGCGATGGCGTCACGCAGGCCGGCCAGGTCCACCAGGGCGGTCTGACCCAGGATGTCGTGGCACGCCACGCGGGCCGGGAACCAGGGGAAGTCCAGGTCGCGCTTGCGCTCGACGATCTGCTTGAGGCAATCGGTGACGATGGCCGGATCGGCCTTGCGCACGATGTTCTCGGCGTGCACGCGGGCGGTGTAGGGCAGGGTGGCCCAGGCGCCGGGCTGGATGGCTTCGACGGCAGCTTGCGTGTCGAAGTAATCGAGGTTCGTGCCGGGCAGCGGCTTGCGGTATTGGGTGTTGATGTTGCTCATGGCCGTGGGGCAGTCAGCAAAGTGGGGCGGACGATCGGGGCGTCGGGGCAGACGTCGGTTCGGGGTGGCAGCGTCGCGCCGCCACAAGGCAGAAAGGCGCCACATCACCCGGGGCAATGTGGCGCCTTCCTCTGGCCTGCTTACTTGCGGTCCTTCAGCGGCACGAAGACCTGGTCTTCGGGGCCGACGTAGTTGGCGCTCGGGCGGATGATCTTGCCGTCGATGCGCTGCTCGATGATGTGGGCCGACCAGCCCGAGGTGCGTGCGATCACGAACAGCGGGGTGAACATGTCGGTGGGCACGCCCATCATGTGATAGCTCACGGCGCTGAACCAGTCGAGGTTCGGGAACATCTTCTTGATGTCCCACATCACCGATTCCAGGCGCTCGGCGATGTTGTACATCTTCATGTTGCCCTGTTCCTTCGACAGGTCCTCGGCCACCTTCTTGATGACCACGTTGCGCGGGTCGCTCACGGTGTAGACGGGGTGGCCGAAGCCGATCACGACTTCCTTGCGTTCCACGCGGGCGCGGATGTCGGCCTCGGCCTCATCCGGGTTGTCGTAGCGCTTCTGGATCTCGAAGGCCACTTCGTTGGCGCCGCCGTGCTTCGGGCCACGCAGGGCGCCAATGCCACCGCACAGCGCCGAGTACATGTCCGAACCCGTGCCGGCCACCACGCGCGAGGTGAAGGTCGAGGCGTTGAATTCGTGCTCTGCGTACAGGATCAGCGAGGTGTGCATCGCGCGCACCCAGCTGTCACGCGGCTTTTCGCCGTGCAGCAGGTGCAGGAAGTGGCCGCCGATCGAGTCGTCGTCGGTTTCCACCTCGATGCGCTTGCCGTTGTAGGCAAAGTGGTACCAGTACAGCAGCATCGAGCCCAGCGAGGCCATCAGCTTGTCGGCGATGTCGCGGGCGCCCGGGTGGTTGTGGTCTTCCTTCTCGGGCTTGACGCAACCGAGCACCGACACGCCGGTGCGCATCACGTCCATCGGGTGGCTCGAAGGGGGCAGTTGCTCCAGTGCCACCTTCACGGCGGCGGGCAGGCCGCGCAGCGACTTCAGCTTGGCCTTGTAGCCAGCCAGTTCGGCCACGTTGGGCAGCTTGCCGTGCACCAGCAGGTGGGCGATCTCCTCGAACTCGCAGGTCGTGGCGACGTCCAGGATGTCGTAGCCGCGGTAGGCCAGGTCATTGCCGGTACGGCCCACGGTGCACAGCGCGGTGTTGCCGGCCGCGGTGCCCGACAGGGCAACGGACTTCTTGGGCTTGAAACCGGGCGTGGTGGTCTCGGGCGTGGCGCTCATGGATGGGATCTCCTGGTCAGAGGTTGATTCAGCAGTCAAACGGTCGGGGTCGTCGATGACGACTCACTTCTTGGCGGCAAACAGCGCGTCCAGCTTGCCTTCGAAGGCGTGGTAGCCGATGCGGTCATACAGCTCCTCGCGGGTCTGCATGATGTCGACGACATTGCGCTGGTGGCCGTCACGCCGGATCGCGGTGTAGACGGTCTCTGCGGCCTTGTTCATGGCCCGGAAGGCGCTCAGGGGGTAGAGCACCATGCCCACGCCGGTGGGGCGCAGGTCGTCGGTCGAGAACAGCGGGGTCTTGCCGAACTCGGTGATGTTGGCCAGCACGGGCACCTTCACGGCGTCCACGAACTTCTTGTAGGTGTCCAGATCGTACGCCGCTTCGGCAAAGATGCCGTCGGCGCCGGCTTCCACGCAGGCAATGGCGCGCTCGATGGCCGCATCCACGCCGTGCACCTGGATCGCGTCGGTGCGGGCGATCAGGAAGAAGTCCTTGTCGGTCTTGGCATCGGCGGCGGCCTTCACGCGGTCGACCATCTCTTCGGTCGACACGATTTCCTTGCCGGGGCGATGGCCGCAGCGCTTGGCGCCGACCTGGTCTTCGATGTGGCAGGCGGCGGCGCCGGCCTTGATCAGGCTCTTGACGGTGCGCTCGATGTTGAAGGCACTCGGGCCGAAGCCGGTGTCGATGTCGACCAGCAGAGGCAGGTCGCACACGTCGGTGATGCGACGCACGTCGATCAGCACGTCGTCCATCGTGTTGATGCCCAGGTCGGGCAGGCCCAGCGAGCCCGCGGCCACACCGCCGCCCGACAGGTAGATCGCCTTGAAGCCGGCGCGCTTGGCCAGCAGGGCGTGGTTGGCGTTGATCGCGCCGATCACTTGCAGCGGGGATTCTTCCTGGAGAGCCTGGCGGAAACGGGCGCCGGGGGTCATGTTGGCCATGTGTGCTCCTTGGTGGGTGCGGGTGGGTTGCCCGTACAAGCGCAACGTGCGTGCCAGCCTTTCGTGGGGTGCCGGTATCCGCCTCAGCGAAAGGCAAGCCTTTGAATCAGAAGAACTTTTTTCTGGATTTCGTTCGGTGGCGAACCGTGGCGTGTTCCATGGATGTTTCAAAAAGAGGGCCCATTTCAAGGTGTTTCATGAAACAATGAAACGAACCTCTGAAACGCCGCCTGCATGACCTTGTCGCTCCATCCATCCCGAGGCCTGCCGCCTTCTCTGCCGCGCATTGTGGCCGTGGGGTTCCGGCGCATCAACAAGATGTTGCAGGAACTGGCGCCCCAGTTCGCCGACCGTGCGCGCGTCGAGGTGCTCGACATGGGCTACGAGCAGGCCGTCAGCGGACTGCGCAGCCTGCATCGCGAGCGCCCGGTCGACGTGGTGGTGGCGGCGGGCTCGAATGGCGGCTACCTGCGGCAGCGGCTCGACACCCCTGTGGTGCTCGTCAAGGTGGGTGGCTTCGACCTCATGCGGGCGCTGGCCCAGGCCCGGCAGGTGTCGGCCCGCGTGGGCCTGGTGACGTACGAAGGCATGGCGCCCGACATCCGGCAGTTCGACGGCCTGTTCGAGCTGGAGGTCGTGCAGCGCACCTATCACACCGAAGACGAGGCCCAGGCCAGTGTCCGCGCCCTGCAGCAAGAAGGCGTGCAGGTGGTGGTGGGAACCGGGGTGGTGGCGGACACCGCAGACCAGCTTGGGCTCACCGGCGTCTTTCTGTACTCGCGCGACGCCGTCCGCGAGGCGCTGGAAGACGCGGTGGAAGTGGCGCGTGCCGCCCGCATCGAGCAGGCCAAGCGCGAGCGCCTCAACACCATCCTCGCCCAGCTCAGCGATGGCGTCATCGCGGTCGATCAGGAGGAGCGCGTCCAGACGCTCAACCCCGCCATGGCCCAGTTGCTGTCCGTCGCGCCGGGCGCGTGGGTGGGACAGCGCCTCAGCGAGGTCTGCCCGGAGCTCAGCCTGCTGGCGACCTTGCGCCTGGCCGTGCCCGACCTGGAGCGCATCGAGCGCGTCAAGGGCAAGGCCTTGATCGTCAACCGCATGCCCATCCTCGAGCAGGGCGTGCTCACCGGGGCGGTACTCAGCTGCCAGGATCCGATCAGCATCCAGCGCGTGGACCGCCACATCCGCACCCGCATCAAGCCGGTGGCCTCGTCGCCCCGACATGAGCTGGACGCCTTTCTGGGAGACAGCCCTGTGGCGCGCCAACTGCGCGAGACCGCCAGCGCCTGCGCGCGCAGCCAGGCCACGGTGCTGCTGATCGGCGAAAGCGGCACCGGCAAGGAGCTGGTCGCGCAGGGCATCCACCGCGCCAGCGAACGCCGCGACATGCCGTTCGTGGCGGTCAACTGCGCCGCCCTGTCCGAGTCGCTGCTCGAGAGCGAGCTCTTCGGCTACGAAGAGGGCGCGTTCACCGGTGCGCGCAAGGGCGGCAAGATCGGCCTGTTCGAGGCCGCGCACAACGGTACCCTGTTCCTGGACGAGGTCGGCGAGATGCCCCCCTCGCTGCAGGCGCGGCTCCTGCGCGTGCTGCAGGCGCGCGAGGTGCTGCGCGTGGGGGCCACCGAGCCCACCCCGGTCAATGTGCGGGTGATCGCCGCCACCCACCGTGATCTGTCGGCGCAGGTCGAGCAGGGGCTGTTCCGCCTGGACCTGTACTACCGGCTCAACATCCTGCGGGTCGACGTCCCGCCCTTGCGCGCCCGCCTGCCCGACATCGCGCTGATTGCCGAGGCCGTGGCCCGCCAGGTTTGCCGGCGCCTGCAGCTGGACCCTTCCGCCGCCGGGCCTTTGCTGCAGGCGCTGGTGGTCCAGGCGCCCCATCATGCATGGCCTGGCAATGTGCGTGAGCTGGAAAACCTCATCGAGCGCTGGATGGCCTACGCTGGGGCGGAAGCGAGCCGCTCGCCCATGACGAGCGAGATCGCCCGCGAGCAATTGCGGCGGGTGGCCCCCGAACTGTTCGGGGGGCACGGGCAGCCGTCGGCGATGCAGCCGGGCAGGGCGGAGCCGTCCACGTCGCCGGCCTCGGCGGCACTGCCGCGCTCACGCGGTGCCGTCCCGGCAGCCAACCAGCAGGAGCTGCTCGAGGCATGGGAGGCCTGTGCAGGCGACCGCAGCCAGATGTGCGCCCTGCTCGGCATCAGCCGGACGACGCTGTGGCGGCGCTTGCGTGCCGCCGGGCTCGAAGCCTGAGGCCGCTCGACGCAGACCTCCGTCGACGGTGCCCTCAACAGGCCCAGGACTCGATCAGGCGGCTGCTCGCATCCGGCACCACCTTTACCGCGCGGCACCGCAGGGCGGCGTGCATGCCCTGGCGCCACGTCAACGTCAGGCACAACTCGCCCCCTTCCGGCGCCGTCACCGCGCCGGGCACGGGGAGCTCACGGAGCACGTGGCCGCCGAGGTCGACCTGTCCGTCGCCCAGGGCGCCGCCATGCTCGGGCAGCGCCACCGACGCGGCGACGCCTTCGCATCGCACCCACAGCGGCAGCAGGTGCCCGTCGGTCGGGGCGTGTCCTGCGTCCAGCGTGCCATGCACCGCGCCCACGGCCAGCCGAAGCAGCAGGTCGTCGCCCACCCATCGCCATGAGCCGACCTCGGACCCAGCCATCCGCCAGACCAGGTCGGGTGGCAGACCTGCCGGCTCGCTCAGGCGCGTGACGGGCATGCTGAACCGGGAGGCTGTGCGCACACCGCGCGGTTTGTGGTCATCACGCGCCGAAAAACGCCTCTTCGATGTCGGCCGGAAGCGGCTGTCCGGTCAGCCAGGCCCGCTCCAGAACGTGCCAGTAATGCCGGTAGCTGGCGCGGTCGTGCAGCACCTTGCGGTGGGCCGTGGGCGCCCAGTGCGCGGCCTGCGCCGCCGTCAGGATCTCGATGGCGTCGTCCACTTCGGCCGTCACCGGCGCGAAGGCCTCCACGATCACCGGGATCTGGTCGGGGTGGATGCTCCACATGCGCGTGTAGCCCAGCTCCCGCGTGGCTTTCTCTGCCGCTTCGCTCAGGGCCCGGCTGTCCTTGAACTCCGTCACCACGCAATGCGAGGGTGTGATGCCGGCCGCGTGGCACGCGGCCGAGATCTCCAGCTTGGCCCGCACAACGAGGGGGTGGCTGAACTGACCTTTCACGCTCATGGCCGAGGCGGGCACCGCACCACGGTGATCCGACACGAAATCCATCAATCCGAACGACAGCGACTCCAGGCCGGGCAGCGCCGCGATCTCTGCCACCTGCTGCACGGCTTTGTGGGTTTCGATCAGGCCGTGCACCGGCAGCGCCCGTCCGATGTTGTGGCGGACCCGGGCCTGCCGGATGGCCTCGATGGCCCCGCGGGCATCGTCCACGTTGGCCAGCTTGGGCACCATGATGTAGGCCAGCCGCTCGCCCGCGCGGGCGATCAGCGTGTCGATGTCGTCCTCGAAGCGCTTGTGACGGTAGTCGTGCACACGGGCGCCCACCCGGTTGTGAACGTTGGCGGTGCTGTCCACAAGCTCGGCCACCAGCAAGGCGTGTTCGTGCTCGCCGCCCACTGGCGCTCCGTCCTCCAGGTCCAGGGTCACGTCGAACACAGGCCGTCCCGCCTCCTCGGCCATCTCCGCCTGTAGCGCGAGGCTCTTGCGCATGCGCTCTTCGACGCCAGCGTAGTGATCGCACACCGGCAGCATCGGCGTGGGCTTCTCGGCGCCGAACAACGCATGGCGCGGGTGGATGGCGGTCAGGGTCGACATGGTGCTGTGCTCGATGCAAGAAGGGCGGGTCAGCCGCGATGCCGCCAGTCTCGCCCAAAAAATGCCCCTGATGCATGACGGGTTGCACGCACTGCGCACAGCCTCAACCTCAGGTAACAAAAACCGGGCAACAAAAAACCGGCACCGTGTTGCCACGGGCCGGTTGGTGTGCGATCTGCAGAGGCTCTGAAACTCAGAGCCCAGGCATCACAGCAGGTGCTTCACGCCGTCCTGCTCGCCCTGCAACTCGGCCAGGGTCTTGTTGATGCACTCTTGCGAGAAGGCATCGATCTCCAGACCTTCGACGATCTTGTACTCGCCGCCTTCGCAGGTGACGGGATAGCCGAACATGACTTCCTTGGGGATGCCGTATTCGCCGTTCGACGGGATGCCCATCGTGACCCACTTGCCGTTGGTGCCCAGGGCCCAGTCGCGCATGTGGTCGATGGCAGCGTTGGCAGCCGAAGCGGCCGACGACAGGCCGCGAGCGGCGATGATGGCGGCGCCACGCTTGCCCACGGTCGGCAGGAACACGTTGGCGTTCCAGTCGTGGTCGTTGATGGTGTCCTTGACCGACTTGCCGTTCACGGTGGCGAAACGGTAGTCAGCGTACATCGTGGGCGAGTGGTTGCCCCACACGGCCAGCTTCTCGATGTCGCCCACGGCGCAGCCGATCTTGGCGGCGATCTGCGAAGCAGCGCGGTTGTGGTCCAGACGCAGCATGGCGGTGAAGTTCTTGGCCGGCAGATCCGGAGCCGACTTCATGGCGATGTAGGCGTTGGTGTTGGCGGGGTTGCCGACGACCAGCACCTTCACGTTGCGCGAAGCCACGGCGTTCAGGGCCTTGCCCTGGGCGGTGAAGATCTGGGCGTTGGCGGCCAGCAGGTCGGCGCGCTCCATGCCGGGGCCACGGGGGCGGGCGCCGACCAGCAGGGCGTAGTCGGTGTCCTTGAAGGCGGTCATCGGGTCGCTGTGGGCTTCGATGCCGGCCAGCAGCGGGAAGGCGCAGTCTTCCAGCTCCATGATCACGCCCTTCAGGGCGTTCTGGGCCTTCTCGTCAGGGATCTCCAGCAGTTGCAGGATCACGGGCTGGTCCTTGCCCAGCATTTCGCCAGAGGCGATGCGGAACAGGAGGGCGTAGCCAATCTGGCCAGCAGCGCCGGTGACGGCGACGCGAACGGGTGCTTTGCTCATATGCAACTCCGAAGAGGTGGTGACGGACGGGTGGAACAAACCCGCAAGTGTAGCGCCGTGACGGCCTTCCTGGCTAGATTCTGTTAAAGTCAGGGGTCTTATGTCTTATATAAGACATCATTCGTCAGATTTGTTGCGTGCCAGAGCCGATTGTGGTGCAATACCGCCCGGCCTGGCCTTATCCGGCCTGACCGACGCATGACCGATCGTACCAAGATCGCCCCCAAGACAAGCCGACACGCTGTGGTGACCCCTCCGCCTACCTCCGCTGCCGATACCGCCCTGCCCACGGGTGGGTCGTCTGCGTCTGCGTCGGGGCCGTCCTTCAGTCCGCTGTACCAGCAGATCAAGGCCCTGATCCTTCGCAGTCTGCAGTCCGGCGAGTGGCGTCCGGGCGAGGCCATCCCCAGCGAAATCGAGTTGGCGGCCCGTTTCAAGGTCAGCCAGGGGACCGTGCGCAAGGCGGTCGATGAGCTGGCGGCCGAGAACCTCCTGACGCGCCGTCAGGGCAAGGGCACTTTCGTGGCCACCCACGCCGAAGAGCAGGTTCAGTACCGCTTCCTGCGTCTGATGCCCGATCAACCGGACGCCGATCCGTCCGGTTCCAAGCGCGAATTCCTCGATTGCCGCCGCCTGCGTGCGCCCGCCGATGTGGCGCGCGCGCTCCACCTCAAGCCGGGCGACATGGTGGTCGAGATCCGCCGCGTGCTGCACTTTTCGGGGCGCCCTGTCGTGTTCGACGACATCTGGCTGCCCGGTCGCCTCTTCAAGGGGCTGACGGCAGACCGCCTCAGTGAATACCGTGGCCCGATGTACGGGCTGTTCGAATCCGAATTCGGGGTGCGGATGATCCGCGCCGAAGAAAAACTCCGCGCGGTGACGGCCGATGCCGACATTGCCCAGGCCCTTCAGGTGCCGGTGGGCGCGCCGCTGCTCAGTGTCGAACGTCTGTCGCTGACCTATGGCGATCAGCCCGTCGAGCTGCGCCGTGGCCTGTATTGCACCGAACGACATTACTACCGCAACGAGTTGAGCTGACCGAAAACGTTTTCACGAGTCCCCCGTTCTGCTTGGGTCTGAAGCAGTTTTGACCAAAAGCAGAACGAGATCGTCGGGCTGGGGATTGCCCTAAAATCCCGTGTTCTCTTGACAGATTAATGACGCTCGGCAGGAGCCCCACACAACATGGCTGACAACGCGAAAACCCCACGCCCCGTCTACCGGAACATCCACGTCACCGACATCCTTGCCTACAGGCTGCCCGCCGCCGGCATCGTGTCGATCCTGCATCGCATCAGCGGTGCCGTCATGTTCCTGCTGATGCCCTTCATCATCTGGATGTTCGACAAGAGCGTCTCGACCGAGATCTCGTACGACGAGTTCACGGCCGTCTTCACGGGCCAGGCTGGCTGGTTCTTCAAGCTCGTCGTTCTTGGCCTGATCTGGGCCTACCTGCACCACTTCTGCGCCGGCCTCCGTCACCTGCTGATGGAGGTGTCGCATTCCTACTCCAAGGAAACCGGCAAGTCGACCGCTGTGACGACCCTGGCTGTCAGCATCGCGCTGACCGTCGTGCTGGGCGCCAAGCTGTTCGGTCTGTTCTGATCACTGTTTCAGGAAAGCAAGCATGTCCCAAAACTACGGAACCAAGCGCATCGTCACCGGTGCCAGCTATGGTCTGCGCGACTGGTTGGCGCAGCGCATCACGGCCGTTCTGATGGCCCTGTTCACCATCGTCCTGCTGGTGCAGGTCATCTTCGGTGGCCCGCTCGGCTACGACAAGTGGGCCGGCATCTTCTCCCAGCAGTGGATGAAGACGCTGACCTTCGTCGTCATCATCGCCATGCTTTACCACGTGTGGGTCGGCATGCGTGACCTCTTCATGGACTACATCAAGCCGGTCGGCATCCGCCTGACGCTTCAGGTGTTCTCGATCGTGTGGCTGGTCGGCTGTGCCGGCTGGGCCATCCAAGTGCTGTGGAGACTGTAAAAAATGACCGCTATCGCTACCTCTCTTCCCACCCGCAAGTTTGACGTCGTCATCGTGGGTGCCGGCGGCTCCGGCATGCGTGCCTCGCTGCAGCTCTCCCTGGCCGGCCTGAACGTCGCCGTCCTGTCCAAGGTCTTCCCGACCCGCTCGCACACCGTGGCCGCACAGGGCGGCATCGGCGCCTCGCTGGGCAACATGTCGGAAGACAACTGGCACTATCACTTCTTCGACACCGTCAAGGGCTCCGACTGGCTGGGCGACCAGGACGCCATCGAGTTCATGTGCCGTGAAGCGCCGAAGGTCGTGTACGAGCTCGAGCACTTCGGCATGCCGTTCGACCGCAACCCCGACGGCACCATCTACCAGCGTCCGTTCGGCGGCCACACCGCCAACTACGGTGAAAAGCCCGTGCAGCGCGCCTGCGCCGCGGCCGACCGTACCGGCCACGCCCTGTTGCACACGCTGTACCAGCAGAACGTCAAGGCCCGCACCCAGTTCTTCGTGGAGTGGATGGCCCTCGACCTGATCCGCGACGCCGACGGCGACGTGGTGGGTGTGACCGCCCTCGAAATGGAAACCGGCGACGTGCACATCCTGCACGCCAAGACCGTGCTGTTCGCCACCGGTGGCGCCGGCCGCATCTATCAGGCTTCCACCAACGCCTTCATCAACACCGGTGACGGCCTGGGCATGGCGGCGCGCGCCGGCATCCCGCTGGAAGACATGGAGTTCTGGCAGTTCCACCCCACCGGCGTGGCCGGCGCGGGCGTGCTGCTGACCGAAGGCTGCCGCGGCGAAGGCGCCATCCTGCGCAACGCCAACGGCGAGCGCTTCATGGAACGCTACGCCCCGACCCTGAAGGACCTGGCTCCGCGTGACTTCGTGTCCCGCTCGATGGACCAGGAAATCAAGGAAGGCCGAGGCTGCGGTCCCAACAAGGACTACGTGCTGCTGGACATGACCCACCTGGGCGCCGAGACGATCATGAAGCGTCTGCCCTCGGTGTACGAGATCGGCCACAACTTCGCCAACGTCGACATCACCAAGGAGCCGATCCCCGTGGTGCCGACCATCCACTACCAGATGGGTGGCATTCCGACGAACGTGCACGGCCAGGTCGTGGTGCCGGCCAACGGCAAGCCCAACGAGATCATCAACGGTCTGTACGCCGTGGGTGAGTGCTCCTGCGTGTCGGTGCACGGCGCCAACCGCCTGGGCACCAACTCGCTGCTCGACCTCGTGGTGTTCGGCCGTGCCGCCGGCAACCACATCGTCGACTTCAACCTCAAGACCAAGAACCACAAGCCGCTGCCGAAGGACGCTGCCGACTACACCCTGTCGCGTCTGGCCCGTCTGGACAACCAGAAGAACGGCGAGTACTGCCAGGACGTCGCCAACGACATCCGCTCGACCATGCAGAAGCACGCTGGCGTGTTCCGCACCCAGGCTTCGATGGAAGAGGGCGTCAAGAAGATCGCCGAGGTCCGCGAGCGCGTGAAGAGCATCGGCCTGAAGGACAACTCCAAGGTCTTCAACACCGCCCGCATCGAGGCGCTGGAAGTCGAGAACCTCATCGAAGCCGCCCAGGCCACGATGGTGTCGGCCGCCGCCCGTCCGGAGTCGCGTGGCGCCCACGCCCACAACGACTTCCCGAACCGCGACGACGACAACTGGATGAAGCACTCGCTGTGGTATTCCGAAGGCAACCGCCTGGACTACAAGCCTGTGAACCTCAAGCCGCTGACCGTGGAATCGGTGCCGCCGAAGGTCCGTACCTTCTGATCGAAGCGACCCAGCATTAGGAATTCATCATGAGCCAAAAGCGCACTTTCCAGATCTATCGCTACGATCCTGACAAGGACGCCAAGCCCTACATGCAGACCATCGAGATCGAACTCGACGGCAACGAACGCATGCTGCTGGACGCCCTGGTCAAGCTCAAGGCTGTCGATCCCACCCTGTCGTTCCGCCGTTCGTGCCGTGAAGGCGTGTGCGGTTCGGACGCCATGAATATCAACGGCAAGAACGGCCTCGCCTGCCTGACCAACATGCGCACCCTGCCGCAGACGGTCGTGCTCAAGCCGCTGCCGGGTCTGCCCGTCGTCCGCGACCTGATCGTGGACATGACGCAGTTCTTCAAGCAGTACAACTCGATCAAGCCGTACCTGGTCAACGACACGCCGCCGCCCGACAAGGAGCGCCTGCAGTCGCCCGAAGAGCGCGAAGAGCTGGACGGCCTGTACGAGTGCATCCTGTGCGCCAGCTGCTCGACCAGCTGCCCCAGCTTCTGGTGGAACCCCGACAAGTTCGTGGGCCCCGCCGGTCTGTTGCAGGCCTACCGCTTCATCGCCGACAGCCGCGATCAAGCCACGGCCGAGCGCCTGGACAACCTGGAAGACCCGTACCGTCTGTTCCGTTGCCACACCATCATGAACTGCGTGGACGTCTGCCCGAAGGGCCTGAACCCCACGAAGGCCATCGGCAAGATCAAGGAACTGATGGTCAAGCGTGCCGTCTGATCCCGGCTCCTGCCACCTGCCCGCAACGTGCTGACCAGCCCACCCATCCCGATGACCTCTGCCACCGTTCCAGCCGATCTGACGCCCGACCCGGACACGCTGCGTCGGCTGCGGTGGCGGTGCCGTCGGGGGCTGCTGGAGAACGACATCTTCATTGATCGTTTCTTCGAACAGCACGGTGACCGCCTGACCACACCGCTGGTCCAGGGATTGCTTCAATTGATGGACCTGTCCGACAATGATCTGCTGGATCTGCTGCTGGCCCGCAAGGAGCCCGAAGGCGATCTGGCCAATCCCGAAGTCCTGCAGGTGCTGTCGATGATGCGGGTCCGACCGGCCTGAATGCTGCCCTCTGATGCCGCGAAAGCGGACTGCAGAGGGCGCATTGCTGTCGGTCACCCCTGGTACCAAAAGTTTCCACTTTCTCTCACAAGACTCACCCCTTAGGAGTGCTCATGACCCCGTCCGACGTGAAAGCCACCCTGTCGTTCTCTGACGGCAGCCCCAGCATGGAACTGCCCATCTACAAGGGCTCGGTCGGCCCGGATGTGATTGACATCCGCAAGCTGTACGGCCAGACCGGCAAGTTCACCTATGACCCGGGCTTCCTGTCGACGGCGTCCTGCAATTCCAAGATCACCTACATCGACGGTGACAAGGGTGAGCTGCTGTACCGCGGCTACCCGATCGAGCAGCTGGCCACCAACTGCGACTTCCTGGAAACCTGCTACCTGCTGCTGAACGGCGAGCTGCCGAACCAGAGCGAGAAGGACGACTTCGTCGGCCGCGTGACCAAGCACACCATGGTCAACGAGCAGATGCAGTTCTTCCTGCGTGGTTTCCGTCGTGACGCCCACCCGATGGCCGTGCTGACCGGCCTGGTCGGCGCTCTGTCGGCCTTCTATCACGACAGCACCGACATCAACAATCCCGAGCACCGCAAGGTCGCCGCGATCCGCCTGATCGCCAAGATGCCCACGCTCGTGGCCATGGCGTACAAGTACTCGATCGGCCAGCCGTTCATCTACCCGAAGAACGACCTGTCTTACGCCGGCAACTTCCTGCGCATGATGTTCGCCACGCCGTGCGAAGAGTACAAGGTGAGCCCGGTGCTCGAGCGCGCCATGGACCGCATCTTCATCCTGCACGCTGACCACGAACAGAATGCCTCGACCTCGACCGTGCGTCTGTGCGGTTCGTCGGGCACCAACCCGTTTGCCGCGATCGCAGCCGGCGTGGCCTGCCTGTGGGGCCCGGCTCACGGTGGCGCCAACGAGGCCTGCCTGAACATGCTGGAGGAAATCCAGGCCATGGGCGGCATCTCGAAGGTCGGCGAGTTCATGGAAAAGGTGAAGGACAAGAACTCGGGCGTGCGCCTGATGGGCTTCGGTCACCGCGTCTACAAGAACTACGACCCGCGCGCCAAGCTGATGCAGGAAACCTGCAACGAAGTGCTGGCCGAACTGGGCCTCGAAAACGACCCGCTGTTTGCCCTGGCCAAGAAGCTCGAGCAGATCGCTCTGGAAGACGACTACTTCGTGCAGCGCAAGCTCTACCCGAACGTCGACTTCTACTCGGGCATCGTGCAGCGCGCCATCGGCATCCCCGTGCCGCTGTTCACCGCCATCTTCGCTCTGGCCCGTACCGTGGGCTGGATTGCTCAGCTGGACGAGATGATCGGCGACCCCGAGTACAAGATCGGCCGTCCCCGTCAGCTGTTCGTCGGCGCCGAGAAGCGCGACGTCGCACCGATCGGCAAGCGCTGATCGACGTGATCGGGCCTGTTCAGACAGGCCCGCAGCGAAAAACCCCGGCAACAGGCCGGGGTTTTTGCTTTCCGAATGGCGCCCGCCGCGGGTGCTTGGCTCAGTTGGCCGGCCGGATCCGTGTGGCCACCACCTGGGTGCCGGTGGCGTCCAGATCGCCGCGAACCTCCAGCGCCGTGCCTCCACCGAGGTTGCCGACCGTGATGCCGTTCTCGAGGCTGGCGGTCGCATAGGACACCGTCACCCCCCCGCAGCAGCAGCGTCTGGTCCGTGGGATTCACGCTGCTGTGCTGGGCACGCCATACAGGCGGATGCGGTCATCGCTGACCGCACCGCTCCGCAGTTCCACGCGGCTGGCGACCAGCACGCCCGACTGCACCGTGCCTTCGACTTCGACCCGCACACCGTTGCCCAGCCCCGTGATGGCCGTGCCCGCGCGGACCGGAAGGCCATTGACCTTGAAGCTGGTGTTGCCGATGTAGTCGGTGATGAAACCGTCCAGTTCGGCCTGTGCGCCCTCCGCGGGGCTGCTCGTGAGGGCCGACACCTCCGTGACCGCGCTGGTACCGCAACCCAGACCCGGGGTGTAGGGCATGCGCACCTTGACGGTGGTGGCGTTGTTCAGGCCGTTCAGGGTGGCGCCGGCTGTGTAACTCAAACCCAGGCTCCGGATCACGAACGAGCGTGCCGTGCGGTCCACGCTTTGTGCGACCCCGACGACCTTGCATTCAGCCAGGCTTGCTGCCTTTTCGATCCGGGTGCCCCGGAAGGTCTGCGTGGTCGGGTCAAAGAGTGCATGGACCTCGATCAGGTCGTTGATCGCCACGCCACCCAACCCGCTCGGGTAGCCATCGAACGCCACGCCGGCCGGCACGGTGATCGTCTGCCCCAGAACGGTCAGTGTGCCGGCGACGAGGTTCCGGGCCGTGACCGGGCCCTTGATGCTGCTGCCGTACTGGACGCGGGTGGCGGTGGCCGCACCCAGGGTGTCCCCGCTGCCGGGGCTGATGGGACCGGAAGTGACGTCAACCACCATGCCGAGCTTGAGGTCGCTTCGGGTGCGGGTCGCGCCGCTGTCATCCCGAATGAGGGCGGTGCCGTCGTCGAAGCGGACGCCGTTGACGATCACCGAGCCCAGCCCAGTGACCACGCCGGTGGCCGCGCCAGAAGAGCCCGTCGGGCCCACGACGGGGCCGCCGCCTCCGCCTCCACCGCACGCCGAGACGGCCAGAGCGATCACCATGCTGAGCGTGGTCACGGCTGGGCGTCGGGCAGGGACAAGCGTGAGCCGGGGTGGCGGCAGGGCTGGCCCGCAGGCCGCAGCGTTGGGGGGGGGCGTTCGGCAGCGTTCATGGTCTGATTGTGGCGCGTCTGTGGTCGGTACGCCGCAAGGTCGTCCTCTCGGGCGGGCGAGCGACCGTCAGTGGGGGCGATCGCGGCCTGTCATCGGCTTGGGTGACCTTGCGGGCGTCCCGGGCGTGTCCATCTGCCCTAAAATCGTCATCTTTTCCCCACACCGGCCTTGCGGCCTTCCGGACGCGTACGCGCGCGCAGCAGCACCATGGGACGCACCCTCTACGACAAGATCTGGGACGAGCACGTCGTCCACACCGAGGAAGACGGCACCGCCGTCCTGTACATCGACCGCCAGCTGGTGCACGAAGTGACCAGCCCCCAGGCGTTCGAGGGCCTGGACATCGCCGGCCGCAAGCTGTGGCGTCTGTCGGCCAACCTGGCCGTGAGCGACCACAACGTGCCCACGACCGACCGTCGCGAAGGCATCAAGGATCCAGTTTCCAAGCTGCAGGTCGACACGCTGGACAAGAACTGCGACCGCTTCGGCATCACGCAGTTCAAGATGGGTGACAAGCGCCAGGGCATCGTGCACGTGATCGGGCCTGAGCAGGGCGCGACGCTGCCCGGCATGACCGTGGTGTGCGGCGACAGCCACACCTCCACCCACGGCGCGTTCGGCGCGCTGGCGCATGGCATCGGCACGTCGGAAGTCGAGCACGTCATGGCCACCCAGACGCTGCTGGCCAAGAAGGCCAAGAACATGCTCGTGAAGGTCGAGGGCACGCTGCCCAAGGGCTGTTCGGGCAAGGACATCGTGCTGGCCATCATCGGCAAGATCGGCACGGCCGGCGGCACGGGATACACCATCGAGTTCGCCGGCAGCGCCATCCGCGCGCTCAGCATGGAAGGCCGCATGACGGTCTGCAACATGGCCATCGAAGCCGGTGCCCGCGCCGGCCTGGTGGCGGTCGATGACACCACGATCAACTATGTCAAGGGTCGCCCCTTCACGCCCACTGGCGTCGAGTGGGAGCAGGCCGTGGCCTACTGGCGCACGCTGCACTCCGATCCGGATGCCGTGTTCGACGCCGTGGTCGAGCTGAACGCCGACGAGATCAAGCCGCAGGTCACCTGGGGCACCTCGCCAGAGATGGTGCTGTCCATCGAAGACCGCGTGCCCGATCCTGACAAGGAAAAGGACCCCGTCAAGCGCTCGGCGATGGAGCGCGCGCTGCAGTACATGGCGCTCGAGCCGAACAAGGCCATCAACGACATCCGCGTCGACAAGGTCTTCATCGGTTCGTGCACCAACAGCCGCATCGAGGACATGCGCGAAGCCGCGGCCGTGGTCAAGCGCATCGGGGGCCGCGTGGCCTCGAACATCAAGCTGGCGCTGGTGGTGCCGGGCTCGGGCCTCGTGAAGGAGCAGGCCGAGCGCGAAGGCCTCGACCAGATCTTCAAGGCTGCCGGGTTCGAATGGCGTGAGCCGGGTTGCTCCATGTGCCTGGCGATGAACGCAGACCGCCTGGAGCCCGGTGAGCGCTGCGCCTCCACCAGCAACCGCAACTTCGAAGGTCGTCAGGGCGCGGGCGGTCGCACCCATCTGGTGAGCCCGGCCATGGCGGCCGCGGCGGCCATGGAAGGGCACTTTGTCGACGTCCGTCGTCTGGCCTGAGGCAGTACCACCATGCAACGTCTGGCAGCCCTGATCCTCATGCTGATGACCTTGTGGGCCATGAGCGCCTGCAACACGGTGCACGGCTTCGGTCAGGACCTCGAGAAGGCCGGTGAGGCCATCTCCAACGCGGCGAAAAAGTAAACCACCATGCAAGCATTCCGCATTCACAAGGGCCTGGTCGCCCCGATGGACCGGGAAAACGTCGACACCGACGCCATCATCCCCAAGCAGTACCTGAAGTCGATCAAGCGCACGGGCTTCGGCCCCAACCTGTTCGACGAATGGCGCTACCTCGATGCCGGTGAGCCCGGCCAGGACCCGGCCACCCGCAAGCCGAACCCCGATTTCGTGCTCAACCAGGCGCGTTACCAGGGCGCGTCGATCCTGATCGCGCGCAAGAACTTCGGTTGTGGCTCCAGCCGTGAGCACGCACCGTGGGCGCTCGAGCAGTACGGCTTCCGCAGCATCATCGCGCCGAGCTTTGCCGACATCTTCTTCAACAACAGCTTCAAGAACGGCCTGCTGCCGATCCAGCTCAGCGAGTCGCAGGTCGATCAGCTGTTCAACGAAGTGTTCGCCTGCCCCGGCTACGAGCTGACCATCGACCTCGAGCGTCAGGTCGTCGTCAAGCCTGATGGCGCCGAACTGCCTTTCGACATCCAGCCTTTCCGCAAGTACTGCCTGCTCAATGGCTTCGATGACATCGGCCTGACCCTGCGCCACGCCGACAAGATCAAGGCCTATGAAGCCGAGCGCCTGGCGCAGAAGCCCTGGCTGAACAACCGCATCGTCTGAGATTTCCGAGAAGAAACACCATGGTCATGAAGATTGCTGTGCTGCCGGGTGACGGCATCGGTCCCGAGATCGTCAACGAGGCGGTCAAGGTGCTGAAGGTGCTGGACCTGCCTTTCCAGCTGGACGAAGCCAAGGTCGGCGGCGCCGCCTTCGATGCGCACGGCCACCCGCTGCCCGAGCACACCCTGAAGCTGGCCATGGAGTCGGACGCCGTGCTGTTCGGTTCGGTGGGCGACTGGAAGTACGACAAGCTCGAGCGCCATCTGCGCCCTGAACAGGCCATCCTGGGCCTGCGCAAGAACATGGGCCTGTTCGCCAACTTCCGTCCGGCCATCTGCTACCCGCAGCTGACCCACGCCTCGAGCCTCAAGCCCGAACTGGTGGCCGGCCTGGACATCCTGATCATCCGCGAGCTGACCGGTGACATCTACTTCGGTCAGCCCCGCGGCCGTCGTGAGGCCCCGGACGGCGAGTTCAAGGGCGCGCCGGAAGCCTTCGACACGATGCGCTACAGCAAGCCCGAGATCGAGCGCATCGCCCATGTGGCCTTCCAGGCCGCCCGCAAGCGCAACAAGCGTGTCACCAGCGTCGACAAGGCCAACGTGTTGGAGACCTTCCAGTTCTGGAAGGACGTGGTCACCGAGGTGCACGCCCAGTACCCCGACATCGAGCTGGACCACATGTATGTGGACAACGCCGCCATGCAGCTGGTCAAGGCGCCCAAGCGCTTCGACGTGGTCGTGACCGGCAACATGTTCGGCGACATCCTGTCGGACGAAGCCTCGATGCTGACGGGTTCGATCGGCATGCTGCCCTCGGCCTCGCTGAACGCCAAGGGCCAGGGGCTGTACGAGCCCAGCCACGGCTCTGCCCCGGACATCGCCGGCAAGGGCGTCGCCAACCCGCTGGCCACCATCCTGTCGGCCGCGATGATGCTGCGCTTCAGCCTGAACCAGGAAGAGGCGGCCGCCCGCATCGAGCGGGCCGTGCAGGCCGTGCTGGAGCAGGGCCTGCGCACGCCGGACATCTTCTCGGAAGGCACGCAGAAGGTCGGCACCGTCGAGATGGGTGAGGCCGTCGTGGCCGCCCTGAAGGCGCAATGACCGACCGGGCTGAACCGCTCGCTACACAACACTGAATCACTGAAGGAAATTCATCATGGCTACGACTCTGGTTGGTCTGGTCGGCTGGCGCGGCATGGTCGGCTCGGTGCTGATGGACCGCATGCAGGCCGAAGGCGACTTCGCCCACTTCGAACCGCTGTTCTTCTCGACCTCCAACGCCGGCGGCGCTGCCCCGGCCATGGCCAAGAACGAGAAGACGTTGAAGGACGGCTACGACATCAACGAACTCAAGCGCTGCGACATCATCCTGACGGCCCAGGGCGGTGACTACACCAACGAGGTGTATCCCAAGCTGCGCGCCGCCGGCTGGAACGGCCACTGGATCGATGCGGCCTCGTCGCTGCGCATGAAGGACAACGCCGTCATCGTGCTGGATCCGGTCAACATGCCCGTGATCAAGAATGCGCTGGCCAACGGCGGCAAGGACTGGATCGGCGGCAACTGCACCGTCAGCTGCATGCTGATGGGCGTGGGTGCGCTGTACAAGGCCGGTCTGGTCGAGTGGATGTCGACCCAGACCTATCAGGCGGCTTCGGGCGGCGGTGCCCAGCACATGCGCGAGCTGCTCACCCAGTTCGGCACGCTGAACGCCGAAGTGAAGGCCCTGCTGGACGATCCCAAGAGCGCCATCCTGGAAATCGACCGCAAGATCATCGCCAAGCAGCGTTCGCTGACCGAAGCCGAAACGGCCAACTTCGGCGTGCCGCTGGGTGGCTCGCTCATCCCCTGGATCGACAAGGACCTGGGCAATGGCCAGTCCAAGGAAGAGTGGAAGGGCATGGCCGAGACCAACAAGATCCTGGGTCTGGGCGAGGGCTTCGGCTCGGCCGCGATCCCGGTCGACGGTTTCTGCGTGCGCATCGGCGCCATGCGCTGCCACTCGCAGGCCCTGACCTTCAAGCTCAAGAAGGACGTGCCCCTGGCCGACATCGAGGCCATGATCGCCGCCGACAACGAGTGGGTGAAGGTCGTGCCGAACACCCGTGAGGCCACCATCAAGGACCTGACCCCGGTGGCCACGACCGGCACGCTGACCATCCCGGTGGGCCGCATCCGCAAGCTCGCCATGGGCCCGGAGTACGTCGGCGCCTTCACCATCGGTGACCAGTTGCTGTGGGGGGCCGCCGAGCCGCTGCGCCGCATGCTGCGCATCCTGCTGGACGCCTGAGCGGTTTCCATGCGCTGAAAAAGCGCCACCAGATGGCTGCTGATCTTGGCAGCGCCTGCAACGTCTGGTCACAAAATCGAGGGCGTGCGTTGTAGCCGCAAGGCGACAATCATGCCCCGCCACGGGTGCCGGCCCGTGCACCATGTCCGGTGGCGGGCTTATGTCAGTAAATGCATGAGCTTGTCACTGTATCTACCGGCTGTTATTGTGTTTTCTGCTGCGTACCGTCTGCAGGTGAGGTCGCGCCTCCTGGGTCTTGCCGGATCCGGCCGTGTCAGGGCTGACACACTCACCGACACGACGACTTGGGAGACGCCTTGAAAGATCAACCGTTGTCCGCGGGGCGATTCGCTCTGAACCGGGTTGCGCTCGCCGCAGCCTTTTCCGTGCTGGCCAGCCTGCCGGCGGCGTCCTGGGCGCTGGGGCTGGGCAGGCTGAGCGTGCAGTCCGCGCTGGGCGAAACCCTCCGTGCAGAGATCGACCTCAGCAGCCTGACGACCGAGGAAGGCGCCTCCCTTCAGGTGAAGGTGGCTTCGCCGGAAACCTACCGCGCAGCCGGGGTGGACTACAACCCGGTGCTGTCGGCCACGTCGATCACCTTGCAGCGCCGCGCCGATGGGCGGCCGTATCTGCGCATCAGCAGCGACCGCTCCGTGCAGGAACCGTTCGTCGATGTGATCCTGGACCTGTCCTGGTCGACCGGTCGCCTGGTACGCGAATACACACTGCTGTTCGATCCGCCCTCCAACCGTGCCGCTGCGCCCATGACGCCGCCGGTGATGCAGGCGCCGTCTCCCGTCACCCCGCCGCCGAGCACGGAGGCTGCTGCCCCGCGTGACCGGGCGCCATCCCGTCCGCAGGTCGCCGCCACGGCCCCGTCCGAGCCGGCATCCCGGCCGACGCCGGCACGCAAGCCGGTGAAGGAGGCACGCCCCGCCGCGCCCGCGCCCGACGTGGCTGCCGTACCGGCACCCGCACCGGCATCCTCGCCCGATGCCTCGGCGGTGGATTCCGTTCGCGTCCGCAGTGGGGATTCGTTGTCCGCCATCGCGGCGCGCATGCAGCAGCCGGGGGTCTCCCTGGACCAGATGCTGGTCGGTCTGTATCGCGCCAATCCGAAGGCGTTCATGGGCAACATGAACCGCCTCAAGGCGGGGGTGGTGCTGGACGTTCCTTCGGCTGAGAAGGCACGCGAAGTCAGCCCGCAGGAGGCGCGCAAGATCGTCATCGCCGAAAGCGCCGACTTTGCGGCCTATCGCCAGCGCCTCGCCGGCATGGCGGCCGATTCCGTGCCCGAACAGGCCCAGCGCCAGGCCAAGGGCAAGGTCGAAGCCGAGGTCAAGGACCAGAAGCAGGCGGCGACGCCCGCGCCCGACAAGCTCACCCTGAGCAAGGGTGGTGTTGCACCGGGCGGCGCGGCGGTGGAAGATCGCCTGGCCAAGTCCCGGGCCAAGGAAGAAAGCACGGCCCGTGTGGCCGAGCTGTCCAAGAACCTGGACGAGCTGCGCAAGCTGAAGGACAAGGCGGCTTCCGCACCGGTGGCCGCCCCGGCTCCGGCGCCAGTTCCGCCCGCACCGTCCAAGCCTCTGGAGGATACCCTCCCTGCGCCCGTCGAGGCGCCCGCATCGCCCCCGGTGGCCGATGCGCCCGGCTTGCCGGCTTCCGAGGCCGCTTCGGCCACGGCCGTCGCCGACGTCGCATCCGAGGCCGCTTCGGCACCCTCGGTGCCCGCTCCGTCGCTGCCCGCCTCTCTGCCGGTGGCGCCGCCGCAACCCGAGCCGGAAGAGCCAGGCCTGCTGGCCGGTCTCAATCCGATGTTGCTGGCCGTGGGTGGTGCGGCCATCGCCTTGCTGGCTGGTGGCCTGATGTTCGTGCGCTCGCGTCGTCGCTCGGATTCCGGAGAGACTTCCTTCCTGGAGAGCCGACTGCAGCCGGATTCCTTCTTCGGTGCCAGCGGTGGGCAGCGTGTGGACACCCGTGACGCCACGGGTGGCCCGTCCTCCATGAGCTACTCGCTCAGCCAGCTGGATGCCATCGGCGACGTGGACCCTGTGGCCGAGGCCGATGTCTATCTGGCCTACGGCCGCGACCTGCAGGCCGAGGAAATCCTCAAGGAAGCCCTGCGCAGCACACCGGATCGCCTGGCCATCCGCACCAAGCTGCTGGAGGTCTATGCCAAGCGCCGCGACACCAAGGGCTTCGAGCAACTGGCCGTGCAGCTGTTCGGCCTGACGAACGGCCAGGGTGAAGACTGGGCCAAGGCCCAGGAAATGGGGTTGGGTATCGACCCCGAGAATCCGCTGTACCAGCCCGGTGGCGCGCCTTCTGCTGCGCTCGCGGCAGGGGAGCCGGCCGACATGCTGGGCGCCAGCACCGTCCCGCACTCCGTGATGCCGGCCCCGAGCCAGCTTGACACGGTGGCACCTGCCGGTGCGCCGACCGAGCCGGGCGATGTGGACATGGTCAACCTCGACCTCGACATCTCGACGCCGGCCCCGCTGGATGAGGTGACCGACTCGGTCTCGCCGATGGCGGCCGAGCCGGCTGACCTGCCGCCGCTGGATCTCAACGATGACCTGCCTTCGGCCGCCGCGGCACCCGCCGTCTCGCCGTTGGACGATCTGCCGTTGCCCGAGGTGCCTGCGACACCGGCAAATGAAGCCGATGCCGGGCTCGACTTCGACCTTTCTGCCGACGAGTTCCCGCCGCCGGCCGCCGCACCGGCCCCGTCGCCGGCGTTCGACATGGAGTCGATCAGCCTCGATCTCGACGTGCCTGCGCCGGTGAGCAACCCGGCGGAGGTGCTGCCCGATGCCCCTGCCGAGGCGGAGGAGGACTGGCTGGATCAGCCGGCAGCCGACTCGTCGCTGACCGATCCGATGGCCCGCAAGCTGGAGCTCGCCGACGAGTTCCGCCAGATCGGTGACATCGACGGCGCTCGCGAGCTGCTGCAGGAGGTGCTGGACAACACCCAGGACCCGGCCTTGCGGACCAAGGCCCAGGGCATGCTTGATACGCTGGGGTGATGACGCACCATGCAGCATGAGGATCCGGCGCGGGCGCCGGGTCGGTCCACCCTGGTGGCCGACCCCGACGCCCCGAACGCCTCCCGGCCCGAGACAAGGGCGACCCGGCGGGTCGCCCTTGGTGTTTCTTACCGTGGTGGCGCTTACAGCGGCTGGCAGAGCCAGCCCTACGGCGGCACGGTGCAGGACGCGCTCGAGCACGCGCTGCGCGAGTTCGCCGTGCATCCTGTGAAGACCGTGTGTGCCGGGCGCACCGACACCGGGGTGCACGGCATCAACCAGGTGGTGCACCTCGACACCCCTTTGTCGCGCGCACCGTTCTCCTGGGTGCGCGGCACGAACACCTTTCTGCCGCCTGACATCGCCGTGCAGTGGGCGGCCGAGGTGCCTGACACCTTTCACGCCCGCAACAGCGCCATCGGGCGCCGCTATGCCTACATCCTGCTCGAGTCGCCCATCAAGCCGGCAATCGAGGCGGGGCAGGTGGGATGGGTGTTCCGGCCCCTGGACCTGCAGGCCATGCGCGAGGCCGCGGCCCTGCTGATCGGCGAGCACGACTTCAGCTCCTTCCGATCGTCGCAGTGTCAATCGCCGACGCCGGTCAAGCGCTTGCGCGAGATTCGCATTGCGCCATGCCGGCCCGCCACCCCCTTCGTGCCCCCGCGGGACAGCGACGTGCCGCACCGGTACTGGCGCTTCGATTTCGAGGGGCAGGCGTTTCTTCATCACATGATCCGCAACATCATGGGCTGCCTGATCGCGGTGGGCACCGGCACCCAGCCGGTGTCTTGGGTGCAGCGGGTGCTCGAAGCCCGCGACCGCAAGGTGGCCGCGCCGACGTTCTCGCCCGACGGCCTGTACTTTCTGGGGCCGCAGTACGACGCGGCCTGGGGCCTGCCCAGCCAGGTGCCGGGGCTGTCGTGGCTCCCTCAGCCCCTGCCGGCCGACGTCCACGGGGCGTGAATCGGCGGTGTCGCGCCCCATGCCGCCGGCCGGGAGATTGGCCTGGCGGCCGATTTTTGCGACAATCCGAGGGTTGTCACCACCGGCGACGCAGCCCAGGCTGCCGCCATGTCGGGATGCCCCCCAGTCTGACGTCGCCGTTGCCCGCCTTTCATCGCACCCGCATCAAGGTCTGTGGCCTCACCCGCGAGGCTGACGTCGACGCCGCGGTCGAATCCGGGGCCGACGCCATCGGGTTCGTGCTGTACCCCAAGAGCCCGCGCCACGTGCCGCTGGACCGCGCAGCCGAATTGGCACGCCGTCTGCCCCCGTTCGTGACGCCCGTGGTGCTGCTGGTGAACGCCGACGCCGCCCTGGCGGCCCAGGTGCGACACACGCTGCCCCAGGCGCTGCTGCAGTTCCATGGCGATGAGACGCCGGGGGATTGCGCCGCCCTTGCAGCGGGGCAGCCCTTCATCCGGGCAGCCCGGATGGCGCCAGGTTTCGATTTGTTAGACTTCGCCTCGTCCTACTCGGATGCGCAGGCCTTGCTCGTGGATGCCCATGTCGAAGGCTACGGGGGCGGCGGACAGGTGTTCGACTGGTCCCTGTTGACGACGGGCCTGTTGCGTCCAATGATTCTGTCGGGTGGCCTGCACCCCGGTAACGTGGAAGAAGGCGTGCGGCGCGTGCGGCCCTGGGCCGTGGACGTCAGTTCGGGCGTGGAAGCCAGCAAGGGCATCAAGGATGCCGCGCTGATGCGCCGTTTCTGTGAGGCCGTGCGAACGGCCGACCGGCTTTGTGCCGAAACCGTTTGAAGCGGCTGCCAACCTCATTCCGGTGGCAACCGCGTCCGAGTTCCTTGAGAGTCACATGCTGAACTACAACCAGCCCGATGCCCGCGGGCACTTCGGTCCCTACGGCGGCACCTTCGTCTCCGAGACCCTGATTTACGCGCTCGAAGAACTGAAGAACGTCTACGAGCACTACCGCCATGACCCTGAGTTCAACGCCGAGTTCCGCAAGGAGTTGGCGCACTTCGTCGGCCGCCCCAGCCCGATCTACCACGCAGCCCGCCTGAGCCGTGAAGTGGGCGGCGCGCAGATCCACTTTAAGCGCGAAGACCTGAATCACACCGGCGCGCACAAGGTCAACAACACCATTGGCCAGGCCCTGTTGGCCAAGCGCATGGGCAAGCCCCGTGTCATCGCCGAAACCGGGGCAGGGCAGCACGGCGTGGCCACGGCCACCATCTGCGCCCGCTATGGCCTCGAGTGCGTGGTGTACATGGGCGCCGAAGACGTCAAGCGCCAGTCGCCCAACGTCTACCGCATGCACCTGCTGGGCGCCAAGGTGGTGCCGGTCGAGTCGGGCAGCCGCACCCTGAAGGACGCGCTGAACGAAGCCATGCGCGACTGGGTGACCAACGTCGAGAACACCTTCTACATCATCGGCACGGTCGCGGGCCCGCACCCATACCCAGCCATGGTGCGCGACTTCCAGAGCGTCATCGGCGAGGAGTGCCTCAAGCAGATGCCCGAGCAGATCGGCCGCCAGCCGGACGCCGTCGTGGCCTGCGTGGGCGGTGGCTCGAACGCCATGGGCATCTTCTACCCCTACATCCCGCATGAAGGCGTGCGCCTGATCGGCGTGGAAGCGGCCGGCGAAGGCTACGAGAGCGGCAAGCACTCGATGTCGTTGCAAAAGGGCGTGCCGGGCGTGCTGCACGGCAACCGCACCTACCTGCTGCAGGACGAGAACGGTCAGATCACCGAAACGCACTCGGTCTCGGCCGGCCTCGATTACCCCGGTGTCGGCCCCGAGCACGCCTACCTGAAGGACATCGGCCGTGCCGAGTACGTCGGCATCACCGACCAGGAGGCGCTCGAAGCCTTCCACCGCCTGTGCCGCACCGAAGGCATCATCCCGGCGCTGGAGTCCAGCCATGCCGTGGCCTATGGCATGAAGCTGGCCGCCACCATGAAGCCGGATCAGCACGTGCTGGTCAACCTGTCCGGCCGCGGTGACAAGGACATCGGCACGGTGGCTGACCTGACTGGCGCCGAGTTCTATTGCCGGCCGTCGTGCCGTGGCCTGTCGGTCAAGGGGGGCGTGTGATGACGACCCGCCTCGACCAGACCTTTGCCACGCTGAAAGAACAGGGCCGCAAGGCGCTGATCCCCTACATCACCTGCGGCGACCCGTACCCCGAGAAGACAGTCGAGCTGATGCTCGCGATGGCTGAAGCCGGTGCCGACGTGATCGAGCTGGGCGTGCCGTTCTCCGACCCGATGGCCGACGGCCCCGTGATCCAGAAGGCCGCTGAGCGCGCACTGGTCAAGGGCATCTCGCTGGCCCATGTGCTGGCCGACGTGAAGGCCTTCCGTGAGCGCAACGCCACCACGCCGGTGGTGCTGATGGGCTACGCCAACCCGATCGAGAACCACGACCTCCGTCATGGCGCGGGCAGCTTCGTGCGCGACGCGAAGGCCGCGGGCGTCGACGGCGTGCTGGTGGTCGACTACCCGCCGGAAGAGTGCGAGGAGTTCGCCGCGCGCCTGAAGGCGGAAGGCCTGGCCCCCATCTTCCTGCTGGCGCCCACGTCCAGCGAGCAGCGCATGGCCGACGTCGGCCGCGTGGCTGCAGGTTACGTCTACTACGTCTCGCTCAAGGGCGTGACGGGCGCTGGCCACCTGGACACGGCCGCCGTGGCCGCCATGGTGCCGCGCATCAAGGCCCACGTGAACGTGCCGGTCGGCGTGGGCTTCGGCATCCGCGATGCCGAGACCGCCAAAGCCGTGGCCGCCGTCTCCGATGCCGTCGTGATCGGCTCGCGCATCGTGCAACTGCTCGAGACGCAATCGCCTGACACCGTTGTTTCTGCTGCGCGCGGCTTCATTGCCGAGATCCGCGCCGCCCTCGATACCCTGAAAGGAGCCTGAGCATGAGCTGGCTTGAGAAACTGCTGCCCCCGAAGATCCAGCCGACCGACCCGTCCGAGCGTCGTTCGGTGCCCGAGGGCTTGTGGGTCAAGTGCCCGTCGTGCGAGACGGTGCTCTACAAGAACGACCTCGAGGCGAACGTCAACGTCTGCCCGAAGTGCGGCCACCACCACCGCATCGGTGCGCGGGCCCGCCTGGACGCCTTCCTCGACGCCGAAGGCCGCTACGAGATCGGCCAGGAAGTGCTGCCGGTCGACGCGCTGAAATTCCGCGACAGCAAGAAGTACCCCGACCGCATCAAGCAGGCGATGGAATCGACCGGCGAGACGGACGCCCTGATCGTGATGGGTGGCTCGGTCCACAGCATCCCGGTCGTGACGGCTTGCTTCGAGTTCGACTTCATGGGCGGCTCGATGGGCTCGGTGGTGGGGGAGCGTTTCGCGCGCGGCGTGGAAACCGCCGTCGAGCAGAAGACGCCGTTCATCTCCTTCACGGCCACGGGCGGCGCCCGCATGCAGGAAGGCCTGCTGAGCCTGATGCAGATGGCCAAGACCAACGCCGCGCTGACCCGCCTGGCCAAGGCGAAGCTGCCCTACATCAGCGTGCTGACCGATCCGACCATGGGTGGCGTGTCCGCCTCCTTCGCCTTCATGGGCGACGTGGTGATCGCCGAACCCAAGGCCCTGATCGGCTTTGCCGGTCCCCGCGTGATCGAGAACACCGTGCGCGAAGTGCTGCCGGAAGGCTTCCAGCGCGCCGAGTTCCTGCTGCAGAAGGGCGCCGTCGACATGATCCTCGACCGCCGCGAACTGCGTCAGGCCATCGCCCGCCAGCTCGCCATGCTGACGCGCCAGCCGGCCGACGCCGTCGCAGGCTGAGCCCCTGTCTGTCCGGAAGGCCGAAAGGCCTTCACCGATCGGGCTGCGCCACGGTGCAGCCCGTTTGCTTTTCTTCCTGACCCTGTCGACATGACCGCTTCCGACACGTCTTCCCCTTCGGCCAACCCGCGCACGCTGGACGACTGGCTCGCGCACTGCGAACGCCTGCACCCGGTCGGCATCGACATGGGACTGGACCGCGTGGGCTCGGTGTGGGCGCGCACCGGCGTGGTACTGGGCACGCCGATGGGCCAGGAAGACAGCGGGCGTGACGCCCCGGTGGTGTTCACGGTGGCCGGGACCAATGGCAAGGGCTCGACCTGCGCGATGCTCGAGGGCATCCTGATGTCGTCGGGCTTCCGCGTGGGCGTGTACGGCTCGCCGCACCTCGTGCGCTTCGAGGAGCGCTGCCGCATCCAGGGTGAGCTGGTGACGGCCGAGCAGCTCGTGCCGCACTTTGCGGCCATCGAGGCCGCGCGGGGCGACACCCCGCTGACCTACTTCGAGTTCACCACACTGGCCATCATGCGCCTGTTGGCCTCGGCCGGGCTGGACGCGGTGATCCTGGAAGTGGGGCTCGGGGGCCGGCTGGATGCCGTCAACATCATCGATACCGACTGCGCCATCATCACCAGCATCGACCTGGACCACATGGAGTGGCTCGGTCCCGATCGCGAGGCCATCGGCCGCGAGAAGGCCGGCATCATGCGGGCAGGGCGCCCGGCCGTGGTCTCCGATCCGCAGGCGCCGCAAAGCGTGGTGGACCACGCGGCGGCCCTCGGCGCAGACCTGTGGCTCTTCGGCCGCGACCACAACTACGCGGGCGACCGCCAGCAGTGGTCCTGGGGCGGGCGCAGCAAGCGCTTCAACGGCATGGCGTATCCGGCGCTGCGCGGTGCCAACCAGCTGCTGAACGCGTCGGGCGTGCTGGCCGCGCTCGAGGCGATGCGTCCGCGTCTGCCGGTGTCGGCGCAGGCAGTGCGCACCGGCCTGGCCACGGTGGAGTTGCCCGGCCGCTTCCAGATCATCCCGGGTCAACCCACACTGATTCTGGACGTGGCACACAACCCCCATGCGGTCGCCACGCTGGCCGTCAACCTCGATCAGATGGGCTTTTTCCCGCGCACGCACGCCGTGTGGGGGGCGATGGCCGACAAGGACGCCGCCGGCATGGTCGCCAGGCTGCGCCCGCTGGTGGACGCCTGGTATGTGTGCGACCTGCCGACTCCCCGGGCTGCGACGGCGGCCCAGCTGGCCCAGGCCATCGCGGACGAGGTGGAGGCCCGGCCCCTGGCAACCGCCCCGAAGGCCACCGTCAGCGAGCACCCTGATCCGATGACCGCCCTGAAGGCGGCCCTCGCTGCGGCGGACCCGACGGATAGAATCGTGGTCTTCGGGTCGTTCTACACCGTGGGCGGTGTCCTGCATGACGGACTGCCCAAGCTGAACGCACCACATCTCCAGGCGGGGACGGGCGGCGCCTGATCCGGCGTTCGACTTCGCTTTTGCCCATTTTTCAACCGAGCATGCCGCTGCCTACGTTCCTTCAGCGCCTCCTGCGTCGGGGCCCCGCGGCCCAGGCGCCCGCCGCAGAGTCCCTGCCGCCGTCGCAGGCTGACATCGAGGCCACCCGTACGCGGGCCCGACGTCGCCTCATCGGCATGGCGGTGCTGGTGGGGGCTGGCGTGATCGGTTTCCCCTGGCTGTTCGAGACGCAACCTCGACCGTTGTCGAACGACGTGCAGGTCGTGCAGGCCGGCGCGCCACGTGGCGTGGAGGGAGGCCCCTCGACGCCGGGACGGGCCGTTGCCGGCAAGGTCGAGGTCGCCGGCATCGTGGCGCCGCAGGCAGCGTCTCCTGCCGAGGACATGGTGGAACAGGCGGAGGAGCCCTCGCCTCAGGATCGATCGCGGCCCGAAACGGCGGACTCCGCCCCGGGCAAGGCCACGCCGCCGCTCGCCACTGCCTCTCCGGCCAACGTGGCTGACAAAGGAGCCGAGAAGGCCGCGGAAGAGGCGCGCGCCCGCCGACTGGCCGAGCAGAAGGCCGCTGCCGACAAGAAAGCAGCTGAGCTGAAGGAAAAAGAGAAAGCCCGTGCAGCCGAGTTGAAGCTGGCCGAACAGAAGGCCGCAGACAAGAAGGCAGCCGAGCAAAAGGCGGCAGAGCAGAAAGCCGCCGACCAAAAGGCGGCCGAGCGTCGCCAGGCCGAAGCCCGCGCGGCTGCCAGCAAGCCGGCGGACAAGACGGATGCCGCAGGCCGCTACATCGTTCAGATCGGTGCCTTCAGCGACGCCACGAAGGTACAGGAAGTGCGCCAGAAGGTCGAGCGATTGGGCATCAAGACCTACACGCAGTCGGTCGACACGCCGGATGGCAAGCGCATTCGCGTGCGCATCGGCCCGTATGCCGACAAGGCCGAGGCAGAAAAAGCGCTGGGCAGCCTGCACAAGGCGGGCCTGGGCGGCAACATCCTGACGCTCTGACCCGCGCCCGCAGCTTCCCATGGATCCCGTGACCCCGATTGTTGAAGCCGGCCCGACCTGGTCCTTTGTCGACCTGGCCCTGCTGATCGGCCTCGGGCTGTCGGTCATCGTCGGGGCGTGGCGCGGACTGGTACACGAGGTCATGTCCCTGCTGGGCTGGGGCGCGGCCTATGCGTCCGCGCAGTGGTTCGGGCCGGTCGTGGCGGGCCACGTGCCGGTAGGGGAGGCCGGTGGTCGTCTCAATCTGCTGTCCGGCATGCTGGTGGCCTTCGTTCTGGCCTGGCTGATGTGGGCCGTGCTGTCGTGGGTGGTGACCCAGCTGACCCGCGAGTCGCCCCTCAACGGGCCGGATCGCCTGTTTGGCGCCGGGTTTGGCCTGGCGCGAGGCCTTGTGGTGGCCTTGTTGGTCGCCACTTTGGTGAGCATGACGCCGCTGGCCCAATGGGCGCCGTGGCAATCGTCACGCGGCGTCGCGTGGCTTGCAGTGTTATTGGACGGGCTGCGCCCCGTCCTGCCCGATCAGGTGGTCAAATTCCTGCCCGAACAGACCTGATCGTTCGAATTCTTGCTTTTGATCTGGAATAGAGGTGAACCATGTGCGGCATCGTTGGTGTGATTTCCAAGGCGCCCGTCAACCAGTTGATTTATGACGCGTTGCTGCTGCTGCAGCACCGTGGTCAGGACGCCGCCGGCATCGTCACGGCCGGCCCCGATGCGCATGGTCGCAAGTTCTTCATGCACAAGGCCCGTGGCATGGTGAAGGACGTCTTCCGCACCCGCAACATGCGTGCGTTGCCCGGTACGGTCGGCCTTGGTCAGGTTCGTTACCCCACGGCCGGCAACGCCTTCAATGAGGAAGAGGCCCAGCCCTTCTACGTGAACGCGCCGTTCGGCATCGTGCTCGTGCACAACGGCAACCTGACCAATGCGCACGACCTGCGCAAGGAACTGTTCGACATCGACCGTCGCCACCTGAACACCGACAGCGACACCGAGGTGCTGCTCAACGTGTTCGCCCACGAACTCGAACTGGCGGGGCGCGAACTGCCGCTGACGCCGGCCGCGGTGTTCTCGGCCGTGAAAGCCGTGCACAAGCGCATCAAGGGCTCGTACGCTGTGGTGGCCCTCATCGCGGGCTACGGCCTGGTGGCGTTTCGTGATCCGTTCGGCATTCGCCCGCTGTGCTACGGCGAGGCTGACCTGCCTGAAGGCCGCGAAGTGATGGTGGCCAGCGAGTCGGTCGCCCTGGAAGGCACCAGCCACAAGTTCGTGCGCGACGTGCAGCCCGGTGAGGCGCTCTTCGTCGACCTCGATGGCGTCGTGCACGCCGAGCAGTGCGCTGAGAAGACCATCCTCAATCCCTGCATGTTCGAGTACGTCTACCTGGCGCGTCCCGACTCCGTCATCGACGGGGTGTCGGTCTACCAGGCTCGCCTCGAAATGGGCGAGACCCTGGCCCAGCGCGTCATCAACACGATGCCGCCGTCCGAGATCGACGTGGTCATCCCCATTCCCGAGTCCAGCCGGCCCTCGGCCATGCAGCTGGCGCAGAAGCTGGGCAAGCCCTACCGCGAGGGCTTCGTGAAGAACCGCTACGTGGGCCGCACCTTCATCATGCCGGGGCAGGGCGTGCGCAAGAAGTCCGTGCGCCAGAAGCTCAACGCCATCGGCCTGGAGTTCAAGGGCCGCAACGTGCTGCTGGTGGACGACTCCATTGTGCGTGGCACCACCTCGAAGGAAATCGTCCAGATGGCTCGCGAGGCCGGCGCAGCCAAGGTCTACCTGGCGTCGGCCGCGCCGCCCGTGCGCTTCCCCAACGTGTACGGCATCGACATGCCGACCAAGAGCGAACTGGTGGCCCATGGACGCTCGCTGGAGGACATCCGTCAGATCATCGGCTGCGATGCCCTGATCTATCAGGACGTGGACGCGATGAAGAAGGTGGTGGGCAAGCTCAACCGGAAGATCGAGGGCTTCGAGGCCTCGTGCTTCGATGGCTGCTACATCACGGGCGACGTCGGTGCCGCCGACTTCGCCGCCATCGAGTCGCAGCGCCTCACCCAGAAGGGCGAGGAAGAGGCGGTGAACTCTCGCCTGGCGCTGCAGAACCAGCCTGAGTGACGGCACGTCAGGGGCCGGGTCCGTACCCGGTTTCCCCTCGTGATCCGCGTAACACCGGGCCGGCCAAACCCGCGGCCGGCCGACGAAAGGGGCCGATGATGGCCGAGCAAGACAAGAAACGACTGCCGCGCAAAGACCTGCCGGCCGATGCCCACATCGACACCCTGGCGGTGCGCGAAGGGCTGCCGCCCACGCAGTGGGGCGAAAACTCCGAGGCGCTGTTCCTGACCAGCAGCTTCAACCACCCGGATGCCGCCACGGCCGCCGCGCGCTTTGCCAACGAAGAAGAAGCCTTCGTCTACTCGCGCTTCACCAACCCCACCACGATGATGTTCGAGCGCCGCCTGGCCGCGCTCGAAGGCACCGAGGCGTGCATTGCCACCGCCAGCGGCATGAGCGCCATCCTGCTCATGGTCATGGGCCTGCTCAAGGCGGGCGACCATGTGGTGTGCTCGCACAGCGTGTTCGGCTCGACCATCACCCTGCTGGCCACGCAGTTCGGCAAGTTCGGCGTCGAGACCACCTTCGTGTCGCAGACCGATGTGCAGCAGTGGCGTGACGCCATGCGCCCCAACACCAGGCTGCTGTTCGCCGAAACCCCCAGCAACCCGCTCACCGAGGTGTGCGACATCGCCGCGCTGGCCGAGGTGGCCCACGCGCACGGTGCACTGCTCGCGGTCGACAACTGCTTCTGCACCCCGGCGCTGCAACGGCCGGTCGACCTGGGCGCCGACCTCGTCATCCATTCGGGCACCAAGTACCTGGACGGGCAGGGCAGGGTGCTGGCCGGCGCCGTCTGTGGTCCGGACGCCCTCATCAACGGCCCGCTGATGACGACCTTGCGCGGTGCCGGCATGACGCTGTCGCCGTTCAATGCGTGGGTCGTGCTCAAAGGCCTCGAGACGCTGTCCATCCGCATGGCCGCGCAGAGCACCAACGCGCTCAAGCTCGCACAGTGGCTCGAGCAACACCCGAAGGTCGAACAGGTCTTCTACCCCGGCCTGCCCAGCCACCCGCAGCACGCCTTGGCGATGAAGCAGCAGAATGGCTGCGGCGGGGCCGTCGTGTCCTTCACGACCCGGCCCGCGGCAGGCGACGTCACCGTGCCCGGTCCCGCCACGCTGGACGAGGCCGCCCTACGCCTGCGACAGGCTGCTTTCCACGTGATCGACCAGACCCGTCTGTGCTCGATCACCTCCAACCTGGGCGACACCAAGACGCTGATCACCCACCCGTCGAGCACCTCGCACGGGCGCCTGACCGAAGCCCAGCGCCTGGCCGCGGGCATCACGCAGGGCATGATCCGCGTGGCCGTCGGCCTGGAACACATCGATGACCTCACGGCCGATCTGGCCCGTGGCCTGGATACCCTGAACACATGAGCAACGCTGCCACCCACCCCACCGGCGTCGTCCGCACCCGGATCGCCCCGTCGCCGACCGGCTACCTGCATCTGGGCACCGCCCGCACCGCGCTGTATTCCTGGGCTTATGCCCGCCACCACGGCGGCCAGTTCGTGCTGCGCATCGAAGACACCGACGTGGCGCGCTCCACCCAGGAGTCGGTCGAGCAGATCCTGCAGTCCATGCACTGGCTGGGCCTGGACTACGACGAAGGCCCGATCTACCAGATGCAGCGTCTGGACCGCTACCAGCAGGTGATTGACCAGATGCTGGCCAACGGCACAGCCTACCGCTGCTACGCCACGCCGGAAGAGCTGGACGCCATGCGCGAGGCCCAGAAGGCCCGCGGCGAGAAGACCGGCTACGACGGCCGCTGGCGCCCCGCTCCGGGCAAGGTTCTGCCTCCGATCCCGGAGGGCGTGAAGCCCGTGGTGCGCTTCGCCAACCCGCTGGAAGGCGACGTGACCTGGGACGACCTCGTCAAGGGGCCGATCACGATCAACAACCGCGAGATCGACGACCTCATCATCCAGCGTCCGGACGGCGTGCCCACCTACAACTTCGCCGTGGTGGTCGACGACTGGGACATGCAAATCACCCACGTCTTCCGTGGCGACGAGCACATCAACAACACGCCCTGGCAGATCAACATCTACCGCGCGCTGGGCGCCGCGCTGCCGCAGTTCGGCCACCTGCCCGTCATCCTGGGTGACGACGGCACCAAACTGTCCAAGCGCCGCGGCGCCGTGGCGGTGTCGAACTACGAAGAAATGGGCTACCTGCCCGAAGCCATGCTGAACTACCTGGCCCGCCTGGGCTGGAGCCATGGCGACGAAGAGCTGTTCACCATCGAGCAGATGGTGTCTTGGTTCGATGGCTCGCACCTCAACAAGAGCCCGGCCCAGTGGGATGCGGCCAAGCTGGCGTGGGTCAACGCCCACTACGTGAAGCACGCCGACGACGCCCGCCTGTCGGCCCTGGTGGCCAAGCACCTGCGCGCCAAGGGCCATGAAGTGGCCGACGACGCCGCGCTGGCCCCGCATTGCGCGCTGTTCAAGGACCGCTGCAGCACCACGGTCGAGCTGGCGGAGTGGCTGACCATGTATGTGGCCGACGTGACCCCGCCGGCCGATGAGCTGGCTGCCAAGCTGACCGACGCCGTCAAGCCGGCCGTGGCCGCGCTGGCAGAACGCCTGAAGGGCGTGGCGTGGGAGGCACCGGCCATCAGCCAGGCCATCAAGGACACGCTGGGCGAGTTCGGCCTGAAGATGCCGCAACTGGCCATCCCCGTGCGTCTGCTGGTGTGTGGCCGTTCGCAGACCCCGTCCGTCGATGCAGCGCTGGTGTTGTTTGAACGTGACGTTGTGGTGCAACGGTTGCAGAAAAACAGCTGAGGCTTGCCAACGGCAGAAAAATCGACATATACTCTCATTCTCGCTTGAACGACGCTTTGTTCGAAACGACAAAGCAGCCGGGCAACCCGAAGGATGCAAATCCAAATGCGCATCAAAAGGGGGTATAGCTCAGCTGGGAGAGCGCTTGCATGGCATGCAAGAGGTCAGCGGTTCGATCCCGCTTACCTCCACCACCAGAGCAATCTGGTCGGTGTCTGGTTGCAGAGTGTGTCGGGTAGAGCGTCGATCAGGTTGCATGAAGGAATTCAGTCCCCTTCGTCTAGAGGCCTAGGACACCACCCTTTCACGGTGACTACAGGGGTTCGAATCCCCTAGGGGACGCCAAGTTTGACGGCACTTGGCTGGCAGCGATGTCAGCAAAGTCGTTACCGACGCGGAGTGGTAGTTCAGTCGGTTAGAATACCGGCCTGTCACGCCGGGGGTCGCGGGTTCGAGTCCCGTCCACTCCGCCAGTTCTTTTGAATGGGCGTTGCTGGTGACACAGCAACGCCGTTGATGGAAACAGTCTCGGTGCCAGTCTGGCGCCCTGAACGTGGCAACACGAACGGGGGTATAGCTCAGCTGGGAGAGCGCTTGCATGGCATGCAAGAGGTCAGCGGTTCGATCCCGCTTACCTCCACCAGAATGCCGACAGGGTGTCCTGTTGGTCGGTGGCGTCAGGGCCGGTAGCGAGACGGTTTGTGTCAGATACAATTTGTTGAGACGGAGTCCCCTTCGTCTAGAGGCCTAGGACACCACCCTTTCACGGTGACTACAGGGGTTCGAATCCCCTAGGGGACGCCAAGTTTTGACGGCACTTGGGTTGAGCATGCTTGCATGTGAAGCCGAAGTCGTCACCGACGCGGAGTGGTAGTTCAGTCGGTTAGAATACCGGCCTGTCACGCCGGGGGTCGCGGGTTCGAGTCCCGTCCACTCCGCCAAGAAAAGCAAAGCCCTGATGCCTGTGCATCAGGGCTTTTTGCTTTGCGGCGCCAGCCCGAGCAAACCGCACGGGCGATCTCGGTTCAGCCCTCCGGCTGGGCTGCCGGTTCGCGGCGCCCGAACATGCCCCAGCTCTCGATCAGCATCACGACCTCGTCGCGCTGATTCAGGGCTTCCCAGCGCGTCTGCACCAGGCCCACATGGGCGCGGCTCTTCATGGGCCGTGAGGCCAGCACCGTCATGCGGGCACGCAGTTGGTCGCCCACCAGCACGGGCTTGAGCCACTTCAGCGTGTCCAGGCCAGGTGAGCCCAGGCTGGACGAATCCAGCAGAAAGCCGTCGCACATCAGGCGCATCACGATGCCGGCCGTGTGCCAGCCGCTGGCGGCCAGGCCGCCGAACAGCGAGGCTTTGCCTGCTTCCTCATCGAGGTGGAAGGGCTGGGGATCGAAATCGCGAGCGAAAGCGACGACCTCGTCGCGCGTGACCTCTTTCGGCCCGAAGGTCATGCTCAGGCCTTCGGTGAAATCTTCCCACTGCCAGCGGGGGGAGCGTGTGCTCATCGGGTCTCCTCTTCGAAGTGAATGGGGCGGGCCGTGCGCGAAACAGGGACCGCTCCCTGGTTGGACAGGAGCGTGCCTGCCAGGATGACGGCGGTGCCGAGCAGCATGCTGGCGCTCACCGTTTCGCCCAGAAACAGGGTGCCCCACAGCATCCCGAACACCGGGATCAGGAAGGTGACCGAGATCGCCCGACTGGCCCCCACCCGCGCAATGAGGCGGTTGAAGAGGTCATAAGCGAAGCCGGTGCACAGCACGGCCAGGCCGCCCAGTGCGATCCAGACCGTGAGGGAAAGGTCGTGCCCCGCGCCGGCCGTCGCAGGCAGCCCACCCAGGCAGGCGGGCAGCAGCAGCGCCATGCCCGTGATGCCAAGGGTCAAGGTCGTGATCGTCAAGGACGGAACGCCGTGCAGCTTTCGCTGGATCGTGTGGACGGACAGGGCATAACAGAACGTGGCCAGCAGCACGAACAGGATGGCGAGCCCGGATGCATGCCCGCCGTGAAGGCGCTCGGCGGACAGCAGCACGACGCCGGCAAAGCCCGTGGCCAACCCGAGCAGGCGTCGGCGTCCCAGCGGCTCGCGGGTCCACACCCAGCCGATCGCCGCGCCCCACAGCGGAGTCGAGGCGTTGAGGATGGACATCAAGCCGGCCGACAGCGACAGCGCTGCCTGGCTGAGGAACAGAAAGGGCAACAGCGTCGAAGTCAACGCCACGCCGGCCAGCGTCCAGCCTTGCTGTTTCAACACGGACAGCGGGCGGGGCGCGCTCTGGCGCAACATCAACAAGGGCAGCAGCACCAGGGCGCCCCCCAGCGTGCGCACCGTGGCCACGATGACCGGGCCCACCACCGGCGCAGCCTGCCGCAGGAACAGAAAGGACGCGCCCCACAAGGCGGCGAGCAGCAGCAGCGACAGGTGATCTTTGAGATGCATGCGGCCCGATGCTAGCGGAACGCGCCGGTACACGCCGGACGCACCGGATTCACAACGCGGAAGGCATGTCAGGCCCTTCGTTCATGGGGGGCCAAGCCAGGTCGATGCGGGTTTTGCAGATGGTCACGAGGCGGTCTCTAAAATGCACCACATTCTTGGCGTATCCATCATTCATTCAGCAAAGGACCACCATGCAAGTTGCGGCTTCCATCTTCAAGGCCTACGACATCCGGGGCATCGTCGGGCAGACCTTGAGCGAGGCCGTGGCCGAGCACCTGGGGCGCGCCTTCGGTACCGAGGCGCTCAAGCTCGGCGAGAAGGCCGTGGCCGTGGGCCGTGATGGGCGCGTGTCCGGCCCGTCGCTGAGTGGTGCGCTGATCAAGGGCCTGCGCTCGACCGGCATCGACGTGATCGACCTCGGTGCCGTCACCACCCCGATGCTGTATTACGTGGCCGCCACGCGAGGCGAGCAGGGGTGCCACAGCGGCATCCAGGTGACGGGCAGCCACAACCCCAAGGACTACAACGGCTTCAAGATGGTGCTGGCTGGCCGTGCGATCTACGGCGATGACATTCAGGGCCTGCGTCAGCGCATCGAGCGCGAGGACTACGCCACCGGCGAGGGGCGCCTCACGGCCCTGGACATCCTGCCGGAGTACACCCAGCGCATCGTCGGCGACTGCAAGCTGAGCCGCCCGCTGAAGATCGTGGTGGACTCGGGCAACGGCATTCCGGGCGCGTCGGCCCCGGGCATCCTGCGTGCGCTGGGATGTGAGGTCACCGAGCTGTACTCCGAGGTCGACGGCGATTTCCCCAACCACCATCCCGATCCCTCCAAGCCCGAAAACCTGCAGGACCTGATTGCCGCGGTGAAGGCGCAGGGCGCCGATCTGGGCCTGGCCTTTGACGGCGACGGTGACCGCCTGGGCGTGATCACCCGTGACGGCCAGAACATCTTCCCGGACCGGCAGATCATGCTGTTCGCGCGAGACATCCTGAGCCGGGTGCCGGGTGGCAAGATCATTTATGACGTGAAGTGCAGCCAGCAACTCGCGCTGGCCATCCGTGCGGCCGGTGGCGAGCCGGTGATGTACAAGACCGGCCATTCGCTGGTGAAGGCCAAGCTGAAGGAAACGGGCGCGCCGTTTGCGGGCGAAATGTCGGGCCACATCTTCTTTGCCGAGCGCTGGTACGGCTTCGATGACGCCACCTACACCGCCGGTCGCCTGCTGGAGATCCTGAGCAAGGAGGCCGATCCAAGCGCCGTGCTCAATGCGTTGCCCACCAGCTTCAGCACGCCGGAGCTGAACGTGGCCTGTGCCGAAGGCGAGCACCACGCCGTGGTCGAAAAACTGCGTGAAACGGCCAAGTTCGAAGGCGCACGCGAGGTCACCACGATCGACGGCCTGCGCGCCGACTACGAGGACGGCTTCGGCCTGGTCCGCGCGTCGAACACCACGCCGGTGCTGGTGCTGCGCTTCGAAGGGCAGAGCCCGGAAGCCCTGGAGCGCATCCGCAAGGTCTTCATGGACGCCATCCTGGCCGTGAAGCCCGACGCCCACGTCGGTGCCTCGGCCCACTGAGCGCGACGCTGCGGTGAGCCGACGACGCAGGGCCTCCCGTGCCCCGCGTCGGCTCTCGGCTAGCATTTCGGGTTTGCTGTCCCGAAAGCGTTGCCTTTGTCCGATCACGCATTGAGCGCCTGGCTGGCCCGCCAGGCCTATTCCCTGTTGCTGCGTCTGGGCACGCCGGCCTACCTGTGGCGGGTGTGGGCGCGCGGCTGCGAGGAGCCCGCTTACCGGGCCCACTGGCCGTGGCGGCTGGGGCTCTACGGTCGGGCTTATCGAGGCCGGTTGTTGCCGCAGCCAGGGCCCTGTGTGTGGGTCCATGCCGTGTCCCTCGGTGAAGCGCGCGCAGCCGCGCCGCTGATTCAGGCGCTGCGGGTGGCGTGTCCGGGCATGCGGCTTGTGCTCACGCACACCACGGCCACGGGTCGCGAAGCGGGGCGTGCACTGCTGCAGCCTGGCGACGTGCAGACCTGGTTGCCCTATGACACCCCGGGCGCGGTGCGGCGGTTCCTGGCCGTGCACCGGCCGGCCGTAGGGGTGCTGATGGAAACCGAGGTGTGGCCCAATCTGCAGCATGAGGCGGTTCGGTCGGGCGTGCCCATGGTGCTGGCCAATGCCCGCCTGAGCGAGAAGAGCCTGCGACAGGGGCAGCGCCTGTCGGCCCTGATGCGGCCCGCCGCGCGCGCGCTGGCGCTGTGCCTGGCGCAGACCCAGGCCGATGCGGATCGGCTGCGGGCCATGGGGGCCTCCCGGGTCGAGGTGGCCGGGAATGTGAAGTTCGACATGCAACCCGATGAGACGCTGCTGGCGCGGGGGCGGGCCTGGCGTGTGGATGCGCGGCCGGTGGTGCTGGCAGCCAGCACCCGCGAGGGCGAGGAGCCCGACCTGCTTGCGGCGTGGCAGAACCTGCCGTTGGACCGCCGCCCGCGCCTGTTCATCGTGCCGCGGCACCCGCAGCGGTTCGACGAGGTGGCGAAGGCAGTGCAGGCCGCGGGCTTCACGCTGTCGCGCCGCAGCACGTGGCCGCAGTCCGGCCCGGACGCCACGGCGTGCGCCGCCGACGTGTGGCTGGGCGACACGATGGGGGAGATGCCGGCCTACTACGCCGCGGCCGATGTGGCGCTGCTGGGGGGCAGTTTTGCCCCGCTGGGGGGGCAGAACCTGATCGAGGCGGCGGCCTGCGGCTGTCCGGTGGTCATGGGGCCATCGACCTTCAACTTCGCACTGGCCGCCGAATTGAGCGAGGCGGCCGGGGCGGCTCATCGGGTGTCCGACTGGCGCGCGGGTGTGAACGAAGCGGTGCGGCTGACCGAGCCGGGCGCGCGCGCTCAAGCCAGCGCGGCGGCCCTGGCCTTTGCGGTCAGCCACCGGGGGGCGGCGCAGCGCATGGCACAGGCCGTTGCGGCCCTCATTGCGCGTGTCTGAGGACGGCCAGCGGCATCGCGCTCAGGCAGCGAGGTCCTGCCACTCCGGGTGGCGGCGCATGTAGACCGCCACATAGCTGCACACGGGCTGGACCTTGTAGCCCTGTTCTCGCGCCCAGCCCAGCGCGTGGGAGACGAGGGCGGCCGCAATGCCGCGGCCTTCCAGGGCGCGCGGGACGCCGGTGTGCGTCATGCGCATCACCTGGCCCTGCAGCACGTAGTCGGCCTCGCATCGCAGGCCGTCGACGATGGCCTCGAACCGGCCGATCTCGGGGTGATGGACGATGTCCAGTGCGGGTGTCTTGCTCATGCTTGCTCCTCGGGAATCAGACCCAGCCCATCGCGCCCAGCACGGCACCGAGTGCCACGAGCCAGATGAGCCGGACGCGGGTGCGCCACACCGCCAGGGCCACGCCTGCGCTCAGCAGCAGCGCGCGCGGGGCCTCCGGGGAGGGGGCCAACAGCCATCCCGTGGCAAGCAGCAGGCCCACGGTGACGGGCACCATGGCGGCCTGAAAGGCCTGTACGCCCAGCCATTGCCGCCGCCGCGTCACCCACCGCGATGCGGCCAGGGCCAGTGTGGTGGAAGGAATCATGATGCCGAGCAGGCTGACGATGGCCCCACCCAGCCCGGCGCCATACCACCCCATCAGCGCGACGAAAAGCACGTTCGGTCCGGGGGCCGCCTGGGCCAGGGCGATGGCCGCTGTGAAGTCGGTGTCGCTCAGCAAGCCGTCTTCCACCACCAGGCGGCGGTGCATGTCGGGCACCAGGGTGATCGCGCCGCCGATCGACATCAGGGAGAGCGCGAGAAAGTGCCCGAACAGCGTCCACCAGGTGTCGGGCGCCCACATCCAGGGTTGCATCGGGGGGCTCATGTCGGGCTGGCGGCGTCGGTGCCGGCGGCGCGGCGCCGCAGCAGGGCGTAGGTCACCAGCCAGGCACTGCCGCCCAATCCGAGCAGCACCCACAGCAGCGGGAGGCGGGCCACCGTCATCAGTGCAAAGGCGACGGCGGCGAGCGCCGCGCCCGCGCCGGCGCCGAGCACGTGGCCACGCAGCGACACGGCCAGCCGCAGCACCGTGCCGATGATCTGGCCGGCGGCGACGGCGGCAATGCCGTGCAAGGCCCCGCGCACCAGTTGCTGGGCCAGGCCGCTGGACGCCGCCGCGCCCAGGCCCCACGCAATGAAGAGCATCAGAGCGAGCGGGGCACACACCATGCCGGCCAGCGCCGTGAGCGCGCCTCGCCAGCCGAAGAAACGGTCGCCGATCATCAGCGACAGGTTGCAGACGTTGGGACCGGGCAGGACCTGCGCGTTGGCCAGCATCTCGACGAAGTCCTTGGCGCTCAGCCAGCGACGACGCTCGCACAGTTCACGCTGGGCCACGGCAATGACCCCGCCGAATCCTTGCAAGGCCAGCAGGGTGAAGGCCACGAACAGCTCGCCCAGCGAGGTGGGCCGGCGCAACTCGCCTTCCGCCGGATCAGGCATACACCGCCACCACCTGGTATCCGAGCGCCGCCAGCTGGCCGCAGGGGGTCCACAACGTCGTGCGTTCGTTGACATAGCCCTCGCCGGTGACCAGGGCGTCTTTGTCCATGCGCCAGAAGCCGGCTGGCTCGGTCACGCTCACCGGGCGGAGCTCGAGCGCCCAGGAGACGGACGAGGCGGGGGCGAACCCCCGCAGGCGCTGCAGGGCCGGGGTCGGGCCTGCATCGGCCAGCAGCACGGCCTGCAGTTCGGCGTCGACGTCGCCTGCCTGTTGCAGTCGCACGTGAGTACGGCTGTGCCAGTGCTCGGCGCCGGTGAACGGCAGGCCGCCTTCTGCAATGCGGAACTCCAGGTGCTGCGTGAAGTTCGGGGTCAGGCCGGGGATGAAGGGCAGCTTCAAGGCATCGTCCGGTGCCTTGTCCACGGAGGGCTGCTGAGGGCTGAGCGCGGGCAGCGTGCTGTCGCGCCCGGTGCCGAACACACCCAGCAGGACGCCTGCCACCTGTTCGATGCCATTTGCATCGGCCTGAAGCAGGCGCGCTTGCACCTGGCGCACGTTCTTGCCCTGGCGCAGCAGGTGCACTTCGACCTCGACGGGGCCGGGCACGACGGGGCCGACGAAGCTGGTCTGTAGGGCCCGCAGCGGCCACTCGGCCCCGCACACATCCCGCATGGCCTGCACGGCCAGCAGCGAGAGCAGGCCGCCGAAGGTGGTGCGGCCTTGTCCCCAGTCTTCACCCACCTGGAAGCGGATGCGGGCGTCCTGGGAAGCGCGGGATGCCAGCAGGTCGGGCAGGGGGCAGACGGCAGAGGAGGAGGTCGGGGAGTCGGACATGGTGGAGGGCGCGAGGGATGAGACGCCCATTATGGGAGGAATCGAACGATCGTGCTTTTTGTGTCAGGACGAGGGGTGTTCCTGCAGCCAGGTGGCCAGCGCCGGTGCAGTCAGGGGGCGGCTATAGAGATAGCCCTGCACGATGTCGCAGCCGCGGCTGGCCAGGTAAGCCTCCTGATCAGGCATCTCCACGCCCTCGGCGACCACATTGAGTTTCAGCCCGCGTGCCATGGCGATCATGGTGGCGACCAGCTGACCATCGTTGTCGTTGCCGGGCAGGTCCTGGACGAAGCTGCGGTCGATCTTCAGCTGGTGGACCGGGAAACGCTTGAGATAGGCCAGCGACGAATAGCCGGTGCCGAAGTCGTCGATCGTGAGGGTGACGCCGAGCCCGTGCAGCATGTGCAGGAACTGCTCGGTGTTGCCGCCGGACTCCATCAGGCCGCTTTCGGTGATCTCGAGCTCGAGCCGGTGCGGCGGCAGGCCGGTTTCCCGCAGGATGCGTGACACGCGCTCCACGACGCCGCCACGGCGGATCTCCGAGGGCGACAGGTTGACCGACATGCGGCCGAAGTCCAGTCCGGCATCCAGCCAGGCGCGGCCCTGGCGGCAAGCTTCGGTCAGCACCCATTCGCCCAGCGCCACGATCATCCCTGTGTCTTCCATCACCGGGATGAACTGGTGCGGGCTGACGGGCGCCATGAACTCGCCGCTGCCCGAGGGCGGGCGCAGGCGCACCAGCGCCTCGACCGCGGTGATGCGGCGGTCGCTCAGCCTGATCTGCGGCTGGTAGTGCAGCAGGAAGTCGCCCTGTTCCATGGCCCGGCGCAGGCGGGTTTCCAGCAGCAGGCGCGAGGTGGCGTCGCTGGTGAAGGACTCGGTGTAGAAGCTGAAGCTGTTGCGGCCGCGTCGCTTCGATTCGTACATCGCCGCGTCGGCGTTGCGGATCAGGTCGGCGGCCTCCTGCCCGTCGTTCGGGAAGAGGCTGATGCCGATCGAGGCGCGCACGTACACCTGCTCGCCGCCATCGAGGGTGAAGGGCTGCTGCAGGGTGTCGAGGATGGCCGAGGCCACGTGTGCGGCCTGTTGCGGGTGGCGCAGGTGCTCGAGCACAAGGATGAACTCGTCGCCGCCCAGGCGGCCCAGGGTGTCTTCCTGACGAACGCGGGCCCGCAGGCGGCTGGCCACCTGGCGCAGCAGGCTGTCGCCGGCGGCGTGGCCCAGGCCGTCGTTCACGGTCTTGAAGTTGTCCAGGTCGATGAAGACCACGCCCACCAGCGTGTGGTGGCGCTGGGCCAGGCTGAGGGCGTGGGTCAGTCGCTGGTGGATCATGCCCCGGTTGGGCAACTCGGTGAGGGTGTCGAAGTGCGCCATGCGGGCCAGGCGCTCTTCCGTCTGCTTGAGCTGGGTGATGTCGGTGAACACGCCCACGAAATGGGTGGGGCGACCATCCTTGTTGTGTACCGCGCTGACGGACAGCTTGGTCATGAACAGCTCGCCGCTCTGCCGCTGGAACCACATTTCGCCCTGCCAGCTGCCATCGCGCAGCAGGCCTTCGCGGATGTCGTCGAGCGTGACGGTGGGGTCGTCCGGCAGCAGGAAGTCCGGGACGCGGCCGATCACCTCTTCCTCGCGCCAGCCCGTCAGGGTGGTGAAAGCGGCATTGACCGACACCACCACGCGGTCCTGGGACAGCACCATCATGCCGTCCCGGGTGCTCTCCAGCGCGGCGGCGTGCAGGCGGATGCGTTCTTCGGCCTGGTGGCGCAGGGCCTCCCGGTGCAGGTTGGTGAGCGCGAAAGACAGGTCCTTGGCCAGGTCGTCGAACAGGGTCAGCAGGTCTTCGGCCTGGTCGTTCACGCGCCGGCCCAGCAGCACGAGGTGACCGATCAGGCGCTCGTCGCGGCGCAGAGGGACCGTCACGCAGCCGGGCAGGCCGGTGGCGATCGCGGCGTCGGCCCAATCGGGGCGCCGAGGCAGGCGCCCCAGGTCGCTGCTGCAATAGGTGTGGCCTTGGCGCAGTGCGGCTTCGAGTGCGCTGTCCTGCTGCGCATCTGGCGGCAGGTCGAAGTCGAGCTGCGGGCGCTCGGGGGTGTCATCGCCGGCGACAGCCTGGCAGCGCAGTTGCAGCGGGTCGTCTCCATGCAGCACCACCCAGGCCTTGCGGAACTGGCCGTGCTCGATCGCCACCCGGCATACCCGGGCCAGCAGCGAAGCCTCGTCGGCCGAGCGGACGATGGACTGGTTGACGTGGCTGAGGAAGTCGTACAGCCGGGTCTTGTGGCGCAGCCGCTTTTCCGTCTGGCGGTGGGCGGTGATGTCCCAGATCATCCAGACCACCTCGGGGGTGTCGCCCACGGGCGCGCAACGGCTGTCGAAGTGCCGCAGGTCGTCGTGGATGCGCACCGAGAAGCTCAGCGACTGCGTGCGCCGGGTGTGCAGGGTCTGGTCGATCACATCCGTGAAGCGCTGTGTCATCTCGGCCGGAAACAGCGAAGACAGCGGGCGACCCAGAATGGCCTCCGGAGGGCGCCCCAGCAAGGGCAGGTTGTTGCCGTAGACGTCGAGAAACGTGCCCTGCGCGTCCATGCGGAAGGCCAGGTCGGGCAGGACTTCTGCAAAGGCGCGGAGCTGGGCGTCGCGTGCGGTGAGTTTGCGTGCGGTGCTGGTGCGCTGTCGGTCGGCACGGCGCATCAGGCCGATGAGCAGCAGCGTCACCACGCCGACCAGGGCGATGTTCAGGTGGTCGAAGCGCCGCTGCGTGGTGGTGTCGGCCCGCAGGGTGTCGTCCCATTGCCGGGTGGCGTGCTGCACGGCCGCATCCACCTGGTCCAGGGCCCGGCGCAGCCCGCTGGCGTCCAGGGCTGGCGGGGCCAGGGTGCGCGCCCGAACCGCATCGGCTGCCGACTCCAGCTCGTCGATGAGCGCTCGCATCGCAGGGCGCAGATCTTCGGGTGACTCCTCGTGCAGGGTCCGGGCGAGGGCGAGCGCCTCGGTCATCGCTTGATACGGGGCTTCACTGCGCGCGGTGGGCAGGCCCATCACCCGCTGCTCGGTTTCGAGCACGCTGAAGCGGGCCTGGTACTGCACCGTCGACAGCAGGGTGTCGACCCGGTGCGTGCGGGCCTGCAGTCGCCCCCAGCTCTCATGTGACCAGGCAATCAGTCCCATGCTCACCGCCGCCAGCGTGGAAACGGCCAACGCCAGCGGGCCGAAGCGCACCAAAGCTGGCGCACGCGGGGCGGCCAGCGGGTCCGCTGTGGCGGGGGACAGGGGATGCGGTGGGGTCATGCTCACGGTTCGCTGAGGGTTCTCTCTGGAGGCGGACGGCCGATGGGCACAAAACCAGACAGCTTAGGTGAAAACCGCACAAATAGGGGATGATTCACCTGCCCCGAGCACAACTCTCCCTCCTCCGAGCGTGACGACTTCGTGACCGATGCCACACCGGGTGTCCCTCGTTTCCGGTTTTTTCAAATCCGCCGCATGTCGACTTACCAGCCTCGTCAATCTTTTCTGACTGAACGCCTGCCCGTGCGCGGCCGCCTCCAGCAAGTGCTGTACTGGGGCGACCCGGCTCGCGCATCCGAGACCGAACCGCTGACCGTGCTGGTACATGGCTGGATGGACGTGGGGGCCTCGTTCCAGTTTCTGGTGGATGCCTGGCGTGCCCTGCCCGGGTGGGGCGAGCGCGCCTTCGTGGCGCTGGACTGGCGGGGCTTCGGCGGCAGCTACCTCGCCAATGGCCCCACCCCCGAGGGCGACTACGCCTATGTGGACTACCTGGCCGACCTGGATGTGGTGCTGGATCGGCTCTCTCCGGGGCAACCGGTGAACCTGGTCGGGCACAGCATGGGCGGCAATGTCGTCATGCTGTATGCCGGCGCGCGGCCGGGGCGCATCCGCCGCCTGGTGAACCTCGAAGGAGTCGGCTTGCCGGCGGGACGGCCGGAGCAGGCGCCCGCGCGGCTCGCAGCGTGGCTGGACGGCTTGAAATCCCCGGTGGGACTCAAGGATTACGCCAGCCTCGACGAGGTGGCCGCCCGCTTGCGGCAGAACAACCCCCGCCTGACCCCTGAGCGCGCCCAATGGCTGGCCGGTCACTGGGCCCACGAGGTGGACGGTCGCTGGCACATCAACGCCGATCCGGCGCACAAGCGGCCCGGGCCCCATCTGTACCGTGTCGAAGAGGTGCTGGCCATCTGGCGCGCCATCACGGCCCCCACGCTGGTGGTGGAGGGGAGCGAAACCGAGGTCTACCAGTTCTTTCAGGGGCGGCACACCCGCGAGGCCTTCCTCGAGCGCGTGGCGGTGCTGCAGGACGGCACGCACAAGGTGCTGCCGGAGGCTGGCCACATGCTGCACCACGACCAGCCCGAGGTGCTGGCCGGCTGGCTGGCCACGTTCCTGGCCTGAGTGCCGCGTCGCAAGCGCCCGAGCGTGAGAAAATCTAAGCTTCGGGCCATCCCTCTGCGTGGCCCCGCACCGAACACCACAAGACCATGGACATCGAACACATCAACGCCCTGGGCACCCAGATCGCCGACCTGACTCAGCGGACCGCTGAGCTTCGGAGGTATCTTTGACTGGGATGAAAAGTCCCGCCGCCTCGCTGAAGTGAATGCCGAACTGGAAGATCCGTCCGTCTGGAACGATCCCAAGCGGGCCCAGGCCCTCGGCAAGGAAAAGAAGTCCCTGGAAGACGTCGTCGTCGTCATCAACAACCTGACGAGCAATCTGGCCGACAACGCCGAACTCTTCGAAATGTCGAAGGAAGAAGGCGATACCGACGGCCTGCAGGCCATCCACGATGACGTGCAGAACCTGCTGAAGGACGTGGAGGGGCTGGAGTTCCGCCGGATGTTCAGCAACCCGGCCGACCCGAGCAACTGCTTCGTCGACATCCAGGCCGGCGCCGGCGGTACCGAGGCCTGCGACTGGGCCTCGATGCTGCTGCGCCAGTACCTGCGCTATTGCGAGCGCAAGGGTTTCACCGCCACGGTGGAAGACATCACCGACGGCGACACCGCCGGCATCAAGAGCGCCACGATCAAGGTCGAGGGCGAGTACGCCTTCGGCTACCTGCGCACCGAAACCGGCGTGCACCGGCTGGTGCGCAAGTCGCCGTTCGACTCGTCGGGCGGCCGTCACACCTCGTTCGCGTCGGTTTTCGTCTACCCGGAAATCGACGACTCGATCGAAATCGACATCAACCCGGCCGACGTGCGCACCGACACCTACCGTGCCTCGGGCGCGGGCGGTCAGCACATCAACAAGACCGACTCGGCCGTGCGCCTGACGCACATCCCCACCGGCATCGTCGTGCAATGCCAGGACAGCCGCTCGCAGCACAGCAACCGCGATGTGGCCTGGCGCCGTCTGCGCTCGCGCCTGTACGACCACGAGATGCGCAAGCGCATGGAAGCGCAGCAGAAGCTGGAAGACACCAAGACCGATGTGGGCTGGGGCCACCAGATCCGTTCGTATGTGCTGGACAACAGCCGCATCAAGGATCTGCGCACCAACGTCGAAATCTCCGCCACCCAGAAGGTGCTGGATGGCGACCTGGACGCCTTCATCGAAGCGAGCCTGAAGCAGGGCGTCTGACCCTGTTTCCGCCGCTGCCCCCCACCGCCTGACCCGACACCAAGGACCCCCATGCGTGAAGGTACCGCCCAGCTGATCCGCCGCGAAGACTACGCGGCGCCGGCTTTCTGGATCCGCACCGTCGACCTGACGTTCGACCTGGATCCGGCCAAGACCCTGGTCATCAACAAGATGACGGTCGAACCGAACGCCGAGCAGCCGGGCGCGCCCCTGCGCCTGGATGGCGAGGACATCAACCTGCTGCGTGTGCTGGTGGACGGCGAGCCCGTGTCCTTCCGCACCGAAGGTGGCCAGCTGGTGCTGGAGAACCTGCCGCAGCAGCCGTTCAAGCTCGAGATCCGCACCACCTGCGCGCCCGAGAAGAACACCCAGCTGTCCGGTCTGTACACCAGCAGCGGCGGTTTCTTCACGCAGTGCGAGGCCCTCGGCTTCCGCCGCATCACCTACTTCCTGGACCGCCCGGACGTGATGGCGACCTACAAGGTCACCTTGAAGGCCGACAAGCTGAAGTACCCGGTGCTGCTGTCCAACGGCAACCTGGTGGAAGAGGGCGCGCTGGAAGGCGGCAAGCACTACGCGGTGTGGGAAGACCCCCACCCCAAGCCCTGCTACCTGTTCGCGCTGGTGGCTGCCGACTTGGTCCGCCGCGAGCAGCGCATCCGCACGCGTGCCGGCAAGGACCACCTGCTGCAGATCTATGTGCGTGCGGGTGACCTCGACAAGACCGAGCACGCGATGAACTCGCTGATCGCGTCGATCGCGTGGGACGAGGCCCGGTTCGGCCTGAGCCTGGATCTGGAGCGCTTCATGATCGTCGCGGTCAGCGACTTCAACATGGGCGCGATGGAGAACAAGGGCCTGAACATCTTCAACACGAAGTTCGTGCTGGCCAACCCCGCCACGGCCACCGACATCGACTTCGGCAACGTGGAAAGCGTGGTCGCCCACGAGTACTTCCACAACTGGACGGGCAACCGCGTCACCTGCCGCGACTGGTTCCAGCTGTCGCTCAAGGAAGGCCTCACGGTGTTCCGCGATCAGCAGTTCAGCCAGGACATGGCTGGCAGCAAGAGCGCCCGCGCGGTCAAGCGCATCGAAGACGTGCGCACGCTGCGCCAGCTGCAGTTCCCGGAAGACGCGGGCCCGATGGCCCACCCGGTGCGCCCCGACAGCTACCTGGCCATCGACAACTTCTACACCACGACGGTGTATGAAAAGGGGGCCGAGGTGGTGCGCATGATGCACACCCTGGTCGGCGACGATGGCTTCCGCAACGGCATGTCGCTGTACTTCGAACGCCACGATGGCCAGGCCGTCACGTGCGACGACTTTGCCCAGGCCATTGCCGATGCCAACCCGGGCAGCGAACTGGCCACCCGCCTGGACGCATTCAAGCGCTGGTACAGCCAGGCCGGCACGCCCCGTGTCACGGCCCGGGGACAGTACGATGCAGCCAACCACATCTACACATTGACGCTGAGCCAGCGCTGCGCGGCCACGCCTGGCCAGCCCGAGAAGGCGCCGTATGTGATCCCCGTGGCCATGGGCCTGGTGGGCCGCGACGGCCGCCAGATCCACCTGCAGCTGGAAGGCCAGCTGAACCCGCTGGGCCACGACACGGTGCTGGTGCTGTCCGAGCCGGAGCAGACCTTCACCTTTGTGCACGTGCCGGTCGAACCGGTGCCCTCGCTGCTGCGCGGCTTCTCGGCGCCGGTGGTGCTGGAGGCCGAGCACAGCGACGACTCGCTGTTCACGCTGCTGAGCCACGACCACGACCCCTTCAACCGTTGGGAAGCCGGCCAGCAACTGGCGCTCAACCGCATCCTGGCTGCCGTGCGCGGCGATGGCCACATCGAGCTGGACGCCCGCTATGTGCAGGCCATGCGCGAGGTGCTGCGCCATCCCGAGCTGGACGCCGCCTTCAAGGAGCTGGTGCTGACCCTGCCGAGCGAGGCCTATGTGGCCGAACAGCTCGAGGTGGTCGACCCGCAGCGCATCCACACCGTGCGCGAAAGCCTGAAGCGCCAGCTGGCCCATGCGCTGCACGAAGACTGGATCTGGGCCTGGGAACACTTCCACGACAACGGCGCCTACTCGCCGGACGCCCGCAGCGCCGGCCGTCGCGCGCTGGCCAACCTGGCCCTGGCCATGCTGGTGCTGGACGGCACCGCGCGCCAGAACCCGATCTGGCCGGGCAAGGCGCTGCAGCGCTTCAAGGACGCCACCAACATGACCGACCGGCTGGGTGCCCTGCAGGCCCTGGTCAACGCCCACGCCGACCTGGCTGCCCCCGCGCTCGAGCGCTTCCATGCGCAGTTCAAGAGCGAGGCCTTGGTCATCGACAAGTGGTTCACGTTGCAGGCCACCGCGCCCGAACACGACGGCAAGGTCTTTGCCCGTGCCAAGGCCCTGATGCAGCACCCGGACTTCACGCTGCGCACGCCCAACCGTGCCCGCAGCCTGCTGATGGCGCTGTGCCAGAGCAACCCGGCCGCCTTCCACCGCACAGACGCCGCCAGCTACGTGTTCTGGGCCGACCGCGTCATCGAGATCGACGGCATCAATCCGCAGCTGGCTGCCCGCCTGGCGCGGGCGCTCGACCACTGGCGCCGCCTGGCCGAGCCTTACCGCACGGCGGCCCGCGAGGCCATCAGCCGCGTGGCGGCCCGCCCCGAGCTGTCCGACGACGTGCGCGAAATCGTCACCCGTGCGCTGCAGGACTGAGCGCGAAATCCTTTTTCTTACCCACCCCACCAACCCATGACCAAACGCATCAGCCTCACGCAGTACCTGATCGAACAGCAACGCGGCGAAGCCCAGATCCCCGCGCAACTGCGCCTGCTCATCGAAGTGGTGGCGCGCGCCTGCAAGCGCATCGCCATCAGCGTCAACAAGGGCGCGCTCGGTGAGGTGCTGGGCACCGCCGGCAGCGAAAACGTGCAGGGTGAAGTCCAGAAGAAGCTGGACATCATCGCCAACGAGGTGCTGATCGAGGCCAACGAGTGGGGCGGCCACCTGGCCGGCATGGCGTCCGAGGAAATGGACGACATGCATGCGGTGCCCATGAACTATCCGCAGGGTGACTACCTGCTGCTGTTCGATCCGCTGGACGGCTCGAGCAACATCGATGTGAACGTGTCGATCGGGACCATCTTCTCGGTGCTCAAGCACAAGGGCGGCGACGTCACCAACGAAAGCTTTCTGCAAGCCGGCACAGAGCAGGTGTGCGCCGGCTATTGCGTCTACGGCCCGCAGACCACGCTGGTGCTGACCGTGGGGCAGGGCGTCGTGATGTTCACGCTCGACCGCGAGCAGGGTTCGTGGGTCATGACCACCGACAAGGTCCAGATCCCCGAAGACACCAAGGAGTTCGCCATCAACATGTCGAACATGCGCCATTGGGATGCCCCGGTGAAGCGTTACATCGACGAGTGCCTGCAGGGCAAGGACGGTGTGCGCGGCAAGGACTTCAACATGCGCTGGATCGCCTCGATGGTGGCCGACGTGCACCGCATCCTGACCCGCGGCGGTGTCTTCATGTACCCGTGGGACAAGCGCGAGCCGAACAAGCCCGGCAAGCTGCGCCTGATGTACGAAGCCAACCCGATGAGCTTCCTGGTGGAGCAGGCGGGCGGCGCGGCCACCAACGGCCTGCAGCGCATCATGGAAATCGAGCCCAAGGGCCTGCACGAGCGTGTGAGCGTCATCCTCGGCTCGAAGAACGAGGTGGAGCGCGTGACGGCTTACCACCGCGAAGCAAAGCAGACCGGTTGAGCCTGGAGGCGCGCATGACGCGCCCGCAACAATGGGGCCCTGCCATGGGCCCCTTTTTACTTCTGCCCACTCACACATGCAGTATTCGTCGCAAGCACCCGAGGGGACGCCGCACCACCACGCACCGGAAGAAGAGTGGCAGGCGCTGGTCGACAGTGCCACACCGGCGTGTCGCCAACTGGTGGCCGAAGTGGCCGATCGCCACGCCGAAGCCCTGTCGGACCGCTTCTACGCTGTGATGATGGCGCATCCGCGCGCGAGCGCCTTCCTGGCGCATGACGTGGTGCATGAGCGCCTGCGGGCCTCGATGGCGCGGTGGATCCGCGAGATCTATGGCGACCGCCCCAGCGAGGTGGCGACCCTGGTGGCCCATCAGCGCCATGTGGGCGAGGTGCATGCCCGCATCCAGCTGCCCATCCACCTGGTGGCGCGTGGAGCGCGCACGCTCAAGCGAACCCTTGTCGAGCACCTCACGGCGGCGTGTGGCGATCCGGTGCTGCGTCAGGAGGCCGAGCGCTATGCGGGCCTGCTGATGGACCTGGCCCAGGAGCTGATGTCCGAGGCCTACATGCGCAACACGCAGCGGGGCGCGCGCACTGATGAGGCCTACCGGTTGTTCTCGCTCGGGCAGAACATGTCGGTCGAGCGCGAGCGCCAGCGTTCGGTGCTGCTGGAATGGGGGCAGGAACTGCTGTTTGCCCTCCACCGCTCGCCCACCCCGGGCGCCTTGCCACGGCTGGCCCATTCGGAATTCGGCCTGTGGTTCAACCACAAGGCGGCGGCCATGTTCGAAGGCGCACCCGAACTCGACAGCATCACCGAGATCATCGAGCGGGTGGACGACACGCTGCTGCCGCAACTCAGCGGGCACGACCAGCAGGTGGGGCATCCGATACCGCAGCTGATCATGACCTTGCAGACCGAGCTGGACAACCTGAAGTTCCAGCTCAACACGCTGTTCGAACGCCAGCTGGAAGTCGAGAACGGCCGAGACACGCTGACGCGCCTGCTCAACCGCCGTTTCCTGCCCTCGGTGATGAGCCGGGAGATCAAGCTGGCCAACGAGCGGCACACGCAGTTTGCCCTGCTGCTCATCGATGTGGACCACTTCAAGCGCATCAATGACGAAGAAGGGCATGACGCCGGCGACATGGTGCTGCAGCAGGCCGCCATGCTGGTGCTCAACAGCGTGCGCAACGGCGACTTCGTCTTCCGCTATGGTGGCGAGGAACTGCTGGTGATGTTGGTGGAGGTGACCCCGCCCGTGGCGCAGCGCATTGCGCAGGACCTGTGCGAGCGCTTTGCCGCAGCCGACTTCCTGGTGGGCCAGGGCCGCAAGCTGCACGTGACGGTCAGCGTGGGTGTGGCGGTCTACGACGGCCACCCCGACTTCCAGCATCTGATCAACCGTGCCGACCAGGCCATGTACGAGGCCAAGCAGGGTGGGCGCAACCAGGTCTGCCTGGCGCGTTGACCCCCTTGCCCGTGTGCGCGGTTGTGGCGAATCTGCCTGACGGGCTGTTCCTGGGGCATTTTGGCGTGCTAGACTAGCGGTCTTGGACGCCGGTGTAGCTCAGTCGGTAGAGCAGCTCATTCGTAATGAGAAGGTCGAGGGTTCGATTCCTTTCACCGGCACCATCAGAACAAGCCAAAGCCTCGGATGATCTCCGGGGCTTTGTCGTTTCCGGACCTGGCGTGCGGGGCGCCCCATGGCTGTGCTGGCACCCGACCACCGTCTGAGGGCAAGATCGGCACCTGGTTTGCCTCGCGCCTGCATGATGCCGCTCTCTTTGCCGGATCTCATCGCGTTCGACCATGCCTTGCTCACGTGGATGCAGGGCTGGCGCTCTCCATGGGCCGACCAGGCCATGGTTGTTGCGACCTGGCTGGGGTCGCTCTATGTGCTGCTGCCGGTCGCCCTCATCGCGGCGGCTTGGCGTGCGCGTCGTCTCCCGCCGGGGCGGCGCGGGCCAGCCTGCTTCGTGCTGGCGGCTTTGCTGGGCGCCAGCCTCATCGTGCACGCGCTGAAGTTGGCGGTGGCGCGCACACGGCCCGGTCTGTTCGAGCCGCTGGTCACCATGCCCATCGATCCGAGCTTTCCGAGCGCACACACCATGCAGGCCTGCGCATTTGCCGTGGCCTGCCTGCTGCAATGCCGTCATCCCGCGCGCCTGACCGGCTGGCTGCTCGCTGCGGCCTTCGTGACCCTGGTGGGGGCCTCCCGCGTCTACCTGCAGGTCCACTATCCCAGTGACGTGCTGGCAGGTGCCGTGGTGGCACTGGCATGGGTCGGCGCGTTGTGGCGGGCGTGGCCCGGGCCGAGCGCCGCTGAATGAAAAACAGACTTGTCCCCGTTTCCTGTGGACAAGTCTGTTGGGAAGGGCTGAGCAAGCGTGCCGCCCCCTGGGAAACACCCTGGTCTGCTCAAAAAACAGGCAGATCAGGGCGATCGCGATCAGGACTTCTTGCTGCCTTCCAGCGACAGGATCCATTTCACGAGCTTGCGGGCGTCTGCTTCACCGATGGCGGCGGCATTGGGCGGCATTGCCAAGCCCGAAGCCTTGCCCTTCCAGTGGCTGTCGTAAGGATTGGAGCCCTTCATCACCGTCTGGGTCAGCTGTTCCAGCGCACCCTTCTGGCCCTTGTACTTGGCCGACACGTCGCGCCACGGCGGGCCGATCGGGGGCAGACCGTCCGGGCCCTTGGCACCGGGTTCGACGTGGTGGCAGGTCATGCAGCCGGCGTTCTTGGCCAGGTCGAGCATGGACTTGTCCTGGGCGGGATCTGCAGCCAGCGCGGCGCAGGAAGCAAGCAGGGCGGCGAGGGGGATCACCAGTTTGGTCATTTGTTTTCTCCTGAAAGACAACCGGGGTGTCCCCAAGATAGGGCGCCGACGCGCTGTCGGCTTGAGCGAAATCAAGTCGGTACCGGCTTTTGTCAGGATGGAGCACGCTGACGGGCCGGTGCTTCGAAATGGAGCACCCCGGGTGGTGCCCGGCCCGCATCCAAGGGGGATGACAGATGGATGGTGCGAGGATCACGCCCTGAGCCTGTGGCTCGTCAGACTGCATGGCATGGTCGGCGCCGCACAGGGCGGGCCGCGGTTCCAGGAGCACCCCATGCAGACCCTCGTCACTTCGCGCGTTCCCCGTTTCGGCGTCGACCTGGCCTTCGAGCTCGGCTGGGATTTCGCCCATTACGGTGTCCAACCCCCGTCCGAAGCCCTCTTGAACTGGCCTCAGCTGGCCCAGGGGGTGGAAGCCGGGCGGCAAACCTTTGGCGCACGCACGCTGCACGCCACCCGGCATGCCCGCAAATGGTTGCAGGTGCGGCTGAACGCGCTCAACCGGGGCCGCGTGTTCGACACCGAGCAGGTCACCCCCCGCTTTCTGCAACTGATCGACACCGAGATCTGCCCGGTGACCCGCATGCCGCTGACGTACGGCACCGGCGCCGGCACCGACTGGTCCGTGGACCGGGTTTTCAACGACGCGGCCTACGCCGCTGGCAACCTGGCGGTGATGAGCCGCAGCGCCAACGAGGCCAAGGCCGATGCTGCCTTCCATGACGCAGTTCGGTATGCCCGGGACTGCGAAGGCAGCGTCAGCGAGATCGACGGCCTGGATGCGGCCCAGTGGGGGCGCGTGGCGGTGCTGATGTCGTTCGTCACCCGACTGGCGCACCAGGAGGCGGCCGTGCTGCCCATGCTGGTGCTGCCGCCGAACCGACTGCGGGTGTTCAACCCGATCCAGGCCCTGCAGGCCGTGTTGTGCCGGCTGGTGTTGGCCCATGCCGAGAGCGACGATGCCGCCGCACTCGACGACCACATTGATCAACTGCGCCAGCATGTGCCCGGCAAGGCCCTGCGCAAGGACGTGCTCGCTTTCACCGACGCGTACGTGGCCCAGGTGCGGGCGCTGCGTCGCGCGCACCCGGCACTCAGCCTGCGGGCGGCCGTGGAAGACGCCTGGCAGACCCGCCTGGTGCTCAATCGCTGGAAGCGGGTGGCGCGGGCCCTGACTGCAGCGCAGGCCGAGACCATCGTGGCCGCAGCAGGGCAGGGAACGCGCTGTCTGCCGGACACCCAGGCGACCGAGGGCTGGGCGCTTGCCACGCGTGGCCTGCTGTCGCCCCGTCCGGTGCCGCGCCCGCTGCCGGATCCCAAGGTGAGCCTGCCGGCCGATCACTGGCTGGCGGCCCGGCAGTCCGACCTGTTTGCAGCAAGCTGAGTGCCTGACGCCCCACTCTGGGGCAGATTCCTGTGGTGCGATGGCCGCGTGGCGGCAGCTGACTCTTGCCTGTCCGGGGGGGGACTCTGCTAGAGTCGGTGTTGGAGGCTCAAGGGGTGAGCCTGGGAGTCGATACCGCCATGGGTAACCGCACTGAACGCTTCTACAAGATCGAGAACCTGATCCGCCACCATGGCGGCGTGAGCTTCCAGCAGATGCTGGACGCCCTGGAGGTCTCGCCCGCCACGCTCAAGCGCGACCTGCAGTTCCTGCGGGATCGCATGGACGCGCCCATCGTCTACCACCGCGAGGACAACCTCTACCGCTTTGGCGAGGAATTCCGGGGCCAGAAGCATGAACTGCCCGGCCTGTGGTTTGACGAGCGCGAGCTCTACAGCCTGCTGACCGCACACCAACTGCTGTCCGGCCTGGACAGCAACGGCACGCTGGCGCGCCACCTGCAGCCCTTGCTTGATCGCATCTACCACCTGCTGGGCACGTCCGACTCGGACAGCGCCGAGCTGATGCGCCGCGTCCGCATCATGGGCACGGGCAAGCGCCCGGTGCCCAGCGAGCACTTCGAGCTGATCGGCGCGGCCCTGCTCAAGCGCCAGCGCATCGCCATGCGCTACCTGACGCGTGGCCGCAAGACCAGCTCCGACCGCGAGGTCTCGCCTCAGCGCCTGATCCACTACCGCGGCACCTGGTACCTGGATGCCTGGTGCCATGAAAGCGACGCGCTGAAGCGTTTTGCCCTGGATGCGGTCGAGTCGGCGCAAACCACGGGCCAGAAGGCCCGCGACATCAGCCTCAAGCGCGTCGAGCAGGAACTGGACGGCGGCTACGGCATCTTCGCCGGCAGCAAGGTGAACTGGGCCACGCTGGTGTTCAGTGCCGAGGCGGCCCAGTGGGTGTCGCGCGAAGAGTGGCACCCTGACCAGAAGACCCGCGTGCTGCCCGATGGCCGCTACGAGCTCAAGGTGCCGTATGTCGAGGTGACCGAGCTCGCCATGGACGTGCTGCGCCACGGCGCCGAGGTCGAGGTGGCGTCGCCCAAGGCGCTGCGCGACGCCGTGACCACGCGGCTCAAGGCCGCGCTGGCCCAGTACAAGTAAGGCTCAGGGGTAGAGCCCGCGCATGGCGCGGGCCTCGAGCACCCGGCTGCACGCGGTGATGAAGGCCGCCGTGCGCAGCGGCACCTGGCGCTCGCGCGCCACCGACCAGATGGCCTCGAAGGCCTCGGTCAGCACGCGATCCAGTCGCGCGTTGATGTCGTCCTCCGTCCAGAAGAAGCTCGACGCGTTCTGCACCCACTCGAAGTAGCTCACGGTCACGCCGCCGGCGTTGGCCAGCACGTCGGGCAGCACCAGGCAGCCTTTGTCCAGCAGGATGTCCTCGGCGTGCGGGGTGGTCGGGCCGTTGGCGCCCTCGACCACCAGGCGCGCCTTCACCGCGTGGGCGTTGTCCCGCGTGATCTGGCCTTCGAGGGCGGCGGGCAGCAGCACTTCGCACGGCAGTGCCCAGAATTCTTCGGCGGCGATGGCGGTGGCGGCCGGGAAGTCGGCGACGCGCCCACCGTCCTGGCGCAGATGGCGATCCAGCGCGGCGGGGTCGATGCCCGACTCGTTGTACACGGTGCCGGTGGCGTCCTGTACGGCCACGATGCGCGCACCTGCCGCATGGAAGGCCCGAGCCGCGGCGCTGCCGACGTTGCCGAAGCCCTGGATGGCCACGCGCGCGCCCGCCATCGGGATGTCGAGCTTGCGCATGGCCTCACGCGCCACCACGAAGCAGCCACGGCCGGTCGACTCGCGACGGCCCAGGCTGCCGCCCATCGAGATGGGCTTGCCCGTCACCACACGCGTCTGTGTGGCGCCCTGGTTGATGGAGTAGGTGTCCATCATCCAGGCCATGGTCTGTTCATTGGTGTTGACGTCCGGCGCGGGGATGTCGCGGTCCGGGCCGATGACCACGCCGATCTCGCTGGTGTAGCGACGGGTCAGGCGCTCCAGTTCGGCCTGGGACAGCGTGGCCGGGTCGACGCGGATGCCGCCCTTGGCGCCGCCGAAGGGCAGGTTCACGGCGGCGTTCTTGATCGTCATCCAGCCGGCCAGCGCCATCACCTCGGACAGGTTGACGTCGGGGTGGTAGCGCACGCCGCCCTTGCCGGGGCCGCGCGACAGGTTGTGCTGCACCCGGTAGCCTTCGACGTGGTAGATCGTGCCGTCATCGCGGTGGATGGGTACGTCGACAGCGAGGATGCGCTTCGGTCGGCGCAGCGTGTCCATCATGCGCGCGAGCGGGCCCAGATGGGGCTCGACGCGATCGAGCTGTTCCAGAAACATGCCCCAGGGGCCGGGATGGGCGGGGTCGATGTAGGACGGGAAACGAGCGGTGCTCAAGAAAACCTCCTGTGGTTGAAGAGAAACGCTGGAAAAGAAAACGGGGCACAAGGCCCCGTCTGTTTCTGTCGGCGCGATCAGCTCGCGGCGTGCTCGCGGTCGGCGCGCTCGAAGCGCACCACCATGCGCTTGGTGGGCTTCGGGCCGATCAGGCTGAAGACCACGATGGCGATGCTGGCCAGGATGAAGCCCGGGATGATTTCGTACAGGCCCAGCCAGCCGAACTGCTTCCACACGATCACGGTGACGGCACCGACCAGCATGCCGGCCAGCGCGCCGTTGCGGGTCATGCCCTTCCACAGGACCGAGAACAGCACCAGCGGGCCGAAGGCGGCGCCGAAGCCTGCCCAGGCGTAGGACACCAGGCCCAGCACGCGGTTGTTCGGGTTGGTCGCGAGCATGATGGCGATCACGGCCACGGCGAACACCATGGCGCGGCCCACCCACACGAGTTCCTTTTCAGAGGCGTTCGGGCGGAAGAAGGGCTTGTAGAAGTCTTCGGTCAAGGCGCTGGAGCACACCAGCAGCTGGCAGCTCAGCGTGCTCATCACCGCGGCCAGGATGGCCGACAGCAGCACACCGGCCACCCACGGGTTGAACAGGATCTTCGCCAGCTCGATGAACACGCGTTCCGGGTTCTCGGTCACGGCCTGAGCCTGATCCGGATGCGCCGAGAAGTAGGCGATGCCGAAGAAGCCGACGGCCATGGCGCCCACCAGGCACACGATCATCCAGGCCATGCCGATGCGGCGGGCCTTGGGGATGGACTTGACCGAATCCACGGCCATGAAGCGCGCCAGGATGTGCGGTTGACCGAAGTAGCCCAGGCCCCAGGCCATGAGGGAGGCGATGCCGATGGCGGTCGTGCCCTTGAACAGGTTGAAGGCCTCGCTGTTCTTCATCTCGATCGCGGCCAGCGTCGGGTCGATGCCGCCGGTGGCCAGCATCACGGCAATGGGCGTGAGGATGAGGGCGAACAGCATCAGGCTGGCCTGGATGGTGTCCGTCCAGCTCACGGCCAGGAAACCGCCGACGAAGGTGTAGGCAATGGTGGCCGCGGCGCCGGCCCACAGGGCGGTTTCGTAGCTCATGCCGAAGGTGCTTTCGAACAGGCGCGCACCGGCCACGACGCCGGATGCGCAGTAGATGGTGAAGAACACCAGGATCACCAGGCCGGACAGGATGCGCAGCACGCGGCTGTTGTCCTCGAAGCGGTGGCTGAAGTAGTCCGGCAGCGTCAGGGCGTTGCCGTTGTGCTCGGTGTGAACGCGCAGGCGGCCGGCCACGAAGTACCAGTTCAGCCAGGCGCCGATGATGAGCCCGGTGGCGATCCAGCTTTCCGACACGCCGGCAACGAACAGCGCGCCCGGCAGGCCCATGAGCAGCCAACCGCTCATGTCGGAGGCGCCGGCCGACAGGGCGGTCACGAAACTGCCCAGACTTCGCCCCCCCAGGATGTAGTCCGACAGGTTCTTGGTGGACCGATAGGCGATGAAGCCGATCAGCACCATCGCGGCAATGTAGACCACAAAGGTGATCAGGGTGGGGTTGGCAAAGCTCATGGACGTGGATCCCCCTCAAGGGGACTTCTGGGCAGGTTGAGGGAAGCGCAGCGGGGATCAGCCGTGTGCCAGCGACAGCAGGGAGGCGTTGCCGCCCACCGCCGTCGTGTTGACGGTCGTTGTTCTTTCGTTGGTGAAGCGAAGCAGGTAGGACGGGCCACCGGCCTTCGGACCCGTACCGGACAAGCCGCAGCCCCCGAAGGGCTGCACGCCGACCACCGCGCCGATCTGGTTGCGGTTGACGTACAGGTTGCCGACGCGCGCGGCCGCTTCAATGCGGCGGGCCGTTTCGTCGTTGCGGCTGTGCACGCCCATCGTCAGGCCGTAGCCCGTGGCGTTGATGTCCGCGATCACCTGGTCAAGCGCGGCCGCATCATAGCGAACGATGTGCAGGATGGGGCCGAACTGCTCTTTGGCCAGGCTGGCGATGCTGTCGATTTCGAAGGCAACCGGCGCCACGAAGTGGCCGTTCAGGCCTGCGGGCAGTTTGGCTTCGGCCACCAGGCGACCTTCGGCCTTCAGCTTGTTGATGTGGGCGATCAGGCCTTCGCGCGCCTCGGCGTCGATCACCGGGCCGACGTCGTTTTCGCGCAGATGGGTGGGGCCCACCTTCAACTCGGCCATCGCGCCCTGGATGAGGTCGATCACGCGGTCGGCGATGTCGCGCTGCACGTACAGCACGCGCAGGGCCGAGCAGCGCTGGCCGGCGCTGGTGAAGGCCGAGGCCACCGCGTCCTTGACGACCTGCTCGGGCAGCGCAGTCGAATCCACCAGCATCGCGTTCTGCCCACCGGTCTCGGCAATCAGCGTGGCGATCGGGCCGTCGCGCAGGGCCAGCTGTCGGTTGATGATGCGGGCGGTGTCGGTCGAGCCGGTGAAGCACACGCCGGCCACGCGCACGTCGCGGCAGAACACGCCGCCCAGCTCGGCTCCGTCACCGGGCAGCAGGGCGATCACGTCCTTGGGCAAGCCGGCTTCCAGGGCCAGCTCGATGGTGCGGGCAGCGATGAGGCTGGTCTGCTCGGCGGGCTTGGCCAGCACGGCGTTGCCGGCCACCAGGGCGGCGGCAATCTGGCCCAGGAAGATGGCCAGCGGGAAGTTCCACGGGCTCACGCACACGAAGATGCCCTTGCCTTCGTGGAAGAGTTCGTTGCGCTCGCCCGTGGGGCCGGGCAGCACCTCGCGGTGCAGGCGGGTGCGGGCCTGTTCGGCGTAGTAGCGGCAGAAGTCGACCGCTTCGCGCACTTCGTCGATGCCGTCCTGCAGGCTCTTGCCGGCTTCCAGGGTGCACAGCGCCATCAGCTCGGGGCGATGGGTTTCCAGCAAGGTGGCCAGACGGTCCAGGATGGCGGCGCGGTCGGCCACTGCGGTGGCGTTCCAGCGCGGCCAGGCTGCGGCCAGTCCGTCGAGGGCGCGGGCGGCCATCTCGGCGGTGGCGAACTGCACCTGGCCCACGGTGCGGGTCAGGTCGTAAGGGCAGGCGATGCTGTGGACCCGGTCGCTGTGCTGGCGCTCGCCGGCGATGAGCGGCGCAGCCGTCCAGGTGCGTTGCAGTTGCTGGTCGAAGGCCTGCTGCAGCGGGCCCCATTGCGCTTGGATGTTCATGTTGATGCCTTGGGAGTTGCGTCGTGTGGCGCCGAAAAGGTCGGGCGGCAGGGGGATGCGGTCGTTGCGGATGCTGCCGTGCTGCGACAGCACGCGCACCGGGTGGTGGATCAGGTCGGCCACCGGCACGCTGGGGTCGACCAGCTGGTGCACGAACGAGGAGTTGGCGCCGTTCTCGAGCAGGCGGCGCACGAGGTAGGGCAGCAGGTCCCGGTGGGCACCCACGGGCGCGTAGATGCGCACGTTCACCTTGCGTTGCGCCATGACGGTGTCGTAGAGCGCGTCACCCATGCCGTGCAGGCGCTGGAACTCGAAGGCGCGCCCGCCGGCCATCGACAGGATGCAGGTGACGGTGTGTGCGTTGTGTGTGGCGAACTGCGGGTAGATGACGCCGTCGGTGTGCGGGCTCAGCAGGTAGCGGGCGCACGCCAGATAGGACGTGTCGGTCGCCTCCTTGCGCGTGAAGACGGGGTAGTCCTTCAGGCCTGCTTGCTGGCAGGCCTTGATCTCGCTGTCCCAGTAGGCACCCTTGACCAGGCGCACGGGGATGCGCTGGCCCAGCGTCTTGCCCAGCGTGGTCAGCCACACCAGCACCGGCAGGCAGCGCTTGGAGTACGCCTGCACGACCAGGCCGAACTCGCCCCAGCCGCTGATGGCCGGATCCCGCAGCAGCTTCTCGAACAGGTGCAGCGACAGCTCCAGTCGGTCGGCTTCTTCGGCGTCGATCGTGATGCCGACATTCAGGCTGCGGGCCAGCGTGGCCAGGTCGCGCACGCGGGCGAACAGTTCGGTCAGCACGCGTTCGCGCTGGGCCACTTCATAGCGCGGATGCAGTGCCGACAGCTTGATCGACACCGAGGGGCGCGGGCCGGGGCCCACCTGCGGCTCCTTGCCGACGGCCATCACGGCTTCGCGGTAGTCGGCCATGTACTTGTCGGCATCCGCGGCGGTCAGCGCAGCCTCGCCCAGCATGTCGAAGGAGTAGGTGTAGCCCAGCTTGCGCTGCGGTCGGCCGTTGGTCAGGGCTTCTTCGATGGTGCGGCCCAGCACGAACTGTTTGCCCATGAGCTTCATGGCCTGGTTCATGGCCGCGCGGATCACCGGCTCGCTGGATCGTTGCACCAGGCGGTTGATGACGCTGCCGGCCTTGCCGTTCGTGGGCTGGTCGAGGTTGACGACCTTGCCCGTCATCACCAGCCCCCAGGCGGCGAAGTTCACGAGCACGTTGTCGCTCTGGCCGACGTGCTTGTCCCAGT